>NZ_JBFBAJ010000004.1:60823-349311 GCF_040682215.1 Actinoplanes sp. NPDC051346 | reverse complement strand
GTGCCCGACGGCCTCTCCGACGCCCAGCGCACGGTGCCCGACGGCCTCTCCGACGCCCAGCGCACGGTGCCCGACGGCCTCTCCGACGCCCAGCGCACGGTGCCCGACGGCCTCTCCGACGCCCAGCGCTCTGTGCCGGGGAAACCGGACGGGCCTTCCGATGCCCGGCGCTGGGTACCGAGCGGCGCCACCCGGCGCTGAGGAGCGGGCGGGCCTCTCGACGCCCGGCGCCGGGAAACTGGGCGGGCCTTCCCTTGCCGGGCGCCGGGTACCGAACGGGCACCGCCCGACCGCTGGGTACCGAGCGGAGCCACCGGCCCGTTGGGTGCCGAGCGGCTTCCTGGCGCCCAGCGGTCGCGACAGCCGAGTCGGTACCGCCCGCGCCTGAGTGCCGAGCGGCCTTCCGGCACCCAGCGGCCGGGACAGCCGAGTCGGTACCGCCCGCGCCTAAGTGCCGAGCGGCCTTCCGGCGCCTCGATATTGGCCGGGCGGGCGGCGCCACGGGGCGGGCGCCCGGCGCCGGACGCCTCAGTGCTTGGCGGGTGCCAGCCGACGCCTGGGTGCCGCCTCAGCCGGGAAGCGTGATGTCCAGCCGCCGGGCGAGCTCGCGGTGGGCGTCGACGACAGCGCCGATGAAGCGGGCGAGCACGCGCTCCGGCGGTTCGGGCCGGGTCAGGCGCAGCCAGTAGACCTCCCGCTCGAGGTGGGCGGTGGAGATGACATCGGGCCCGCGTGCCAGGGCCAGCTCGACAAGGTCGTCGGGAACACCGCAGGCGCCGCCGGTGTCGACGATGCCCTTGATCGCGCAGTCGATCAGAAGCTCCCACGCCCGTCCGTCGGCCGTCACCACGTCGAGGAGGCCCGGCAGCTCCTCACGGCCCACGGCCTGCCCGTCGTCGGTGGGGTCGGAGGCGAGCGCGAGGAACACCCGCGGCGCGCGGGCGAGCGCCGCGACCACGGCCGGCTCACCGGCCAGCGTCGCACCTCCGTATCCGACGGCCGGATCGTCGGCGATGAAACCGATGTCCACCGGCGCCAGCAGCCGGCGCTGCACCCACGCCCACACGTACCCATCCTCGCGGAGGAGCGGCGCCGGGTCCTGCGAATCCCACGGCCGGCGGAAGTTGCCGCACGGCGCGGGCGCTGCGGCACCATCCCCGCCCCCAACCGCCCCGCGCCGTTGCCAGCCCCAACCACCGCCGCGCCGTAGCCAGCCCCAACCGCCCCCGCGCCGTAGCCAGCCCCAACCGCCCCGCGCCGTTGCCAGCCCCAACCACCGCCGCGCCGTAGCCAGCCCCAACCGCCCCCGCGCCGTAGCCAGCCCCAACCGCCCCCGCGCCGTTGCCAGCCCCAACCACCGCCGCGCCGTAGCCAGCCCCAACCGCCCCCGCGCCGTTGCCAGCCCCAACCACCGCCGCGCCGTAGCCAGCCCCAACCTCCTCCGGGCCGTTGCCAGCCCCAACCGCCCCCGTTGCCAGCCCCAACCGCCGATCGCGCTCACTTATAAGACGTCACGGCGGCTCAAGGTCAGTGCCCCCGCGCCGAGGGTGACCGCCAGGTAGGCGGCCAACACGGCGGCCGCGGCGGCTGGTGGCAGCAGGTACGGATGGTTGCCGCCGGCGAGTTGGGGTGCCAGGTTCGGCAGCAGGATCGATCCGAACCGCAGCTGCCAGGTCGTCGGCAGGAAGTGCGCGAAGATCGGTGCCACCAGGATGAGACCGCCCAGGGTCACCAGCGTCGACGCGGTTGAGCGCAACACGGTGCCAAGACCGAGCGCCACGATGCTGACGACCATCACGACGAGCGTAGAGCTGATCACCGTCGGCAGCGCGTCCGTCCAGTCCGGCCAGGGGTTTAGCGGCGCTGGGCGATCGCCCAGCAACAGGGTCGCGCCGGTGAAAGACAGCAGGGCGAAGAACAGCCCGGTGAGGATTCCCGTCGCGCCGACCACCGTGGCCTTGGCGCCCAGCAGGACCCGGCGTCGCGGCACCGCGAGCAGGCCGGGGCCGATGGTGCCGGTGGTGAACTCGGTCGTGATCGACATGGCGCCGATCGACCCGACGAAGAACATCACGAACGGCATGACCACCACGGTCGGATCGGCGGTCTCGTAGTTCGCCCGGTCGGTCGCCGTCGCCCCGTCGAAGGACCGGATCAACAGGAACAGGATGAGCATGCCGAGCAGGGTCGCCGCCATGCCGCCGGCGAGGAACGCGTACGTCGATCGGAGGGTTCGGATTCTCATCGCCTCGGCGGCCACCGCGTCGCGGAACACTCGTGCGTCCGGTACGGCCGCGGCCTCGGCGTTGCTGGCGGTCGGCAGGCGATAGGAGGTGGTCATGGTCGTGGCGCCCTTTCCGAGGCGCTGCGATACTCGGTCGCCTCGCTGGTCATGTCCAGGTAGATGTCCTCGAGCGTGGCGCTGCGAGGCGTCAGCTCGTGGAGGGGTATCGACGCCGACGCCGCGGCGTCGGCGATGGTCGGCGCGTCCACACCCACCGCGACGAGCCCACCGCCCCGCGTGGTGGCGACAGACGCGCCGAGTTCGGTCAGGAGCCGGGCGAGCGCGGCCGCCCGCGGAGACCGCACGAGCACGTCCCGGCCGAACCGGCTTCGCAGCCGCGTCAGAGAGGTGTCCTCGAGCAACCGGCCCCGGCCGATGACCAGCACCCGGTCGGCGGTGAGCGCCATCTCGCTCATCAGGTGGCTGGAGAGCAGCACGGTGCGGCCCTCGGCGGCCAGGGACCGCAGGGTCGAGCGGATCCACCGGATGCCGGCCGCGTCGAGCCCGTTGACCGGCTCGTCGAGCAGGATCACGGCCGGGTCGCCGAGCAGGGCGCCGGCGATCCCGAGGCGCTGGCGCATGCCCAGAGAGAACCCGCCCACCCGCTTGTGCGCCACGTTGGCCAGGCCGGCCTGTTCCAGCACCGCCGCCACCCGGGCCCTGCCGATGCCGTTGCCGCGGGCCAGGCAGGCCAGGTGGTCGAAGGCGGTGCGCCCGGGGTGGGCGGCATCCGCGTCGAGCACGGCACCCACCTCGCGCAGCGGGCGGCGGATCTGCTCGTACCGACGGTTGCCGATCAGTGCCTCGCCGGAGGTGGGCCGGTGCAGGCCGAGGATGATCCGCAGGGTGGTGGACTTGCCCGCCCCGTTGGGGCCGAGAAAGCCGGTCACCGTTCCTGGACGGACCTCGAACGACAGCCGGTCGACGGCCACGGCCGCTCCGTAACGCTTGGTCAGTTCCTTGATTTCGATCACGGGGAAACGGTGTCAGGCGAGGGGGCGGTCGCGCGTCCGACCAAGGTAGGGCATCGAGTCATACCAGGGTCAGACGCGCCCTCGCGGCCGGCGCTATAGCGTGTGCGCGTGCATTCCAGGCTGTTCGGATTCGAGGTACGCGGCACCGTGGTGGACACCGCGGCCGCCGTCGTCCTGATGTGTCTGGCGGCCACCGCCACGCTCGATCCGCCGGGCCCCGTCCTCGCCGGCCCATGGCTGGCCTGGCTCGCGGGCGCCGCGGTCGCGATCCCGCTGGCGGCGCGCCGCCGGTGGCCGGTGCCGGTGCTCGGTTGCGTGGTGGTCAACGCCGCGGCGGCGACCGCGCTCGGCGCCGTCGGCACCGGAGCCATCTGGACGACGTACGTGCCGGTCGCCCTGGCGATCTACACCACGGCCGCCGCGACGAGACCCGTCGTCGCGGCGGCGGCCCTGGCCGGCAGCCTCGCCGCGCCGGCAGCCACCATCCCCTGGCTCTACCACCGGTTCGGAATCGCCGCGGCCGACGCACCCCGCAGCGAGGCGCCCCTGTGGTGGCAGGTCGAACTCGGCGTGGTCACCGTGGCGGTGACCGCCGCCTGGGCCACCGGCCGGATGATCCGGTGGCGCCGCACGGTCCGGGCCGGCCTGGCCGAGCAGCACACGCGGGACGCGGTGGCCGCCGAGCGGCTGCGCATCGCCCGGGAGTTGCACGACATCATCGGGCACAGCATGAGCCTCATCGCCGTCAAGGCCACTGTGGCCAATCACCTCGCCGCGCAACGACCGGCCGAGACACGGGAGGCTCTGCTGACCATCGAGCGGACCAGCCGCACCGCGCTCACCGAGATCCGGCTGCTGCTCGACGTGCTGCGATCGGACGCCGATCCGGCCGACCTCCTACCGGCGCCCGGGACCGCCGACCTACCCGGCCTCGCCGACCGGCTCCGCTCCGCCGGACTGCGGGTGGACCTCGACGTGTGCGGCGCCGAGCACCTGCCGCCAGCGGTCGACCTCACCGTCTTCCGGATCGTCCAGGAGGCACTCACGAACGTCATCAAGCACGCCAACGCCGGCCACTGCCAGGTGACCGTGCGGGCCCGCGACGACGGCGCGCACCTCGAGATCCTGGACGACGGCCGCACGCCCATGTCACCCGGCCGCGCCCCCAAGTCCCCGGGCCGCTTGCCCAGGTCGCCCGGCCGCACGCTCAGGTCCCCGCGCCGCACGCCCACTGGACAGGGCATGCCTACTGGGCAGGGCACGCCCGCCGGACAGGGCACGCCCGCCGGACAAGGCACGCCCGCCGGACAGGACAGACCCGCCGGACAGGGTCTCATCGGCATGCGCGAGCGCGTGACGATGTTCGGCGGCACCCTGACCACCGGGCCACGCCCAGAGGGCGGGTTCGCGGTGATCGCCGACATCCCGTACACCGAGGGGGGATCCGGATGACCGACGTGCCGCCCAACCCGGGCAGCCCGTCCCCGTCGGACGTCGGCGTGCTGCTCGTCGACGACCACCCGCTCATGCGGCAGAGCTTCCGGACCCTCATCGACGCGACACCGGGCTTGACCACGGTTGCCGAGGCCGGAACTGGCACGGAAGCGGTACGGCTGGCGCGGCGGCACCGGCCCGCCGTGGTGCTGATGGACATCCGGATGCCCGGTATGGACGGCATCGAGGCGACCCGGCACATCTGCGCGGGACCCGACACCGCCGACGTGCGGGTGCTCATCCTCACGACCTTCGACCTCGACGAGTACGTCTACGCCGCCCTACGGGCCGGTGCCAGCGGCTTCCTCGTCAAGGACGCCTCGGCCGCCGACCTGCTCACCGGCATCCGCGTGGTCGCCTCCGGCGACGCCCTGCTGGCACCCCGCATCACCCGCCGGCTGATCGCCACGTTCGCCGAGCAGGCCGCGCCGCCCTCCGCCGCGCCGAGCGGCCTCGAGGTCATCACGGAGCGCGAACGCGAGGTGCTGGGCCTGATCGCCCAGGGGCTGTCCAACACCGAGATTGCCCAACAGTTGTTCGTCACGGTGGGCACAGTGAAGACCCACATCGGACGCCTGCTCAGCAAGCTCGGCGCCCGGGACCGCGCCCAACTGGTGATCATCGCCTACGAGACCGGCCTGGTCCGGCCACAGCCGCGCTGAACGCCGCGCCACGGCGGCCGCTCTCGTGTCGCTCGCCGCGCGGTCACCTACTCCGGCAAGGACAACGATTCGGAAGGGCAGGCGCTCGGTCCGGTGGAAGCAGCGCCGTCCACCCACTCCTCAAGGGATCCTTCGAGCGTGTCTTTGGTGGGTCTCGATCTTCACCCATGCCGCATGACGAACTTCATGGCTACCAGCCCCCCGTCGGTAGAGTCGCCGCACGGATCGCGCCGTGCGGCTGGTGGATCCGGGCTACTCTCCCGGCGTGAGTGACTACCTACCCCCGCTGATCAGCGCCGAACGGGTCATCGGCGGCCGTCGGTACGACTTCTCCCGCCGGGTCGTGGTCATGGCGATCGTGAACCGTACGCCGGATTCGTTCCACGATCGGGGCCGCACGTTCGCCCTGGACCGGGCCACCGAGGCGGTCCGGGCGGCCGCCGAGGCGGGCGCGGACTGGATCGACATCGGCGGGGTGCCGTTCGCGCCCGGGCCGGAGGTGACGGTCGCCGAGGAGCTCGACCGGGTGCTGCCGGTGGTCGAGGCGGCGCAGGGGCTGGCGGTGGTCTCGGTGGACACCTACCGCCCGGAGGTCGCCCGCGAGGTGATTCGGGCGGGCGCCGGGGTCATCAATGACACGTCGGGCCTGCGCGATCCCGCGATGGCCGACGTGGTCGCGGGCACCGACGCCGCCCTGGTGATCACGCACAGTCTGGCCGCGCCACGGACGCCGCTTCCGGGGCCTACCTACGGTGACGTGACCACCGAGGTGGCGGACTTTCTGCGGCGGCGGGTGGGGCTCGCGCTCGACCGGGGCGTACGCCCGGAGCAGATCATCATCGATCCGGGTCACGACCTGAACAAGAACACCCTGCACACGCTGGAGGTGACCCGGCGCCTGCACGAGATCGCGGACCTCGGTCATCCCCTGCTGGCGGCGGTGAGCAACAAGGACTTCATCGGCGAAACGCTCGATCTGCCGCAGCGCGAACGCCTCTCCGGCACGCTGGCGACGGTCGTGTTCTGCGTGCTGCGCGGCGCCCGCGTCGTCCGCGTCCATGATGTGCGGCCGGCGGTGGAGGCGGTGCGGATGACCGAGGCGATGCTGGGGCTGCGCGCGCCGGCGTACACCCGGCACAACATGCCTTAAACCTGGTCGGGGCCGAGCAGTTCGGTCATCCACGGTTCCCGGGGCACCGCGTCCGGGCCCACCACGCGCATCGCTCCCAGGCAGGTGAGCAGCATGCCCATGGCGAGGAACTCGCGGGCCTCGTCCTCGCCGGCGCCGGTCAGTTCCCGGATCGTGCGGTAGATGCGGCCGAAGCAGTCGCGCACGATCGGGCCGATCGCGGGGTCGGCGCTGGCGGTGAAACCGTGCAGGAGCACGGTGATCAGCTCGCGCTCGGCGAGCAGCTCGTCGTAGGCGCAACCGAGGCTGGCGAGGGTGGGTTCCTCGGCGGCGGCCTCGCGGAACCGCTGCTCGATGCGGTCCCCGGCGCGGCGCACGGTGGCGAGGAACAGCTGCTGCTTGGTGCCGAAGATCCGGATCACGTACGGCTGGGAGACCCCGGCCAGCCGCGCGACCTGGTCGGTGGTGGTTCCTGAGTAGCCGCCGGTGGAGAAGGCGGTGAGCGCGGCGTGGAGCAACTGCTCCTGCCGTTCCTCGGCGGTGAGACGGGTACGGGTCACGACCACGACGCTACCTTGCCAAGGCATCAGTTGATAACTAAGGTGGCACCGACCTTAGTTATCAGTGAATAACAACTAGGAGCGCCATGACCGCCGTCCTCACCCGGGAGGCACCGCCCGCCACCCGCCCGCTGGCCGCGGTGCTGGCCGCCGTCGGGATTCCGATCTTCATGGTCACGCTCGACAACCTCGTGGTCACCACGGCGCTGCCGGTGATCCGGACCGAGCTCGACGCCTCGCTCGCGGACCTCCAGTGGTTCGTCAACGCCTACACGCTGCCCTTCGCCGCCTTCCTGCTCACCGCCGCCGCCCTGGGCGACCGGCTCGGACGCCGGCGGATGTTCATCGCCGGAATCGTCGTCTTCACGCTCGCCTCCGCCGCCGCCGCGCTGGCCAGCGAGCCGTGGATGCTCACCGCGGCGCGGGCGGTGCAGGGGCTGGCGGGCGCGGCCGTCGCTCCCCTGTCGCTGACGCTGCTGGCCCAGGCCGTACCCGAAAAAATGCGCAATGCCGCGGTCGGCATCTGGGGCGGGATCAGCGGGCTCGGGGTCGCCGTCGGGCCGGTCGTCGGGGGTGCCGTCGTCGAGGGACTGCACTGGTCGTGGATCTTCTGGCTCAACGTGCCCGTCGGCGTCCTCGCCGTGGTCCTGGCGGCCACCGTCCTGCGCGAGTCGCGAGGTGGCGCGCCCAAGCTGGACCCGCTCGGCCTGCTGCTGTCCGCCTCCGGAATGCTCCTGCTCGTCTGGGGCGTCGTGGACGGCCCGGATCGCGGCTGGTCGTCGGGCCGGGTGCTCGGCATGCTCCTCGGCGGCGGTGCCCTGATCGCCCTCTTCATCGCCTGGCAACGGCGCAACCCGACACCGATGCTGCCGCTGCGGCTCTTCCGCCTCCGCGGGTTCGGCCTGGTCACCGCTGTCACCCTGACCTTTTCGGCCGGCGCGTTCGGCTCCGTTTTCCTGCTGTCCCAGTTCTTCCAGGTCGTGCAGGGGCTCAGCCCGCTGGCGTCGGGGGTACGCACGCTGCCCTGGACGATGGCCCCGATGGTCGTCGCTCCCCTGGCGGGCATCTTCGCCGACCGCCTCGGCCTGCGGAACCTCATCGTCGCCGGCCAGACGCTGCTCGCCGCGGGCATCCTCTGGATCGCCCTGGCAAGCACGGCCACCGTGTCCTACAGCGACCTGGTGATCGCCTTCGCCCTGGCCGGCGTCGGCATGGGCCTGACCTTCGCGCCGATCAGCACGATGGCCCTGTCGAGCGTCCCGGAGCAGGATCGCGGTGTCGCCTCGGGCGCCAACAACACCATCCGCGAGCTGGGGGTCGCCGTCGGCGTCGCGGTCCTGGCATCGGTCTTCAGCGAGTACGGCGGCTACACCTCCCCGCAGTCGTACGTGGACGGCGCCGTCCCGGCGGTGCTCGTGGGCGCCGCCATCATCGCGGTGGGAGCCGTCGTGGCCACCCGCCTCCCCCGGCGTCCGGCCGTCACGCCGCCCAGGGCCGAGTGACGACGCCTACGCCGGAGTAGCCGCGCCCGCTCTGGTCGTCCGGTATCCCCGCGACGACCTGACCGCGGAACGCCGCCCTCAATGCGACGGCCGGGACACCCTGGTCCCGGCCGTCGCCGCGGTAGACCGGCTCAGCCGACGCTGACCCAGGCGTCGTCGAGACTGCCGTGGAACTGGTCGTTGTTCACGCCCGTACCCTTGCCGCCCAGGCTGAGCGGCTGGGTCGTGACCACCGACAGGCCCGCCGGCAGCGTCGCGCTGCCCTCCACCTGGTCGTCCACCAGGATGGTCAGCGTGGTGCCGGCGCGCCGGCACTCGATGGTGTGCCAGCCGCCGTCGGCCATCGACTTGCCGCTCTTGGCGACGTGGATGCCCGTCGCCTCCTTGTCGCTCATCACGCAGCTCGGCTTGCCGGATACGCCGTCGATCTGGAGCTTGTACTGCCCGCCCGTGGTCGAGTAGCCCTTCTGCATGATGTTCTCGCCCGACGAGGTCTCCGCCGGCGAGAGCAGCACGTACGCGCCGTACCGCAGGTTCTTGGTGCCCGGGTTGAGGTCCGGGACGTCCGAGGCCTGGAGCACCACCCGCGGGCAGGTGGTGCCCGCGCACTTGGGCGGGAAGGTGATGGCCTGGCCGCTGCCGTGTGGCACGGTCTTGAGCGCGCCGCCGTTGACCGCCGCCGTCCTGAGCAGGTGGCCGTTGCCGGAACCGTCGTCGTAGGTGCCGTCCGTCACGGTGGAGTCGAAGTTGTACGACGCCACGTACGGCGACGGCGGCGCGGGCGGGACGGGCTCGCGGGCGGTGGGGCCGCCGAAGGACGCGTACCGCTTCTGCGCGACCCCGCCGACGGTGGTGAAGTCGCCGCCGGCGCTGAGCAGGCCGGTGGCGGTGTTGGTGGCGAGCGTGCGGACGCCGACGACGCCGTTGGCCTGCGGTCCCCACTCGGTCAGGTTGCCCGCGTCGTCGATCGCGGCCAGCTTGACGCGGGGCACCGAGCCGTCGGTGCAGACGCCCTGGGTGCCGTTGTTGGTGGTCGTGCACGCCTTGTCGAAGTGGCCGCCGACGTAGGTGGTGCCGCCGAGGGTGGCGATCGCCTGGGCGTCGCCGTCGAAGACGCGGGTCCAGCGGGCCGCGCCGCCGAAGGTGTAGGCGATGGCCCGGCCGCCCTGGCCGCCGAGGGCCGCGTAGACACCGCTGGCGTTCGTGGTGAGGGCGAAGACCTGCGACACCGGCTTGGGCAGGAAGCTCTTGTCCAGCGTGCCGGTGACGCCGTCGACCGCCGTGAGCCGCAGGGTGGAGCTCACGTTGTTGGTGCGGTGGAAGCTGCCGCCCAGGTAGACCCGGGTGCCCGCGGTCGCGAGCGCGTTGACCGTGTCGTCGGTGGTGGGTGCCCAGGTGTCGAGGGCGCCGGTGTCCGTGCGGAACGCCGCGAGGTTGGCGCGGGTGGCGCCGTCGACGGAGGTGATCCGGCCGCCGACGTAGAGCCGGCCGTTCGCGACGGCGAGCGCGTTCGGCTGGCCCAGCACGGTGTGCTTGAGCGTGCCGAGGGTGCCGGTGGTGGCGTCGATGCCGGCGACCGCGTCGCGGGACATGCCGGCGACCTTGTCGAAGTCGCCGGCGGCGTAGACGGTGGTGCCGTCGACGGCCAGGGCACGCACGGTGGCGTCGGCGCCGGGGTTCCAGCCGAGCAGTGATCCGGTACGGGAGTCGAAGGCGGCGAGCCGCGCCCGGGCGATCGTCTTGCCGCCGACGATCGCGCCGGTGAACGAGCCGCCGACGTAGACGACGTCGCCGCGGTGGGCGACGGCGTAGACCGGCCCGTTGAAGGACGGGGTCGCGGCGGGCGTACCGGAGACCACCTCGGCCAGGGCCGCGCCGCCGGCGGCGACCAGGACGGTAGCCACGCCGAGGGTGACCAGCTTGCGCCTGGCGGATGTCAGGCTTCGGTTATTCAGCACACCAGCAGTCAACGGCGCTCGCGTCCACCAGGACGCGAGCGCCGGTCCGGCGATTGGGTCACATTGTCGGCCTACCGGGTATTTCGCACCACTATGGGGTGATCACAAACGTACGGCTGACACCGGTGAAGGACTTGATCGTTCCTGTGATCCCCTTGGCGTCACCGTGGTGCACGATCCGGTAGGTGCCCGGCACCGCGTCCGCGGGCACGGTCCAGCTGATCTGGGCCGTCGAGACGCCCAGGTACTCGCGTTTCCACCGGTAGATCGTCTGCCACTCGGCGTCGGTGGACACCGTGGTCCACGCGGACCCGCTCTGCCGCTGCACCTCGAGGAAGGTCCCCTCCAGACGGAGGTTGTTGTTGGGGTGGCCGGTGACGAAGTCGACCCGGACCGTCGCGCCGCGGGCGTACGAGGCGGACGGCTGGGTCACGACGCTGCCGAAGGACTTGCCCAGCGGCGGCGTGTCGAGCAGCACCCCGGGCCGGATGCTGAACCTGTTCTGCGGCAGCGCGGGCGGCTGGACCGCGCTGGGCGTCGGCTGCCCGTCGCGCAGGGCACCGGCGAGCTTCGCCAGTTCCTGGGCGTACGCCGGGGCGGTGTAGCGGCCGAAGTGCGTCGCGGCACCCTCGTAGTGTTGCAGGTCGTACTCCTCCGGGGTGGCCACGTAGCCGGCGTAGGCGTTCGCGTACCCGGCGAGGATCTGGTGGGTCGTGACGCCGCCGAGCTGGGCGGCGACGGCCTCGCGGACCCGCTCGCCGGCCACGATGGTGAACTCGCCCGGCCCGGTGGCGATGGCGAGCTGCCCCAGCCGCAGGATCTGCAGGGGCATGATCTGCGGCGTCCACGGCGGGTTCTGACTGCCGCTGCCGAGGAACACGTCCTTGGGCGCCTGGCAGACCCGCACCTCGGCCGGGGTGGGATTGAGCACGATGCCCGCGACCAGCAGCAGCGGGTTGGTGCTCAGATCACCCTCCTCCACGATCGGCGGGCCGGGGCCGTCCTCGGCGCCGGCGGTGAAGTTCTGACCGAGCGCGCCGGGACACGTCCGGTGGGCCCGGCCGTCGGGTGTGTACTCCCCGGCGACCTGCACGTTCGAGAAGTCGACGTAGCGGCCGCGGGCGTCGATCGGGCCGGTGAGCTCCTCGGTCGCGCCGTCGAACAGCTGCCGCGCCCGGTCCGCCTGGAGCTTGCCGATGATCCGGGTGTTCTCGAACTCGTCGTCGGTCGGGCCCTGGGCGCCGCCGTTGCGCAGGTTCGGCGACATGTCGCCCGCGCCCGTCTGCGCGAACGCGGCGACGAATGAGCCCCGGTGTCCCCAGTCGACCCCCGCGGCGTCCTCGACGACGTGCGCGGCGTAGCCCTTGTTGTCGCCGCTGATCAGGTGGTTGTTCTTGGTCATCGACGTGCCGTGGGTGGCGAAGAAGCTCAGCATGCCCACCGGGCGGGCGGCCCGCTCGAAGCGGAGCACCGTCATCCGGGTGTCCACGGCGCCGGGGAACTTCGCCCGGTCGGCGGCCGGGTTGGCGTTGAAGGGCGCGAGGGAACGGTTGACGTTCGCGCCGGTGAGCGTACCCTCGGCGATCTTGACAGCGCCGGGCGCGAGACCGGCGTGCGCGGCGTCGACCGCCCGCACGATCCCGGAGACGATGGCCTCGAAGACCGGCGCCTCGAAGCCGAGGGTGGTCAGGTTCCACATCAGGTACTCGGAGTAGCCGCCGGGGGTGGCGTGGGTGTGTGTCGCGGTAAGCACCACGTTCTGGTCGGAGTAGGTGGCGCCGTACCTGGCGCGCAGGCGCTTCAGGACCTCCATCTGGACGGCCTGGGTGACGAAATCGATCTCGGCGCTGACGAAGGCGACGTGGTGGCCGCCGCCGTCCGCCACCACGAAGGCGCGGGCCCACTGACGCGAGGCGAGGCCGGCGGTCGTCTGGGTCGGGTCGGCGTAGCCGAGCATGCCGACCTCGGCGGCCTCCCCGGTGATGTCGCCGATGCCGACGCCGACGCGGTAACCGGAGGGGGCGGCCTGGGCCGCGTTCGGGACGGGCATGAGCAGGAGCAGAGTCACGGCGAGGCCGGCTAGAAAGCGGCGCGGGGACAAGGGCACCTCCGGGCAGAGACCGAGGCTATCGATGTTGACCGATGTTAACGGCTCGCGGGTCAGTCGACGACGCGTGGCGCGGTCTTCGCCGCCCGTTCGAGATCCGCGGCGGCTTCGGCATAGCGGTTGTCCGTGTACGTCCGGGCCAGCGCGCCCGGCACCGTGAAGTACGCCGCCGCGAGCGTGGCCGGATCGGTGGCGATCTCGCCCCGGGCCGGCAGGTCGTTGCCGTCGTCCCAGCCCCACGGGGCGTTGGCCGAGTTGGTGCCGCAGGAATAGGTCCCCACGCCACAACCGCCGGAGGTGTCACCGGCGAACGTGCCGAGGTGGGCGAAGAGGGCGGCGTTGTCGCGCTCGGCCCAGAGGCCGCCGGGGGCGAAGAGGTCGACGAGGGCGTATCGCACGTCGCGGTCGTTGGCGTTGCTCGGCGTCTCCGCCGTGGTCGACGGGTAGTACACGACGCCGTCGCCATTGATCGAATACTGCGGGTACGCCTTGAGCCCGTGCCCGCCCCGCTCCTGCGCCGTCACCGGGTGCGGGAACGAGTCGTGCGGCGACGACTGCATCCGGAGGGTGCCGTCGATCGTCTCGCCGCCGCCGGTCCAGGTGCTGCCCGACGGGGTGTACGAGTAGAAGTTCGCGTGCGCCACGGTGACCGCCGCGCGCACCACCCCGTACTCGGTGCCGTTCCGTTCGATCGCGAGGGTCAGGCCCTCACCGTCGTTCTCGTGCTCCGACTCGAAGAACGGGTGGTCGATCCAGTCGCGCGGATGGAAGAAGAGGTACGTGATGTACCAGTGGCTCGAGGTCTCCACGACCGAGTAGTACGCGTGCGCGGCGAACGACACCCCGGGCCGGCCGGCGTTGTCCCAGTTGTTGCGCCCGATCAGATCGCCGTCGAAGTCCGCCCTCGTGAGGTAGTCCGACTTGCCGCCCAGGGCGTGACTCCCGGTCGTATCGACGTCCTGGTAGTGGATGGGCGCCCAGCGCAGCGCGAGCTGGGCCCGACTGACCGCCGCGACCCGCGCCCGGCCGACCGCCGCACGCGCCTGGGCCGGCGCCGGGACCGCGAGCCCGGCGCCGACGAGCGCCGCGGCGAGCGTGGCTGCGATCCTGCCTCGAACGACCATGAGCCCTCCCCGTTCCCAGAGATTAGATCGAAGTCAATCTATGGGAACGGGGAGGGCCTGTACATTCCCCTACTGGTCCGGCGTCTTGAACTGCTCCTCGGGTTTGTCCTCCATGAAGTCCGCGAGGGCGCGGTAGACCGCCGGGTTGACGATGTTGTGGTCCATGAAGTCGTTGTGCCCCGCCCAGTCCGGGTTCACCAGGTACCCGGCGATGACCAGCGACGTCGTGCCGACCACCAGCGACGCGGTGCGGAAGCTGTCGGTCGTACCCGTCTTGCCGAAGACCGGGTGACCCACGGTGGCGTGGGCGGCGGGCTCGGTCGAGCCGCCGCAGTTGCCCAGCTGGGCCCGGTCGCCGACCGGGCAGCGCGCCGCGTCGAGCGCCTTGCGGGCCACCTCCTTGCTCGTCACCCGCTTGCAGTTCGGTTGACCCGCGTCGATCCTGGTGCCGTCGGCCGAGGTGATCCGCTGGATCGGCGTCGGCTTGCAGTACATGCCGTCACCGGCCAGCGTCGCGTAGGCGTTCGCGACGTCCAGCGGGGTCGACGCCGAGACGCCCAGGGTGAAGGCACCCCACTGGTGGGCCGCCTCCGGGTTGTTGGCCCTGTCGGCGTCGTCCTTCGCGCGGAACTGGATGCCGAAGCGCTTGGCCACGTCGACGACCTTCTCCGCGCCGACCTGCTCCTGCAGCGGCACGAAGTAGGTGTTCACCGACCGGGCGAAGCCGCTCCACATGTTGAAGGTGCCCTTCAAACTCTTGGACGCGTTCTCCGGGCAGTAGAAGTGGGTGCCCTTGCAGGCCGCATCCGAGCTCGGATCGATGATGTAGCCCGATTTGTAGCGGTTCCCCTGGGTGATCGAGTGATCCAGTCCGAAGCCGTTCTCCAGCGCCGCGACCATGGTCAGCATCTTGAACGTCGACCCGGACTGGTAGCCGACGATGTCGCCGCCACCGGTGATGATCGGGTTCGTGGTGTTCGGATAGGTGCCGCGGATGCCCCGGGCCGCCAGATCCGGGTTGGAGCTGATCTTGTTCTCGGGGTCCGCCGGGTTGTCGAGCTTGAACTTACGGTTGGCCGCCAGGGTGCGGACCCGGCCGGTGCCCGGCTCCACGCCGGCCAGCAGCAGAGCATTGCGGTTCTTGTCGCTGATCCGGTCGGTGATCCGCTCGCGCGCCGCCGACTGCGCCTTGATGTCGAGCGAGGTCACCACCCGGTAGCCACCGCTCTTGAGCTGGCGCTCACGGTCGTACGTGCTGGCGCCGAACGCCTCCTGGCTCAGCCACCAACGGTAGAAGTAGTCGCAGAAGAAGCCCCAGTTGTTCTTCGCCACCGACACGCAGCCGTTGCCCGGCCGGTTGGTCGTCCGGCCCAGCTTCACCGCCTTGGCCTTGGTGGCCTCCGCCGGGGTGACCATCTTCAGGCTCTGCATGTTGTTGATGATGTAGTCGCGCCGGGCGACCGCCTGCGGGTAGCCCTCCGACGTCGTCGGGTCGAACGAGGTCGGCGCCTTCACCATGCCCGCCAGCAGCGCGGCCTCGGCCACGGTGAGGTCCTTCGGCTTCTTCTTGAAGTAGACCTGGCTACCGGCGTAGATGCCGTAAGCGCCGTTGCCGAACGGCGCCATGTTGAGGTAGCGCTCGAGGATCTTCTCCTTGCCCAGCTCCTTGTCGACCTGTAGGGCGTACTTCATCTCGGAGATCTTGCGCTCGGCGCTGTCCTTGGTGGCGTCGATCGCCTGCTGCGGTGTCTTCGCCGAATACGCCAGGCTCATCCGCACGTACTGCATCGTCAGCGTGGAGGCGCCCTGCTGGGCACCGCCCTTACGGTTGTTGACGAACGCGCGCGCCACGCCCTTGAGGTCGACGCCGTTGTGCTGGAAGTACTGGTGATCCTCGGCCGCGATGATCGCGTTCTGCATGTTCTTCGAGATGTCCTTCAGCGGCACGTCGCTGCGGAACTCGTCGTACATCACCGCGATCTGGGTCTTGCCGTCGGAGGCGAAGATTCGCGTGACCTGCGGAGCCGACTGCTGCGCCAGCTCGCTGGGCAGCTCCGCGAAGCCCTTCGCGCCCGCCTTCGCCGCCAGTCCCGACATCGCGACGGCCGGAAAGGAGGCGGCCGCGACGACGACACCGGCGAGCAGGCCGCAGATCATCAGAGATCCGGCGTTGGCAAAGACAGAGCGATCGCGTTTTCGGGTCCAGAAACTCACCCGGCCCACGTTAGCCACGGAGATCCAGCACCACCTCTCGAGGGTTGCCCCATTTGTCAGCATGGAGGACGGTATCGAGGGGACGTCGTCGACGCCACCCGTGCCGCTCCAGGTCCGGTACGCGCTCCAGGTGGCTAACCGGACCCAGGCACAGCCACGCCACCGGGCGGACCTCCCCCGGTATGCCCAGCAGGCCCCGCAGGTAGTCCTCGGAGTAGAAGGAGACCCAGCCCACACCCAGTTCCTCGGCCGTCGCGGCCAGCCAGAGGTTCTGGATGGCGAGGCAGACGGAGTAGAGACCGGCGTCGGCGATCGCGTGTCGACCCAGCACGGCCGGGCCGCCGCGCTGTGCGTCGTAGGTCACCACCACCGAGAGAGTGGACTCCATCACACCATCGATCTTGATGCGCGCGAAGCGCTCCGCCGCCTCTCCCTCCAGGGTTTCGGCGAAGGTTCGGCGCTCCGTCTCGACGTGGTCGTGGAACCGGCGACGCACGTCGGCGTCGCGGACGAGAACGAAGTCCCACGGCTGCGACAACCCGACGCTCGGGGCGGCGTGCGCCGCGGTCAGGATCCGCTCGAGGACCTCGTCCGGGATCGGCGCACCGGTGAACTCGCCCCGGACGTCCCGGCGGCGATGGATGGTGTCGTACAGGTCGTGCGGCAAAGCGGCTCCCCAGATCTGCCCCGTGCGGTCAGAGCTGATTCTCGAAGGTCGCCACGCCGCCGGTCGCGGCGGCCTCGGGGATTCTGGCCTTCGCGGCCGCGTCACCGTACAGCGACCAGCGCAGGAACTCCGTCGTGGTCGAGGTCGAGGCCTCGAAGTCGGCGGCTTCGGTGACGTGCCCGCCCTCGGTGACCGAGAGCATCGCCCGCGACCAGGGCACGGCCTCGAAGACGGTGTGCCCGGCGGAATAGTTGACGGTGGTGTCCTTGCGGCCGTGCACGAAGAGCATCGCGGCGGACGGCCCGGTGAACGGGACGGCCTGGAAGTCGGTGCCGGCGAACACGACGCCGGCCTTGAGACGCTCGTCACGCCGGGCGCTGAACAGGCCCACGGTGGTGATGCCGCCCGCGGAATGCCCGGCCGCCGCGAGCCGGTTCGGGTCGATCATGGCGGCCAGCGGGTCGCCCACGGCCAGCACCGCGTCGATCACGTGGGAGGCGTCGTCGGGCTGGTTGACGATGTCCGGCGGGTCGAGCTTCTTGGCGCCGTACGACGTGTTCGGGTAGGTCGGCGCGACGACGACCAGACCCGCCTGAGCCCAGCGGGCCAGCATCGCCGCGTAGTCGGCCGGCTGGGACGTGAGCCCGTGGCTGAACAGCACCATGGGGAACCGCCCGGTCGCGGCGGGCGCCTCGTCGGCCGGGGCCGGGCTCCGCGGCGCCACGCCCGCGGCCGGGTAGAAGACCGTCGTCGGCAGGACCCGGTCGCCCCGGCTCAGGGGCAGCAGGCGCCGGCCCACCGGGTAGGCGTGGGCGGGCGCGGCCCCCGGCGGCGGGACGTACGGCGCGGTGATGGGCCGCGGCGCCAGCGAGGACGCCTTCGTCGAGGCGAGGATGGGTGCCGCCGAAGTCGAGGCGGAGGCGCTGGGCGCCCCGGCCGTCCCCCCGCCGGTCTCCGCCGTGCAGGCGGCCAGGCCTCCGGCTCCGGCGACGCCGGCGAGCCCGAGCAGCAGTGTCCGTCTACGCATGGTGACAAGTGTGCGGTGCGTACCTGTGATGACCTTGGGAGAAGGGGGGAGCCGTAAATCACATTCGGTGACCCGCGGGCCGGAACTGCCGGAGGGCGGCGCTAACCGGAATATGCTCCGGTTCATGACCCACAGGCCTGTGAGAATCGGGCTGCAACTGCAGCCGCAGCACGCGGACTACCCGACGATCCGGCGTACGGCCGCCGAGGCGGAGGAGCTCGGCGTCGACGTCCTCTTCAACTGGGACCACTTCTATCCGCTCACCGGCGAGCCGGAGGGCCCGCACTTCGAGTGCTGGACCATGCTCGGCGCCTGGGCCGAGGCGACGTCGCGCGTCGAGATCGGCGCGCTCGTGACGTGCAACAGCTACCGCAACCCGGACCTGCTCGCGGACATGGCCCGCACCGTCGACCACATCAGCGACGGACGGCTCATCCTCGGCATCGGCTCCGGCTGGTTCGAAAAGGACTACCAGGAGTACGGGTACGAGTTCGGCACCGCCGGCGGCCGCCTGGACGCCCTCGCCGAGGCCCTGCCCCGCATCGAGACGCGCCTCGGCAAGCTGAACCCGCCGCCGACCCGCCACATCCCCGTGCTGATCGGCGGCGGTGGCGAGAAGAAGACGCTGAGGCTGGTCGCCCGGCACGCCGACATCTGGCACAGCTTCGGCGACGCCCGGACCCTGCGCCACAAGCTGGGCGTCCTGCGGCAGCACTGCGCCGACGTGGGACGCGATATCGCCGAGATCGAGATCTCCAGCGGGGTACGGGTCGACCCCGCCCCCGAGGCCCTGGCGGACCTGCGGGAGCAGGGCGTCTCCCTGTTCACCGTCGGGATCGGCGGACCGAAGCCGGACCTCGCCCCGCTGCGCGACCTGCTGGCCTGGCGCGACAAGCAGAACGGCTGAGCCACCGACCGGTGGGGTCCGCGGGGCCGCGCGGACCCGCCGGCCCACTCAGCTGACCAGCACTCAGATGACCAGGTCGAGCAGCATGACGCAGGCGAAGCCGACCACCGAGATGACCGTCTCCATCACCGACCAGGTCTTGATGGTCTGCCCCACGGTCATCCCGAAATACTCCTTGACCAGCCAGAAGCCGGCGTCGTTGACGTGCGAGAAGAACAGCGAGCCGCAGCCGATCGCCAGCGCGAGCAGCGAGACCTCGGGCCGGTCCAGGCTCCCGGCCAGCGGCGCCACGATGCCGGCGGCGGTGATGGTGGCCACGGTGGCCGAGCCGGTGGCGACCCGGATGCCGACCGCGACGAGGAAGCCCAGCACCAGCGCCGAGATGTCGGCGTCGCGGGCCGCGTTCGCGACCACGTCGCCGACGCCCGCGTCCACCAGCACCTGCTTGAAGCCGCCACCCGCGGCGACGATGAGCAGGATGCCGGCGATCGGCGGCAGCGCCCCGCCGATCACCGACGAGGTCCGCACGCGGTCGAAACCCGCCCGCTTGCCCAGCGTCCACATCGCCAGCAGCAGGCCGGCGA
This sequence comes from Actinoplanes sp. NPDC051346, assembly GCF_040682215.1. Classification (NCBI taxonomy): domain Bacteria; kingdom Bacillati; phylum Actinomycetota; class Actinomycetes; order Micromonosporales; family Micromonosporaceae; genus Actinoplanes; species Actinoplanes sp. NPDC051346. Next base: position 330,118 of record NZ_JBFBAJ010000004.1, on the reverse strand, counting down.
GCAGCGCCACCACCGGATCGCCTAGCACCTCCAGCGTCGTGCGCACCGTGCCCTCGGCGAGGGTCAGCTCGGCGACGGCGCGCAGCAGCATGAGAACGATCGGCAGCAGCACGGTGAGCACCGCGGACCAGAAGCCCGGATAGCGGCGCCCGGCGGGCAGACCGGCGTCGACGACCGCGTCCGGCTGGCGGGCGCCGGGGTTCACGAGGTCGTCGCGGTCCACGAAGTCGCGGCCGCCGACCGGGCCGCCCCCGGAGCGGTCCGTCGTGGCGCCGGCCGTGGTCATCGCCGCGGCCGGCACGGCGACGGCCACCCGCTTGGCGATGAAGTTGCCGAAGATCGGACCCGAGATGATCACCGTCGGAATCGCGCAGACCAGGCCGAGCGCCAGGGTCAGGCCGAGGTCGGCGTTCAGGCTGGAGATCGCGACCAGCGGGCCCGGGTGCGGCGGCACCAGGCCGTGCAGCACCGAGAGGCCGGCCAGGGCCGGAATTCCGATCTTCAGCAGCGGCACGTCGGTGCGCTGCGCGACCAGCAGCACGATCGGCACCAGCAGCACGACGCCGACCTCGAAGAACAGCGGCAGCCCGATGAGCGCGGCGACGCCCGCCATGGCCCACGGCAGCGCCGAACCGGAGACCCGGCGCACGATCGTGGCGACGATCCCGTCGGCACCGCCCGACTCGGCGAGCAGGGCGCCGATCATCGAGCCGAGCGCGATCAGCAACCCGACGCTGCCGACCGTGCTGCCGACGCCGGCCTTGAACGAGGTGATCGTGGCGCCGGGCGCGGCGCCCGCGACGATCCCCAGCACGCCCGCGCCGAGGATCAGGGCGAGGAACGGGTGCCACTTCGCGAGCACGATGAGCAGGATCACCGCCGCGATCCCGAGGATCGCGGCGACGACGAGTTGGGTGGTGCCGGCGGAGGTGATCGCCTCCGCGGCCAGCACGGGAGCGGCATGCGCTGTCATGGGCGAGCCGTACCCAGATCGACAACCGTCGAATCGTGAAACCTCGCCGCGAAAATCGGCGGGCACGCGACGCTCTGGGAGGGCACCATGGTCGCGTGCTGAGCATTGATCACCCCGAGTTGCGCCCCTCCTATCCGATCCGCACCGACCGCCTGCTGCTGCGGCCCCTCACCGAAAACGATGTGGATTCGCTGCTCGCCTACCGCAGCATTCCGGAGCTCTGCCGGTACGTTCCGTTCCCGCCGATGGACCGGCAGACCATCCTCGACCGACTCGCCGGGCCGTGGGCGCGGACCTCGCTCACCGACGAGGGGCAGTCCCTGACCCTCGGCGCCCAGCTGGCCGGGACCGGTCAGCTCGTCGGTGACGTGATCCTCTTCTGGCACAGCCGGCTGCACCGCGGCGGCGAGCTCGGATACATCCTCGACCCTCGCTTCGCCGGCCGGGGCTACGCGACGGAGGCGGCGACCGCCCTGCTGCGGCTGGCCTTCGACGACCTGGGCCTGCACCGCGTCATCGCGCGCATCGACGAGCGCAACGAGGCTTCCGCGGCGGTGGCCCGCCGGCTGGGGATGCGCCAGGAGGCCCGCCTGGTCCACAACGAGCTCTTCAAGGGCGAATGGAGCACCGAGCTCGACTTCGCCATGCTCGCCGACGAGTGGCGCGCGAACCGGGAGACCGCGGCGTGAACGACTTCGCGACCGACCTGGGGCTGCCCGGCCTCGCCGACGTGCACACGCACTTCCTGCCCGAACGCATGCAGCGCCGCGTCTGGGCGCACTTCGACGGGGCGGGCCCGCTGATCGGCCGGTCGTGGCCGATCCGCTACCGCGGCACCGAGGCCGAACGCGTCAGCGAGCTGGGCCGGCTCGGCGTGCGGGCCTTCTCGGCACTCGCGTACGCCCACCGCCCCGGCATGGCCGCCGACCTCAACGACTGGACGCTGGACTTCGCGGACCGCACCCCGGGCTGCCTGCCGAGCGCGACGTTCTTCCCCGAGCCGTCGGCGGCACGCGACGTCCGCGCGGCGCTGGACCGCGGCGCGCGGATCTTCAAACTGCACCTGCAGGTCGGCGGCTTCGACCCGCGCGACGAGCTGCTGCGGGAGGCGTGGGGGCTGCTCGCCGACTCCGGCACACCCGTGATCGTGCACGCCGGCTCGGGCCCGGTCGCCAACGGCTTCACCGGCCCCGGGCCCATCGGCGAGGTGCTCGCCCGGCATCCGCGCCTGGCGATGATCGCCGCGCACCTCGGCGCCCCCGAGTACACGGGCTTCCTGGAGCTGGCCGAACGCTACGAGCGGGCCGGGCTCGACACCACCATGGCCTTCACCGACTTCTTCGAGGAGATGGCACCGTTCCCCGACGATCTGCTGCCGCGCCTGCGCGACCTCGGCCTGGCCGGTAAAGTCCTGCTGGGCAGCGACTTTCCGAACATTCCATACCCGTACGCCCACCAGCTCGAGGCCCTCGCCCGGCTGGATCTGGGCGACGACTGGCTGCGAGCCGTCTGCTGGCACAACGCGGCCGGCCTTTTCGCGCTGTGACGGCGCGTCCCGGCGGGCCGGGGGTGCGCCGCTGTGCCACGATCATGCATCGCGCCCGGGACCGCCGCCCGGGCATCGCGAGGAGGTGACCCGGCGATGAAGAAAGCTGTCGGCTGGATCGTGCTCGCCCTGGTCGTGTTCTACATCGGCACCAACCCGGGCCCGGCGGCGGACATCGCGCGGGGCATCGGCTCGGGCGTCGCGGAGGTCTTCCGCAACATCGGGGTCTTCTTCTCCGACCTGGCGGACTGACCGGGTGCGCCTCGTCTGCGTCGGCCTCGCCACCGTGGACCTGGTGCAGCGCGTCGACCGGGTGCCCGGGGTGGACGAGAAGGTCGAGGCCCTCAGCGCCGAGGTCGCCGCCGGCGGCCCGGCCACCAACGCGGCGGTCACCGCGGCCGCGCTCGGTGCCGAGGTCACCCTGGTCAGCGCGGTCGGCGCGCACCCGCTCGGCGACCTGATCCGCGCCGACCTCGCCGCGCACGGCGTCGAGCTGCTCGACGCGATCCCCCGGGCCACCGCGCCGCCGCCGGTCTCGGCGGTCACGGTGCTGGACGGCACCGGCCAGCGGACGATCGTCAGCCGCAACGCGGGCGGCCGCGAGGTCGGCGTACCGGAAAGTCTCGAACGCACCCTGCGCACCGCGGACGCGGTGCTGGCCGACGGGCACCATCCCGCGCTGGCCAGAGCCGCCGCGCGCGGTGGGCGGCCCCTGGTGCTGGACGCCGGCAGCTGGCGCCCGGTCTTCGCCGACCTGCTGCCCCGCGCCGAGTTCACGGCCTGCTCCGCGGCCTTCCGCCCGCCCGGCGACCGGCCGGTCGCCCGGGCGCTGCGCGACCTCGGGGCCCGCCGCGGCGCGATCACCCACGGCCCGGATCCGGTGCGATGGTGGTCGGACGACACGGCGGGCGAGGTCGAGGTGCCACCGGTCGAGGCGATCGACACCGCCGGCGCCGGCGACGCGTTCCACGGCGCGCTCACCGTCGCACTCGCGCGGGGCGCGGACACCCCCGAGGCCCTCCGGTACGCCGTCAGCGTGGCCGGCGTCCGCGTCCGCCACCGTGGCCCACGCTCATGGCTGGCGGCCCTGCGACCGGACGGCACCGCAGACCCCTCGTAAGCGGCGCCGTTCGGACCAAAGGGCGGGCATCCGGCCCGTGCCGCTGCCCCAAGGGCCAGATCCGTGGGCTCTCCCGCCCCTAGCCTCGGTCGGCACGAGGCCTCGGACGAGGGTCGCTATCGGAGGAGGGGCTTGGAGCGACGCGAGGAGCGTTACCGAGCCAGCCGGCCCAGACGACAGAGCCGGTGACGGTCTCCGGGCGTGAGGCGCCGGGCCATCGACGAGGCAGGCAGCCATACCTACCAAAGGCCCGGAGAGCGGCGCGCCGAATCGCACAGGGGTCCTCGCCCGAGCAGGCGGGGCAACGAGCGTTGCCACTGCCTGCCGTGTGCTGGTCAAGCAGATCCTGCGCGGCCCGCAGGTGTTCACGGATGGACGATGAGAAGAAGACGGTCATCTCATACCTCGATGCTCGGTTCGTAGAGGCGAAGGCCGGCCAGGCACACGAAAATTTCGCGACGCTCCTTGGCGATGCCGGAGCGGTTCAGCGAGTAGCCCGTCAGCCAGGCCCAGCCGTCGTAGGTCGGCCGCCGGCTTATTGAGATCACGCAGAACACGAGTCGCGACTTGCCGGCGAACTGCACGGACGCCGCGTGACCGACGTCCAGGACATCGCCAGGTTGTGGGACCACGCGCCCTCCCCGAACGGAAGGGCACCGGGGCGGGCCGGCATCGCGTTCGCCAGCACCCGCCCCGGCGCCGTCTCAGGAGCCCGCGCCCGTTCGCAGTCCACGTCCGCTGCAGTCCATGCAGGAGCGGCGCGCGGTCAGCCGGGTGTCCCGGCACGACTGAGCCACCGCCCACAGAGCGGTCCGGTGCGTCGTGTACTTCCACCCGGCACCCGCGCAGGAGCGACAGGCATCAGAGGCGGTGGATACGGTGGGCTCGGGCATGCGATACAGGTTGTAGCCGGCTCCCGCCCGGAACCCGGAAAAACCTTCCGAGGTCGACGATCTCGATCGGGGGATGCTCAGCGCATGCGCGGGATGATGACGAAGCTGACCATCGGCGAGCGAGTGGCCTGGTACCGCCGGCGGCGCGGCATGTCTCAGGAAGTCCTCGCCGGACTCGTCGGCCGGACGCCCGACTGGCTCGGCAAGATCGAGAACAACCGGATCGAGCTGGACCGGCTCTCCGTCATCAAGTCGCTGGGCGATGTGCTCGACGTGGCGCTTGGCGATCTGCTGGCCGCGCCGTCTCCGCTCGACTGGACGAACGAGAGCGGCCTCGAGACTGTGCCGGCACTGAGGTCGGCGCTCATGGACTACCGCGGCATCACCGCGCTCGGCTCTGGCGAGATGGACGTCGAGCCGCCCCACCTGTCCGAGCTGCGGAGCGAGACCGGCGGACTTTGGGAGGCATACCAGGGCTCGCGGTTCGGGCTGGTGACCAACCGGCTTCCGGCGCTCCTCAAGCACGCCCAGGCCGCTGTGTACGAGCTGGAGGGCCAGGACCAAGACGATGCCCGGCACCTACTCGGGCTGACGTACCAACTCGCCGCCACCCAGCTCACCAAGCTCGGCGAGACCGACCTGGCATGGATTGCCGCTGAGCGAGGGCTCTCCGTCGTTCGGGTGACAGGAGATCCAATCGTCACCGGGTCGCTCTTTCGGTCAGTTGGGCACGCCCTCAACGCGACTGGCCGCTACAAGGACGCGGTGCGGCTCACCAACGACGCCGCGGACTACCTCGATCGGTACATACGCGATGCGACGCCGGAAATGCTCTCCGTCTATGGGACGCTGCTGCTCTCCGGATCAGTCGCCGCAGCCCGCGCCGGCGACGCCGAGACGGCGCGTACGTTCCTCTCTACAGCCGATGACGCCGCGCTGAGACTGGGCCGGGACGCCAACCACCTTTGGACGGCATTCGGTCCTACCAACGTCGCCATCCATCGGGTCGCGGCGGCCGGCGAACTCGGCGACATCCAGGTCGCTATCGACCTCGGGCCACGCGTCGACACAGCCGCGATGCCGATGGAGCGTCGCGTCCGTCATGCGCTGGAGGTATCTCGGGCGTACAGCTCATGGAACCGGCAGGAGGAAGCGCTGGCGACTCTCTTGCACGCCGAGCAAATGGCGCCCGAGCAGGTTCGCCATCACTACCTCGGGCGACAGCTCGTGCTCACGTGGATCCGTCAGCAGCGCACCAAGCCATCGGCCGCGCTCGTCGGTCTGGCACGTCGCCTTCGGGTGCTCGACTGATCCACTCGCTCTAGGCTGCTCGATGTGACGACACCCGACACCCCGGCTATGGCCACTCCCCGCGTCGCCGCCGGCGCCCTCTTCTTCGATGGAGAAGGCCGCATCCTGCTCGTGAAGCCGGGCTACAAGGACGGCTGGGAGATCCCGGGTGGGTACGTCGAGCCTGGCGAGTCCCCGCGAGAAGCCTGCAACCGCGAGATCGCGGAGGAGCTCGGACTTCCCGCATCCGTCGGCGCCCACCTGGTCGTTGACTGGGCGCCCATCGACAATGAAGGCGACAAGATCCTCTTCATCTTCGATGCAGGAGTGCTCAGCGATCACGAACGTGCGGCTATTCGGTTCGCGGATGGCGAGCTTACCGACTGGCGGTTTACTTATTCGAATGACCTCGATGGCCTCATGCCGGCACGACTGGTCCGCCGCATCCACACCGCCATCGAAGCCAAGCTCCGCGGAATAGCGGCTTATGCCGAATATGGCGTTGAACCGACGAACCCGGCCAACTGAGTAGCGCTTATTGCCCTCACTCGCTCGTTGCGCGCAGCTGTTCTCGAACCAGATCCATCACCTACGAGGCATGCCGTCGCCCGCCGTATGACCCGTTCAACAGGTCTCGAGACGCCAAAGGCTCCATCTTGCGACACTTCGCACATGGATGCCGAGTTCGAGAGTGTTGATCCGCCACCTCTGCACGGCGCCGCCAGGTTCGGGCATCTTGCCCTCGTCCGTCGGCTGATCCGCGGCGGCGGCGACGCCGATGCAATGTGGTGGGGACGGACGCCCCTGTGGGAGGCGGTGATGGACGGCAGCGCTGAGGTTTCGCGTGCGCTGGTGCAGGCTGGTGCGGACCCGTGGCGTCCGATGATTGCCGGGTGGTCGCCGGGCCGGCTCAACTTGGCGGGCCCGATGCCAGATCTGTTTGGCGCTCCCCCGCCAGGGGTGACTCTGTCATCTGATGAGCAGGCGGCAGTGGCAGAATGCCGTCGCTTGATCGGCGCGGTAGGTCCGATGGACCCAGAGGGTTTCAGCTTTGCCTGTATCGCTGCAGTCGACGTCGCTGAGGCGGTGCGACGGCTCGGGGCCGAGCCTCTTCGCGGTGTCGATACCGCCTTGCTGATCGGTGAGCCGGAGGAGACGGAGCTCAGCGACGACGAGCTGGAGGCTATCGTCGGTGTCACTGACGTTCCCGGCGGATGCGTCGTCGGCCAGTGGTGGGGCTACACCGGGTCCACTCCTGGGGTCATGGCCAAGCTGACACCCGGCACCATCGGGTACGGGATGTACGGCAACCCCAAAAGCGGCAACCAGGGCACAAGCTTTCGTGACGGCATGGTCGTGGACTGGGACATGCACCCTGGCGGCGGACAGGCCATCCCGAACGACACACCAGAGCAGACGCTGCGGATCTACCTTTATCAGCACCACCCGATCCCGCACTGCTGCAACTACGCCGACCTGCGTCTCGTAGACGGCCGCGCATTCACCGGGCCACCGGACCGATGGCTTCGTCTGCCTCCCATGGATCTGTGGCTTAGGACCTAGGCACGCACCCCGCGGCTAAATGCATCCGCCGAGACCTGCCACGAACGACGTGATCTTGTCAAGCATCAGGGTGGGACGCGAGTGTCAAGCATCAGCCGTGACGGACATGCCGTTTCAGCTCTGCTCTGCCGAATCGATCTCTTCAGGATCATCCCAACCTGCCCGCCGCGACCGCCGACCTGACCTCCGTGGTGCCGAACAAGCCCTGACCTTGTGTTTCAACCTCGGCCCGTGTGAGCGTCCTGCCCACGGTGGTCGGTCAGCCGATGCGCTTGGCCGGTGACCAGGGCAAGCTGCCGCCGCGACACGCAGCGCATGCCGATCCGAGAACTGGTCCGGCATCGAAAGTCGGAGCGGCCGAGGTTCAGGTACACGCGCTGGTCACGCCCTCGTCACGCCAGGGTTCCTAAACCTCCCGCCGTTCCCCTGAGCAAGTAGGCGTCGCTCCGGTGACACCGGTCTGTCGAGCGGCATCACACCCGTGGAACGTGACGTTGCGTAACAGCTCCTCCGGCTCAGGCCCGCTCGGACAGTATCCGCTTCTGCCGATGTGAGTGCGTCGCTAGTGCCCAGGGAATCAACTGGCATAAAACATCAGCCACGCTGATCCGAAAAATATGGCCAGGACGCCGAACGTGGACCATGCGACCATGGTCCCGAGGGCTGCACCGGAGTGGGCATCTTCCTGGAAATACGTCACCAGAATGCTGTCGATCAGTAGACCTAGAAGCAATGTTGGTAGACCCAACACCATGCCGAGAATCCACCATGCTCCACGTTCGCCGATGCAGTCCCATCCATGACAACCTGCGGAAACGGCTCTCGGTACCGACAGGACGAACCCGACATAGGCGGCAATGGCGATTGTCCACCATGAAACAACCACCCGCATAGCCGTTCTCCGCACTGAGTTATTCAGCGGTGGAGAGCCTCCGGGCGGCGCTGGCGAGGAATCACCATCACGATCGAGCATTACCGCATCGTAGATGCCTGGCACAAGGAACCAGAGAACCCGTATTCATCGCGTTTCATGCCTGCTGTCACCGCACCTGAGACCGTGCGGTTCACAGCGTCCATCCCCGTCCGGATCTGTCGCAACGCGGGCGCTGGCGGCCTTCCTCAGTGGTGACGCACCGTGAGCTATGCCTGCCTTCAATAGTCCCGAGCAAGCTGCCATCACTCCCGACCGCCGCGCTCTCCGCGCGGCAGTGGCCGCGTACCTCGGCCGCTACCGAGGCCAGTCCCGGCTGCACACCGGCTCCGACTCAAGATCTTCCTGACATGGTGCTCGGACCAGGACCTGGACCCGCTCCGGATCGTTCGGGCCGACATTGAACGGTACGTGCGCTGGCTGCAGGAAACCCCGCTACTACCAGCCCTCCACGGTCTCGCGACGGCTATCGGTGGTGGTCGGCTTCTACCGGACGTGCCTCATCGACCAGATCCTGCCGTACTCGCCGGCCGACTACGTCCGTCGGCCACCGGTACCTGCCGAGTCACCCACCCTCGGGCTCGGACACCTGCAGTTCGAAGCCCTGATCACCGCTGCCCGGTTGTCGCCCAACATCAACGACTTCGCGCTGATCGCCATGCTCGGCCTCCTCGGCCTGCGCATCTTCGAAGCCTGCGGCGCGAACATCAACAATCTCGGTGAGGAACACGGCCACCGAGTGATGAAGATCCGCGGCAAGGGCGACAAGACCGTCCTGATCCCGCTGCCACCGGCGGTGGCCCGCGCCATCGACGGCGCCGTAGATGGCCGGGACCACGGGCCGATTCTGCGTAACACGTACGGCGTCCGGATGGACCGGCACGCCGCAACCCGCCGGCTGAAGGCCCTGGCCGACGAGGCGGGGGTCCAGACCGCGAGGATGCATCCGCACATGCTTCGCCACACGTTCGTGACCACCATGCTCGACGCCGGCGTCAGCCTGCGCGACGTACAGATCGCAGCCCGCCACGCCGATCCCCGAACGACCATGCGCTACGACCGGGCCCGCAAGAATCTCGACCGGCACCCCAACTACATCCTCGCCGCCTACATGGCATCCGGTACATGATCAAACAACATGCGGAACTGCCGAGAACAGTGCATTGAGCAGTTCTCCGCATCTCCTAAATTCGGGCATACGCCTGAAGCCAGGTCAGGTCTCGGTGTCCCGATCCGTACCGGTCACGCTCATGTTGGCACACTACCTCGATAACCGTGAATCCGGCGGCGGTCATCAGGTCTGTCACGCGTTCCACGGTCTGGTACCGGAAGTAGCGAGCGCCGTCACTGCTGAACCGTTCGACGATCGCCTCTGCACCCTCGCCTTCCTTGAAGGAGGCGTATAACGCGCCGCCGGGTTGCAATACCCGCGCGAACTCGGCGAGGGCCTGCGTCACGTGCTCGTCGGTCAGGTGGAGCAGGGTCGCCTGGCACCAGATCCCGGCGAAGGCTGCGTCGTGAAAGTGCAGGTCACGTACGTCCATGATGTGGAAGCTCAGATCGGGCCTGAGCTGCCTGGCTCGGTCCACGAACGCGGTGGTGAGGTCCACACCGACGACGTCGAACCCCCGATCCGCCAGCAAGGCGGTATCCCGGCCGAAGGCGCACCCGGCGTCAAGAATGGTCCCCACCGGGGACGGAAGCAGTCTGACAAACCGGTCGAGTTCCGGGCCCGGGTCCATATCGCGTGTCGCCCGCTCATAGCGAGCCGGATCCTGTTCGTAGGCAGCCAGGGTCCGCTCCACATAGTCATGCACTCGACACATGCTAACGGGGGCTGTCGCATCCGCTTCTGCCGCAGTCCGCTCAGGAATCAGACAAACCCGCTGGCCCAGCCGTCCTGCTGGGTGCAGACTTGCCGCGTGCCCTCATTGCCCCTCATCCGACGGGTCCGGTTCGACCTTCGCCCCTGGGGTGACAGCAGCTCCGACCGGGCTCGCGAGCTACTTCCGATCGTCGACAACGTCAGCCTGGTCGATCTCGTCTCGGGCTATGAGCATGCAGCCGGCTTCGATGTTCCCGGCGCGTATGCCGGGCCTGTGCTCGATCACTTCAAGTTCGGCGATCTGACTGCGTACCTCATCGGGCAGCCAGACGCCACTTATTGGGCAAACAAAGGTGTGGTCGCTCTGCTTGGCTGTGACTGCGGCGAAGTTGGTTGCTGGCCGTTGGAGTCTCAAGTGCTCATCGAGAACGACCTTGTCACTCGGCGCGGTTTCGCGCAGCCATTCCGCTCCCAACACGACTACGGGAGCTTCGGCCCCTTCACCTTCCGCAGGAGTCAGTACGACGGCGCGGTCCGTGAGGCGGCTGCCGCCGTATCGGAATGCCGAGATTATTGAGTTCCTCCAGGTCGGCCCTCAATCAGGCTGGTCCCGAACGCACTGTCATGCCGCCGTCCGTGCGCGCTGGCTGCTGCACCAGGAGTCACCCTCCGTGCGCTCAGCTCGGGCTCGCCGTTGCAAACTCTTGGCCGAGATGAGCACAGCTCATCAAGGCTTCATGAGCTCGTGACCAAACCAGGCGAATCGGCTTGGCGGGCATCCGTTGTATGGATGTAGCAATCCGCGACCAAGCGCTTCTCACGGACGGTCGTAGAGGCACCACCGGTCGAGTTGGAGAAGCGCGCGGGCATAGGCCCGCGTTTTCGTCCGCGCGGTTCGCCCGGCAATCGCCACATGTTCCACCGCCAGTCGCTCGGCGTCTGCCAACTCGGTGGGGGGCCGGGGCACCGTGAAGCCGTTGGCGAGCCCGATCGTGGTCGGAGCGGCACCGTACCGCTCGTGCCACCGGCGGGCGGCGGCCAGCATCAGATCTCCCGGAGTTCCCCACACCCCGTAGGGATCCAGATAGGCGAACGCCGCCCACGGCTCGGGCCGAGGCAGGATGACCAGCAGCTCCGGCTCACCGAAATGTGTCACGTCGTAGCTGTCGAGGTCAAAGCCCTCGTCGCCGGTGCCGAGCAGCTCCGGGTCCTGCTCCCGAAAGCTGTGCAAGCGAGCCAACTCCGCATCGACGTCGGCCGCCTGCACCCAGGCGATCAGGTCGCTAGGTCTGCTGTTGTGATGGAAGTCCGGCTCCAGAACTGCATCGCCGTCGAGAGCCAGAACAGGATTGTGGTCCGGGAGGGCAGCGCGCACGGAGCGCAACAACTGCTGCGCGTCGCCGGCCGGATGCACCACGATGACCGTTTCGTCATGTATCCGCAGCTGCTCCGCCTGATATGACTCGAGCCCGGCCGCTCGTAAGATCTTCTCCACTGCGTCGATGTTAAAGGCTCGCAGTGAACATCCGGATCTGCCGCCGAGCGTGCGCGGCGGGCGTCACGAGCCTCGTCACTGACCGTAGCCGGAGTTCGCTGGTGCCGGCGTCCGACGTTGCAGAGATGAGCATGCGGGATTCGTGGCGACCACCGCTGCATGCCGCCCCATATATTGGTTGTGGAGATCGTTAGCCTGGCACCGTGAGTTTCGGTACGTATGCGCGTAAAGCTCGTGACCCCTCGCTCCCGTACGGGCGTCGTATCAACGCACTGGCTGGATGCGTGCAGCGATACCAACCGGTCGGCTATCAGGCCACGTTCGCCTACTTGGAGCACGTCGCCGGGCATTTCAGTCGCGACGAGGCCGCGCTCCTAAGGGCAATGGACATGCTTTCGTCGAGCCGAGACCTGTGGCTCCTGGATCTGGGCGATTACGCGAGGCGGCGGAAAGAGGCGAAACGTGTAGGCCAGCGAAGCCCTGGAGCCACCGAATTCGACCCCACCTCGCCGACCTGCTGGTACGGCGATCAGCGTAACGCAGCACTGTTCGCCCTCGGCTATCTGCTTAGACGGATGGCAAAGGATCGCCAGGTCCGAGCGGATGCGGCCGACGCCGAGGTTCTCTTGCTCGCGTCCGGCTGCGTAGGAAGCGGTGGCCACCTCGGTTACGTCGAACGTGACCGTCTAGACCGTATTCGGCTCCAGTTTGAGCGTCTGCGTGATGTAGCTGGCTGGCCGGACTTTGACGGGCCAAGCTGGCGAAGAGCCCACGACTCCTTGTGGATTTTGCGTCTGATCGAAGACGCGTCCCTGTCCGGCGACGCCGGAAGGACAGGCTGAGGCAGCAAGAACAGGTGCCTTTTCTGGCGCACTGTCATGCCGCATGCAACGCGCGGTTGCTCACCACCCCAGCTGCGACCGAATCTCCGCCTGTCACGCAACGTAGTCGACATAGCGGCGGAACGACCTTGCCTCCGGCGACACCGGCACGGAACCGGAGGTTAAACGCCAAGCTGACCGGGCGGCGCGAAAACCGGTCGTGGGTCGCGGTGGCGGCGGTCTAGCATCGGCGGCATGAATCCGAGGATGGTGACGACGGCGCCGGAATGTCCCGGCGTACGTTCGCGCTGATCCTCACCTCCAGCGACGATGCCCCGGGCGAGATGCCCGGGGCCTCGCGCGTTCCGTGGCGTCTCCCCGGCCCAGACCGAAGGAGACACCATGGCCGCCGACCATCGCCGGCTCGGACGCGAGCTCGACATCTTCGACTCCGACCCGCTCATCGGCGCGGGCCTGCCGTTCTGGCTGCCGGCCGGCGCCGCGGCACGCCACGAGGTGGAGTCGTACATTCACGACCTGGAACGCCGCGCCGGATATCAGCATGTGCACTCGCCGGTGCTGGGCCGGCGCGAGCTGTACGAGCGATCCGGCCACTGGGCCCATTTCTCCGGTGACATGTTCCCGCCCCTGCACCTGGGCGGCGACGACGCGCTGGTGCTGCGGCCCAGCCTGTGCCCGCACCACGCGCTGATCTTCAAGTCGCGGCACCGGTCGTACCGTGAGCTGCCGCTGCGCGTCGCCGAGATCGGCGCGATGTTCCGCGCGGAACGGTCCGGTGTCCTGGGCGGCCTGGCCCGGGTACGCGCCATCTCCCTCAACGACGGGCACGTGTTCTGCGCCGCCGATCAGGCCGGCGAGGAGGTCGCCGAGGCGCTGCGGCTGATGGTGCGCTCGCATGCCGCGCTGGGCGTGCGGGTCTCGTCGTACCGGCTGTCGCTGCGGGGCGACGGCGGCAAGTACGCCGGCGACGACGACGCGTGGGATCAGGCCGGGCGCGTCCTGCGCGGGGCCCTCGACGCGGCCGGCGTGCCCTACTCGGTGGCCGCCGGCGAGGCCGCGTTCTACGGTCCGAAGATCGACGTGCAGGTCGTCGATCCGGCGGGCCGGGAGTCCACCCTGTCCACCGTCCAGGTCGACTTCCACCAGCCCGCGCGGTTCGACCTGTCCTACGCCGACGCCGCCGGCGGCCGGTCCCGTCCGGTGATGGTGCACCGCAGCCTGGTCGGTTCGTTCGAGCGGCTGTTCGCGCACCTGATCGAGGTCCACGCCGGAGCGCTGCCGCCGTGGTACGCGCCGGTCCAGCTCGTCGTGCTGCCGGTGGCCGCCGAGCAGGACGCGGCGGCCGCCGCGTTCGCCCGGGACGCGATCGCCGCCGGGCTGCGCGTTGAGGTGCGCCACGACGGCTCGGTCGGCGCCCGGATCCGGGACGCGGCCGGGCGCAGGATCCCGTATGTGGCGGTGATCGGTGCGCGGGAGGCACCCCGGGGGGAGGTGGCGCTGCGCCTGCGGGACGGGCGGCGGCTACCCGCCCGGTCCGGCGTCGAGGCGATCGCCCTCATCGCCCGGATGGTGTCGGACCGGGCCCTGGAGCTGCTGCCGCCCGGCTGAGGGGCGCGCTACCGGAGGGCGTCCACAATGCGCTTGTGGTGCGCGTCCAACTCCTCGCCGCTGACGTTGGAGTTCACCCTGGCGAAGTCGAAGTCGGCCATCTGCCAGGCGGGGAAGACGTGCACGTGGGCGTGCGGCACCTCGAACCCGGCCACCACGAGACCCACCCGGGGCGCCTCGAACACCCGCTTGAGCGCGGCGCCGACGGTGTGGCTCACGGTCATCACGTGCGCCAGCAGGCCGGGGTCGAGGTCCGTCCACTCGTCCACCTCGGCGCGCGGGACGACCAGGGTGTGCCCGGGCGTCAGGGGCGCGATGGTGAGGAAGGCGGCGACGTGGGCGTCCGACCAGACGATCCGGCCGGGGAGCTCGCCGTTGATGATTTGCGAGAAGATCGTCGGCACTGCGGGAACCTTCCTGTGGGCACGCCGGGTGCGGGTGCCTTTATGACATCACGGCACCGACACCGGGCGTGCCACCGGGCCCGCGGGTTTCGGCGCGGCGTCGAGCGGCAGGTCGCGCAGCCGGCGGATCGGGGTCGACAGGTAGATGATCGGTGACAGCACGGTGAGCGCCCCGAAGAGCAGCAGCGTGGTGCGGGCACCGAGCGGTCCGGCCAGGGCGCCGGCGAGCAGGCCGCCGAGCGGGATGGCGCCCCAGGAGACGAACTTGACCGTGGCGATCACCCTCGACAGCAGTTCTGGCGGGCTGGCGAGCATCCGGTACGTGCGGGTGGTCACGCTGAGCACCACGGTGGAGCCGGCGAGGACGAGGTTGCCGACGGCGAAGGCGACGTAGGCGGCGGTGCCGGTGCCGATCGGGATGACGAGCGCTCCGGCAACGCCGACGAAGGACGCGATGATCAGGCCGCGGGCGGTGCCGACCCGGTTGGTGAACCGGGTGGTCAGTGTGGCGCCGATGAGCGTGCCGAGGCCGTCGGCGGCGAGCAGCAGCCCGACCATGAGCGGCGACGCGTGCAGCTCGCGCACCAGGTAGAACGGGAAGAGGGCCAGCATCGCGCCGGACACGAAGTTCGACGCGGTGGCGTCCCACATGGCCGGCCCCATGATCGGGTGGCGGAGGACGAAGTGCCAGCCCTCACGGATCATCGTGACCATCGGTGGCCGGTCGGCCGGTCGCCGCACCCGCCGGGCCGGGAGGGTGCGCAGCAGCAGGGCGGAGGCCAGATAGCTGACGGCGTCCACGAGCAGCGTCGGCACCGCGCCCAGCAGCTGCACCGCGAGTCCGCCCAGGGACGGTCCGCCCAGCTGGGTGGCGGCGTGGGTGCCGGAGTTGAGGCTGTTCCGCGCCTGCAACTGCTCGGCCGGCACGATCTCCGGCAGGAAGGTCTGGTTCGCCACGTCGAACAGCACGTTGGCGACGCTCACGACCAGAGCCACCACCACCAGCTGGGCCACCGTCAGGGTGTCGAACCACCAGGCCGTGGGGACGGACGCGACGGCGAGCGCCCGGATCAGATCCAGGGCGACCTGCATGCCGCGCAGCGGCACGCGCTGCACGATCACCCCCGCCGGCAGGCTGAGGAAAAGGTACGCGACATAGCCGGCCGCCGCGATCACACCCATCTCGAAGGCCGACGCGTCCAGCACGGTCAGCGCGGTCAGCGGCAGGGCCACCCCGCCGACCGCCGAGCCGAGATGACTGGTCGTGCCGGCGACCCACCAGCGCCAGAACGTAGTAAGTTTCATAATGGAACTGACTATAGGGTAAGGGGGTGAGAGGAGTCGACCCCGCCGATCCGGTCGAATCCCGGCGTCAGGCGATCTTCACCAGGTTCTTGCCGACGGCGTCGCCGCGCAGCATGGCGAGGAAGGCCTCCGGAGCCGCCTCGATGCCCTCGAAGACGGTTTCGCGGTGCTTGATGGTGCCGTCCGCGAGCAACGGCGCGACCTCCCGGACGAACTCGTCGCGCAGGTCACCGTGGTCGCTGACCAGCATGCCGCGCATCGTCAGCCGCTTGGCGATGACCATGGCGAGGTTGCGCGGCGCCGGCGTCGGCTCGGTGGCGTTGTAGACGCTGATCATGCCGCAGACGCAGATCCGGCCGTGCACGTTGAGCGCCGCGATCGCCGCCTCGAGGTGGTCGCCGCCGACGTTGTCGAAGTACACGTCGATGCCGTCGGGGGCGGCTTCGCGCAGCTGGTCGCGTACGGGTGCGTCGTGGTAGTCGAACGCCGCGTCGAAGCCCAGCTCGTCGCGGAGGAAGGCCACCTTCTCCGCCGACCCGGCGCTGCCGATCACCCGGGCCGCGCCGCGGTGCCTGGCGAGCTGGCCGACGACCTGGCCGACGGCACCGGCGGCACTGGAGACGAAGACGGTGTCGCCGGGCTTGAACTCGGCGCTGCGCAGCAGGCCGGCGTACGCGGTCAGCCCGGTCATGCCCAGCACGCCCAGGTAAGCGCCCAGCGGCGCCACCGACGGGTCGACCTTGGCCACCGCTTTGGCCGGGAGCAGTGCGTACTGACGCCAGCCGAGGCCGTGCAGGACGGTGTCGCCGGGCTTGAGGCCGTCGGCCCCGCTGCTGACGACCTCGCCCACCGCGCCGCCCTCGAGCGCCTTGCCGAGCGCGAACGGCGGCACGTAGGACTCGCGGTCGTCCATCCGGCCGCGCATGTAGGGGTCGACGCTCATCACCAGGTTGCGCACCAGGACCTGACCGGGACCCGGCTCGGGCACCTCGGTCCGGGCGGTCTCGAACGTCTCGGCGGTGGGCCAGCCCTGAGGGCGCGCGGCGAGCCGGATTTCGATGGATTCAACGCTCATGATCCGACCCTAGTCCGGGCCTGGTGCCGCCCGGGCCCGCAACCGGGCCCGGGCGACGAAGATCATGATCAGACGGTACGGGCCAACCGGTCGGCGAGCAGCTTGGCGAACCGGGCCGGGTCGGTCAGGTCCCCGCCCTCGGCGAGCAGGGCGGTGCCGTACAGCAGCTCGGCGGTCTCGGGCAGGTCCGCGGCGGCGGCGTCCCGGGCGTACGCGTCGCGCAGGCCGGTGACCAGCGGATGCTCCGGGTTGAGCTCGAGGATGCGCTTGACCTGCGGCACCTGCTGGCCCATCGCCTTGTACATCTTCTCCAGGGTCGGAGTGATGTCGTCGGCGTCGCTGACGAGGCAGGCCGGCGAGGTGGTGAGGCGGGTGGACAGGCGCACCTCCTTGACCTCCTCGAGGGTCTCGCCCAGCCACGTCAGCAGCGGCGCGTACTCGCCCGTCGTCTCCTCGCTGGGCTTGGCGTCGGTGGGCAGGTCGACGGTGCCGCGGGCGATGGACTGCAGCTTCTTGCCGTCGTGCTCGCTCACCGCGTCGACCCAGATCTCGTCGACCGGGTCGGTGAGCAGCAGGACCTCGTACCCCTGGGCCTTGAAGGCCTCCATGTGCGGGGAGTTCTCGACCTGGGCCCGGCTCTCGCCCGTCATGTAGTAGATCTCGTCCTGGCCCTCCTTCATCCGCGAGACGTAGTCGGCGAGGGTGGTCGGCTCGTCGCCGGCGGTCGAGGCGAACGACGCGATGTCCAGGATGGCCTTGCGGTCGTCGGCCTCGCCGAGCAGGCCTTCCTTGACGGCGCGGCCGAACTCCCGCCAGAAGGTGCGGTACTTCTCCGGGTCCTTCGTCATGAGGTCCTTGATGGTGGAGAGGACCTTCTTGGCGAGCCGGCGCCGGATGAGCTGGATGTGCCGGTCCTGCTGGAGGATCTCGCGGGAGATGTTCAGCGACAGGTCGGCGGCGTCGACGACGCCCTTGACGAACCGCAGGTAGTCGGGGATCAGCTCGCGGGTGTCGTCCATGATGAACACGCGCTTGACGTAGAGCTGGATGCCTCGACGCCCGTCGCGCTGGAAGAGGTCGTGCGGCGCGCGCGCCGGGATGAACAGCAGTGCCTCGTACTCGAAGGTGCCCTCCGCCTTGAGATTGATGATCTCGAGCGGATCTGTCCAGTCGTGGCTGACGTGCCGGTAGAACTCGGCGTACTCCTCGTCCTTGACCTCGGCGCGCGGCCGGGCCCACAGGGCCTTCATGGAGTTGAGGGTCTCCGGCTCGCCCTCGCTCTTGACCAGGCGGATCGGGAACGAGATGAAGTCCGAGTACCGCTTGACGATCTCCCGGATCTTCCACTCGTCGGCGTAGTCGTAGAGGGCGTCCTCCTCGTCCTTGGGACGCAGGTGGACGGTCACGGCCGTGCCGACGGGCGCGTCCGTCACCTCCTCGATCGTGTAAGTCCCCTCGCCGGTCGACTCCCACCGCGTGCCGGTGTCCTCGCCGGCCTTGCGGGTGATCAGGGAGACGTTGTCGGCGACCATGAACGTGGAGTAGAAGCCGACGCCGAACTGCCCGATCAGCTCGGCGGACTCCTTGTTCTCCTTGAGCTGACGCAGCATCTCGGCGGTGCCGGAGCGGGCGATGGTGCCGATGAGTCCGACGACCTCGTCGCGGGACATGCCGATGCCGTTGTCGCGGACCGTCAGCGTGCGGGCGTCCTTGTCGGCCTCGATCGCGATGTGCGGGTCGTCGGCCCTCAGCGCCTCGTCGTGCAGGCCAGCGAGGCGCCGCTTGTCCAGGGCGTCGGAGGCGTTGGAGATCAGCTCGCGCAGAAAGATGTCCTTGTTCGAGTAGATCGAGTGGACCATCAACTGCAGCAGCTGGCGGGCTTCGGCCTGGAACTCCAGCGTCTCGGTGCTCATGTCGTCCCTCCGTGCGTACGAATATCTTCCGACGCCGATCGTATGACCCCGCCTACTCGAACGGGTCGCCGGTGGGCACGAGGGGCGGCCAGTCCACCGAGCCGGGGCCGGGCAGGCCGCCGGTGCCGGGCGCCCATGGAAACGCGTGGTCGTCGTCGGCGCCGCCCTGCGACTTCGCCGGCTCCGGCCGCGCCGGGGCGGGCTCGGCGGTGGCGGGCGTCGTGGCCGGGGTCGTCGCGGGCGTCGTGGCCGGGGTCGTCGCGGGCGTCGTGGCCGGCGTCGTCGCGGGCGTCGTGGCCGGCGTCGTCGCGGGCGTCGTGGCCGGCGTCGTCGCGGGCGTCGTGGCCGGCGTCGTCGCGGGGGTGGTGACGCTCGGCGGGGTGGTGGCGGGCCGCTGGGGCAGGGGGCGTGACGTCGGCCGCGTCGGCGTGGGCACCGGCGGAGGCGGCGAGAACGCCGGCGGGCGGGGGTCGACGGTCGTGCGCTGCGGGCCGACGGTCGTGCCCTGTGGAGCAACGGTCACGCCCTGTTGACCGACGATCGCGCCCTGTTGACCGGCGGCCGGCCGCGCCACGGTAGCGCCGGTCGCCGCCGTCACGGGCGCGGCGGGGGTCAGCGTGAGGATGCGCGAGGGTGCCCGCAACGGCGCTCCCGGGTGCGCCGCTCCCAGCTCCTCCTGCGCGCCGGCGACCACCGCCCGCCCGTCGCCCGACGCCGTGCCCCCGCCGCGCCCGTCGTCGATGGCCCCCAGCACGACGGCTCCCGTGCCAGAGACCAGGCACACCACCGCCATGCAGCCGATGATCTGCTTTTCCCGCCTCGTCAAATCAACCATGAAATGGTCATACCGGCACGAAGGTGATTTTCGCGTCGCTTCAGCAAGATTTCCCTCCCGTGTCGTGCCGGTCGCCCGAGGAGGCTCCTCTCACTCTGCGTAAGCCTTGCAGATGTCTAACTACTCTGGGTATCTTCGTCATTCACCGCCAACAGCGGCATGTCGGGTACTGAGCAGGAGAGATTGTGAAGCTGAGCGAGGTCGCCATGACCGCCGCTATCACCGTGAGTATCGCAGGTGTTTCTTACGCTACGTTGAACACCACGACTGCCACGCGCACCGCCACCAAGGTTGCCCAGCAGGCATCCTGCCGGACCGTCGACGCGGCGATCGTCGCCTACCAGGCGAAGAACCAGGCGGCGCCGACGCGGATCGCCCAGCTCAAGCACTTCGTGAACGGGGACGTCTCGGCCTACCGCATCGTCAAGGGCCAGGCGGCCGGACCCGGCTGCTGAGCGGGCGCCCTGGCAACGCCTGGGCATAATCGCGCGCATGGCCGCCGAACCGTCACGCGGGGTGACATCCCGCGTTGCAGGGGTCATGAACCGGCGCACCCTGCTGACCACCACCGCCGCCGCGGCCGCTTCCGTCGTGGCCGCCGGCGGCTACGCCCGCTACCGGTCCGGCGCCGAGCCGGTGATTCCCGACGTCCCGGCCGGCGACGAGCGTCTGGAACAGCGGGAGTCGCGGGAGCGCGGCCGCACCGTCGACTTCTACACCGCCGTGCCGCAGGGGCACGGCGACGGCCGCGGCCTGCCGGTCTGCCTGGTGCTCCACGGCGCCTCCACGACGGCCGCGGACTTCCCCGCTCTGGGGCTCGGCCGGTTCGCGACCGATTCGGTACGCCGTGGCAATCCACCGTTCGTGTTCGCGGGAGCGACCGGCGGGCGGCTGTCCTGGCGGCCGTCCGGCGGCGACGATCCCCAACGGATGGTGCACGAGGAACTGCCGGCCTGGTGCGCCGAGCGGCGCTTCGACACCCGCCGCCTCACGGCGTGCGGCTGGTCGATGGGCGGATTCGGCTCCCTGCTGCTGGCACAGACCTTTCCGGGCTTCGTCCGGGCGGTGGCGGCCTTCTCCCCCGCTGTGTCGCCGGGAGATGAGGTCTTCACTCACGCGGCCGCCCTGCGCGGCGTCCCGGTCGGCCTGTGGTGCGGGACCGATGACGGTCTCCTTACCGACGTCAAGGCGCTGGAGCGGGCATTGCCGCAGCCCAAAGCCGCCGGCGGGTACGCGGCCGGCCGACACAACTTCGCCTTCTGGAGCACCTGCCTGCCCGCCGCGTGCGACCTCGTCGCGCGAGTGAATGGGTAGAGCCCTTTACGACGGCGTCCGAGCGTCCGTAGCGTCAGTACTCAGTGCAACGATTCCGTAACGCTCGGAGGAACCATGCGCCGTACCACCGTCCTCGCCGGATTCGTCCTCGCCGCCCTCTGGATCGCCGCCCCCGCCCAGGCCTTCGCCCACAACGCCGTCCACAACGCGAGCCTGCACGCCCTCCTCGACGGACTGACCCTCGCGGTCGCCTCCGCGCCGGTGTGGACGGCGCTGCTGTGGCGCGGCCCCCGCCGCCTGGCGTTCGCCGCGCTGATCGCGCTCGTGCAGGTGCCGGTCGCGGTCATCGGTTTCGTGCCCATCGTGGACCCGTACCTGCATCTGGCGCTGTTCGTGCTCGCGCTGAGCCTCACCGGCGTCTCGCTGCACCTGGCACGCCGTGGCGCGGTCAGCGCACCGGCACCCGCCCGCGATCGACGGTGATCCACTCCCCGGTCGGCGCGCGGACGGCCAGTCCCGACACCGGGTCGTCCGGCGCCGCACCGGTCCGCAGCACCCGCACCACCGGGCAGCCCGCGGTCTCGGGATGCCAGAAGCCGGCCGGATCCCGGACCGCCGACCAGCGGCAGTGCTCCTCGTCGGTGAAGCCCCACGCCATCAGCAGGTCGCGACCGTCCATCGAGTACCGGCCGGCGGAGGAGACCCGATGGTCGTCGGTGCGGTGGAAGTACTCGGCGAGGAGTCCGGGCACGGTCACGCCCTCGAAGGCGGCATCGGTGACCGTCCGGTGCGGGGTGTATGAGTCGAGGTCGGGCATTGGCACGATCCGACCCTGCCACGGCCGAGCGACAAACCCGGCCCGGGACACGGCAAAGAACCACTTCGGGTGACGGTACGGCACACTGACCGGTCATGCGCCTCGTCTCCCTGCTGCCCTCCGCCACCGAGATCGTGTACGCCCTCGGCCTCGGCGACGACCTGGTCGGCGTCACCTTCGAATGCGACGAGCCGCCGACGGCCCGTGCCGAGAAGACGGTGGTGGTCGGCGGCCGCGACACCCGCGGCATGACCCCGAGTGAGATCGACGCCTACGTGAAGTCCCAGATGGCGGCCGGTGCCGACCTCTACACCCTGCACGCGGGCGCGCTCGCGGACCTCGACCCGGACCTGATCCTCACCCAGGACCTGTGCCGGGTGTGCGCTCTGCCATCCGGGCAGGTCTCCGGCGCCCTGGACCATCTGGGCTGCCGGGCGGACGTGGTCTCGCTGGACCCGTACTCGCTGGCCGAGGTGCTGGAGACCTTCGTCGAGGTGGGTGAGCGGGCCGGGGTGCCGCACCGGGCCGCCGCCCTGGTGTCCTCGCTGCGGGCCCGGCTCGACGCGGTCGCGGCGGCGGTGGCGGGTCGGCCCCGGCCCCGGGTGGCGGTCGTCGAGTGGGTGGACCCGCCGTTCACCGCCGGACACTGGGTGCCCGACCTGATCACGGCCGCCGGCGGCGAGCCGGTGGCCGCCCGTCCCGGTCAGCGCTCGGTGGAGACGACCTGGGCGGAGCTCGCCGCCGCACGACCCGAGGTGGTGCTGGTCACGCCCTGCGGCTTCCACCTGGAGGGCGCCGCGGACCAGGCGGCGCGGGTGGTGCCGCACTTTCCCGGTGCGCGGGTGTGGGCCATCGACGGTGACGCGCTGGTCGTGCGGCCCGGCCCCCGCGTGGTCGCCGGGGTCGAGGCGATCGCGGCGATCCTGCACCCGGACGTGGTGCCGCCCGCCCCGGAGGGCGCCGTCGCCCGGGTCGGCTGAGGATCAGGCGCTGACGGACGCGGGACGGCGGGAGGGCCGAGCGCGGCGTGCCACCGGGACGCGGCGGGCGGGCGCGACCGCGGCCCGCCGAGCCTGCTCGGTGCGCCACAGCCACGCGATGTCGCGCCCGAACGACCAGGTGAGCGAGATCAGGGCGCCGGCCAGCGCGACGAACGCCACCGGCTCCGGCAGCAGGCTCGCGGTCGCCACCACCAGCACGACGCCCTGCGCCGCGGCGACGACCTTGCGGGAGAACTTCGGCGGAAGAGCGCCGTTGAGCCACGGCGCGGCCCACGAGGCGGCGACGAAGGCGTACCGGAAGGCACCGATGGCGACCGTCCACCAGCCGAACGCGCCGGCGATGAAGACGCTCAGCACGAGGATGAGGAACGCGTCGATCTCCATGTCGAAGCGGGCCCCCAGCGGCGTGGTGCTGTTCGTCCGCCGGGCGACCTGGCCGTCCACGCCGTCGAGGGCGAGGGCGACCCCGACGAGGGCGACCAGCGCCGGCAGGGCGACGGGCCGCTCGAAGGAGGTCACCACGAGGGCGGTGACCGCACCGACCAGCGTCGCCCGGCCCAGGGTCACGGCGTTGGCCGGCCCGAGCACGCGCATGCCGGCTCGCCGCATCCCGGCGCGGAGCAGCAGGCACAGCGCCACCGCATAGGCCGTGCCGACCAGCCAGCCGGCCAGGCTCAGCCCGGTCGTCGCGGCCAGCAGCGCCATGAGCACGAGCTGGACGACCACCCCGGCCAGGGGTCCCCGCTCGGTGCGGGCGGTCATCGTGTCGATACTCATAGTCACGCGCCTCCGGGTATGCAAGATCAGGTCCCGCGTATGGTTGCCGCAGTTGCCCCTGAACACGCACGGTCCGCGCGTTCGGTTCACCCGTGGCGAGGAGATTCACCCGATGACAGGTACGGCGAGCGCGTTCTGGCTGGTCACGCCCGGCAAAGGCGAGATACGGACGGTGCGGTTGCCCGACCCCGGACCCGGCGAGGTCCTGGTCCGCACCCTGCATTCGGGCGTGAGCCGGGGCACGGAGACGCTCGTTTTCCGCGGCGGGGTGCCGGAGAGCCAGCACGCCGCCATGCGCGCGCCGTTCCAGGAGGGCGACTTCCCGGCCCCGGTCAAGTACGGCTATCTCAACGTCGGTGTGGTCGAGCAAGGCCCGGCGAAACTGCTCGGCCGCACGGTGTTCTGCCTCTACCCGCACCAGACCCGCTACGTCGTCCCGGCCGAGTCGGTGACCGTCGTGCCGGACTCCGTGCCGAGCGCCCGGGCCGTCCTCGCCGGCACGGTGGAAACCGCGCTGAACGCGCTGTGGGACGCCGCGCCCCTGGTCGGCGACCGGATCGCCGTCGTCGGCGCCGGGATGGTCGGCGCCGGCGTCGCCGCGATCCTCTCCCGCTTCCCCGGCGCGCGGGTGCAGCTCGTGGACGCGAACCCGGACCGGGCCGCCGTCGCCCGCGCGATGGGCGTGGACTTCGCGCTGCCGGCCGACGCCACCGGCGACTGCGACCTCGTCGTGCACGCCAGCGCCACCGCCGCCGGCCTGACCCGCTCGCTCGAACTGCTGGCCGACGAGGGTACGGTCATCGAGCTGAGCTGGTACGGCGACCAGCGGGTCAGCGTACCGCTCGGCGAGTTCTTCCACTCCCGCCGCCTGACCATCAGGAGCAGTCAGGTCGGCGGCATCGCCCCGGCCCGGCGCGGTCGACGGACGTACGCCGACCGGCTCGCCGTCGCCCTGGACCTGCTCGCCGACCCGGTCTTCGACACGCTGCTGACTGGCGAATCCGACTTCGCGGAGCTGCCGGAGGTCATGCCCCGGCTGACCAACGGCGAGCTACCCGCACTGTGCCACCTGATCACCTATCCGACTGGAGAGTGAATGTTCAGCGTCACCGTCCGTGACCACATCATGATCGCGCACAGCTTCTCCGGCGAGGTCTTCGGACCCGCCCAGAAGCTGCACGGCGCCACGTTCGTCGTCGACGCGACCTTCAAGCGCCGCGAGCTGGACGACGACAACATCGTGGTCGACATGGGCCTGGCCGGCCAGCAGCTGCACGCCATCTGCGCGGGCCTGAGCTATCGCAACCTCGACGACGAGTCCGACTTCACGGGCGTCAACACGTCGACCGAGTTCCTCGCCAAGGTCATCGCCGACCGGCTAGCCGACAAGGTCGCCGCCGGCGAGCTCGGCGCGGGCGCGGGCGGGCTCACCGGCATCGCCGTGACCCTGCACGAGTCCCACATCGCGTGGGCCGGCTACGAGCGAGACCTGTGACCGATCCGCTCTACGCGGTGCTGCCGGGCGACATCGACGACCCGGCGGCACCCAGCGGCGGCAACACGTACGACCGCCGGGTCCTGACCGGGCTGGCCGCGACCCGCGAGATCCACGAGATCGCGGTCGCGGCGCCCTGGCCGTACCCGTCGAAGGACGACGAGGCCCGCCTGGCGGGCGAGCTACGGGCGGTGCCCGACGGCGCGACGGTGCTGATGGACGGTCTGGTGGCGTGCGCGACCCCCCACGTCGTCGAGGCGCAGGCGGGTCGCCTGCGCCTGGTCGTTCTCGTCCACCTGCCGCTCGGCGACGAGACCGGGGCCGCGCCGGACCTGCCCGCCAGGGAACGCCGCACCCTGCACGCCGTCCACGCCGTGGTGGCGACCAGCGCGGGCGCCGCCCGGCGCCTCGAACACCTGCACGGCCTCGCGGCGGGCAGCGTGCACGTCGCGCTTCCCGGCGTCGATCCGGCGCCGGAGACCGTGGGCAGCGCGGCCGGCGGCCGGCTGCTCTGTGTGGCGTCCGTCACCCCGCGCAAGGCCCAGGACGTGCTGGTGGAGGCGCTGCTCACGCTCGACGATCTCGCCTGGGAGTGCGTCTGCGTCGGCGCCCTCGACGCCGACCGCGACTTCGCCGCCGGGGTCCTGGCCCGCGCGGGCGACCGCGTGCGATTCCCCGGCACCCGCGCCGGTGCCGCGCTGGAGGCCTGTTACGCCTCCGCCGACCTGCTGGTGCTGCCGTCGCGCGCAGAGACCTACGGGATGGTGGTCACCGAGGCCCTCGCGCGGGCGGTCCCGGTGCTCGGCACCCGGGTCGAGGGCGTGCCGGAAGCGATCGGCCGCGCACCCGACGGCACCGTTCCGGGTGGGCTCGTGCCGCCCGGCGACGTACAGTCCCTGGCCGGTGCCCTGCGACGGTGGCTCACCGACGACGGTCTGCGCCGACGATGGCGCACCGCCGCCCGGGACCGCCGGGGCACGCTGCGCGGCTGGGACTCCACGACACGACGATTGAGCGAGGTACTCCACCCATGACCGGAGAGTTCAGCACCGGCTGGCTGTCGCTGCGCGAGCCCGCCGACGCGGCCGCCCGTGCCACCGACCTGATCGACCTGCTCCCGACCGGCGACGGTCTCGTCGTGCGCGACCTGGGGTGTGGCACCGGCTCGATGGCGCGCTGGCTGGCGCCGCGGCTGCCCGGGCCGCAGCGGTGGATCCTGCACGACCGCGACCCGGCGCTGCTGGCCTACGCGGCCGCGCACGTCCCGCCGGCCGCGGCGGACGGCAGCCCGGTGACCGTCGAGACGGTCGAGGGCGACGTGACGTCGCTCACGCCCGACGACCTGCGTGGGGTGTCCCTGGTCACGTGCTCGGCGCTGCTCGATCTGTTCACCGCCGACGAGGTCCGGGCGCTGGCCGAGGTCTGCGTAGAGGCCGGCGCCCCCGCCCTGTTCACCCTGTCGGTCGTCGGCGAGGTGACCCTCGACCCGCCGCACCCGCTCGACGCCGAGGTGGCCGCCGCGTTCAACGAGCACCAGCGCCGCGAGATCGGCGGCCGCTGGCTGCTCGGGCCGGAGGCGGTCGGGGCGGCGGCGGAGGCCTTCGCGACCGCCGGGGCCGCCGTGACGACGCGGCCGAGCCCGTGGCGGTTGGGTCCCGGGCAGGCCGCGCTGAGCGCCGAGTGGCTGCGCGGCTGGGTCGCCGCGGCCGCCGTTCAGCGCCCCGACCTGCCCACCGACGACTATCTCAAGGCGCGGCTGGCGGCGGCGGAAGCCGGCGAGCTGCGGGTCACGGTCGGGCATCAAGATCTTCTGGCGCAGAAAGTCTGAACCGTCCGCCGCCACCCGGACGTATGTGATGCGTGAAGGGTGATCGCGGAGGGGACGGCAAATGAACCGATCGATCTGGGCGTGGGTGCGAGTGCTCGGCGGGGTGACCATCCTCGCCGTGCTGCTCTGGCGCCTGGGCACGGGCGCGTTCCTCGACGGGCTGCGGGTGATCGACGCGGGCACCGTGGGCGCCGCGTTCGCGATCGGCGTGGCCACCACGGTCCTCAGCGCCTGGCGCTGGTGCCTGGTCGCCCGCGGTCTGGGCCTGCGCCTGTCCCTGCGGGGCGCGATCGCCGACTACTACAAGGCGTTGTTCATCAACGCGGCTCTGCCGGGTGGGGTGCTCGGCGATGTCGACCGGGCCGTGCAGCACGGCAGGGACGCGGGCGACGTCGGTCGCGGCGTACGCGCGGTGGTGTTGGAACGCACGGCCGGGCAGATCGTCCTGGTGACGGTGGGCCTCACCGTGCTGCTGACCGTACCGTCGCCGGTCCTGACGCAGCTGCGGGAGCACGGCCGTACGGTCGCGATCGCGGCCGCCGCCACCGCCGGCCTCGCGGTCGTGCTGGTCGTGGCGATGGGACGGATGCGGCGCGGAGCGTCCCGGTGGGCCCGCGCGGCCCGCACCGCGATCAGCGAGATCCGCACCGGCCTGCTCGCCCGCCGCAACTGGCCCGGCATCGTGCTCGCCTCCACCGCCGTGCTCGCCGGGCACCTGGCGACGTTCGTGGTGGCGGCCCGCGCGGCCGGCTCCGACGCCTCGCTGCTGCGCCTGGCCCCGCTGATGCTGCTGGCCCTGCTCGCCATGACGCTGCCGCTGAACATCGGCGGCTGGGGACCCCGCGAGGGCGTGACGGCGTGGGCGTTCGGCGCCGCGGGCCTCAGCGCCACCCAGGGCCTGACCATCGCGGTGGTCTACGGACTGTTCGCCTTCGTGGCGGCGCTGCCCGGCCTGGCCGTCATCGCCGCACGGGCGCTGGCCCGGGCCCGCACCAGGGCGACCCGCCCGGCGACGATCGCGACCAGGCCGGCGGCGATCGCCACGCGGCCGGCGCCCGTCGCCATCGAGATCCTCGCGGCGCGACCGGCCCTCGCGCTGCCCGCACGGGAGCTGGTCGGCAGCAGTGCGTGAGTGTGCCATCACCCTCGATGCCGATTATGTTGGGTCCGTGGAAGATCGACCGTACGTCCTGCTGAGCTGCGGCATGTCCATCGACGGATATGTCGACAGCGCCGGCGACGAGCGGCTGCTGCTCTCCAACGACGACGACTTCGACCGGGTCGACGAGGTCCGTGCCGGCTGCGACGCGATCCTCGTCGGCGCCGGCACGGTCCGCCAGGACAACCCGCGGCTGCTGATCCGCGACGAGGCCCGGCGCCGGTCCCGGGTGGCCCGCGGCGAGCGGCCCGACCCGGTCAAGGTCACCGTGACCGGCAGCTGCGACCTCGATCCGCGGGCCCGCTTCTTCACCCTCGGCGAGGCGGAGAAGCTCGTCTACTGCGCCACCCCGGCCGTGCCGTCGGCGCGGCACAAGCTGGACGGCCTGGCCACGGTGGTCGACGCCGGCGCTCCGATCGACCTGCCCGGTGTGACCGCCGACCTCGCCCGCCGCGGCATCGGCCGGCTCATGGTCGAGGGCGGCGGCAGCATGCACACCCAGTTCCTCACCGCCGGGCTCGCCGACGAGCTCCAGCTGGTGGTCGCGCCGTTCTTCGTCGGCGACTCCAAGGCGCCCCGTTTCGTCGGCGACGGCGCGTTCCCCTGGGGTCCGCACCGCCGCGCCGACCTGATCGCGGTCCGCCAGATCGGCGACGTGGTCCTGCTGCGATACGCCCTTTCCGACCGGTTCCAGGAGTGATGCGTTGACCGCCGTGATTGAACCCAAATCCGACCACCGAAATGGGGACCCGATGGGAACGCTGGGCTGGAAGGACGTCCCGCAAGCCACCGTACGGACCCGCGTCACGGTTCCCCTGCGCTTCGCCGACGGGTACGCGACCACGGCACGCGTACTGACGTTCGACGGCCTCGTCGACGGCCGTGAGCACCTGGCGCTGGGCCTGGGCGACTGGGAGAACGCGATCGGCGACGCTCCGCTGGTGCGCCCGCACAGCGAATGCCTGACCGGCGACGTCTTCGGCAGCCAGCGCTGCGACTGCGGTCCCCAGCTGCGGGAGGCGGTGGAACGCATCGCCGGCACCGGCGGGCTACTGCTCTACCTGCGCCAGGAGGGCCGCGGCATCGGCCTGTACGCCAAGCTCGACGCGTACGCGCTGCAGGAGGCCGGGCTCGACACGTACGAGGCGAACGTGGCGCTCGGGCGGGGCGAGGACGAGCGCGACTACACGGCCGCCGCGCAGATGCTGCTGGCACTCGGCGCCGACAAGATCCGGCTGCTGAGCAACAACCCGGACAAGGCCGCCCAACTGCAGGCGTACGGGGTGGAGATCAAGGAGCGGATCCCGACCGGGGTGCACCTGTCCCCGGCCAACCTGCGGTATCTCGCGACGAAGGCGACGCACACCGCGCACACCCTCGACATCCCGGGACTCTGACCCGGACACCCAGGTTGGTGAACCCGGGACTCCCGGGGTGCCAATCGGCGCGGCGGGCAGCATGATGTTGCGATGGGCGACGAGGAGTTAGGTGATCCCCTGATCACCTCGGCCGCCGAGCAGATGCCGTTCATCGTCTTCGTCTGCGAGGGTCCCGAGCTGCGGATCGTGTGGGTGAACGCGGCCACCCGCGCCCTGATGCCCGGCCGCGACGTGGTGGGCCGCCCGCTCGCCGAGGCCGTCTCGGACGTCGACGGCCAGCAGTGGATCGAGATGTACGCGAGCGTGTACGCCACCGGCGAGCCGGTCGCCGGGGCCGAGTGGCGCGCGACGCTCACCCACCCGGACGGCTCGACGCGGGAGCTCTACACCAACTTCACCATCAGCGCCTGGCGCCGGGAGGACGGCACCATCCGCGGTGTCATCGGCGCCGGCTTCGACGTGACCGAGATCGTGCACGCCCGCCTCGCTGCCGAGAACCGCACCGCCGAGCTGCGCGAACGCTACGAGCAGACCCGGGACGTGATCACCGCCCTGCAGCGGGAGCTGTTGCCGGAGGGGCTGCCGGTGCTGCCCGGCGCGCAGATCTCGGCCAGCTACCTGCTCGCCGACAGCGAGCGGGCGGCCGGCGGAGACTGGTTCGACGCCATCGTGCGCCCCGACGCCACGGTGGCGCTGGTCGTGGGTGACGTCGTGGGACACGGCGTCGCCGCCTCCGGAGTGATGGGGCAGCTGCGGGCGGTATTGCACAACCGGCTCGACGACGGCGCGGATGTCGGCGAGGCACTGGCCGCGGCCGACCGCTTCGCCCGGCGGCTGCCCGCCGCCCACGCGACGACGGTCTGCGTCGGCATCCTCGAGACCGTCCGCGGGACCTTCACCTACTGCACGGCCGGGCATCCGGCGCCGTTGCTGGTCACGGCCGCCGGGGAGGCCCGGTTCCTGCCCTCGACCGGGGGCACGCCGCTCGGCACAGGTGGCAGGTTCGGCCTACACACCGAGGCTGTCGACACGGGAGACCTGATACTGCTCTACAGCGACGGCATTCTCGAACGCCCCGGCGTGGCGCTGTCGGAGAGCCGGGCCGAGCTGGCCCGTACCGCCGCGCGGGCCGCCGCCGGCCGGGCCTTGCACGATCCGGGCACGACCGCCGCGGAACGGGTCTGCGCCCAGACCGTCGAGCTGATGGTCCGGGCCACCGGCCACCGCGACGACATCACCCTGCTGGCCGCGCAGCGCGTGGACCCGCCGTCCGTCCTCACCCTGGACCTGCCCGCGGAGCTGTCCTCGCTGCGGACGGGCCGCTGCGCGCTGGCCGAATGGCTGGCCACCGTCGGCGCCGGCGATCAGGACATCTTCGTGCTCCAGCACGCGATCGGCGAACTGCTGACGAACGCCATCGAGCACGGCTACGACGGCGTGCCGGACAAGGACGACGTCCGCCTGACCGTACGCCTCACCCCGGCCGGCGAGATCGGTGCCGAGATCACCGACCACGGCTCGTGGCGCGAACCGACCCGCAAGTCACTGCGCGGGCGCGGGCTCGCCCTGACCTCCCAGCTCGTGAACGACATGCGGGTGGTGCCCGGCGCGAGGGGAACCGTGGCCACGATCCACCACCCGCTGCGACGCCCCGCGCACGCCCCCGGCCCGGTCGACCCGCCCACCGGGCAAACCGCTCCCGGCGAGCCGCTCAGCGTCGAGGACACCGGCGAGACCGAGGTCCGCGTCACCGGTACGGTCGACGCCGACAGCGCACCGGAGCTGCGGCAGGAGCTGCTGCACCGGACCCGGGGCGGCAACCTCCCGCTGGTCGTGGACCTGACCGGGGTGTCGCATCTCGCCAGCGCCGGCGTCTCGGCCCTGCACCACGTGGTCGCCCAGCACTGCCAGCAGGGCGGCGTTCTGGACCTGCGCGCGGCGACGGGCAGCCCGGCGCAACTCGTGCTCGACCTGGTCGCGCTGCCGCACCAGGCCGACCCGGCGAAGCGGACCGACCACCAGGCCGGCCAGCCGCTGCCGCGCTGACCGGGGGGTTCGGGCAGCGAGGTCTGCCCGCGAGGCCTATCGTGGCGACCATGACGACTGTCGACTTCTACTTCGACCCGGCCTGCCCGTTCGCCTGGATCACGTCCCGCTGGATCCTCGAGGTCGAGAAGCAGCGCGAGCTCGACCTGCGCTGGCACGTGATGAGCCTCTACGTGCTCAACGAGAAGCGTGACGTGCCGCCGGCCTACCGCGAGCTCATCGACCAGTCGCTGGGCGTCGTCCGCGTGGTCACCGCCGCCGCGCACCACCACGGCGACCAGGTCCTCGGCCCGCTGTACACGGCCCTCGGCAACCGGATCCACCGGCAGGGCGTCAGGGACTCCGAGCGGCTGATCGGCGAGTCGCTCGCCGAGGTCGGCCTGCCCGCCGAGCTCGCGGCGGCGGCCGACACCGACGAGTACGACGCCGAGCTGCGCCGCAGCCACCACGAGGGCATGGACCCGGTCGGCGAGGACGTCGGCACACCCACCATGCACATCGACGGCGTCGCGTTCTTCGGCCCCGTGCTCAGCAGCATTCCGCGCGGCGAGCAGGCGGTCCGCGTTTTCGACGGCGCGGTCGCCCTGGCCAGCTACCCGGACTTCTTCGAGCTCAAGCGCACGCGTACGGGCGGATTGAACTTCGACTGAGCGACCGGCCGGCCGTCGTCCACAGGGTGCGGCCCGCTCGTGGCGGAGTCACTAAACTCGCGGGGTGACTTCCGCTCCCCCGCTCGCCGGACCCGCCTTTGACGTGCTCAACCGGATCTTCGGCTACGCCGACTTCCGCGGTGGGCAGCGAGAGATCATCGAGCACGTCATCGGCGGCGGCGACGCCCTCGTGCTGATGCCCACCGGCGGCGGCAAGTCGCTGTGTTACCAGATCCCGGCGCTGGTGCGCCAGGGCACGGGCGTGGTGATCTCGCCGCTGATCGCCCTGATGCAGGACCAGGTCGACGCGCTGCGCACCCTCGGCGTGCGGGCCGGATATCTCAACTCGACCCAGGACGGCGACGAGCGCCGCCTCACCGAGCAGCTCTTCGTCGCCGGCGAGCTCGACCTGCTCTACGTCGCCCCCGAGGGGCTCGGCGTCGCGTCCACCCAACGCCTGCTCGACCGGGGCAGGATCTCCCTCTTCGCGATCGACGAGGCGCACTGCGTCTCGCAGTGGGGCCACGACTTCCGGCCCGACTACCTCAACCTGTCGATGCTGCACGAGCGCTGGCCCGAGGTGCCGCGCATCGCCCTGACCGCGACGGCGACCAGCGCCACCCGCGAGGAGATCGCGACCCGGCTCGACCTCACGGGCGCCCGACACTTCACGGCCAGCTTCGACCGCCCCAACATCCAGTACCGCATCGTCGGCAAGAACGAGCCGAAGCGCCAACTGCTCGACCTGCTGCGCACCGAGCACCCCGGCGACGCGGGCATCGTCTACTGCCTCTCCCGGGCCTCGGTGGAGAAGACCGCGGAGTTCCTCACCCAGAACGGCGTCGCCGCGCTGCCGTACCACGCGGGCCTCGACTCCCGGACCCGCGCCACCAACCAGAGCCGCTTCCTGCGCGAGGACGGCCTGGTCATGGTCGCCACGATCGCGTTCGGCATGGGCATCGACAAGCCCGACGTCCGGTTCGTCGCCCACCTCGACCTGCCCAAGTCGGTCGAGGGCTACTACCAGGAGACCGGCCGGGCCGGGCGCGACGGGCTGCCGTCGACGGCCTGGCTGGCCTACGGGCTGCAGGACGTCGTCCAGCAACGCAAGATGATCGAGACCTCCGACGGCGACCTCGCGCACCGCCGCAACCTCGGCGCCCACCTCGACGCGATGCTGGCCCTCTGCGAGACGGTGCGGTGCCGGCGCGCGCAACTCCTCGCCTACTTCGGCCAGTCAGCCGACGCCACCTGCGGCAACTGCGACACGTGCCTGACCCCGCCCGAGTCCTGGGACGGCACGGTCCCGGCCCAGAAGCTGCTGTCGACGGTGCTGCGACTCCAGCGCGAGCGCGGCCAGAAGTTCGGCGCCGGCCAGTCCATCGACATCCTGCTCGGCAAGAGCACCGACAAGATCGCCCAGTTCCGCCACCAGGAGCTGTCGGTCTTCGGCATCGGCACCGACCTGCGCGAGCAGGAATGGCGCGGCGTGGTCCGGCAGCTCCTGGCCCAGGGCCTGCTCGCGGTCGAAGGCGAATACGGCACCCTCACCCTCACCGACGCGAGCGGCGCCGTCCTGCGCGGCGACCACCAGGTGATGATGCGCCGTGAACCGGAACGCACCCGCGCTCCCCGAGCCCGCCGCGCGTCGTCGGCACAGGCCACCCCGGCCGCCGACCTCGACCCGGCCGCCACCGCGCTCTTCGAACGCCTCCGCGCCTGGCGCGCCGCGGCCGCCCGCGAGGCCGGCGTCCCCGCCTACGTCATCTTCCACGACGCCACGCTGCGCCAGATCGCGTCGCTGCGCCCGGGCTCCCTCGCCGAACTCTCCACGGTCGGCGGCGTCGGCGAGACCAAGCTGGCCAAATTCGGCCAGTCCGTCCTCGACGCCCTGGCCTCCCCCGAATAGGCGGCCCTCCGTGGGACTCCTCAGTGGGACTCCGTTGAGTCAGCGGAGCAAGGGTCGGCGTGAACTCGGCGGTAGGTGTCCACCATGAGGGACAGACCGCGCATCGCCTGGTAGAGCCGGGCGTTCGCCGCGTCCGGTGCGAGACCGAGCTCTCGCGCCGCCTCGCGGGTCGTCCGACCCTGGAAGTACGTCGCAACGATGATCTCCAGATGCGAAGTGGGCAGGCTCCGCAACAGAAACTCCATCGGCGACCCTCGGGTCTCGCCGACCAGCAACGAGTCGGCATGTCTAGTCAGCATCCTCAGCACTCTGGTCACCTGAGACCCGCGTCACCAGTGCGCACCTGCGACGTAGTTGACCGGTCACCGGCTGCGAAGAAGATGGGGCCGGACCAGCCGCTCCGAAGTTTCCCGCGAGCGTTCAGCTGAGATGGTCGCAGTACGGGTTGCACCGTCGACCGAGGGCATGCGCGAGTTCTCGCAGGAGCTTTGCCAACCGCTCGACGAGGTTACTCACGCGCCGCCGGGCGTCAGTGCTGAGCGGCGCCTATCCGGAGTCGGTTCCCGTCCGGGTCCCGCAGGTGTATTTCCCGTCCCCACGGGGCCTCTTCGATCGCGACTCCGAACTCGGCGGCCACGGCGTCGAGGTCGCCGATGTGGAGGTACAGGAGCGTGTCGGGACGGGCGTCGTCGCGGTGTTCCGACAGGAAGATCCGCATAGGACCTCGCGAGACGCACAGGAAGAGCGGAAAGCCGGGCTCGAACCGGTGCTCCCACTGGCTGACGAACCCGAGCCGGGCGTACCAGTCCGCCGACGCCCGGGCGTCGTCGGTTCGCAGGATTGGCGTGATCATCTCGTCCATGGCGCCATCCTGGCAGGCCGCTTGGAAGGCTCGCGCGGCGCACCTTGTCGGCGCCGGGCGGGTGGGACGCGCGGTAAATGTGGTGCCGGGGGTTCGGGCGGCTGTCATGCTGCGCCGGCACATCAGCGCCGGGAGGGATCATCGTATGCAGTTCGCCGAGGCCGTCGACCATCATCTCGCCACCATCGCCGGTCGTGATCTGGAGGCGTTTCTCGCCACCGTGCACGACGAGGTCGCCCTCGTCGCCCCGGATGGGCGGATGGTGGCGGGGCGTGAGGAGGTGGCCGCCTTCCATCGGGGCTGGTTCGCCGATCCCGACTGGACGTGGCGGCTCGAGCCGATGCGTCTCACTCAGGCCGGTGACACGGGGCTCGCCACGTACGCCGTCAGCTACGACGACCTGGACGCGGACGGTCGGCCGTACGCGATGAGCTATGTGTTGACGTTGGTCTTCGCGCGGGTCGGGGGGACCTGGCTGCTGGTGCACGATCAGAACACGCTTAGCTCGAGGGCATGACCGACTTCTTCGACGAAGCGACCCGGGCCCGGATGGCGAGCATCGAGGCGAACTGGGACGAGCGCACCCCGATCCATGTGGCGAGCCGGTTCTACGACGTCGCCGGGCGCGATCCGCGGGACTGGTTCGCCGAATACGAGTGGGCGGACCTGGGAGACCTCGCCGGGCTCGACGTGCTGCACCTGCAATGCCATCTGGGCACCGAGACCGTCGCGTTCGCCCTGCGTGGCGCGCGCAGCGTCACCGGCCTCGACCTGTCCGGCGCCGCGGTCGCCGAGGCCCGGCGGATCGCCGGCGACCGGGGCGCCGAGGTCGAGTACGTGCGCGGCAACGTCTACGACGCCGCGGAGATTCTGGGCCGGGGTCGGTTCGACGTCGTCTACACCGGCAAGGGCGCGCTGTGTTATCTGCCCGATCTGGAGCGTTGGGCGGCGGTGCTGGCCGAGCTGCTGCGGCCCGGCGGCCGGGCATACATTGTCGAGTTTCATCCCGCCCTGGTGTCGCTCGGACTGGTTCCCGGCGACCCGGAGGAGACGGCGTTGGTGCTGCGTAACGATCTGATCGGTGGGCGGGGCCCGGCGGAGCTCGATGCCACGCGCACCTACACCGACGGGCCGGCGCTGACCGAGGCGACGACCAGTTACGAGTGGGCGCACGGGTTGGGCGAGGTCGTCACCGCGCTCAGTGGGGCCGGGCTGCGGATCCGGTCGCTGCGCGAGAGCGACGAGTTGCCCTGGCCACGGTGGCCCCACATGCACCGCACGTCCCGCGGATGGTGGCGACTGCCAGAGTCCGCTCCGAGAGTGCCCCTGTTCTACGCCCTGCTCGCAGAAGCCTCAAGCCGGGGCCGGGACGGCCGATCAAAGACGACGTGAACCCCATGGTGCCGTACCCGTTGCCGGGCACTCAGCTCGTGCATGTCGGCCGGCAGCCGATCTTCGACGTGACCGGCGACGTCGTCGCCTACGAGCTGCTGTTCCGCGGCAGCATGGAGGCGGTCGAGGCCGGCCGCCGCGACACGTACGCGACCAGCCAGGTCATCGTCAACACGTTCACCGAGTTCGGCATCGACGAGGTCGTCGGCGACCGTACCTGCTTCATCAACATGACGCGCGAGTTCCTCACCGGCGAGCTCACCCTGCCGTTCGGGCCCGAGCACGTGGTGCTGGAGGTGCTGGAGACGGTCGACGTCGACGATGAGGTCGTCGCCGGCGTCACCGCGCTCGCCGCCCAGGGCTACCGGATCGCGCTGGACGACTTCGTCTGGGGTTCGGGCCACGAGCAGCTGCTGCCGCTGGCCGACTTCGTCAAGGTGGACCTGCTGGCGGCGGATCCGGGGCATCTCGACGCGGTCGTCGAGGCCTGCCGGGAGTATCCCAGGATCCAGATCGTGGCCGAGGGCCTGGAGACGGGCGAGCAGCTGGCGCTGAGCAACCGGTACGGCTTCGAGCTGCGCCAGGGCTACGTGCTCAGCCGCCCGCAGGTGCTGACGGCGGCCAGCCTGACCCCGTCGAAGCTGCGCCGCCTCGAGCTCATCGGGGTCCTGTCCGCCTCGGACGCCGACCTGGAACAGGTGCTGGCCATCATCGCGCGCGACCCGGCCCTGACCATGCGGGTGCTGCGGGCCAGCAACTCGGCCGCCGCCGGATCCTCCACCCGGGTGTCCTCCGTGCGCCAGGCCGTCGTCATGCTCGGCCTCGCGCACATCCGGCAGTGGGCGATGCTCATGGTCGTCGACGACGTCGCGGAGGCGACCGAGGTGCAGATGGCGGACGCGCTGACCCGCGCGCGGCTCTGCGAGAACGTCGCGCCGGCGTTCGGCGCGAACGCCGACGCCGCGTTCATGGCCGGGTTGATCACCGCGGTGGCCCAGATGATCGGGCTGACCCCGGCGGCGATCGCGCACCAGCTGCCGTTGAGCACGGAGATCGCCAAGGCTCTGGAGCGCGGGACCGGCAAGCTGGGCCAGGTGCTGCGGGTGGTCAACGCGTACGAGCGTGGCGACCTGAGCGCGGTGGCCGCGGCCTACTCCGGCGACGACCTCTCCGGCACGGTCATGGCGGCGATGCGCTGGTCGACGATGGCGGTCGCGGCGACCCAGACCGCCGCGTAACGACGGCGATCACCGGCCGGGCGTCGTCAGCCGGCCGCCGAGGGCCGCCAGTTCCACCGCGTCGACGGCGAGCGGCAGACCGGCACGCACCGCGCGAACGACGGCATCGACACAGTGGGCGACCAGCTCCGGAGCATCCGCGGGGATCTGGTGACCCACGCCCTCGGCGATGATCAACGGCGCTCCGGACCGGCGGGCGAGGATCTGTTGGTAGGTCTCCCACAGGTCGGTGATCGCCGGATGTGGCAGCGGTTCGTTCCAGCGGTGTGCCTCGCTGGCCACCACGATGGACGGAACCGCCGGTGGCACCGCACGCAGCACCTCCACCTCTCCCACGACCATGTCGAGGGGCGTACCCCCGTCCTTGATCGGTGTCAGACCGTCCCAGAGCCGCTGCCGTGGGATGGAGCAGTCGATGTAGACCATGCCGGCCACGCGGGCGGGGTGCCGGTCGGCGAAGAGCCGGGCGATGTTCCCGCCGAACGAGTGCCCGACGATGATCGCCGGCTCGGTGACGGCGGCCTCGTCGAGAAGGTCGGCGAGCTCGCCGGCGAACGCGCTGTGCGGTAACGGCTGGTACAGCGCTCGCCGGGGCGGCGCGCCACCGGTGCCGGGCCGGTCGTAGGTCACGGTCGTCACGCCGGTCGACAGCTTGCCGGGGACGGGTTCCCACACGTCGGCACCGGAGTCGAGCTGGGAGATGAACACGACCGGCGGCGCTTCCCCGGCCCGCACGTGGGCAGCCATATGGCGAATTCTATCTATCCACTCCGCTCAGGCGGCCCGCGGCGACGCTCAGGCGGCGTGCCAGCGCAGCAGGGCCGCGCCCACGGACATCCCGCCGCCGAACCCGGCGAGCAGCACGAGATCCCCATCGCCCAGCGCGCCGGAGCGCGCGGCCGCGTCCAGCGCGACCGCCACCGAGGCACTCCCGGTGTTGCCGTAACGCTCCAGCACCAGATGGGTACGCGCGTGGCTCAGGCCCGCGGCCTCCACGAGTTCGGAGATCATCATGCCGTTCGCCTGATGCGGCACGAAGTGGTCGACCTCGGCCGCGGTGACGCCGGCCCGCTTGAGCAGGTCGTGCAGGACCGGCGGCACGCCGTCCATGACGAAGTCACGGACGCCGCGGCCGTTCATCCGGAAGAAATGGTCGCCCGCGGCGACGGTCTCGGCGGAGGCGGGCAGCCGGCTTCCGCCGGCCTTGACGTGGATCAGCCCGTGCGCGTCCCCGCGGCTCACCAGCTCCCGATCGACGATTCCGTACGGCGCCGGCACGGCACCGACGACAGCGGCGCCCGCGCCGTCGCCGAAGAGGATCGCGGTGCGGCGGTCATCGAAGTCCAGGATGCGCGAGTACACGTCGGCGGCGACGACCAGGACGACCGCGTCGGGCCGGACGGCGACGAGGCTCTCGGCGAGGGCCAGGCCGAAGACGAAACCGGCACAGACGACGTTGATGTCGAAGCTGGCGGCCCGGTGCGCGCCGAGCGCGTGCTGCACGAGCGACGCGGTCGGCGGCTGCGGCGAGTCCCCGGTCGAGGTCGACACGATGAGGTAGTCGATCCGGTCGGCGGGGATGCCGGCGCTCTCCAGCGCGGCGGCCGCGGCGCGGATGGCCAGGTCGGAGGTGGCCTG
Organism: Actinoplanes sp. NPDC051346; assembly: GCF_040682215.1. NCBI lineage: Bacteria > Bacillati > Actinomycetota > Actinomycetes > Micromonosporales > Micromonosporaceae > Actinoplanes > Actinoplanes sp. NPDC051346. The sequence continues at coordinate 291,034 of NZ_JBFBAJ010000004.1, read as the reverse complement.
GTCGGGTGCGGCGAAGCGGCGGGCCTCGATCAGCGTCTTGCGGGAGATCCACTCGGCGGTGGTGTCCGGCACCCGCTCCACCAGGGCCTCGTTGGTGACCTCGTGCTCGGGCACGTACGAGCCCGTACCGAGGATGCCGGCGCGCGGTGTGGAGTGCATGACCGCTTTCATCGGCCCCGCGGCGGCGTGCTTGAGAGATCGACGGCGAAATGTTGTCAGTGACGTCCATATATGTACCTCTGAGTCACAAGTTTGTCACCGAAAGGTCTTCCCATTTCGCGAGGTATTCACAAAGATCTATGCCAGTCGGCCACACCCGGTCGGCCACGAGAGGAGAATCGGTGCGCACCAGAGCCATCGTCACCGCCACCACGCTGGCCGCCTCGGCAGCGCTCGCCGCTCCCGTCGCGGCGCAGGCAGCCGTCGAACCGCAGCCGGTAACCCCCGCCCTCGCCGCCAGCCGCGCCACGAACGCCATCGGCAGCAACCCGGCCGCCTTCGCCGCCGCCGGCTCGGACACCTTCGCCCAGCGCGGCGTGCTGGTCGAGAAGAACGGCGCGAGCCACGTCCACCTCGACCGTACGCACCAGGGGCTGCCGGTCATCGGCGGCGACGTGATCGCCCACCTGAGCGGCGCCGGCGCGCTGAGCGCCGTGACCAAGACGCAGCTCGCGCCCATCACCATGACCACATCTCCGACGCTCACCGCCGCCAAGGCGGTCAAGGCCGCGGCGAAGGCGCTCGGCGGTAGGGCCATCGCCGGCGCACCCACCACCCTGGCCGTGGACGCGATGCCCGCGACGCCGGTGCTCGTGTGGCGCACGGTCGTCACGGTGCCGGACCCCAGCGGCGGCGACGGCGTGACCCACGTGCTGGTCGACGCGCACAGCGGCAAGGTCGTCGACAAGTGGGCCGAGGTGCAGACGGTCGAGGGCACCGGAACCGGCTACAACGTCGGCGCCGTGGAACTGGACACGACCAAGTCCGGCTCGACGTACCAGCTCAAGGACCCCGAGCGCGGCAACAACTACACCGTCGACATGAACAACCGCCGCTTCGGCCAGGGCACCCTGTTCACCGACGCCGACAACGTGTGGGGCACCGGCCAGCTGAACAACCGCCAGACGGTGGCCGTGGACGCGCAGTACAGCGTGGCCGAGACGTGGGACTACTACCTCGAGAAGTTCGGCCGCCGGGGCATCGCGGGCGACGGCAAGGGCAGCTTCAACAAGGTGCACTACGGCAACCGGTACAACAACGCCGGCTGGTCCGACACCTGCTTCTGCATGATCTACGGTGACGGCGACGGCACCAACTACGGCCCGTTCGCCTCGCTGGACGTCGGCGGCCACGAGATGACCCACGGCGTCACCTCCCGCACGGCGGGCCTCGTCTACAGTGGCGAGTCCGGCGGCATCAACGAGTCGATGAGCGACGTCTTCGGCACGCTGGTCGAGTTCCACTCCAACAACAGCTCCGACGTCGCCGACTACCTGATCGGCGAGGAGATCGCGCTCGACCACACGCCGCTGCGCTACATGGACGACCCGTCCAAGGACGGCGACTCGGCGAGCTGCTGGAGCAGCACGGTCGGCAACCTCAACGTGCACTACTCGTCCGGCGTCGGCAACCACGCCTTCTTCCTGCTCGCCGTCGGCAGCGGCGCCCACACCATCAACGGCGTCCAGTACAACAGCCCGACGTGCAACAACAGCACGGTGACCGGCATCGGCAACGACAAGGCCGGAGCGATCTTCTACAAGGCGCTCACCACGTACATGACCTCGAGCACCAAGTACGCCCAGGCCCGCACGGCGACCCTCAACGCCGCCCGCGACCTCTACGGCGCCGGCAGCGCCGAGTACAACGCCACCGCCGCCGCGTGGTCCGCGGTCAACGTGGCCTGAACCATCGCACCAGCACCGCGGGGCCGCGCGTCGTGACGCGCGGCCCCGCGCCGCGTAGAGATAATCTTGACTGTGACCAACTGGGAATACGCACGCCTCGAATACCGGGCGGCCGGAACCTTCGGCGCCGACCGCTTCATGGACTGGACGGCCACGTTCTACCACCCGGGCGGCGTGCTGCGCTGGGGCACCGACGAACGCTTCGACGACCTCAGCCACCTGAACCGCGCGGGCGCGGCCGGCTGGCAGGCGTACGACCGCGCCGCCATCCACGTCATCAACGAACCGCACCGCCTGCACGGCGTCACGTATTCGATGCGCCGCCCGCTTCCCTAGCGCGACTCAGCGGGCCAGGCAGGTGCCGTCGGGCAGCCTTCCACCGACCCGCGCCGACCCGGCACCCACCGAATCCTGGGACAGGTAGCCGAGCAGACAGGCCGCTCCGGCCTCGACCGCGTACAGCACGGCGCCGGCCGGTGCGGGATCATCCGCCCGGGCCGTCCGGACGACCACCCCCGGAAAGCCGGCCGCCGTCAGCGCGTCGCGCACGTCGTCGACGTCGGGCGCGGCGACGAGCCGCCGGCACACGTTCGCCGCCACGGGCTCACATCCGGCCCGGTGCTCCCGCGAGCCTTCGGCGGCCTGGTCCACCGCCGGCGCGAGCCGGGTGGCCGTTTCCCGCTCCTCGGGCGTCAGGCGGGTCCTGCGGGCGATGTCGGCGCCGATCCGAGCGCAGTACGCGTCGTCGATCCGGGGTGGGGCCGCGCATACGACGGCGAACTGCTCCGCGGGCGCGGCGCCGGCCGCAGCGGGATCGCCTACCGCGGGGCCGTCGGCGGAGGCGGGCGAAGAACGGATCGACATCAGCCACGGAACGCCGGCAGCGGCGACGGAGGCGATGATGAAGATCACAAGCGTAGCCAGCCAGATCCGATGTGTACGCGGCCTTTGCCCGGGAATCGGCGACAGACTGTCATCGAAACCCCTCGTCATGGTGACCAGCCTAGGGGCGCCGATGGTCTATCGTCCCGCAGCCATGGAGATCATCGGCTACGGGCTTCGACTCACGGCAACTGACGCGGTCCAGGTCGGCAGGGCCGGCGACGCGGGCAAGCACCCGGACATGCTGCTGTCGGCGTCCGTGGCGGACGGGCGGCTCACCAACAACGTCGTGACCGTCGACGACGGGCGCGCCTCGCTCATGATGGAGCCGGCCGTCGGCGGTCTGCGCGCGACGGCCGAGCCGGCCGCCGACGACCAGACCTACTGGACCCTGTCCCAGGCGGGCATGCTCTGCCGCTGGCCGGAGGGAATGCGGGTCGTTACCGCCGACCCGGACGCCACCGTCTGGAGTGTGGAGTTCCACGGCGCCGACGGCGCGCTCGTCATGCTGCGGGGTCCTCGCTGCGCCGGCGGCGGGCTCGTGCCGCCACCGGACCAGCTGATCGGACCCGGGCAGGAACTGCTCGCGTCGGACATGGCGGCGGACGAGATGTGGATGGAGTTGCGCCACGTCCGCGAAGGCGAGGCGTGGTGGCAGCGACACCGGTACGCCGTGCTCGCACCAAACGACCTGCTGGTGGTCACCGGTCAGGCGCGCGAGGGCGACGAGGACGACGTCCGCCGAGCCGTCGACGTCGTCGTCCGCGGTCTGCGGCTCGACGTGCCACCGGCGGCGCCCCGCCCGAAACGGCGGTTCTTTTCGCGGCGGTAGCGGAACCTTTACAGAAGTCTCACAGCACGTCGATCAAGCGCTGACGTCGGATGCCTAGGTTCGTGGCATGACGTCAAACATGGCGGCGGGGGTTGGTGGGGTGTCGAGGGTGTGGCCCGTGCTCGCGGGGCTGGGACAGCCGCGCGGCTGTCGACGCGTAGGGCCCGGGCCGTCCCCTAGCCGAGCCAAGCCTAAGAGAGGTTTTATGTCTGCCCCGGTTCTCCACCAGGCGCCCCCTCCCTTCGCGGTGCGAAGTGGGCGCTGGCTGGTGATTCGCCACCTGCTCACCACGGCGGTCACGGTCCTGGCGATGATGGCCCTATGGGCACTGTTGAGCGCGCCCTTCGTCGCGCTTTTCATCATCGACGACGAATTCTCGACCTCGGAGTATGCCGGAGCCGCCCTGTGGGTGTCCGGTGTCGTAGGCGTCGCGACCCTGGCGATGACGCCCGTCGCCGTGGGCCTGGAGCGGCTCGTGCTCCGTGGCGGCAGAGCGTGGACAGTGATGGCGGCGCTCCTGCCGATCGCCTTGGTCGTGGCGATAGCGGTGTGCGTCGTCGCCGCTTTCAAGGTCATCGAGTCGGACACGGCCTACGGAGCCGTCGCCATCGCGGTCCTGCTCATGGTCGTACTCGTCATCTACTGGCCGACGTTGTGGACACTCAACCTCGCCAGCTACGTGCTGCGCCGAGCCCGCCACACCCAACGACTTCAGCGCACCCAATGGGGTGGCTGAGCCTACGGGACGTAGTCCTCGAGGAGGGCCGGCGTCAGGCCGGCCTTCTTGATGGCACGCAGCGCGGAGATGAAGTCCTCCACGAACGCCTCTCGAAAGTGCATGAGGATGATGTCGCCCGGCTGGACGCGGCGCCCCTCCTGGAAGCGGACCTTGCCCTTGTGGACGGTCTCCTTCCACATGAAGCCCGCCTTCATCCGGCAGTCGCGCGCCGCCTTCAGGGTCGTCGCGTCCTGGTTGCCGAAGGGCGGGCGGAAGAGCGTCGGGCGGCGCCCGTACCACTTCGCCAGCCGGTCGGCCGCGCCGCAGAGCTCACGCTTCTGGAATTCGTACGACTGGCCGCGCAGGCTGGTGTGCGTGATCGTGTGGGACTCGACCACCGCCCCGGCCTTGATCATCGGTCGGAAGTACTCCGGGTCGTCCTTGATCGCATCGGTGGTCAGGAACAACGTCACGGGTACGCCCGCGGCCTCGATCAGCTTCGGCGCCTCGGGATGCTTGAGGAAACCGTCGTCGATCGTCAGAAACGCCACCTTGTTCTTCGTCGGAATGCTCAGCAGATAGGGCGCGCTGTCCCCCGGCGGCAGAGTGATCTTGTCAGGCGTGGGCGCGGGCCCGAACACGGGAATGTCCGAGTCACGCCACCCGTCGTGCTGACGGTCGGGGCGGGCCGCGGGCGGCCCGGACGCCGACGGTACGGCGGAGGGCGCCGGCCCGGCTTCCTTCTTGGCCTCGGGACTTTGCGCGGCGGAGCAACCCGTCAGGACCAGGGCCGCCGTCACCGCGGTGAGCGCACGCATGATCGACATGGCCGACATGATGGTGATCACCGTGTCAGGCTGCCGTGAAGTGTCTCCGAGCGCCCGGACAACGACGCACTGTCACCACCACTTGCCGCCTTCTCGCCGGCGCCATAGAGTGCGACAAATCGGGGGAAGGAATGCCATGAGGGACGAGGACGACCGTCATGCCCGGTGACGAGATCCAGTTCCCGGCGGCGGCCGTCGCGCGCCACGCCGCCAGCGTCGACGGCATCGCCGACGCCGTCCGCCAGGCCCGCTCGGCGGTCCAGGAGGTCACCATGGACTCCCAGGCGTACGGGCAGCTCTGCCAGTTCCTCCCCACCCTGCTGACCCCCCTCTTCGAGCTGGCGGTCGACGCCCTCGACGACGCCGACGACGCCCTGCGCGACACCGCGCAAGGCCTACGCGCCGTCGCCGCCAGCACCACGGCGACGGACGAAGCGGCCGGCCGAAGGGTGCGAACGGCCGGCGCCCTCCCCGAACTGCCGCTGTGAGCACCAGCCCCCTCGTAGCCCCGAGCCACGACTCCACCACCTGGGCCACCGGCCTCGGCCTGATCGGGGACGCCACCGACATCACCAACGGCATCCGCGCCAACAGCTGGGTCGATGCCACCCTCGGCGGCGTCGGCGCCTCCCTCGACCTGCTCTCCCTCGCGGTCGATCCCCTCGGCACCCTCGTCTCGTGGGGCGTCTCGTGGCTGATGGAGCACGTCAAACCGCTCAAAGACGCCCTCGACCGGCTCGCCGGCAACGCCGACGACATCGCCAGCCACGCCGCCACGTGGGCCAACGTCGCCGCCTTCACCGACCGGGCCCGCCAGGAATACGCCGACCGCCTCCGCGCCGAGGCCACCGACTGGTTCGGCGCGGCCGGCGACGCGTACCGCGCGCACGCCGGAACGCACACGCAGACCCTGGAGGGCCTCGCCACCGCGGCCCGCGGCATCTCCTACGCCGTGGAGGGCGCCGGGCTCCTGGTCGCCCTGGTCCGCGGCATCGTCCGCGACCTGATCGCGGAGTTCATCGGCACCCTCGCCGCCCGGCTGCCGCAATGGCTCGCCGCGGAGGGACTGACCCTCGGCCTGGCCAGCCCGGTCGTGATCGGGCAGGTCGCCGCGCTCGTGGCCAAATGGTCCAACAAGATCCAGCACTTCGTCCGAGCCCTGCTCAACAGCCTGCGCCGCCTCCACCCGATGCTCGACCAACTCGCCGACATCCTCGCCAAACTACGCCGACGCGGCACCCCCGCCGCCTCCCGACCGAGCGAGTTCCGACCCGACTTTCCGCGCGGCGCCGACTTCGTCGACACCGGCGACGGGTTCAGCGATCACGCGGCCGACGCCTACCGTCGCATCCGCGACAGCCCTGGTGACACCTCTCTGGCCGCCACCAACACCGGCATCGACCCGAGGATCCTCGAGGGGATGCGTCAGAACCTTTTCGTCGAGCAGCACGATATCGCGCTCGGCCCCCACCAGGTGGAGCGCGGCTACTTCACTCCGGACGACGACATCGCCGACCTGTGGGACGGCGCGACCCATGGCACCCTGAACGCGGAGGACCTGCATCGCTTCCGGAACCTGGCCGCTCATGAGTACGTCGAGAACAGGCTGATGGCAGCGGGCCTGCCCTACCGGTCGTCGCACCCCGACGCGTTCGACGCCGACGGGGTGAGCATCCTCAGTCGCGACCATCCCGGAGCACATGATCTGGCTCCCAATCACTGGCGGCCGGAGAATCCTTTGCAACACTGGCAAACCTTCGGCATCGACGGCTCCGAGCTCCGGATGGCCGATGACCTCTCGAATCTGGATGAGATAGTCGACGCTGCCCTGCGAGGATTGGGACGATGACAGCCAATGAAGCCGTACTCGCCATGGCCGCCCGCCTAAGCGCCATCGACTACGCCCGTCATGGTGACAAGGCGTGGTCGAAGGCCGCGCTGCTCAAGGAATACTGTCGTCGCATAGCGCACTGGGCAGCCGCCTACGGCTGTGAGACCAGAGGCCCGTTCTTCGACCTCGCCCTGTGTATCGACCCCGGCGTCCGTGCCGACCAAGAGGTCGTGGACCGGGTTATCGAGACGGTGCGGTCCGGCGCCTCGAACGCCATCACCCAGGTGGCACCTTTCATCCTTCACTGGGCGGCGCTGCGAGCCACGCCCGGCATCGACGTGCCGCCTGATCTGGACGATCCCTTCGAGCCGCTGATTCTCCTCTTCGAGCGCGACGGCGGATTCCACATCGAGAAGGGCTCGGTCGAACTCGAATACCTTTCGATGCCCATGAGAATCTGGCGCAACTTCGCGGATCGGCCGCCGATGCCCAGCTTCGCCGCTGCGGACCTTGACGAGATCGATCGGGCGGGGTCACTCGCCCAGTTCGGTTATGTCATGGGACCCGATGGTCTGCCCACCTGACGGCTGGCCGGTGACGTGCATGATCGCGTCGGCACCCTCGACCGTCGCCTGGTCGAGGGGGAAGTAACCCTGTCGCGGGACGGTGTCCGTGCGCGTGCGAGCCGGGGACACCTCGCCGGCCGGGATCAGGCCCCAGCCGGTGACGCGACCCTGCAGGAAGCCTTCGAAGGTGTCCGGCGCGGGCTCCCCCAGCTCGAGCGCCCCACTGCGCCCGAGGCTGCCCGCGATGAAGGAGTAGCTCTCGGCCCGTACGGAGTCGACGATGGCGCCGGCGCCGAACCACTGGGCGCTGAGGTCGCCCATGCTCCAGGAGCTTCCGTTTCGTTGCAGGTGGGCGTTGTGGGCGAAGAGCATTGTGGGGCCACGCCGCGCCTCGATGCCGCGGATGTCGAGCAGGTTGCGGGCCATCAGGGTGTCCCGGGTGGTGAGGAGGAGGCTGATGCGGTCGCTCTGTCCGTGGGGCTGGGCCGCCTGCCAGTGGTAGTGGAGCAGTCCCAGGCCGGCGTCGAGGTGCGTCCTGGCCCGGAGCCACTCAGCGCGCGAGGTTGTCGCGGTCAGCTCTGGGGCTTGGGCGTACAGCTTCGTGAGCAGGTCCTCGCCGATTCTTCGCAGCTGTTCGGCTTCGGGCGTGGCGCCCATGGACATGGTGAAGTCGAGGATCGCCTCGTCGCGGCTCCAGCGGTTGTCGTCGCCGGCGATGCCCGCGATGTCGAGGTTGTCGAGGTGGAGGTAGTCGCGGGCGTACTCGAAATAGCTTCTTGGGCTGGGTGCGCTGGTGTTCTCGGTCGGGATGTCGAAACCGTGGAAGGTCAGGCGTTCCGGCGCCGGTCTGTCCCGGTTGTACTCCCGCATCCGGGCGACCAGGCGCCGATTGGCATCGAGGGCGCCGAAGGCGTGGGAGAAGCCCTCGCTCATCACCGAGTCGAGGTTTCCGGTGCCGTTGCTGACGTAGTCGTCGACGGCGAACGCGGCCACGCGATCGGTCTCGAGGGCGATCGAGCGGAAGCCGAGCTCGACGAGCTGGGCGAAGAGTTCGTTGCGGACCGCGCCGAAGGCGGGCTCCTGGTGAGTCGGTTCGCCGAGGGCGAGAAGGTCACACGGCTCGGGGACGAAGGCTCGGATGTCCTGGCTCATGTGGCTCAAACGTACCATTGAAACTTCGTTGGAGACTTTGCGTGCCGTGACGTGCGGGATACCGGGGTAAAGTCTCGAACCGTGCGACCAGCCGACCTTGCTCGTGAGCATGGGCTCTCGACCCAGGCGGTGCGCAATTACGAGCGGGACGGGTTCATTCCGCCCGCCGAGCGCACGCGCAGCGGCTACCGGGTCTACACCGGAGTTCACGCGGCCGCGTTGCGTGCCTATCTGGCGCTCGTCGCGGCCCATGGATACCCGGCCGCCGGCCAGATCATGAACGCGCTGCACGGTGGCGCGCTCGACGACGCGCTCATCGTCATCGATCGCGGTCACGGCCAGCTGCTGCGCGACCGGGACACGCTCGCCTCGGTACGCGAAGCGGTGGCCGGCCTGCCCCCGGGGCCGGACAAAGCCGCCGACTCCGGCGTGTTGACGATCGGTGAGCTCGCGCGCCGGCTGCGGGTTACTCCGGCGACCGTACGCATCTGGGAAAGCGCCGGCATCCTCTCCCCCGCGCGCGATCCGACCACCGGCTATCGGGTGTTTCGCGCGAGCGACACCCGCGACGCCGAGCTGGCCCACCTGCTGCGTCGCGGAGGATACCCATTGGACCGGATAGCGACCGTGGTCCATCAGGTCCGCACGGCGGGCGGCACGGAGACGCTCTCCCGAGCCCTGGAGGACTGGCAGCGACGGCTGACCGCGCGGGGCGTCGCCATGCTCGACGCCGCCTCCCTGCTCAGCCAATATCTAAGCTGCTCAGCCAATAGCTGAGGAGGGGGTCAGGCCGGGGGGTGTTCCTTCAGCCAGGCGTCCGCCCGACGCGCCGAGGCGCGGGACAGCCACGCGTCCTGGACCAGCTCGGCCAGCTCCCCGCGCGTCAGCTCACCGACCCGGCAGGCCCGCAGCAACACCGAGGGATGGCCCTTGAAGTGTGCCGTCGTGAAGAACGGTGACGTCTCGTCCTGAAGCAGGGCCTGCTTGTCCGCCTCCGACTCGACCCAGAAGACGATGACGTCCGCATAGCGTTCCCCGGTGTCGGGGTCGACCGCGTCCGGCCGGGGATTGCGGAAGAAGATGAAGGATTTCCGGCCCACCTGGTAGACCGGGTTGTCGCCGGTGCCGTACTCGACGGTCACGTGCGGCATGGCCGATGCCAGCTCGTGCACGTCCTCGACCCGGGCCGGCTGGTCGTCGTCGTGGGACACGTGCCCAACCTAGCCGACGCCGGCCGTGGGGTGCGCGGCCGCCACCGCACACCCCACGGCTGTCTCTGTCAGCTGCTGAACACCTGGAATTCCGCGGCGATCGCCGACCCCGCCGCCGGGGAGACGGTGGTGCAGTCGGTGCTGGAACGGGGGTCGTTCTCCTGCTCGCCGGCGTACAGCGGGTTGCCCGTGCACTGGTTGCTCAGCACGCGGAGCTTGACGTGCGTGGCCGGTGTCGGGCGCACGGAGAAGGACTTCATCACCAGGTTCGGCACCTTGGGCCGGAACTGGCCGGTGTCGAAGGCGTTCACCGGGCTGGTGTACGCCACCCGGTACCCGGCGTCGCTGGCGCAGTCCGCGCCCACCGCCGCGTTGCACGTGAGGATCTCGAACTGGCGCACCGTGCTGTACATGGTCGAGGTCGGCGCGCCAGCGCCCGGGAAGGCGCTGAGCTGGACGCGGGAGACGAGCTTCGGCGCGTCCGTGGGCAGGTCGACCGTGACCTGGCGGCCGGCCACGCCGCCGGTGGCGGTCCAGGCCGTGCCCTCGGCGTCGTCGGCGAGCCGGCCGGGGGCGGCGCCGTCGCCGGTGACGGTGGCACCGGAGGCCGCCGAGGCGAGGTTCGTCGGCATGACCACGCCGACTCCGGTGGTGACGCCGGGGTAGACGGTCTGGGTGAACCGCTTGTGGCCGAAGCCCACGCCGATCGCCAGGAAGCGGTAGGTGCCCGGGGCCAGCGTCACGGTGTCCGGCAGGGCGGTGGCCGGGTCGGTGTCGGCGACCGGGACCGATCCGAAGTCGTAGTCGCCGATGTAGAGGCGGACCGGCTTGCCGGCGGCCTCGCCGAGAGCCTTGAACGTCACCTCGGAGTTCTCCACGGACGGCGAGGCGAAGCTGGGCACCGGATCGCTGTCCGACGGGCCACTGGCGGCGCCGGCGCCCATGCCGCGGGCGGCGAACGCGTTCCAGAGCAGGTCGGCGTTCGCTCCGCCGAAGCGCAACGCGTCCGCGGTGATCATGTTGTCGCGCATGTCGAGCATGCTGATCGAGCCGGTCGCGGCCAGCAGGTACGAGTCGAAGACGAGCTGCACCCAGCGCCGGTTGCCCGGGCACTCGGTCGCCGGGGTGGTCCCCGCCGCGCAGCTCTCCTGCTGCGCCCGGGTGCCCGCACCGTAGCGGGCGATGAGGGCCCGGCGGACGTCGAAGTTCGTCGCGCTCCAGATCTCGCCGTCGGAGTGCACGGCCGGGCCACGGTCGTACCCCACGTTGGAGTAGTTCAGGGCGCTGTTGCTCATGTCGTAGTTGCGGATGCCGGTGACGACGTCGCCGGTCACATAGCCGCCGGTCACGTACGGCGTGTTGCCGCGCGGGGCGTAGCCGCTCTCGAACAGGTACTCCATCGCGAGCAGGTCCGACCAGCTCTCCCCCATCGCGCCGCCCTGCGACGAGGCGATGCCGCTGTCCGGGCCGGCGATCATGCGGTTGCTGATGGCGTGGCCGTACTCGTGCCCGATGACCGTCATGTCGAAGTCACCGTCGACGCACGGCGGGTACGCGGCGCCGGCGAACGGCTGCCACATGTACATGTTGCTGGTCGGCTGCATGCCGTCCGGCGGGGTGGCCTGGTTGGCGTTGTTGCGGGTGGTCGCGGTGGCCGCGCCCTGCTGGGCGTTGCCGCGCTCGGCGTCGGCGGCCTTGCCGTACGCGCCGGTGTTGACCTTCTGCAGGTTCCAGGTCGCCTCGGTGAAGCCGAGCCGGTACGACCAGTCGTGCATCCGGTTGTGCATCGCGAACAGGTTGGCGGTGGCCGCGTCGGCGTCCGCCTGCTCGGGCGTGGTCAGCGAGTTCGGGTCGCACTTGCTGGCGTTCCACTGGTTGGTGAACGGGTAGACGTACTCCCGGTCGGCCTTGGCGGCGGCGGGCACCGCGGGGTTGCCGTTGCCCCACAGCCGCACGGTCTCGGCCGAGTTGCCCATCGTGGTGAGGCTCGACGTGCCGGTGGTGGCGTCGACGTCCCACGCCTTGCCGGTGGCCGGGTCGAGCACCTGCCGGGTGCAGCCGGTGGCCGTCGTGACGCACCACGTCTGCCGGACGTCCGCGCCGCCCGCGGGCGGCGTGGCCGGGAAGACCTTCCAGTGCGGGTCGTTCTCGGCGAAGTTCACCAGGTTCTCGCGTACGAGGATCCGGCCGTCGATCGCGTCCACATAGGTCGTGTAGGCCAGCGGGTGGTCGGCGTCGTTCGCCATGACGACCACTTCGTAGGCCGCGCGGGGCTCGGCGCCGGGCATCGGCACGGCCACCAGCCGCACCCGCGAGTCGGCGAGCTTCTCGCGCGGGATCTTCGCGTCGGCGAGGGCTCCGGCGAGGGCGTCCTCGGGCTGCAGACGGGCCGCGGTGGGCGCGGCCGTTCGCGGGCTCAGCGACGAGGTGACCCGCAGGACGTCGCCGCCCTTGACCGCGACGGCGACCAGGCCGTCGTGAGCGGCGGGCAGGCCTCCGTAGCGCTGACGCAACAGCACGACGGTGCCGTCGCCGACCTTCGTGGTGGCGACGGTCTCGAGGTCGTCGACCGCGGCCCGGCGCAGCGCGAAGAGGCCGAGGCTGTTCTTGAGGTAACGGCGGGCCACGGTGTCGGCGTTACCCGCCGGCCCGGTGGCGAGCCTGCCCTTGAGCGCGGTGACCGACGCCGGCGTGCCGAGCTTGTTCCACCGGGTGACGATGTTGGCGTCGCGGACGAGGGCGCGCTGGGCCGAGGTGGGCGCGGCGGGGCCGCCGCGGTTGTCGACGAAGGAGTACTCCTCGTCGAGGTGCTCGCCGGTCAGCGGCGTGGCCGCGGCGGGTGACGGGTGGGAGGGCGCCGCGCTCGCGCCGAGGGGCGCGGACGCGATCATCGTGGTAGCGGCGAGGATTCCGGCGACGGCGGACCGTCTACGTATGCGCACGCAAGCCTCCTGGGATCGGCCTGGGGGATCTCTCCAGACGACCGAGACTGTACGGGAACATAGACGTTCATAGATAAACTTTCTGTTGCGGTAATGACGTACGTCGATGTCTTGCCGGCCTTGCTAAGTTGTCCCCCAGGGAGGTCGCCGATGACTTCGCTCGAGGAGCTTGCCGCCACGCTGCGGACCGCGCTGGGCGCCGACCGGATCGTGTCGGACCGCCAGGAACTGCGGACCTACGAGTGCGACGGCCTCGCCCATTACAAGGTCACGCCCGGGCTCGTCGTGCTGCCCCGCGACGCGACCGAGTGCGCCGTGACCATCCGGGCGTGCGCCGCGGCCGGCGTGCCGTTCGTGGCCCGGGGCTCGGGCACCGGCCTGTCGGGCGGCGCGCTCCCGCACGCCGACGGGGTGCTCGTGGTGACCTCGAAGATGCGCGAGATCGTCGAGATCGCGCCGCAGGACGAACGGGCGGTCGTCGAGCCCGGCGTGATCAACCTGCACGTGAGCACGGCGGCCGCGCCGCACGGCTACTATTACGCGCCCGATCCGTCGAGCCAGCAGATCTGTTCGATCGGCGGCAACGTCGCGGAGAATTCCGGCGGCGCGCACTGCCTGAAGTACGGCTTCACCACTAACCACGTGCTCGGCGCGGAGATCGTCACGCCGGACGGGACGGTCGTCGAGCTGGGTGGGCGGGCGCCGGACACGCCCGGCTACGACCTGCTCGGCGCGTTCGTCGGGTCGGAGGGCACGCTGGGGGTCGCGACCCGGGTCACCGTACGCCTGACCCGGTTGCCGGAATCCGTTCGTACGCTGCTCGCCGCCTTCGCGACCACCGACCAGGCCGGCGCCGCCACCTCCGCGATCATCGCCGCCGGGGTGGTCCCGGCGGCGATCGAGATGATGGACGCCCTCGCGATCGAGGCCGCCGAAGCGGCCGTGGCCTGCGGTTATCCCCCGGGCGCCGGGGCGGTGCTCATCGTCGAGCTGGACGGCCCGGCCGCCGAGGTCGAGGCCCAGTTCGCGCGGGTCACCGCCCTCTGCGAGGCCGCCGGCGCGACCGAGCTGCGGATCGCGGCGGACGCGGGCGAGCGGGCGCTGATCTGGAAGGGCCGCAAGTCCGCGTTCGCGGCGGTGGGCCGGATCAGCCCCGACTACATCGTCCAGGACGGCGTGATCCCGCGGACCGCTCTGCCCGAGGTGCTGCACCGCATCGGCGAGGTCGCGCACGCGCGCGGTGTCCGGGTGGCGAACGTCTTCCACGCCGGCGACGGCAACCTGCATCCCCTGGTGCTCTTCGACGCCGCGACCGAGGGCGAGGCCGAACGGGCCGAGGAGGTGTCCGGAGCGATCATCGACCTCTGCATCGAGTACGGCGGCTCGATCACCGGCGAGCACGGCGTCGGCGCGGACAAGGCGAAGTACATGCCACGGATGTTCACCGCGGACGACCTGGAGACCATGCACCTGCTGCGCTGCGCGTTCGATCCGGCCGGGCTGGCCAACCCCGGAAAGATCTTCCCCACCCCGCGCCTGTGCGGCGAGGTGCCGCGCCGGCACCACGCGGCGGATCCGCCTCCCGCCGCTCCGCCTTGCGCCGCGGAGATCTTCTGATGGGCTGGCAACCCGCCACCGACGACGATGTGGTCGCGGGCCGCCGGGCCCGGTTCGTGGTCGCGCCGGCCTCCACTGAGGAAGTGTCGTCCGTGCTGCGCGCGGCCGCGGCGGAAGACCTGGCCGTGGTGATCCGTGGCGGCGGCACCAAGCTGGACTGGGGAATGCCGCCGGGCCGGCTCGACCTCATCGTCGACACCCACCGCCTGCGCGGCGTCGTGGAGCACGCGGCCGGTGACCTGATCGCCGTGGTGCGCGCCGGCACTCCCCTCGACGAGCTGGACTTCGGCACCCAGCAGCTCGCCCTCGACTCACCGCTGCCCGGCGCCACCGTGGGCGGCGCGGTCGCGGCCGGCACCAGCGGCCCGCGCCGCCTGCATTACGGCACGGCCCGCGACCTGATCATCGGCATGACGGTGGTCCGGCCGGACGGCGCGGTCACCCGCTCCGGCGGCAAGGTGGTCAAGAACGTCGCCGGGTACGACCTGGGCAAGCTGTTCGCCGGCTCCTACGGCACCCTCGGTCTGATCACCGAGTGCGCCTTCCGCCTGCATCCGGTGCCCCCGGCCCGCGCCGTGGTGCTCCGCGACGCACCCGCCGCCGAGCTCGGAGCACTGCTCGCCGCGGTCCGGGCCGAGCAGGTGGCGCCCAGCGCGGTCGAGATCAACCGGATCGGCCTCGGCCTTGGCACCGTCGCGGTGCTCGTGGAGGGCACCGCCGAGGGGGTCCGGGACCGGGCTGCCCGGCTCGAGAAGTGCCTGTCAGGCTCGATCGGCGAGCTTCCGCCATGGTGGGGCGTTCTGCCGTGGCCGAGCGACGGCGTCGGCCTCAAGCTCACCGCCGCGCTGTCCGGGGTGCCATCGCTGCTGGCGGCCGCGCCGGAGGTCACGATCCGGGGTTCGGCGGGAGCGGGTGTGCTCTACGCGCACGTCGTCGAGGACATCCCGGAGACGATCGCGCTGCTGCGGGCCGCCGCCGGCCGCGCCGGAGGGCACGCCGTCGTGCTGACCGCACCGGAGGCGGTCCGCCCGCACCTCGACATGTGGGGACCGGTGCCGGCGCTGTCGCTCATGCGCCGGGTCAAGGACCGCTTCGATCCCGGGCACCGCTTCGCCCCCGGCCGCTTCGTAGGAGGCATCTGATGGTCGACGCCACCCGGGGTACGAACGACGCACCGCCCGACGTCCTCGGCCCGGTCGCCGGCACACCCGCCTTCGACGCCGACCGCCCGCCCAGCGCCGCCCTCGCCGGCGACTGCGTCCACTGCGGCTTCTGCCTTCCCACCTGCCCGACGTACACGCTCTGGGGTGAGGAGGCGGACTCGCCGCGCGGCCGGATCTACCTGATCCAGGCCGGGCTGGACGGCGAGCCGATGAGCGACTCGATGGTCCGGCACGTCGACCGGTGCCTGGGTTGCATGGCGTGCGTCACGGCCTGCCCGTCCGGGGTCCGCTACGACCGGTTGATCGAGGACACCCGGGCGCAGGTCGAGCGGCGCCACGACCGGACTCCCCGGCAACGGGCACTGCGGGCGGCGATCTTCGCGCTCTTTCCGTACCCGCGGCGGCTGCGGTTGCTGCGGGGGCCGCTGCGGGCGTACCAGGCGAGCGGCCTGCGGCGGCTGGTCGCCCGCACCGATCTGACGCGGCGGCTCGGGCCGACCCTCGCCACGGTGGAATCGCTGGCCCCGCGCCTGCGGACGGTCCCCCGCCCGCCGCGGCTGGTGCCGGCCGTCGGCGCACGGCGGGCCACCGTCGGCGTCCTGACCGGCTGCGTGCAGAGCGCGTTCTTCCCGGAAGTGAACTCCGCGACGATCCGAATTCTCGCCGCGGAGGGCTGCGATGTCATCATCCCGCCGGCGCAGGGCTGCTGCGGCGCGCTCAGCGTCCACAACGGGCGCAGGCCCGAGGCTCAGCGCTTCGCCCGGCGCATCGTCGACACGTTCTCCCGCGCGGGCGTCGACCGGGTCGTGGTCAACGCGGCGGGCTGCGGCTCGGCGATGAAGGAGTACGCCGAACTGCTGAGCGACGACCCCGCGTACGCCGCACCCGCCGCCGCCTTCGCCGCACGGGTGCGGGACCTGTCGGAGCTGCTGGTCGAGCTGGGACCGGTCGCGAGGAGGCACCCGCTGCCGGTCACCGTCGCCTACCACGACGCGTGCCATCTCGCGCACGCCCAGGGCATCCGCTCCCAGCCACGCGCGCTGCTGGCGGGCATCCCCGAGCTGACCGTACGGGAGATCGCCGACCCGGAGATCTGCTGCGGCTCGGCGGGCGTGTGGAACGTCCTGAATCCCGGGCCGGCGGCCGAGCTGGGCGAGCGCAAGGCCCGCGCGGTGCTGGCCACCGGCGCGGAGCTGCTGGTCACCGCCAATCCGGGGTGCCTCATGCAGGTCGCCGCCGCGGTCCGACGCCTCGGCGGACAGGTGGCGATGGCACACACCGCCCAGGTGCTGGACGCGTCGCTGCGCGGCCTCGGCCCCGGCGCGCTGCTGCCGCCGGGAGACCCTCAGCCCCGCACGAGGTCGTCCAGGTAGGCGGACAGCTCCGCGGCGGCCTCGTCCGGGGTGAGGTGGCCGGCGAGGACGTGCACGGTCAGACCGTCGACGACCGCGTGCAGGCGCCGGGCCGCGCGTTCGTGGTCGGCGCCCGCCGGCAGCAGGTGCCCCGCCAGCTCGAGGCAGAACCCGGCCATGCCACTGAAGTGCAGGCGCTGGACCCGGGCGAGTTCCGGGTCGCCGAGGCCGAGCGCGAGGAAGGCGAAGGCGATCGACGACTCCACGTGACGCCGGTCGTCCAGGGGCATCGTCTCGCGCAGCAGTGCCTCCGCTGCCTGGCGTACGGTGCCCTCCGGCCTCATGGTCTCCAGCCGGTGGGTGACCGTGGCGATCACCTCCTCGCAGGCGAAGGCGAGCAGCTCGGCGCGGGTGGCGAAGTAGTGCCGCAGTGCGCCGGAGGACCACCCCGACTCGGCGGCCACCGCCCGGATGGAGACCTCGGCGACCCCGTCGCGGGCGATGACGCGCCAGACCGCGGCGGCCAGCTCCCGGCGGCGGGCGGCGTGATCCACGACCTTCGGCATGTGCCGATTATCGCACGAGTGTGTTATCAAGGTAATAACACGACCGTGTGAGAAAGGGAGGACGACATGATCGCCGCGATCATCGCCTGCGAGGTCGGTTTCTGGGTGCTGCTGGCGGCCGGCCTGGCCGCCCGGTACCTGTTCAGACGCCGGAGGCTGAGCACGGCCCTGCTCTGGTCGGTGCCGCTGGTGGACGTGCTGCTCCTGGCCATCGCCGTCGCCGACCTGCGAGGTGGCGGCGAGGCGCACCTGGCCCACGGTCTGTCCGCGGTCTACCTGGGGGTGTCGGTCGTCCTCGGCCACCGGATGATCCGCTGGGCCGACCGGCACGCCAGCCACCGCTTCGCGGGCGGCCCCCCGCCGCCGCGCCCACCGCGGGCCGGGCGCGCCCACGCCGCCCACGTACGCCGGCAGTGGCTGGAGCACTTTGGGTCGTACGCCGCCGCGGCCGCCATCCTGGGCGTCTTCACGCTGCTGGTGGGCGATCTGGAGCGGACCCTGCCGCTCTGGTCGGTAATGAGGCCCTGGGGCGTGGCGGTGGTGATCGACTTCATCATCTCGATCAGCTACACGTTCTCGCCGCGTCGCGAAGCGCCGGGAGAAGCGGAACCGGATTCACGAATCGCCGCGCGCCGGTCGGTGGATGTGTGAGGCAATGGGATTCGCGCTTCGACCCCGAATCCCGGGAGGACATCCGTGCATCGACGCGGGCTTCCGCTGGTCGTCGCGGCGGTGCTCGTGCCGGCCGCGACCCTCGCCATGGTCAGCGTCGGCCGGGCCCAGTCCCCGGCCCGGCCGGCGGCGCGACCCGGCACGCCGCCGGCGTCCACCGCCCAGGGCGCGCCGGCGCGATCCGGGCGGGCGGCGGGCGGCGGCGGCCCGGTGCGGGTCATGGCGCTCGGCGATTCGATCACCGGCTCCCCCGGCTGCTGGCGGGCGCTGCTGTGGCGCGGCCTCCCGGCACACCGCGTGGACTTCGTCGGCACCAGGCCCGGCCGCCGCTGCGGGTTCGCCCACGACGGCCACAACGAGGGGCACAGCGGCTACCTGGCCACCGAGGTGGCGGCGCGGGAACTGCTCCCGGGCTGGCTCTCGGCCACCGAGCCGGAGGTGGTGATGATGCACCTCGGCACCAACGACGTCTGGAGGAACCGTCCGGCCACGACGATCCTGGCGGCCTTCACCACGCTCGTCGACCAGATGCGCGCGGCCGACCCGGAGATGAGGATCATCGTCGCGCAGATCCTGCCGATGGAGCCGAAGGACTGCGCCGCGTGCGGGCGGCGGGTGGTCGAACTGAACGCCGCCCTGCCCGGCTGGGCCGCGTCCCGGTCCACCGCGCGGTCCCCGATCTCGGTGGTGGACCAGTGGACCGGCTTCGACACCGCCACCGACACCTCGGACGGCGTCCACCCGAACCGGACGGGCGACCGCAAGATCGCCCGCCGGTGGCACCCGGCCGTCCTCGCGGCGGTCACGGGCCGCCAGCTCGCCCGGCGCGATCAGTCGACCGCCAGCTCGCCCAGCTCGGACCAGTCGTCCTGATCCACCGTCTGGCTGATGATCCGCGGCGTCGACCGCAGGTGTGGCGGCAGGTCCCGTCGCGCCTGCGCGAAGTGCGCGGAGTTCACGTGCGCCGCGCCCGCCGCGTCGTCACGGAACGCCTCGACCAGGACGTACTCGTCCGGGTCGTCGAGGCCGCGGTACCAGTCGAACCACAGGCAGCCCGGCTCCGCCCGGGTCGCCCGGGTGAACGCGGCCGTGATCTCCGGCCATCGCGGCGCGGACTCCGGTTTGACGAGGAACTTCGCGGTAATGAAGATCATCGTTGCCATCCTCTCGCGCGGTCGCGGCGGTTTCGGTGTCCATCATGCCGAGAAGCCGACGAAAGCGCTCGGTGATCGCGCCGATGCACAGTGGACTGCGATTCCGTGCCCGCTCCCACTTCTCCGAAGCCTTCAGATGGTGCCAACGCGCTAAATCGAAGCAGTGTTGACACCGACGATCAGTGCGCGGAAGCTACGAGCAGTCAGCCGTTGCATCCGATCAGTCACCACCGCTGAGGATCCGCTGTGGACCTCGCCAAAGCCGGACAGATTGCCCTGATCATGCTCTCGCCCACGCTGGCCGTGGGCGTTGCGCTCTACGCACCACGCGTCGCCCGGGCCCTGTGGCAGGTGGCCCGGCGGCGGGACGAACCGCCGCGTACGCACACCCCACCGATCGAGCAGCTCGCCACGGACCTGCGACGGCTGCTGCGTCAGCACGACGAACTCCGCACCAGCACCCGGCAGGGGCCGCGCGAGGTGCGGCTGCGTGCCCTGGAAGCGGCCATCACCGACCTGGCCGTCGAGGCGGCGCGCGCGCTGAACGTGCCGGCCGCCGCGCCCGACGCGCACGCGGGCATGCCCCGGCCCACGCTAAGCCGACTGCTGCGCGACCTGACCGACGCGGGCCTGGTCCTGCCCGCCGTCGGCCTGCTGGCGGGTGATCGCCCGCGCTGACCCGAGCTAAGGAGCACGCCGTGATCGGTAGCAGAACGGCCGGCCGCCGCAGATCGGTGGCGGCGGCCACCGCGGCCACCCTCGTCTGTTCCGCCCTGGTCGGTTGCGGCGGCGACGTCGGCGGCGCCCGGACCCTGAACTGGTACATCAACCCCGACAACACGGGCGCCACGCAGGAGGCGGCGGCCCAGTGCGGCCGCAACTCGGGCGGGCGTTACACGATCGCCATCTCGGTGCTCCCGGCGACCGCGGACGGCCAGCGCGAACAGCTGGTACGCCGGCTCGCGGCGGGCGACCCGTCGATCGACTTCATGAACATCGACCCGCCGTACAACCCGGAGCTGGCCAGCGCCGGATGGCTGCACGAGTTCACCGAGTCGCAGCGCGCGGAGCTGCTGACCGACATCCTCGAGTCGCCGATCAAGACCGCCGAGTGGAAGGGCAAGCTGGTCGGAGTGCCGTACTCGGCGAACACCCAGCTGCTCTGGTATCGCAAGTCGGTCGCCCAGCAGGCCGGCGTCGATCCCACCTCGCCGAACTTCACCTGGGACCAGATGATCGACGCAGCGGTCAAGACCAACACGATCGTCTCGGAGCAGGGCAAGCGCTACGAGGGCTACATGGTGTGGGTCAACGGGCTCATCGAGTCCGCCGGCGGCTCGATCATCCGTGACAACGAGCGCGGCCGCGACGCCACCGTCTCCATCGACTCGCCCGAGGGCCGGGAAGCCGCCCGGATCGTCGCCAAGCTGGCGAACTCGAGCGCGGCGGACCCCGCCCTGTCCACCGCGGACGAAGAGGTCGGGCGGATCACCTTCCAGGGCGAGAACGGCGGGTTCATGCTCAACTGGCCGTACGCGTACGCCTCCCTGCAGGGCAACATCGCCGACGGCGCGACGGACCCCGCCGTGCTCCAGGACGTGGCGTGGGCGCGGTATCCGCGGGTCAAGGCCGACGTGCCGAGCAAACCGCCGATCGGCGGCGCCAACATCGGCATCAGCAGGTTCAGCACCAAGAAGGACCTCGCCGTCGAGGCGGTCAAGTGCCTGATCTCGCCGCCGATGCAGAAGATCCGCTTCCTCGGCCTGGGCGATCCGGTGGCGACCGGCTCGGTGTACGACGACCCGGACGTCCGCGCGAAGTATCCGATGGCCGACCTCATGCGCGAGTCCATCAACGACGCGGGCCCCCGCCCGATCACCCCGTACTACGGCGATGTGTCATCGGCCGTCCAGCGCACCTGGCACACGCCGGCCGGTGTGAACCCGGACTCGACACCGGCGACCGCCGCGAAGCTGATCGACGACGTCCTGCACGACCGGCGGCTGCTGTGACGGCCCCGCGAGCGGAGAGGAGATCCCGGTGACGGTCACCCGAGAACCACCGGCCAAGGCGGCGGCGCGCCGCTCACCCACGGTCGAGCTCACCGACCGCGCGCTGCACGAGCGCCGGCTCGGCTGGCTGCTGTCCGCTCCCGCGTTCATCCTGATGCTGGCGGTCACGGCGTACCCGATGGCCAACGCGGTCTATCTCTCCACGTTCAGCTACCGGCTGACCGACCCGGCCGGCAAGGAGTTCGTGGGGCTCGGCAACTACCTCGTGGTGCTCACCGACCCGCTGTGGTGGGAGGACGTGGGAACCACGGCGTTGATCACCGTGGTCACCGTCTCGCTCGAGCTCGTCATCGGGTTCACCTTCGCGATGGTCATGCACAAGATCATCTTCGGCCGCCGGACCATCCGGACCTCGATCCTCGTTCCGTACGGAATCATCACGGTCGTCTCCGCCTTCGCCTGGAGATACGCGTTCGCCCTCGACTCCGGCTTCGTCAACAGCTGGCTCGGCCTCGGCGACTTCGACTGGTTCGGCCAGCGCTGGTCGGCGCTGATCACCATCTGCGCCTCCGAGATCTGGAAGACCACGCCGTTCATCGCCCTGCTGCTGCTCGCCGGCCTCGCCCAGGTCCCCGAATCCCTCATCGAGGCCGCCAACGTGGACGGTGCGACGTTCCGCCAACGGCTCTTCAAGGTGATCATCCCGAACATGAAGGCCGCCATCATGGTGGCGCTGCTGTTCCGCACCCTCGACGCCTGGCGCGTCTTCGACAACGTCTTCGTCATGACGGCCGGCGCCAGCGGCACCGAGACGCTGTCGTTCCTCACCTACCGGCAGAGCATCACCCGGGTGGCGCTGGGCATCGGCTCGGCGGTCTCCGTGCTGCTGTTCCTGTCGGTGCTGCTGATCGCGTTCATCTTCATCAAGGGATTCAAAACCGACCTCGGACAGGTACGGGGGGACCGCCGATGACCACGACCCGACGCTCGCAGGCGGCCTGGATCATCGGCGCGATCCTGATCCTGCTCTACACGCTGACGCCGATCGCCTGGATGATCTCCCTGTCGCTCAAACCCGGCGACGACATCTACAACAAACAGTTCTTCCCGAGCGACTGGAGCCTCGACAACTACCGGACGGTGTTCCAGACCGACCTGTTCACCAGCGCGCTGCGCAACTCGATCGGCATCTCGTTCATCTCCACCGCGTTCAGCGTCGTCATCGCCATGTTCGTGGCGTACGCGATCGCCCGCCTGGACTTCCCCGGCAAGAAGCTCATCCTGTCGGTCGCCCTGGCCATCGCCATGTTCCCGGTGATCTCCCTGATCGGCCCGCTGTTCGACATGTGGCGCGCGGTCGGGCTCTTCGACACCTGGCTCGGCCTGATCATCCCGTACATCTCCTTCACGCTGCCGTTGTCGATCTGGACCCTGTCGGCGTTCTTCCGGGAGATCCCCTGGGAGATGGAACAGGCGGCCCAGGTCGACGGGGCGACGCCATGGCAGGCGTTCCGCCGGGTGATCGTCCCCCTCGCCGCGCCCGGCGTCTTCACCACGGCGATCATCGCCTTCTTCGCCGGCTGGAACGACTTCGTCTTCGGCGTCTCCCTGACCTCGACCGACGCCGCCCGCCCGGTCCCGGCGGCCCTGGCGTTCTTCACCGGCGCCTCCCAGTTCCAGCAGCCCACGGCGGCGATCGCGGCCGCGTCCGTGGTCGTCACCATCCCGATCGTGATCGTGACGCTGATCTTCCAGCGCCGCATCGTGGCCGGACTCACCTCCGGCGCTGTCAAGGGCTGAGCCCTGGCGAGAGAGAAAGGACCGCCCGAGATGGCAGCCATCACCATCAAGAACGTCGACAAGACGTACCCCGACGGATACCACGCCGTCAAAGACGTCAGCCTGGACATCGCCGACGGCGAATTCATGATCCTCGTCGGGCCGTCCGGCTGCGGCAAATCCACGCTGCTGCGAATGATCGTCGGGCTCGAGGACATCACCTCCGGCGACCTGCTCATCGGCGGCGAGCGGATGAACCAGAAGGCACCCCGCGACCGCAACCTGTCCATGGTCTTCCAGAACTACGCGCTCTACCCGCACCTGTCGGTCTTCGAGAACATCGCCTTCCCCCTGCGCCTCAAGCACACCCCCGACGCCGAGGTACGCGAACGGGTCAAAGCCGCCGCGGACACCCTCGAACTGCACGAACACCTGGAACGCAAGCCCAGCCAGCTCTCCGGCGGACAGCGCCAGCGCGTCGCGATGGGCCGGGCCATCGTCCGCCAGGCCGACGCCTTCCTCTTCGACGAGCCACTGTCGAACCTCGACGCCAAGCTGCGCGGACAGATGCGCACCGAGATCCTGCGCATGCAACGCCGGCTCGGCACCACGACCGTCTACGTCACCCACGACCAGACCGAGGCCATGACGCTCGGCGACCGGGTCGCCGTGCTGCGCAAGGGCGAACTCCAGCAGGTCGCCAGCCCGCGCGAACTCTACGAAAGCCCGACCAACCTGTTCGTCGCCGGATTCATCGGCTCGCCGCCGATGAACTTCCTGCCCGCCGCCGTACGCGGAAACGAGCTGCGCCTGCCGTTCCTCACCTGCCCGCTGCGCGGCGAGGTCGCGGACCGGGTCGACGACGGCCAGATCCTGATCGCCGGCGTCCGCCCTGAATACTTCGAGGACGCCACCCTCGTCGACGAACGCAAACGCGACCGCGGTGTGATCTTCGAGGTCGAGGTCGACGTCACCGAATGGCTGGGCAACGAGCAGTACGCGTTCATTCCGTACGAGGCGCCGGCCGACATCTCCGAGCAGCTCGCCAGCCTGGAACGGGAGCTCGACAGCGAACGGATGCGCACGCAGATGGTGGTCTCGCTGGACCCGACGAGCCGGGTACGCGACGGGGAGAAGGCCTCGCTGTGGTTGGACCCGACGCGGATCCTGCTGTTCGACCCGCGTACGGGCAAGAACCTGACCCTGCGCGACGCCGCCGGCGAGCAGCACAGCGAGGCCGAGGTCCCGCCGCAGCGCACGGGCTGACAACCCAGGGTGCTCGACCTGCGGTTTCGCTGTCGACGAGGTGAGCTTGCTGACCTGCGCCGACCACACGATCCGCCGCAAGGTGGCCCGCGTGCGCGGTGTCCGGTGGCCCGCAGACACGGGTCCGGTGGCCCGCAGACACGGGTCCGGTGGCCCGCAGACACGGGTCCGGTGGCCCGCAGACACGGGTCCGGTGGCCCGCAGACACGGCGACCCGTGGCGCCCACACGCGGGGCCGCCATGGACCGCTGGCGGCCGCGCGCGACCCGCAGCCGCGCGTGACCCGCAGCCCCGCGTGACCCGCAGCCCCGCGTGACCCGCAGCCCCGCGTGACCCGTGGCCCACAGGCGGTGATCCGTGGCCCACAGGCGCGGCCGCCATGGACCGCTGGCGGCCACGCGCGACCCGCAGGCGTAACGCGCGCGACTCGCAGGCGCAGCCGCGCGTGACCCGCAGACAGGGCGACCCGTGACCCGCACGCGGGGCCGCATGGCCCGCTGGCGGCCGCCGTGGCCGCAGCGCAGCCGCGCGTGGCCCACAGGCGCAGCCACGCGTGGCGCCCGTGGCCCGCAAGCGCTGCAGCCGGATTTGACGATCGGCGAGGCGCACCGAGCTCCGCTTCCAGCTCCGCGTCGGGCGCAGCCGATGGCGACGCCACGGGCCATGTCGGCCACGACGGGGCAACTGTTGACCGTCCGCTTGTGGAGCTCGCGCACGAGGTCCGCGACGACACGTAGGCTCGCACGGTCAGCCGTTGCGAGGGAAGGAGGCGGCCACGCCCAGGGAGACCGGCCGCAAGGTCATCGCGTCGAACAGGAAGGCGCGCCACGACTACGCGGTCCTCAAGACCTACGAGGCAGGCCTCGTGTTGGCGGGCACGGAGGTGAAGTCGCTGCGCGCGGGGTACGCGTCCATCGTCGACGCCTTCGCCCAGGAGCACGAGGGCGAGATCATGCTCTACAACCTGCACATCGCCGAGTACGGGTTCGGCTCGTGGACGAACCATGCACCGCGGCGCACCCGGAAGCTGCTGCTGCACCGGGTGGAGATCGCCCGCATCCTCGACAAGTTGCGCGAGCCGGGCATCGCCCTGGTGCCGCTGTCGCTCTACTTCCAGGACGGATGGGCCAAGGTGGAGCTCGCCCTGGCCAAGGGCAAGAGGGAGTACGACAAGCGGCAGACGCTCGCCGAGCGCGACGCGAACCGGGAGATCGCCCGCGCGATGGGCCGACACCTGAAGGGCCGCACCCGCTGACGGACGCGACCCGGACGGAGAGGAGCGCTGACGAAGACGAGCGCTGACGAAGACGAGCGCCGTCCGACGCGCGCCGCCGGACAGCCAGGATCGCCCACGCCATGGGCCGGCAACTGAGGGCCGCACCCGCTGACGGACGCGACCTCGGACGGACGCGACCGCTGACGGACGTACCCGCCGACGAACGCGACCGCTTACTGACGCGACCGCCGCCCGACGCGCGCCGCCGGACAGGCAGGCTCGCCCGCGCGATGGGCTGGCAGTTGAGGACCGCATCCGCTGAAGGGCGCGGCCGGCGCTCAAGGAACATCGTTGGGCGCCTCGTCGGCCAGGGGTAGTTCGGCGGCTTCCGTCGGCAGGGTCGGGCGCGCGGAGTGCTCGGGCGCGGGCAGGTCGCTGCGCGAGTAGCGGCCCTGCTGGCGCGTCACGTGCAGTGGGATGACGTGGATCGGCGCCGGCGCCTCGGCGATGCGGCCGGGGCCCCACCGGACCCAGAACGGGATGCGGCCCTCCTCGGCCTCGGCCAGCAGCTTCTCCACCGTCCGACGGCGGTCGGTGTGATCGACCTCGACCACGATCGGCGGCGCGGCGGGTCGGGCGAGGGCCACGTCGAGCACGGAATGCTGCCGCTCCATCGGCGGCGGCAACCGCATCACGCTGGGTGCCCTCCGGTAGACACGCCAGCCTTGGGCCTCGCCCCACGCGGCAACGGCGTCGATCAGGAGCGCCGTCACCTGCTCCTGGGTGAGGCCGCTGAACCTCAACGCCGCGAGCCGGTCCGCCAGGTCGTCCACCCCCGCAGCCTATCGACCCGCCGGCGACCCGCTGCTCCCCGTCCACAATCCGCTCGAGACGCCGCGACCAGCCGCCCCGCAGCCCCCCGGTGGCCATGAACCGCGACGCCACGCCGTCGCCGAATTTGCCGCGGGCGAGCCCACGCCAGGTGGTGGGTAGGCCCGCGGCGCATGCCGAGGCCGCGGCGGTGGGCAGCGGGCGTCGTTACAGGCGGCGGCGAAGGGCCGCAACGCCCACCAGCCGCGGCGTTGCGGAACACCCACCAGCCGCGGCGTCGCGGAACACCCACCAGCCGCGACCGTGCGACTCCCCCGCCACCAGGCAGAATTAGCCGGGACCGCTGGTGACGTCGTGGTCGCGGAGAAGGGCATCGACCTCGTAGTAGCCGTCCGGGCCGATGCTGCGCCGCTGGCGATATCCGCGGAGCCCTCGACCGGATCGTCGAAGCCGTCCTCGCCTTCGAGAAGTCGTTCGGCGCTGCACGGCGAGCGCAAGGAAGACGCCGCGCTACCGGTGAGCTGGCGGCGATGGACCCCTGTGATTCAGCGCGCGCGGCGGTAGTGCATGGCCACCGCGCCGTTGCGGAGCGGGTTCGCCGAGAGCAGCTCGAGCTGGCGCGTGCCGGGCAGCCCGCCCTGGTACAGCGTCGGGCCGTGGCCGGCGATCCTGGGGTGGACGAGCAGCTTGTACTCGTCGATCAGGTCCAGCCGGTCGAGCTCGGTCGCGAGCTTGCCGCTTCCGAGGAGGACCCCGGCCGGGGTCGCGTCCTTGAGCTTCTGTACGCCCTCGCGCAGATCGCCGGCGATGTGGTGGCTGTTGGTCCACGGGAAGTCTTTGCGCGTCGACGACACCACGTACTTGGGTTTGGCCTCCAGCTTGACCGCCCACTCGCGCATGGCCGGCGGCGCTTCCTCGTCGCCGCGGGCGACTGCCGGCCAGTAGCTCTCCATCATCTCGTAGGTGACGCGACCCCACAGCATTGCCCCGCCCTCGTCCATGAGACGGGTGAAGAAGGCATGCGTCTCGTCGTCGGCGATCCCCTCCTGGTGGTCGACGCAACCGTCCAGGGTGAGGTTGAGGCTGAAGATGAGCAGTCCCATGGCCGGCGAGTCTATCGCCACTACGGCGTCGGTAGGCGTGCGTCGCGTCAGCGAGCTCGAGACAAACGGCCCCGTCACGGTGAAGTCATCGGTTGGACGAGCCTGCGCTCGCTCGCGGGCGTCGCCAGCTCGACACCCACGACCAGGGCGGGTCCCAAACTCACGCCCAATAGCCTCACGCCAGCCTCCGAATAGCGCACATATCGAATACCGGCCCTGCACCGGCTCGGCCAGGGCGGCGCGGAACGCCCACCGGCCACCGCGATGCGGAACGCCCACCGGCCACCGCGGTCCGGAACACCCACCAGCCACCGCGATGCGGAACGCCCACCGGCCACCGCGGTCCGGAACACCCACCAGCCACGGCGGCGCGGAACGCCCAGCCGGCGCGGACGTCCTCTGGCGTGCCGGTGGTGGTTCAGCGCCGGCTCGAGCGGGTGCCCGCGTCGCCCGCTATGCCGATCGCGAGGCCGAGGACGATCATGACGACGTAGCTGTAGATCTCATAGCCGTCGGGAGCGAGGAAGCGAACGAAGCCCATGAAGTGAATCCAGCCGAGCCACAGGTGGAGAAGGCCGCTGACGCCGCCGACGACCAGGATGAAGCAGAGCCAGCCCGACAGCGCCTTTATGGGGGACCTGGTGGTGTGAGGAGTCATGGCGTGACGGTAGGTCGGCGGGGCCGGACGGCGGATCCGGCTTCGGGATGTCAGATCGTGACCGAAGTTGGCCGTCGGCGGCGCGGGAGTCGTACTTAAGTATCTCGTTGTCTCGGGCATCTCCGGGTTGCTGGGCTGTGCTCGTAGATTGTCGGCATGCACCGCATTCACCGCAGCCGCCGGGACTGGGCCGCAGATCTGGCGCTGTTCCTGTTCGCCGTCTGCTTCGCCGCCGTGAGCTCGCAGTCCGTGCCGCTCTCGGAGGCTGTCGGTCCGGTGTGGCGAGCCGTCGATCAGGCCGTCGGTGGGCTGGGGTGCGCAGCAGTGCTGCTGCGACGACGCTGGCCGGTAGCGCTCGCGGTGGCGCTGCTCCTGGTGGGAACGCGGGCACACTACCTGACCGGTCCGGCGATGGTGATGGTGTTCACCGTGGCCGCGACCCGGCCATGGCGGGCTACGGCGTGGGTGGCGGGGCTGGCCTTCGCGCCGCTACCCATGCTGCTCTGGCGGCTCGCGGAGTTGCCCGAGGATCGGACCGGCTCGGCGCTGACCTACTTCGCGCTGATCGCCGGGGCGATCGGATGGGGACTCTTTCGCCGCTCCCGGCAGCAGCTGATCGCGTCGCTGCGGGAGCGAACGGAGCTTGCCGAGGCGGACGCGGAGTTGCGGGCCGAGCGGGCCCGGCGGGAGGCACGGGAGGAGATCGCCCGTGAGATGCACGACGTGCTGGGACACCGACTGTCGCTGCTGAGCGTTCACGCGGGCGCGCTGGAGTTCAACCTGGGTGCGCCCCGAGGGGAGATCGCCCAGGCGGCCAAGGTGATCCGGGAGAGCGCGCACCTGGCCCTGCGGGACCTGGCCGAGGTGATCGGAGTATTCCGCGGGACTCCCCCGGAGCGCGAGCGGCCGCAACCGGAACTGACAGATCTGGCCCGGCTGGTGGCAGAGGCGCGGGCAACAGGCGAACGGGTAGAGCTGACCGGGCCGCCGGACGCGCCGCCACCGAGGGTGGTCGGGCGCACGGCCTACCGCATCGTGCAAGAGGCCCTGACCAACGCCCGCAAGCACGCGCCAGGCTCGCCCGTCGTGGTGCGGGTGGCCGGCTGTCCCGCGCAAAGGCTGACAGTGGAGGTTCACAACATATTTCCACCCGCATCGGTACGGGATTCAGGCCCGGGCGAAGGCGGCGGGCAGGGACTGATCGGGCTCGCCGAACGGGCTCGACTGGCCGGCGGGGAGCTGCAAGCCGGCCCTACCGATGGCGGCTTCAGGGTCTACGCCTGGCTACCCTGGCCGGCGGCGGACACCGCATCGACCGCCGCGAACAGGTGACGAGGGAGCGACGCGAGTGATCCGGGTTGTGCTCGTCGACGACGACGCGCTCGTGCGGGCGGGACTCCGCCTGATGCTGGGCGGCGCTGAGGACATCGAGATTGTCGCGGAGGCGGCCGACGGGGCGCCGGTGCCCGCGCTGGTCGCCGCCCACCAGCCCGATCTCGTACTCATGGACATCCGGATGCCGGGCGTCGACGGGCTCGCCGCCACCGAGGCGGTCCGGGCCCGCAACGGCGCCCCGGAAGTGCTGGTTCTGACGACTTTCCACACCGACGCGCACGTACTGGGCGCGCTGCGGGCGGGCGCTGCCGGGTTCCTCCTCAAGGACACCTCGCCGCGGGACATCGTCGCCGCCATCCGGACGGCGGCCGCCGGGGATCCGGTGCTCTCGCCCGCCGTCACCCGCCGCCTCATCGCACAGGTCACGGGCGGGTCCGGCCAGGACGCCCGGGCCGCCACCGCCCGGGCACGACTGGCACTGCTGGGCGAACGGGAACGGGCGGTGGCCCTGGCGGTCGGGCGTGGCGGCTCCAACGCGGAGATCGCCGAGGAACTGCACCTCGCCCTGCCGACGGTGAAGACGCACGTGTCACGGATCCTGACCCGCCTCGATCTCAACAACCGGGTCCAGATCGCCCTGCTGGTCCACGACGCGAACGCGGAAGACTGACACGCCCGACGCCCTGAGGGGCGCCGGGCGCCGGGTCGGATCCACATCGGAAAACCCGTTGTGAGCGCCTGGCAGAGTAGTGGGGTGAATCTTCAGGAGGGCGCCGGGCTATTGCACCGGCTCACGTCGTACGTGCCGGAGAGCGAGTGGGACGTCCCGGTGGACGATCCGCGGGTGCGGCACGATCTCGTCCCGAACGACCCCGGCACGCTGCCGCCGCCGATGAAGGCGTACCCGGACGGGCTCGACGTGCTGGACCTGCCCCGCGAGCTGCCCGACCCGGGGGTGAGCGCCACGGCGGTGCTGGCCGGTGTCGCGGCGCCGGGGCAGCCGCTGGACGCCGCGCAGCTGGGTCGGGTGCTCTTCCTCGGCGCCGGTGTGGTGCGGACCGGCGAGCGCGGAGGACGCCGGATCCTGTACCGGGCCTCCGGGTCGGCCGGGGCCCGGTTCCCCCTCGAGGTCTACGTCAGCGCCCGCGGCGTGACCGGGGTCCCGGACGCGGTGTACTGGTACGACGCGGAGCGGCACGCCCTCGTGCGGATCGCGGCCGCCGGCACCGGCGAGGTGTCCACCCTGATCGTGACGGGAGTGCCCTGGCGGACCGGCTGGCGCTACGCCGAACGCGGCTGGCGGCACCTGTACTGGGACGCCGGGACCCTGCTGGCTCAGCTGTCGGCCGCGGCCGACAGCGCCGGCCTCGCGCCACGGCTGCGCTCGCTGTTCCCGGACGAGACGGTACGGGCCCTGGTCGGCGCGGACGGCGTGCACGAGTACCCGCTGGCGCTGCTCTCGCTCGGCACCGGCGAGCCGGCGATCGGACCGACCGGCCCGGCGGTCCCGGGCGAGCTGCCCGAGGTGGAGCTGCCGCTCTGCACCACGGCGCAGCGCGCCGGCGACCGAGACACCCTGGGCGAACCCTGGCCGGACGCCGCGCCGCTGCCGGAGGTGCCGCCGTCCGCCTCGCTGGACGAGGTCGTCCGCCGGCGCGGCTCGCAGCGACGGATGGACCGGTCCCGCACGCTGCCGCCCGAGCTGCTGCGCTGGCCGCTGGCCGCGGCGCTGCGTGGCGTACGGGTGCCGCACTGGGTCGCCGTGCACGGCGTCGACGGCGTGACGCCGGGGCTCTACCGCTGGCCGGACCTGCGGCGGCCGCTGCGGGCAGCGGACCTGCGCGGCGAGCTGTTGCGGGTCTGCCTGGACCAGGCGCTGGCCGCCGAAGCGGCGTACGTCGTGATCGCGGCCGCGCCGCTCGCGGGCCTCGACGACCGGGCCTACCGCGACGCCCAACTGGCCGCCGGGTTGGTGGAGGGAAGGCTGCACCTGGCCGCGTACGCCCTGGGCGCCAGCGCCTCCGGGATGACCTTCCTCGACTCGGAGGTGCCGGGCCTGCTGGGCGAGCGGGACGAGCTGGCGGGGCTGCTGTTCACCTGCGTCGGCGTCCCGGAGTACCGGGGCCGAGCCGGCGGGGGGCCGGGCGCTCCCGTCGCCGTCCGCGCGGTCATGCCGCGCCTGGGCGACGGCTGACGGCTGACGGCTGACGGCTGACGGCTGACGGCTGACGGCTGACGGCTGCTCAGCCTTTCCAGCTCGCGCTGGCCAGCAATGAGCAATCGAACATCGCGCCTACTCGCCGGTAATGAAAGGATGCCGGCATGACGCTTGATCCGATGGTGGCCCGCGACGCGTGGCGGTTCGTCGAGCCCCTGCACGCGATGGTCTACTTCGTGCCCGAGTCCGCCGCGCGGTTCGAGGCTCTGGGGATCTCCTCCCGGGCGGGCTACTTCGCGTCCCGCGGCGGCGTCTTCGGCCGCGTCGGACCCGGCCCGGTGATCGCGAGCTTCTACAACTTCCATCCCGGGCTGGTGGCGCGCTTCCTCCCGGAGATGTGGGAGAAGGTGAGCCCGGCCGCGGCGATCGAGGCGCGCCTCGCGGCGGCCGACGCCGCCCTGGAGCGCGGCCTCGGCGACGCACTGCGCGGCGACGAGGTCGCTGAGGCGGCGGCCCTGGCCCGGCGCGCGGCCGAGTCGGCGACCGCGTTCATGGACGGCCGCCCGCTGTTCGCGGCACACACCGAGCTCGAATGGCCGAAGGAACCCCACCTGGTCCTGTGGCACGCCCAGACTCTGCTCCGCGAGTTCCGCGGCGACGGCCACGTGGCGACGCTGCTGCACGCGGGCCTCAGCGGGCTCGAGTCGATGGTCCTGCACACCGCCTCGGGCGAGGCGCAGGAGCGGTTCCTGCGGACCAGCCGGGGCTGGAGTTCGCAGGAGTGGGCGGCCGCCGGCGAGGCCTTGCGCTCGCGCGGGCTGATGACCGGCGACGCCCTCACCGACGAGGGCCGCGCGTTGCGGGCCCGCATCGAGACGGACACCGACCGGCTGGCCACGCCGGCGTACGAGGTGCTGGGTGTCGAGGGCTGCGTGCGGCTGGCGGCGCTGGCCCGGCCGCTGAGCCGCACGCTGGTGAAGGCCGGCTTCCTGGCCGGCGCACTCCCCTCCCGCCCGAACTGACCGGGTCTCCCCTCCGACGGCTGCCGCCCGGACGTCACCGGCCGGGGCGGTCTCCACGGGTGCCCTCCGAACGTCACCGAGCGGGGTCTCTGCGCAGTGCCGCCCGAACGTCATCTACCGGGCGTTTCTGGCGGCTGCCGGCCGGGCACACGCATCGACGGGCTCACTCTTCCGACGGATTCCCGCCGGTCGAACTGACCGAGTTGGTCGCGTCCGGCGGGCTTCCGGGTGGCGAACTGACCGGATTGCTCACCGTCCGGACGGATTCCCTGCTGGGCGACCTGGGACGGGTGTGACGGGATCGACGGCGGTTCGCCTGTGGGGCTGGTGGGCCGCTCCCCTATGATGCGCGCTACATCCGCATCTGAAGTCGTCCGGAGGCAAGTCGTGGCATCGTTCCTCTACCTCGTTGCCGGGTTGGTGGTCGGTGTGCTCGCCGGCTGGCTGTTGCGAGGGCGCCAAACCACCGCAGCCCAGCATGGCGCGGCAAGCACTTCCACGCCCGCCAACCCCGAATCCGTCACCACGGCAAGCTCCGCGGAGGCGGCGCCCGCCGTCCTCGCGACGCCCGCGCCCGCCGAGCAGGAGCTCGCCGACGCGCCCGCCGAGCACGACCCCGCGCCCGAGCACAAGCTCGCCGCCGAGCCCGAGCTCGCCACCACAACCGAACCCGAGCACAAGCTCGCCACCACGCCCGTCGAGCACGAGCTGGCGCCGGTCGAGCACGAGCTCGCGGCCACCGCGCCTGCCGAGCAGGAACTCGCGCCCGCCGATAAGGAGGGGCCTGACTTCTCCACCACGGCCGAGCCGGAGCTCACCCCCGCCGAGGAGCCGGTGGCCATCACCACCGAACCGGCCACCCTGGAGTCCGAGTCCCCCGCCACCGTGACAGAGCCGGCCGCGGATCTCTTCACTCCCGCTTCCGCCGCCGCGAAACCGGCACCTGCCGCGGACGTGGTGGCAGAGCTGGAGCCCGCCGCTCACCCGGAGTCGGTCACGACCGAGTCCGCCCCGGAACCGGTCCTGGTAGCCGAGCCCCTCACCACGGCCGACCCGGAAGCGGGCTCCGACCACGAGCCGACGGCCACAGGCTGGCCGGGTGCCGCCGACCCGGCCGTGGAGCCGGCCGCCGACCCGGCCGTAAAGCCGGCCGTCGACCCAACCGTCGAGCCGGCCGTCGACCCAGCCGTCGAGCCGGCCGTCGAGTCCGAGCCGCTCGCCGTGATTCCGTCGCAGAGCGGCCCGGTGGACGCCGAGCCCGTGCAGGAGCCGGACGACCTGACGAAGATCGCCGGCATCGGCCCCAAGATGGCGATGGCCCTCGCGGCCGGTGGCATCACCACCTACGAGCAGCTCGCCAAGGCCGACGCGGTGGCCATCCGGGCCGCGATCACGGCGGCCGGGATGCGTCCGGCGTCGAGTCT
This sequence comes from Actinoplanes sp. NPDC051346, assembly GCF_040682215.1. Classification (NCBI taxonomy): domain Bacteria; kingdom Bacillati; phylum Actinomycetota; class Actinomycetes; order Micromonosporales; family Micromonosporaceae; genus Actinoplanes; species Actinoplanes sp. NPDC051346. Next base: position 256,838 of record NZ_JBFBAJ010000004.1, on the reverse strand, counting down.
GAACGCCTGGCCCGAGCGGGCTCGGGCGCTTACGGTCCGCTGACGTTCCACCCGCTCTCCGCACATGCCCGTCCGGCTTGCCGGGCGGGCATGTGCGTTACCTGATCTTGAAAGTCGGGCCTACCCGGGACCCGCCTCTGTGACGTAGTTGCCAAGACTATGCAACAGCATCATGTGCCCAATATGCTTGCCGCCAGTTCCAGACCCGGGAGGCACGATGAACATTGTGGCGATGCACATCGCCAACGGGATCGTGGACGGGCCGGTGTCGGCCCTCTTCGCCGCCTTCGCCGCCGGCGCGCTGGCGTTCTGCGTGTGGCGGGCGCGGGCCGATCTCGACGACCGTCTGGCTCCCATGGCCGGCCTCGTCGCCGCCTTCATCTTCGCCGTGCAGATGCTCAACTATCAGGTCGTTCCCGGCGTCTCGGGCCACCTGCTCGGCGGCACCCTCGCCGTCGTCCTGGTCGGACCGTGGGTCGGCGCGCTGTGCGTGACGACCGTGCTGATCGTGCAGTGTCTGCTCTTCGCCGACGGCGGTCTCACCGCGCTCGGGCTCAACATCACCAACATGGCGCTGCTCGGCGCCGCCGCCGGCTATCTGCTGGTGGCGGGCCTGATGCGGGTGCTGCCGAAGACCCCGGCCGGGGTCGGCGCGGCCGCCTTCGTCGCCTCCGTGATCGGCGTCGTGATCGCCTCGCAGGGTTTCGTCCTGCAGTACTGGATGGGCGGCACCACCGAGCTGTCGCTGCCCGCGGTCGCCGGCACGATGGCCGGGATGCACACCCTGATCGGCATCGGCGAGGGCCTGATCGCCGCCACCACGGTCGCGACCGTCGCCCGCGTACGGCCGGATCTTGTCTATGCCCTGCGCCGGTTCCGCACGGCGCCCGTCGTCGAGCCGGCTCTGGTCGCCGGAGGTGTCCGATGAGCAAGCGACTCGGGTGGTTCCTCGCCACCGGTCTTCTCGTGGCCCTGCTGCTCGCCGGGGTCGTCAGCGCCTTCGCCTCCGGCAGCCCCGACGGGCTCGACGCGACCGCGCGCCAGGGCTGCACGTTCAACGCCGACGACGAGATCACCGGCGGCACGTGCATGCTCCAGAAGGAGCAGGAGCACCAGCTCGCCGGGAGCCCGCTCGCCGACTACGGCATCCGTGGCCTCGGCGAGGGAGCCCTGTCGACCGGGCTCTCCGGCGTGCTCGGCGTGCTCGTCACGTTCGGGCTCGGCGGCGGGATGTTCTGGCTGGCCCGGCGGCGTACGAGGACGGAAGTCACCTCCTAGTGGGAGCCGGTCACGCCCACGTTCTGCACCTGAACCGGTCGAGTCCGGTGCACCGGCTCGCGCCGGAGGTGAAGATCCTCGCGATGCTGCTGTTCACGATCGTGGTGGTGGCGACGCCTCGCGAGGAGTTCGCGGCCTTCGGCGGGTACGCCCTGCTGCTCGCCGCGGTCGCCGCCGTCGCACGGGTGCCGGCGTTGTGGCTGGCCAAGCGCGCCGTCATCGAGCTGCCGTTCGTGCTGCTCGCGGTCTTCCTGCCGTTCGCGGGCCACGGCGAGCGGGTGGAGTGGCTCGGCCTGTCGCTGTCGGTCGAAGGCCTGTACGGCGCGTGGAATATCGTCGCCAAGGGCACGCTGGGGGTGCTGGCCTCGCTGCTGCTCGCGGCGTCCACCACGATGCGGGACCTGATCCTGGGGCTCGACCGGCTGCGCTGCCCGGCCGTGTTCACCCAGATCGCCACGTTCATGCTGCGCTATCTGGACATCCTCGCCGACGACGCGCGGCGGATGCGGATCGCCCGGCTGTCGCGCGGCTACGACCCCCGGTTCCTCTGGCAGGTGAAGGCGTTCGCGGTGAGCGTGGGATCCTTGTTCCTGCGAGCGTACGAACGGGGTGAAAGGGTCTATCTGGCGATGGTGTCGCGCGGCTACGACGGGCGGATGCCCCGACCGGACGGAGGCGGCGCGACCGCGGCGCAGTGGGCGCGGTCGGCGACCCTTCCCGTGGCCGCCGCCGCGATCGCCGTGGTGGCGGTGCTGCGATGAGCCTGCGGATCGCCGGCCTGACGTACGCGTACCCGGACGGCAGTGTCGCCCTTCGCGGGGTCGACCTGGAGGTCGCCGAGGGTGAGCGCGTCGCCCTGCTCGGCCCGAACGGCGCCGGCAAGACGACGCTGGTGCTGCACCTCAACGGCGTGCTGCACGGCGGCGCGGGCACGGTCGACGTCGGCGATCTGCGGGTGGAAGCCCGCGACCGGGGCCGGCTCGCCGAGATCCGTCGCCGGGTCGGCATCGTCTTCCAGGACCCCGACGATCAACTGTTCATGCCGACGGTCGCCGAGGACGTCGCGTTCGGCCCGGCCAACCTGGGCCTGCGCGGAGCCGAGCTGCACGAGCGCGTCGACGAGGCTCTCGCCGCGGTGGGCATGACGGCGCATCGCGACCAGGTGCCGCACCACCTGTCGTTCGGACAACGGCGACGGGTCGCCGTTGCCACGGTGCTGGCGATGCGGCCGCAGCTGCTGGTGCTGGACGAGCCGTCATCCAACCTGGACCCGGCCAGCCGGCGGGAGCTGGCGGAGATCCTCGAGCGGCTTCCGGTGACCGTGCTGATGGTCACGCACGATCTTCCGTACGCGATGCAGCTCTGCGCCCGCTCGGTGATCCTCGACGGCGGCCGCATCGCGGCCGACGGGCCGACCGCCGCCATCCTCGCGGATGAAGATCTGCTGCGCGCGCACCGGCTGGAGCTTCCCTACGGCTTTCATCCGGTACGTCCTTAGCACGCTTCACGTGGTCGGGGCGCAGGCTCCGGGTGGCAGGTCGGCCTCGCCGAGGATGCCGTGCGCCTGGTTCACCTGGGTGGTGGTGCCGAGCTCCCGGTAGTACGTCCCGATCACCACGTCGACGACGGCACCTTTGCGCCGGGGATCGTAGGCGGGGGTCGCCTTGCCGAGGAAGTAGGCCTGCACGAGCTGGGCCGCTCCCACGCCCTCCGGGCCGTAGCGCAGCACCGCCACGTCCTTGACGAGCTTGGGGTTCTTCGCCGGCTTGCGCACGTTGAACCTGCGGTTGGCGAAGTCGTCGGACACGCCGAAGCCCAGGTCGGGCGTCTCGGTGCCGTTGAAGACCTTGACGGTCACCTCGTGCGGCCCGGCCGGAATCCGGAGGTTGGCCACGGGCGCCCCGGCCGGGCAGCCGGCGGCGACGGCGGCGCCCTGCGAGTCGCGGACGACCGCCAGGACGACGACGACAGCCGCCGCTACGACGAGGACACCGACGAGAATGAGGGCCCGGACCCGCGTGAAACTCACGGAGTGCGACGCTACCGTGCGCCCGCAAGCGGCCCCGCGTGGAGAGGAGGCGGGCAAGCGGGTGCGGTCGTCACGGCCGACCTGGCCTTCCGGGGAACGAAATGCATTTATCATGGGCATTTCGGGGCAGAGGTAGGGCGGGGGCGCCATGACGCACGCACAGCCGGAGTTGCCGGTGCCGGAAGAGCTGGAATGGGCGCTGGACGAGGCGAACAAGGAGGTCGTGGCCATCGCCCCCGGTTGGTTCCGGGCCTGGCCGTCCGGCGACGAGCGGTGGTCCGCGGTCAACGTCCGTGCCGCCACCCAGGTCATCGTCAACCACAGCCGGGAGGACGACCGCCATCCGAACAGTTGGACGGTGCGTGCCCTGTTCGGCGACAAGGCGGTCGAGCTGCGGGTCGGGCCGTACGACAACAAGGCCCAGGCCATCTGGGTCGCGAACGCCATCCTCAGCATCGCCTTCAGCAACGAGCGCCGCTGAAGACCCCCGATCCGCTGAGTCAGCCCGGTCCGAAGGCGGTCAGGCCGCACCAGGCCACATATTCCTCGGGCCCTCCCCCGGCGGACAGCGCCTGCCGCGCGTGCCACACCGCCGACGCCAGTGAGTCGCCCCGGGCGATCCGCTCGTGCAGCACCGCCATGCAGCCCACGCTCGCGCCGTCGGGGATCGGCAGGTCGGTGGCGGCGATGCCCGCGCTGCCCTGGGACATCATGGCGCCGACGAAGCCGAGGACCTCGTCGCCGCCGTACGCGCGCTGGGCGCCCGAGTCGCAGGAGGCCAGCACGACCCGGTGCGGCGCGACCCCGCGGGCCAGCATCTCGTAGAGGGTGAGCCGACCGTCGCTGAGCTCGAGCGCCGAGAAGAGCGGGCTGTCCGAGCGGAACAGGCCGTGGCAGGCGAGGTGCGCCAGGTCGGCGTCCTTGATCAGGTCGACGGTCGCGTCCACGGTGCTGTCCGGCGGCGCCAGCGTGCGGGCGTCGGGGTGGGCCGCGGCGACCGCCTCCGCCTCCTCGAGCGCGCAGGGCAGGTCGGGGCCCGCGACGACCGCGACCCGGGCCCGACCGTCGGCGTCCGGTGGGCCCTTGGGCAGGGTGCGGCGGGCCCGGGCCCAGAGCGCCGCCGACGGCGTCACGGTCGTCGGTGCGCGGTGCAGGGCCGACCACGGTACGCCGGGGATCCGGGCCGACGGCACCACGACCAGCGGCACGTCCGCCGGCACGCCGATGGGCGTGACCAGCAACCGGGTCAGCGCGTCGACGGCCTCGGCGGCCGCGGCGAGGGCGACCGCGACGAACCGGGTGCCGTGCAGCAGCCTGCGCAGACCGAACATCAGCGCGGCGGCTTCCTGCCGGATCGGTTCGGCGGCGCCGAGTTCGACGAGGCGCAGGCGGCGCGGTTCCACCACGACCGCGAGCAGGCGGTCGTCGGTCACGGCGTACTCCACGAGCCATTCGCCGTTCAGGGCGCGGCGCAGTTCCACACCGCGGGCCGGGTTCGCGGCGATTGTGCCGGGTTCTTCGCGGGTCCAGGACCGGCGCCGGATGCGTGCCTCGAGCGCGCTCTGCCGGGCTAGCAGGGTGGCCGGCTCCTCGCCGCGTTCCAGTCGGGCGACCCGCAGCTCCTGGGCGATGCCGCGCAGGGCGATGACGTCGGAGTCCACGCCGGTGGCCGGCGGGTGCACGCGCAGCAGCGCGGCGGCGCGGGTGCGTTCCAGCCATTCGAGGACGCGGGACGGTGAGCCGGTCGGGAGCAGGTGGCGCAGCCCGGCCTCGCCCAGCTCGGTGCCGTGGCCGGAGGCGAGCACCCGCAGCTCGAGCGAGGGCAGGGCGGCCCGGTGTCGGGCGAGGTCGCGCAGGCCGCGGGCGCACTCGCGCAGGACGTCGCCGGATCCCTCGGCCTCGGCGAGCAGGACCCGGGCCACCCGGCCGCGCAGGCGGACGAGCAGCGACTGTCCTTCGGCGACCTCGCTCACGGCGGTCAGCTCGGCGCGGGCGGACGCGCGCCGGCCGAGTGCCAGGGCGGCCCGGCCGGCCGCGAGATGCCCGTACGCCGCCTCGGCGCGCAATCCCTGGTCGCGCAGGGTCGCCGCCGCCGTACACAGCCGGCGCAGCACCTCGGGCGAGTAGCCGTCGCGGGCCGCCAGGGCCTCCGCCTCGGTGACCGTCGCGCGGGCCGTCCAGGCCGGGCGGCGCTGGCGGCGGAAGTCGCGTCCGGCCTCCTGGGCCTCGGCCAGGGCGGTCGCCGCGTCGCCGAGTTCGAGGGCGAGGCCGGCCACGCGCAGCCGGGCCTCGGCCGCCATGAGTCGGGCGCCGTGGCGTTCGAAGTCGGCCGCCGCGGACCGGGCCGCGGCCATGGCCTCGTCGAGCAGCCGCAGGTCGCGCAGGACGTCGGCGTATTCGAGGCGGTGTTCGCCGAGCGGCAGTCCGGCCGCGGCGTGCAGCCGGCCGGCCTCCTCGAAGTGGCGCACGCTCTCGGCCAGCCGTCCGGCGTGGAAGGTGGCCCAGGCCCGGCTGTCCGCGATGACGGCCGGCAGCTGGGGACCCAGGTCCCGGGCGAGGATCGCCGCCCGATCGAGGTGCTCGAGGGCTTCCTGCGGGCACCCGAGCAGGGTCTGCGCGTTCGCCAGGTTGTTGGCGGCCTTCACCAGCACGATCGGCGGACACTCCGGGTCGGCGAGCAACTCCCTGTACGCGTGGGCGGCGGCGACGATCCGGCCCCGGTTGTGGTCGAGGATCGCGAGCTGCAGCCGCAGGTCGGGGCGGTCCGCGGGCTCGATCAGGGGCTCGGCGCGGCGCAGGTCCCGGGCCGCGGCGTCGTGGTGGCCCAGCTCGTGCAGGGCGACGGCCCGGGTGACGAGCAGTTCGCCGAGGCGGCGGGAGAGCCCGTGACGCCGTGCCGTGCGGACGCCACCGTCGAGCAGCTCGCGGGCGCTCTCGTTGTCGAGCCTGGCGTGCCGGGACCACGCCACGGCCCGCAGGGCGATCAGGAGCGCATCGACGTTCGTACCAGCCCGGGTCCGCCGGAGGGTTACTTCTGCCGCGTTCGCGTATCTAGCCGGATCGCGCAGAACTCTCCGGTAAGCGGCGTCGGCCTCCGCCCGTAGGCTCACCTCTGTGTCCACCTGGCACCGCCCGAGGTTGAGGCGAGGAAGTCGACGTCAGCGTACCGACGGACAGGGGGGAAATCCATGACCATCGCCGAACGTTGGCCGCTGCCGGACACCCGTACCTCCGAGCAGCTCGCCCACGACCAGGAGGACGTCGAAAGGCAGGTCACCGTCCTCGCCAGCGCGCAACAGGACATCGTGGAGCGGATCCGCGTGCGCCGGCGAGAGGCGGGTGATCCGTTCCTCGTGGTGACCACCGAGGACGAACGTACGGCGCTCACCGCCGAGCAACTCGTGGTGGACGCGGACGAGGAGCAGCGGGGGCGGCTCGGCACGCTGCTGCCCAACTGGGACCCGGACGACCGCACGGGGGCCAGCGGTCGACGGCGCCGGACCCGCGTCCTGCGCTGCCGGACGAGCCGGACCGCGCGGGAGTTGCGCGCCGACGCGAAGCGGCTGCGCGAGCATGGCATCACGGCCACCGTGAACCTGCTCGTTCCGCTCGGGTACGTGATCAAGGGAAAGTCGTATCCGGGCGTCACCGTCGCCCCCGGCCCGTACTCGCCGAACGGCGCCCACGCGCCGGTGCGGGTGGCCATCGTCGACACCGGACTGACCGACCAGGGCCGCTCCGACGCGTGGGACACGGGCCTGGTCCGCAACGGCACCGACGAGCTGGACGTGGTGGCGCCGAGGAACCGCATCGACTGGTTCGCCGGGCACGGCACCTTCGCGGCCGGGATCGTCCGGCAGATCGCACCGGACTGCGAGGTCGTCGTCTACCGCTTCACCGGCCCCGACGGTCTCGGCACCGACGAGGCCGCGGCCGACATGCTCATCCGGGCCGCCGACGACGCCGCGGGCCGCCGGCTGATCATCAACGCCTCATTCGGCGCGCCCGCCGTGGACGGGGTGGCGCCGCTGGCGATGCGGGAGGCGGTGGAGTACATCAACGCCACGTACCCGAAGGCTCTGATCGTCGCCAGCGCCGGCAACGACGGCGCGGACCTGCCGCTGTACCCGGCGGCGTACCCCGGGGTGAAGGCGGTCGGTGCGCTGAACGCCGACCTGAGCCCGGCGGTGTTCTCCAACCGCGGGTCCTGGGTGCACTGCTCGACGGTGGGTGTGGGCGTCGTCTCCACGTTCGTCGAGGGCCTGCTGCCGCCCGAGGAGGACATGGGCGACGACATTGGTTTCGGCAGCGACGCCTGGGCGACCTGGAGCGGCACGTCGTTCAGCGCGCCGCAGATCAGCGCGGCCGTGGCCGCCCTCTGCGGTGAGGACGAGGCGCTGACCCCGCACGCCGCGTTCGACCGGCTGATCGGGCCGTGTCCACCGCTGGCCGACTTCGGCAAGGTCGTCCACCTGCTGCCGGGAACCCCGCTGCCCTGAGTCAGACGAGGGTCCACTCGGTGGTCACGACCGGTGCCCCGGATCGGCGGCAGGTCAGGCTCAGTGGCCCCGGAAGCACGTCCTCGACGACGAACAGGCCCCGCCCGTCGGCGTCGACCCGGCGGGCTTGCGGGGCCGCGGGCTGGCGTACCTCGATCCGGGCCGGTCCTTGCGGGGCGAGGTGGCCGGTCAGCCGGCGGCGTGTGCCGAGGAATTCCACCTGTACGGCGATGACCACCTCGTCGTGGCCGTGCGGGCCGACGACCTGGAAGGTGAGCTGACGTGGCTGCGGCGCGGTGCCCGGATCGCGGACGGCGACGGCACGCCGGTGCACCGCGGCGTCGCAGGCGGACTCGGAGTCCTCGACCAGGGCCGCGAGCTCGGCGTCGAGAGCGCGCAGACCGAAGCTCTGCCGGGCCAGCTCCACCAGGGGCTCCGGCGGCGCGTCGACCCGGGCGAACAGGTCACCGAGACGGGTGAGGAGGCGTTCGTCCGCGGGATCGTACGCGTCGTTCACGGTGACTCCTCGGGCCGGTGGGAAAACGGGTTGCGTGGCGTAGCCATCGCTGTCATGAATCGCCGTCGGCGTCTCCGATACCTTCTGTCAGGAATCGGCGCAGTTGGGCCAGGCACCTGCCGCGGGTCGGCCCGAGGCTGCCGATCGGCATGCCCAGCGCGGCCGCCGCCAGCTCGTACGAGGGTCGCCCGCCTTCGGCCTCCACCACCAGCACCCGGAGCACGTCACGGCACCGGCGGCTCAGCCGGCGGAAGGCCTGCCACAGCTCGGCGTCGCGGTCGGCGACCAGGAACGGCGCCGCCGGATCGTCGGCGGGGTCGCCGGGGCGGTCGGCCAGCCACGTGTCGTCGACCGGCCGGGCGCGGCGGGCCCGCCGGATCACCGCGAGGGACTCGTTGCGGCAGGTCGTGCCGATCCAGGCGCCGAACTTCGCCGGGTCCCGCAGGGAGTCGAGGTTCTCCAGGACGCGCAGCCAGGTCTGCTGGAAGACGTCGGCGGCGTCGGCGGGGGCGAGTCGGTGCACCCGGCACACCGCCCAGACCCGGCCGCTGTAGCGCCGGACGATCTCGTCCCACGCCTCGGAGTTTCCCGCGGCAGCCCGGCTTACCAGCAGTGCCATCTCGTCGAGCGGCCCACCGTCACTCATCCTCGCGCCTCCGATGGGGTGCTGGCGAAACCCGCGGCCGCACTCCGTCCACCCATCGGCGGCCCTGGATGTCGCCTGAGCTTCACCATAGACCAAGGGGCCGCGAGCTGCGCACCTACCGTTTGGTGGCGGCGTTCTCCCGCAGCTCGGTCCACGACCTCAGTTCGGCCAAGGCGAGGTCGCGGCGGCGGGGAATGGTGCGGGGCCCCGGGACGGGCGAGTGGGGGCGTGGCGCGGCGGCCCGGATGGTCTCGATGCCACCCCGCAGCGCGTCGCGCATCCGGGGGCCCAGGGGGCGCTCCACGAGCCGGTACACCAGCCAGGCCGGGATCAGCATGATGATGACCGTGCCGGCGATGAGGACGCCGAGGCTCAGGCCGGTGTGCTCGTACCCGTACCGAATGATGATGTATCCGATGCGTTGGTGCAGCAGATAGAAGGGGAAGGTCAGCGCGCCGGCGAGGGTCAGCCACCGCCAGTTCAGCCGGTCGGTGTGGCCCAGCGCGATCAGAAGCAGGACGCCGTAGCTCACGGTCACGATGACCACGGCCGGCAGCAGGGCGACCTTCCAGCCGGGATCGAGCCGGACCCGCTCGCTCAGGCTGAAGAGGCTGACCAGCCAGGTGAAGCCGAGCATGGCCCAGAGCAGCGGCGTGGTCCCGAAGCGGCGCATCAGATACATCGTGATCCCGGCGACGAAATACGGCGCGTAGTGCCGAACCGTCAGCATGGTGAAGACCTTGTTGTCGACCGCCGGTGCGATCGTCGCGGCGATCATCCAGACCCCGCAGAAGATGACCGTACGCCGGTAGGTGATCCCGGGTACGACGACGAAGACGGCGAACAGCAGGTAGAACCGCAGCTCGCTCCAGAGCGTCCAGTACACGCTCTCGACCCCCGGCACGCCCAGGGGCTCCTGGAACATGGTGAAGTTGAGAAGGATCTCCACCAGCGTGTGGTCCGTGTACACCGGCAGGTAGCCGCCGATCGGGAACATCATCGTCACGGTCACGGTCAGCGCGACGCAGACCCAGTACGCCGGGTAGAGGCGGGAGGCCCGCGAGACGAAGAAGTCGCCGAGGCCGCGGCCCCAGCTGCTCATGCAGATGGCGAATCCGCTGATCATGAAGAACAGCTCGACGCCCAGGAACCCGTACACGGTGACCTTGGCGGCGTTCGGCAGGAAGTACACCGGGACGTGCTCGCCGTCCACGTGCCAGAAGGTCGTGTAGTGGTAGACGGCGACGGCGATGGCGGCGACCAGGCGCAGCCCGTCGAGCGCTACCAGCCTGCGCGGCGCTGTCTCCGGCACGTCCTGACCTCCTCGCCGCTCGCGGGCCCACGATGGGGCGTGGTGGAGATCCTCGGCCGCGTCCGGTGCCGTGCCGGTGAAGCGATTCTTGACGCCGGCCTTAGCTTTCGCCTGACACACTCGTGCGGTGCGAGTGCTGGTGGCGGACGATGAGCGACTTCTGGCGGACACCGTGGCCGAGGGGCTCAGGCGCCTCTCCATGGCGGTCGACGTCTGTTACGACGGCGACACCGCGTTCGAGCGGATCAGCGTCAACCGTTACGACGTGGCGGTCCTGGACCGGGACATGCCCGGGCGCACCGGCGACCAGGTGTGCCGCTGGGTAGCCGACACCGGGGACGTGGACACCCGGGTGCTGCTGCTGACCGCCGCCGCCGGACTGCGCGACCGGGTCGAGGGCCTGGGCCTGGGCGCGGACGACTACCTGACCAAGCCCTTCGCCTTCGCCGAGCTGGCGGCCCGCGTGCAGGCCCTCGGGCGGCGGTCGACGCCCGCGGTGCCGCCGATCCTGGAGCAGGAGGGGATCGTCCTCGACGTCGCCCGCCACGTGGCCACCCGCGACGGGCAGGTACTCAACCTGACGAACAAGGAGTTCGCCGTCCTGCACGTGCTGCTGGCCGCCCGCGGCGCGGTGGTGAGCGCCGAGGACCTGCTCGAACGGGCGTGGGACGAGAACGCCGACCCCTTCACCCACGTCGTGCGGGTCACCGTCATGAACCTGCGCAAGAAGCTCGGCGATCCGGCGGTCGTGCACACGGTGCACCGCTCGGGCTACCGCATCGGCGGATGACGGTGGGCCCGGCTCACTCCTGAGGCGGAACCCCCTGGTAGGTCCGGCGCAGCACCTGCGCCGCGGTGCGGCCGTGCAACGGCATGGAAAAGTGGAAACCCTGGCCGAAACCGCACTCCAGGGCGGCGAGGATGCCGGCCTGGGCGGGCGTTTCGACACCCTCGGCGACCACGGTCGCGCCGAGCGCCGCGCTCAGCGCGACGATTTCCTCGACGGCCGTACGGGCCAGGGGGTCGTCGGTGATGCCGGCCACGAGCGACCGGTCGATCTTGAGGGTGTCGACGGGGAGCCGGCCTAGGTGGCTCAGCACGGAACCGCCCGCGCCGACGTCGTCCACGGCGACGCCGATGCCCAGCCCCCGCAGGCTCTCGAGCCGGGCCACGAGGTCCGGGTCTCCTTCGCGCAGCAGGCCCTCGGCGAGCTCGAGGACCAGCCGGTTCGCGGGAAAGCCGGTCTCGGCCAGGATGCCGCGGAGCGTCTCGACCAGGCTGGGCGCCAGGATCTGCTGCGGCGAGAGGTTCACGCTCAGGCGCACGTGCCCGACGCCCGGCACGGTGGCCCGCCAGCGCGCGGCCTCACGGCAGGCTTCCCGCAGCACCCACTCGCCCAACGGCACGATCGCGCCGCTCTGTTCGGCGAGGTCGAGGAAGTCGTCGGGAACCAGCAGCCCCCGTCGCGGGTGCAGCCAGCGGACCAGCGCCTCGACGGCGACGACGCCGCCGGTGGCCAGGCCGACGACCGGCTGGAAGAGCACGACGAGGCCGCCGTCGTCGATCGCCCGGCGCAGTTCGGCATCGCGGGCCGGGGCGTCATGGCCGGCGCGGTAAACCTCGTGCCGGCCCCGGCCGGCGCGCTTCGCGGCGACCAGGGCGGCGCCGGCGTGCCGCAGCAGCCGCTCGCCGCCGGGGGCGAACTCGTCGCGAACCGCGACGCCGACGCTGGCCGCGGCCGTGAGCACGTGCTCGCCGACGATGACCGGGGTATTGAGGGTGTCGACGAGCCGCTCGGCGACCCGCGACGCGGCGGCGGGCCCGGGCAGGTCCCGCAGGATGACGGCGAACTCGTCGCCGCCGAGGCGTCCGGCGGTGTCCCCGCTGCGCAGGACCGAGCTAACGGCGGCGGCCACGGTGGTGAGCACCGCGTCGCCGGCCCGGGCGCCGTACAGGTCGTTGACGCTGGTCAGGTGGTCCACGTCGATGACGAGGACGGCGGTGTGGCGGTCGTCGAGGGGCTCCCCGGCGAGTTCCGCGAGGCGCTCGGTGATCATGGCCCGGTCGGCCAGGCCGGTCAGCGGGTCGGTGTTCCCCCGCCGTCGGACCGCGCGCGAGCCGGATCGGCGGCCCGCCCAGAAGCCCAGCGCCGCGCAGAGCGCGGCCAGGGGCGCGACCATCGCCACGGGGAGATATCCCCATCCCCCGGCGTAACAGACGAGCAGGGCCGCCAGCAGCACCCCGGCGACGGCGACAGTCAGGAACGCCACCGCACGCTTGCCAGGGCCGCTGTCTGTCACGCCCGACCATCGACCACGGGCGGGCCCGACTTGAGGATTAGCACACCCACCGCCGACCCGGCGCGAGGAGTACCGGAGGCGATCCGGGAAAATGGCCGGGACAGGACGAGAACGGAAGTTGGAGATCGTGGCTGAAGCAGCAGGAGCCGTCGACTGGGTAACCCGGTTCGCCGACGAGGTGATCGCCGAGGCGCAGCAGCGCTCGCCGGGTAAGCCGGTGGTGTGCGCGTCCGGGCTGAGCCCGTCCGGACCGATCCACCTGGGCAACCTGCGTGAGGTGATGACGCCCCACCTGGTCGCCGACGAGATCCGCCGGCGCGGACACGAGGTGGTGCATCTCATCTCGTGGGACGACTACGACCGGTTCCGCAAGGTGCCGGCGGGCGTCGACCCGTCGTGGGCCGAGCACATCGGCAAGCCGCTGACCGCCGTGCCCGCCCCGCCGGGCAGCCGGTTCCCCAACTGGGCCGAGCACTTCAAGGCCGCGTTGATCGACTCCCTGGCCGAGCTGGGCGTCGACTACCGGGGCATCTCGCAGACGGAGATGTACACCTCCGGGGCGTACAGGGAGCAGATCCTGCTGGCGATGCGCGAGCGCGCGCGCATCGACGCGATCCTGGACCGCTACCGCACCAAGGGCCGCACCGGCGCCGCGCCGAAGGCGAACGCCAAGCTCGACGCGGCCGACGCCGCCGCGGCCGCCGAGGCGGCCGAGGGTTCCGGCGCCGCCGACGAGGACGACGGCACGGCGAGCACCGGCTACTACCCGTACAAGCCCTACTGCGGGCAGTGCGGCAAGGACACCACCACGGTCACCGCGTACGACGACGAGACCACCTCGATGACGTACGTCTGCGTCGACGGGTTCACCGAGACCGTGCTGCTCAACGAGTTCGACCGCGGCAAGCTGGTCTGGAAGGTCGACTGGCCGATGCGGTGGGCGTACGAGGGCGTGCACTTCGAGCCCTCCGGCGTCGACCACTCGTCGCCGGGCTCGTCGTTCGTCGTCGGCGGCCAGATCGTCACCGAGGTCTTCGGGGGCGTGCGCCCGATCGGACCCATGTACGCCTTCGTCGGCATCAGCGGCATGGCGAAGATGTCCAGCTCCCGCGGCGGGGTGCCGACCCCGGCGGACGCCCTGGCCATCATGGAAGCGCCACTGCTGCGCTGGATGTACGCCCGCCGCCGCCCCAACCAGGCGTTCAAGGTCGCCTTCGACGCCGAGATCCAGCGCCTCTACGACGAGTGGGACGCCCTCGAGGCCAAGATCGCCGCCGGCACGGCCGCACCCGGCGACGAGGCCGCCCACGACCGCGCCGTCCGCACGGCCACGGTCACCCTGCCGCGGACCCCGACGCCGATCGCGTACCGGACGCTTGCCTCGATCGTCGACATCACCACTGGCCACGACGAGCAGACCCTGCGCATCCTGCGCGACCTCGACCCGAGGCGCCCGGTCACCGAACTGTCCGAGGTGCGCCCCCGCCTGGACAAGGCCCAGACCTGGGTCCTGACCCAGCTCAGCGCCGACGCCCGCACCCAGGTCCGCACCGAACCGGACAAGGAGATCCTCGCCTCCCTCGACGACGACCAGCGCGAGTCCCTGCGGCTGCTGGCCGCCGGCCTCGACGCGAACTGGTCCCTGGACGGCCTGACGACGCTCGTGTACGGCGTACCGAAGGTCATGGCCGGCCTGCCGCCGGACACCAAGCCGACGCAGGAGCTGAAGGTCGCGCAGCGGTCGTTCTTCGTGCTGGTGTACCGGCTGCTGATCGGCAAGGAGACCGGGCCGCGTCTGCCGACACTGCTGCTGGCGGTCGGTGCGGACCGCATCCGCGCCCTGATCGGCGGCTAGCCGCATCACCCCGGCTCGCTCGGCCCGCTGCCGGGCTTGCCGGGGTTCGGCGGTTTCGCGGCCTAGCCGTCCTCGGCGCCGCTGGCCGCCGCGCTCGACCAGGGCGCCGGGATCAGCTGGGCGGCGGCCGTCCTCGCGCCGGCATGGAGGGCCGCGATCAGCGCGTCCGCGGCGGTGCCGCGCGGCCGGTCGCTGGCACCTCCGCGCCGACGAACGACTCGTAGCGGCGCAGCACGAATCCTCCGGTGAAGTCGTCCCCGCGCAGCTGCCGGAACCGGCTGGCCACCCGCCATATTGACCACATCGGCGGGAAGCGACGTGGGACGACGGTGCCGCCGGTCAGAGGAGTCTCGCCGCGGAGATCGGGCGTTTGGAGATGGGGTAGGTCCTCGCCTCGCTGGTGTTGACGCTCCAGCGGTAGCGGCTGAATTCGCCGGTGCTGTCGGAGGCGTAGAACATCATGTGCCCGATGCCCGTGCCGGTGAATTTGTCGTTCTTGTCGATCATGCGGGTGTCCGGGTACGGCGCGTAGCTGGCGAGGCCGTATTCGCCGTGCGGGTCGGAGGTGCAGTCGATGATCTCGACCGCGTACTGGGTCTCGCCCGCGTGCGTGCCCGATCCGGTGTAGACGCCCTTGAGCTGGCGGACCATGACGATGTGGCCGGTGTTGTCGTCGTCGGAGCCGGCGTAGTCGACGGCGATGAGGTCTCCGGGGCGCAGGTCGGCGACCCGGGTGATGCGCCGCATCCGCGGTCCGGGGTCGGCGGCGAAGCCGGCGCGGTACTCCGCCGCCTCGGGGGAATCGTCGCCGAAGTGCTCGAGGAAGTAGGCGTCCGTGGCCCAGGGATAGGTGTGTTTGAGGACGGCGGTCACA
Organism: Actinoplanes sp. NPDC051346; assembly: GCF_040682215.1. Classification (NCBI taxonomy): domain Bacteria; kingdom Bacillati; phylum Actinomycetota; class Actinomycetes; order Micromonosporales; family Micromonosporaceae; genus Actinoplanes; species Actinoplanes sp. NPDC051346. The sequence continues at coordinate 241,528 of NZ_JBFBAJ010000004.1, read as the reverse complement.
AACGAGGCGCACCGGGCCCGGGAGCGCCACGTGGTGAAATCGGCCGGGATGCCCCACCGCACCTGGGCGGGGCCCGAGGGAATGTAGAAGTTGCTGGACCGGGCGGTCCGGCCGGCGATGAGCGCGATCTCGTCGGCGCTCAGCGCCCGCTGGTAGGCGCGGACGTCGGCGAGGGAACCGTGCCACCGGTTCACCGGGGCGCCTTCCCAGGTGGCCTGACCGATGCTGAAGTCGCGCTGCGCGGCCCAGGCGATGGTGGTGGGTGTGGTGCCCTCGAGGACGCCGTTGACATAGAGCGACAGGGTGCCGCCGTGGCTGACGCCGGCCAGGTGCACCCAGGTGTTCAGCGCCGCGCGGGTGGTGGCGACCGCGGCGGCCTTGTCGCGTTCGTCGGCGCCGCGCACCTTGAAGGCCCAGCCGACTCCGGCCTCGTGCTGCAGAAGGAACCGGGTGGCGGTCGCCGAGTCCTGGCTGACCGCCGTGTACGTCTTCGTCACGTCGGCGGTTTCCGCCAGCAGCACCCACGCCGACACGGTGAACGAGTCCGAAGTGTCCAGGACGAAGGAGGTTTTCGGGTACGCCCCGGGCTTGCCGTCGAGGCTCAGCTCCCCGCCGGCGCGAAGCGTGGTCCAGCTGCCCTGAGAACCCGGGGTGAGCGTCCGGGCCCGGCCCGACCGATCGGCCCAGGTGGCGGTGAGGGGCCAGTGGCCGACGAGGCCGTCAGTGAGGTAGCCGGCGGCGAGCAGGCGCTGATAGTGCACCAGCTGCTCGGCCTGCAACAGGTGCGGCGCCGTCCCCGGCACGAAGGGTGCCCCCAGCTGTTCGGCATGCGCGGGCGTCGACCCTGACACCGATGCCGCGAACGTTCCGGCACCGACCGCGGCGGCCGCGCCGAACAGACTCCTCCTGGTAACCCGCATACATCCCCCGATGTCGATCTTGAACGTCGCGGGAGTCTAGCGCGAATCAGGCTGGCGGTTGGTCCCCGCGGCGGGCTCGGGTCCGCAGGCGCATGGCCCCGGTGCCGGCCGCGACGCCGGCGATGACGATCAGCGCCGCGATGATGATCTGGTGACCGAGCTGGACCCGGTCCTCGCTCTCGGCGGCCGCCGGGCGCAGCCACGATTCCCGTGCCGGCGGCGCCGCCGCGGACGCGGCGTCCACGGGCGCCGCGACCGCCCCCGGTTCCGCCGAGCGGGAGGGCTTCGGGGTGGCCTTCTTCGCCGGCTTGGCCGGTGCCGCCGCGGGAGCGGCCGGGACCTCCGCCGCCGGGGCCGCCTTGATGACCAGGTCGGAGCAGGAGTAGTAGGTGTCGGGCGTGCTCGAGGTCTCCCAGACGGTGAAGAGCACGTGCCGGCCCGCGCGGTTCTCGGGCAACTTGACGCTCATCCTGTACGCGCCCTCGCGCAGCGGCGGATCCTTGACCTCCGCGAGGGGCGAGCCCAGGTCGTCCCAGCGGAGCGTCTTCGCGGGGTCGTAGTCGCGATCGGTCAGGTAGAGCCGGAAAGAGCCCTGGTGCGGGATCGTCGTGGCGTACGCGACCTTCAGGGTGCTGCCCGCGGTGACCTTCGTGGCGGCCCAGTCGTCGCGGGGCAGGTCGAGGCCGCGGAAGTCCGGCAGGTTGCCGCTGCACAGGCGGCCGTCCGGGATGACCTGGCGGTCCCGGCCGGCGACGTTCGGCACGCGGAGGTTGTCGAAGCGGCCGAACGGCCGGCCGTTGGCGTCCCGCGCCGCCCGGCACGCCGCCGAGTCGGCCCGGTCGCCGCCGGCCGCGCAGGCCGCCGTACGGCTGACGGGGGTCGTCGGCGCGCCGTGCGCGAGCGCCGGCACGGCCGGGAGCAGAGACGTGGCCGCGGCGATCCCGCCGGCGACGGCGAGGGCCGCGATGCGGCGAGTGGAGCTCATCCGACCTCCCGGAGATACCCGCGCGGGCAGAGCGGCCCACGCCGGACAGTACGCAACCGGGCGGCGGATCGTTCATCACCACGGGTGGCGCTGCGGATAAGTCGCCGGCGCTGTGGTTGCATGGCCGTGCAGGCAATTCGACACAGGAGGACACATGGAGAAGCCCGACGTCGGCCCCATCACCGGTGAGCCGCCCGCCGAGCTCGTCACGGAGGACCTCATCGTCGGTGACGGCGACGAGGCCAAGCCCGGACACCAGGTCAGCGTCCACTACGTGGGCGTCGCGTTCTCCTCGGGCAAGGAGTTCGACGCCTCCTACAACCGGGGTGCGCCGTTCGAGTTCGGGCTCGGCGGGGGTCAGGTCATCGGCGGATGGGACCAGGGGGTGGCCGGCATGAAGGTCGGCGGCCGCCGCAAGCTGACCATCCCCCCGCACCTGGGTTACGGCGCGCGGGGCGCCGGCGGCGTGATCAAGCCGAACGAGACCCTCATCTTTGTGGTGGATCTGCTCGGCGTGCGCTGAGCCACGGCCGGCAGGCCGTACGGGCCGGGACGGGTGCCGCCTGTCCCGGCCCGCCGCCGTCTTCCTCCCCGGCGGGTCGGCGGGGCAGCTGCGAGGGCTCGAAGGGCTCGCCGATCGGGGTCATCGGGCCGCCTTCAGGTCGGCGCATCCACTCTCGTCGGGCAGCAGCGGCCGGAACGTCACGGTCCATCCGTTGCCGCCGGAGGTCCAGGGGGTGCCGGCGTTCGCGTTCTTCGCCGCGGCGAGGATCGCGTCGCGCTGCGCACCGGTCGCGGTGACGCAACCGATCTTGCGCTCGGTGGTGAGCGGCTCGCCCGGCAGGGCCGGTCCGGGCCACTGCACCGCCTTCGGCTTCGCGGGCAGATCGTTGCCGGGCTCCACGTACGGGCGGACGACCGCCGCGAGCACCTCGGGCTGGTAGGGCCTCGCGCCGGGACCGGAAGCGAGCTGCTCCGCCCCGTCGATGAACGCCCGAAGCTTTTCGCGGGCCTGCTTCTGGGCCGGGGTCAGCAGCGGATCGTCCGGCAGCGCCTCGCGCAGCGCGTTCGCGCCGACCGTCTGCTTGCCGGCGTCCGTGACGACGGTGACCTCCGTGGTGCTGGCGTCGGCGACGCCGGGCTGCCCGAAGTCGGCGCCGTCGCGCACGCCGGCGGCGACCGCCTGGGCGGTGAGCTGTTTCACCTGCTCCGGGGAGACCACGCGCACCAGGACGTTGGGCAGGGCCGGGCCGGGATAGTTCGCGGTCACCGGTCCGTCGAAGATCACCTGACCGTCGGCGTACACGCTGAGGCCGGGCAGGCGTCCGGCGAGCGCGTCGGGGCCGGCGAACCCGCCGGTCTGCGTCACCCGCAGGACGAGGGCGTCGCCGCCGGCCGGCGGGGCGGGCGGCGCGGAGGACGGCGAGCCGGCGCCGGCGCCGCCGGGGCCGGTGCCGGGCTGGGCGCAGGCGCTGAGCAGGGCCAACATGGCGGCGGCAGCGGCCGTGGGCAAACCGCGAAGTGTCGTCATAACCGTTCGGACGTACCCCCGCCGCCCCCGGTTCCACGCCTGGAGGCGGAAATACGGAAATACGGTGGCCGGCCCCGCAACGCGGGACCGGCCACCTTTCAGGGCGGGGCGGAGGCTATTTGACCGAGCCCAGGGACAGTCCCTGCACGAGCTTGTCCTGGGCGGCGAAGCCGGCCACGAGCACCGGCAGCGAGACCACGAACGCGGCCGCGCAGAGCTGGGCGAGGAAGAGTCCCTGGCTGGTGACGAAGCTGGTCAGGAACACCGGAGCGGTCTCGGCGACGGTGGCCGTGAGGACCCGGGCGAAGAGCAGCTCGTTCCAGCTGAAGATGAAGCAGATGAGCGCGGTCGCGGCGATGCCCGGCATGACCACGGGCGCGATGACCGAGCGCAGCGTCCTGGCGAGCCCGGCGCCGTCCATCGCGGCGGCCTCGAGCATCTCGACCGGGACCTCGGACAGGAACGAGCGCATCATCCAGACGGCGATGGGCAGGTTCATCGAGGTGTAGAAGACGATCAGGAGCCAGATGTTGTCGAGCAGGCCGGCGTTCTGCGCGAACAGATAGAGCGGGAGCAGGCCGGCGACCACGGGGAGCATCTTGGTGGAGAGGAAGAAGAACAGGACGTCGGTCCACTTCTTCACCGGTTTGATGCTCAGCGCGTACGCCGCGGGGAACGACAGCAGCAGGACCAGGGCGGTCGACACGATGCTGGCGGTCAACGAGTTGAGCAGCGGCGGCCAGGGGCTGGCCCCGCCGGTGAAGAACTCGCGGTAGCCCTCCATGGTCAGCGGGGCGAGGACGGACGGCGGGTTGGTGGCGGCGTCGGCCTCGCTGTGGAAGGAGGTCAGCACCATCCAGACCACCGGCAGCACGAACAGGATGCCGGTCACCCAGGCGAGCAGGGTCAGCCAGACGCCGGCGCGTTCCTTGCGCTTGATGACCGGAGCGCCACGCTCGTCGCGGGTGGCCGGAACCGGTGCGGTGTCGGTGATGCTCATCGGCCCGATTCCTCCCTGAACAGCGACGACACCGTACGCAGCGCGAACGTCGCGATGATGATCGTGCCGATCACCACGACGACCGCCGCCGCGGAGGCGCGGCCGTAGTCGTGTGCCTGATAGAAGATCTGGTAGATCGTGTACGGCAGGTTCGCCGTACCGAGGCCGCCGGACGTGATCGTGAAGACCGCGTCGAAGTTCTGCACGATGTAGATGGAGCCGAGCAGCGCGCCCAGCTCGAGATACTGGCGCAGGTGCGGCAGGGTCATGCTGCGGAAGATCTGCCAGGTGCTCGCCCCGTCGATGCGGGCCGCCTCGATCACGTCGAGCGGGCGCCCCTGCAGGCCGGCGAGCAGGATCAGCATCATGAACGGGGTCCACTGCCAGACCAGGGCGAAGATCACCGACCAGAGCGGCATGGTGGTGATCCAGTCCGGCTGCGGCGGGTTATCCGAGCCGAACAGGCCCCAGATCCGGGTGAGGGCGCCGTTGAACAGGCCGTACTCGGGGTTGTAGAGCGCGTGCTTCCACAGCAGAGCGGCGGCGACCGGCACGAGGAGGAAGGGGGCGATCATCATGGTGCGCACCGCGCCGCGACCGCGGAACTTGCGGTCCAGCAGCAGGGCGATGCCCAGCCCCAGCAGCAGGCTGAGCAGCACGACGCCGGCGGTGAGCAGGATGGTCGTCCACACCGCGTCCCGCATGTTGACGTCCGTGAAGACCCGCCTGAAGTTGTCGAGCCCGGCGAATCCCACCTCGTCGGGGTAGTACGCGTTCCAGTCCATGAAGGAGATGACCAGGGTCGCCACGAACGGCAGCTGGGTCACGACGATCATGAATACCAGGGCGGGCAGCAGCGGCGCCCGGCGAGCCCAGCCGGCGGCCCGGCGGGTAGCGCCGGGCGAACGCGGGGGCGTGCCCGGGCGGGTGGCGGTCTGTTCGGCGACGGAGGTCATGACGACACCTCAGCCTTCCTCGCGCGACTGGTAGCGTTCGGCGACGTCCTCGGCGAGACGCTGGCCGCGTTCCAGCGCCTCCTCGACGCTCATCCGACCCGCGATGGCGGAGCTGACGTACTGCGAGACCTGGGTGCCGAGGTCGGTGAACTCGGGGATGTCGACGAACTGGATGCCGAGCGCCGGGCGCGGCTGCACGCCGGGGTTGCGCGGGTCGGCACCGGAGATGGCCCGTTCGGTGGGCGCGGCGAAGGCGGACGCCTCCTTCAGGTAGTCCTGGTTCGCATAGGTGGACGTGCGCTTGCCCGCCGGCACCCGTGACCATCCGAGCTGGGCGCCGACGAGTTCCTCGTACTGCTTGCTGGACGCCCAGGAGATGAACTTCCAGGCGTTGGCCTTCTTGGCGCTCGCCTGCTGGATGCTCCACGACCAGGCGTACAGCCAGCCGGAACTGGGGGTCTTGACCACCGGCGCGGCGACGTAGCCGATCTTTCCCTTGACCGGTGAGTCGGCGGCCTCGAGGGAGCCGGCGGCGCTGGTGGCGTCGTACCACATGGCGGCGTTGCCCTGGACCAGGTTGTTGAGGCACTCGGTGAAGCCGGCCTGCGGTGCGCCGGTCTCGCCGTGCGCCCGGACCAGGTCGACGTAGAAGCGGGTCGCCTCGACGAACTCGGGGTCGTCGACCCGGGCGTTCCAGTCGGCGTCGAACCACGTACCCCCGAAGGTGTTGACGACCGTGGTGAGCGGGGCGAAGACCTGACCCCAGCCGGGCTGGCCGCGCAGGCAGATGCCGGCCATGCCGGGCTGGACGTCGTCCACCCGGGCGGCGATGTCGGCGACCTGCTGCCACGTCGGCTTCTCGGGCATCGTGATGCCCTGGGCGTCCAGAACGTCCTTGCGATACATCAGGAACGACGACTCGCCGTAGAAGGGCTCGCCGTAGAGCTTGCCGTCGTCGGCGGTCAGCGACTTCGTCATCGGTGGCAGGATGTCGACCTGGTCGAATGTGGTGTCCGCGGCGACGTACCCGTCCAGCGGCGCGATCCACTTCGACTTCGCGTAGATCGGGATCTCGAAGTTGCTCAGCGAGGCGACATCGTACTGGCCGGCCTGGCTGGAGAATTCCTGGCTGATCTTGTCCCGGACGTCGTTCTCCGGCAGCACCGTGAAGTTGACCGCGATGCCGGTCTGCCGGGTGAAGTGCTCCTCGGTCAGCGCCTGCAGATCGATCATCTGCGGGTTGTTCACCATCAGCACGTCGATGCTGTCGGCGCCACCGGACCCGCCGCCGCTACCGCCCCAGCCCGCGCAGCCGGCCAACGCCACGGCGAGCAGGGCGGCGACCGTTCCGGACAGAGCGACGCGGATGCGGGCGCGTGACATGGTGCCTCCCCGGCGAGGCGGACATCGACACAGGCATCTGTGATGCCGGCAACACTCCGGACCCAGTAGATGCCTGAGATCGACTCCCTGTCAACAGCCCATCACGCAGCGCTGCATAGTTGAACGTCGAAGTCTTCCCGAATGTCCTCAGGCGACCACCCGGGCCGCCCTGCCGCCGACGGCCACGACATCGCCCGGGTGCAGCTGGCGTCCCCGACGCGTATCGACCTCACCGTTGACCGTCACGTCACCGACGGCGATCAGCACCTTCGCCTCTCCCCCGGTGTCGATGAGATCGGCAAGCTTGAGGAACTGTCCGAGTCTGATCATGTCGCCGCCGATCGCTACCTCACGCATGCGACCATCATGCGCCACGGGCGGCGAAAGATTTCTCGCCGGGCGTTGAACCATTCGCCTCGCTGAACCGAACTACCCAGCGTGAGTCGACTGGAGAAGCACCGCCGGGCGGGCCTGCTGGCCGCCGCCGTCGCCGCCGGCGTGCTCGGCCTCGCGACCCCCGCCGCCGCGGACGTGACGGTCAACCCGTCCAGCGTGCCGCAGGGCAGCGGGCAGAACGTCGCGTTCCGGGTGACGAACACCGCACGGAGCCCGCTCACCAGGATCAAGGTGGTCCTGCCGCCCGAGATGCCGGTCGCCGAGGTCTACCCGCTCTCCGTGCAGGACTGGGCGCCACAGACCGAGAACCGCAAGCTGGACACGCCGCTGGTCAGCTCACACGGCGGCACCCCGGTCACCGAGACCACGGCCACGATCACCTGGATCGCCATGCCCGGCAAGGCCCTGGCCCCCGGGAAGTCCACCGACCTCACCGTCGCGATGGGCGGGCTGCCGACCACCGGCACCCGGATGAGCTTCACCCTGCAGCCGACCTACGCCGACCCGGCCAAGGGCGCCCCGATCCCGCCGACGACGCTGACGCTGACCCCGGCGGTGGCGGGCGGAACGGCCGGCCACTCGACGGGCCACGGCGCGACGACCGGCGCGGGCACCAGCGCCGAGGACGCGGCCATGCTCGCGGCCCTGGCCCAGGCCACCGCCGACGACGGCCCGGGCTTCTCGACGGTCGCGGGCTGGGTCGTCGCCGGACTCCTGGCGATCGGCGGGGCGGTCGTGGTGGCGCGCGGCCGGCGCCGCGCAGAATCCGGCACCGGCCCCCGGGTCACCTTGTGGAGCTACAAGGACGGCCCGAAGCAGGAATAGAAGATGTCCCGCGCAGGTGGGCGCGGGCTGGTCGTGAAGACGCGCGTGGGGCGCTGACCACGACATGCGGGTGGGGTCCAGGGCAAGACCCACGACCTGCGTCCGGCGGGGTGGAGAGGTTCGGATCTCCACCCCGCCAACATACTCAGACCGATACCGTACGGGGGGTCTTGAGCGCCTGGATGATCTCGTACTCCGCGCGCTCGGCGTCCTCGTGCTCGACCTGGCAGGTGCCCGCCGCGAGGTGCCCACCGCCGCCCCACTGCAGCATCACCGAGCCGATGTCGACCGGCGACGTGCGGTCGAGGATCGACTTGCCGCAGGCGAACACCGTGTTCTGCTTCTTGAAGCCCCAGATGATGTGCACCGACACCCGCGCCTCGGGGAACAGCGCGTAGACCATGAAGCGGTTGCCGGCGAAGATCGTCTCCTCCTCGCGCAGGTCCACGACGACGACGTCGCCGTCCAGCTTGCTGACCCGCTTCAGCTGCTCGACGAACAGCTCGGAGGAGTCGCGGTACATGTCGACGCGCTCGGCGACGTCCGGCATCTTGAGGATCTCCTCGATGCCCATCTGGATGCACGCGTCGATGAGCGTCCGCATGAGGTCGAAGTTCGCGACCCGGAACTCCCGGAAGCGGCCCAGGCCGGTCCGGCTGTCCATGATGAAGTTGAGCAGGGTCCAGCCGGTCGGGTTGAGGATGTCGTCGATCTTGTAGTCGGCGGAGTCGGCCTGGTCGACGGCCCGCATGAGGTCGTCGGGCACCTCGGGGAAGCGCTCGCGGCCGCCGTAGTACTCGAAAATGACCCGGGCCGCGGACGGCGCGTTTTCGTTGATGATGTGATTCGGCAGGTTGCCGGTATTACGGAGAGTTTCCGAATGGTGGTGGTCGAAGACCAGATGAGCCGCGGGATGGTAGGGCAGGTTCGTCAGAATGTCACGGTCCGTGATGTCGGCCGTGCCGTCCTGGACGTCCTTCGGGTGCACGAACTTAATGTCGTCGATGTCGATGACGTTCATGAACTTGAGCAGCACGGCGCAGACCAGACCGTCCATGTCGCTGCGGGTCACGAGCCGGTACTTCACGTGGATCTCCCTCATGCGGATTGGCGGCTTAGGCCCCAGTTTGCCACCTTCTCGGGCGCTGACTCGGGCGCATCGGCGGACAGGTTTGATCCGGCACTGCTCGCGCTGCGTAAAGTTCAGGCGGAAGCTCACGTACGCGGTCGGAGGATGACCAGACGATGGACAACGTGCCCCAGCTCGCTCAGGACCGCAACGCCCCGCCCGCCACACTGGTGATCTTCGGCGCGTCCGGCGACCTGACCCGCCGCAAACTGCTGCCGGCGGTGGAGAGCCTCGCCCGGCACAACCGACTGCCCGGCGAATTCGCCCTCGTGGGCGTCGCCCGCACCCCGATGGAGGACCACCAGTTCGCCGCGAGCGCCCTCGGCGAGCGCAGCCTGGCGGACAAACCCCAGCTCCAGGGCGGAATCAGGTACGTATCGGGCGGCTACGACGACTCCGAGACGTACAAGCGGCTCGCGGAAACCCTCGACGAGCTCGACGCCACCCGCGGCACCGGCGGCAACCGCATCTTCTACCTCTCCACCCCCGCCGAGGCGTTCGAGCCGGTGATCAAGGGCCTTGCCGGCGCCGGGCTGAACCACGCGGGCGAGGGCAGCTTCTCCCGCCTGGTGATCGAGAAGCCGTACGGCCACGACCTGCGCACCGCCCGCGAGCTGGACGCCATCGTGCACGCCGCGTTCGACGAGCCCCAGGTCTTCCGCATCGACCACTACCTGGGCAAGGACACCGTCCAGAACGTGCTGGCGCTGCGCTTCGCCAACGCCATCTTCCAGCCCATCTGGAACCGCTCGTGGGTCGACCACGTGCAGATCACCGTCGCCGAGACGCTGGGCGTCGGCACCCGCGGCGGCTTCTACGAGCACGCCGGCGCGATGCGCGACATCGTGCAGAACCACGTGCTGCAGGTCCTCGCCCTGGCGCTCATGGAGCCTCCGGCCTCGTTCAACGCCGAGGATCTGCGCAACGAGAAGGTCAAGCTGCTCCAGGCCATCCGCCTGCCCACCGACCGCGACATCGCCGACCTGGCGGTCCGCGGCCAGTACACCCGCGGCGGCACCCGGGACGACCTGATGGCCGGCTACCGCGACGAGGCCGGCGTCGACCCGCTGTCGCGCACCGAGACGTACGCGGCCATGCGGCTCAACGTCGACAACTGGCGGTGGGCGGGGGTGCCGTTCTATGTGCGTACCGGAAAGCGGCTGCCGGCCCGGCTCACCGAGGTGGCGCTGCAGTTCCAGCGCCCACCGCACCTGCCGATCCCGGCCAACCAGCTCACCGACCTCGAAACCGACGCGCTGATCCTGCGGATCCAGCCCAACGAGGGCATCTCACTGCGCTTCGGCGCCAAGGTCCCCGGCCACTCCTTCCGGGTACGCACGGCGAGCATGGAATTCTCGTACGAGCAGACGTTCGCCGAGGAGAGCCCGGAGGCCTACGAACGGCTCCTGCTCGACGCCCTCCTCGGCGACCCGACGCTGTTCATCCGCACCGACGAGGTCGAGCAGTGCTGGCGCATCGTCGATCCGATCATCGACCACTGGGAGAACGACCCGTCGCCGATCCCGACCTACGAGGCGGCCTCCTGGGGCCCGACGGACGCCGACCGCCTCATCGGCCGCGGCGGCCGTAGGTGGCGCAACGCCCGCTAGGCGTGCTTCGACCGGGCCCTGAGAACCGCCAGGGCCCGGTCACCGTGGGCGTTCATGTCAAGCTCGGAGTGGATCACGTCGAGCACCGTACGGTCGGTGTCGATGACGAAGGTCATGCGCTTGATGCTCAGCGGGCCCAGCGGCAGCCTGCGCTTGACGCCGTAGGCCGCGGCGACCGCGCTGTCGGCGTCGGAGAGCAGCGGATAGTCGAACCCGTGCAGGTCGGCGAACTGCTTCTGCTTGGCCACCGCGTCCCGGCTGATGCCGACCCGCTGCACCCCCGCTTGCGCGAACTCCGCGGCCAGATCCCGGAAGTTGCAGGCCTCGACCGTGCAGCCGCTGGTCATCGCCGCGGGATAGAAGAACAGGACCACCGGCCCAGCGCCGAGCAGCTCGCTCAGCCGCAGCGTGGTGCCATCCTGGTCGGGCAGCGCGAAGTCGGGCGCGAAGTCACCCTTGTCGATCGTCACGGCGTCAACGGTACGCGACTGAATTCGCCCATGCGGTACCGCTCGCCTAGGGTGGAGACACCACCGCCTCGCCGCCACGAATCCCGGCTGACCCCTGCCCGCCACCGACGAAAGCGACACCCCCATGCAGGTCTCGGTCGCGCACCACCCACCGAACACGGCCGTCCTCACGCTGCGCGGATCGCTCGACATCGACACCGCGCCCGCGCTGAAGGCCAACCTGAGCCGCCTCGTGGAGCGGCCCGTCCCCCACGTCGTCGTCGACCTCTCCGGGCTCGACTTCTGCGACTCCATGGGCGTGGGCGTGCTGGTCACGGCACACGGCCGGGCGATGGAGCGCGGCGGCTGGGTCCGGCTCGCCGCACCGTCGGGCTTCCTGCGCCGGCTCCTCGACACCCTCGGCCTGACCAGCTACCTCTCGCTGCACCCGGACGTCGAAACGGCCCTCAAACCCTGACCCTCCCCCCGCGACGGTCCCGGCTCGCGATGCCGCCCGCCGCCGGAGAAGGCTCAGAACGTGATCCGACCGTCCACAACAATGTCCTTCGTGAACCCAGACGATCGCTCACGCCAGTAAGGATTGTCCCTGGACAATCCAGAGACAGGGACAGTCGGCATGCCTGTGCATTCGCGCTACCGGGACATAGCGGACCAGATCCGGCAGCGCATCGACGATCCCCGCATCGCCTGATTGCAACGGGGTGGGCCGGACAACGTCACCGTCGTGGTGGCCGACGTGCGGTGACGACATTCTCACGGGCGGAGGTGTTGCGGTTGGCGGGCCTGGGAAGGCCGTAGCTGTCGCGCAGGGTTCGCCCCTCGTATTCCGTCCGGAACAGGCCGCGTCGTTGCAGGATCGGTACGACGTGGTCGACGAACGTCGACAGGCCGGAGGGCAGCACCGGCGGCATGATGTTGACCCGTCCGCAGCGCCCTCGTCGTACCACTGGGTGATCTCGTCGGCGATCTGTTCGGCGGTGCCGGCGAAGGTGAGGTGGCCGCGTCCGCCGCCCAGGCGGCCGATGAGCTCTCGGACGGTGAGGTGTTCCCGGCGGGCCAGGGTGACCACGAGGGTGCGGCGGCTCTTGGCGCCCTCGATCTCGTCCTCGGGCGGTAGGTCGGCCGGCAGGTGGCCGTCCAGGTGGAGGTCCTCGGGGCTGATGTGCAGGAGCTCGGCGAGCTGCGGAATCGCGTATTCGGGTCGGATGAGCCGGTCGAGTTCGGCCTCCAGGGCGAGTGCGTCGGCTTCGGTGGCGCCGATGATCGGGACGATGCCGGGCAGGATCTTGATCGTGTCGGGGTCGCGGCTGTGGGCGAGGGCGCGTTGTTTGAGGTCGATCGAGAACTCCCGCGCGTCGGACAGACTCTGATGGGCGGTGAACACCGCCTCGGCGTAGCGGGCGGCGAAGTCGCGGCCACTCTCCGAGGAGCCGGCCTGGACCAGCAGTGGGTGTCCCTGCGGTGTGCGGGGCACGTTCAACGCGCCGGCGACACGGTAGAACTCGCCGACGTGCGCGGGCGGATAGACCTTGGTGCTGTCGCCCCATACGCCGTTCGTCTTGTCGGCGAGCGCGGCGTCGTCGGCCCAACTGTCCCAGAGCTTCAGCGCCACCTCGAGGAACTCGGCGGCGCGCTCGTAGCGTTCCCGGTGCGCGGGGAGGTGGTCGAGGTTGAAGTTGCGGGCCGCGTCCAGGCCGGCGGTGGTGACGATGTTCCATCCGGCCCGTCCACCGCTGATGTGGTCCAGCGACGCGAACCGGCGGGCCAGGTTGTATGGCTCGTTGTAGGTGGTCGACGCGGTGCCGATGAGTCCGATGTGCGTGGTCGCTCCGGCCAGGGCTGTCAGCAGCACGGTCGGCTCCAGCATTCCGGCCGGGCGGCGGCCGAGGTCGTCCCAGAGAACGGGGCTGTCGGCGAGGAACAGCGAGTCGAGCTTGCCGCGTTCGGCGATGCGGGCCAGGTTCTTGTAGTGCTCGACGTCGACGTGGGCGTGCGGGTCGCTCTCCGGCAGCCGCCAGGCGGCCTCGTGGTGCCCGACGCCCATCAGGAAGGCGTTGAGATGCAAGCGGCCCGGCCTGCCGAGCCGCTTACTGTGGGCGAGGGTCATGGTGGCTCCCTTTTCGTCGGCTGGTGGTCGGGCCGGCGGGTGGTGCGATCAGGGTCACGCAGGCGTAGCGACCGTCGTCGAAGAGCAGCGGCGCGCCCTCGATGCCCTGCCCGGCGAGCAGCGGTTCGGCGGCGGCGTGGTTTCCGGCGGTGTCGGCGGAGTCCGCCCGCCCGGCGGGGTCGCGGGTGCTTCGGATCATCATCTGGATCTCCAGGGCAGGGTGGGGTGTCCCAGCCGGGTGTCCAGGCAGCTGGGAGTGCGGTGGAGGAGACGGAGCGTGCGCCATGCGGCAATGGCCGGCGGCGGCGTGACATGTCTGGCGGTGTCAGTAACGTAGCGCCGATCTCACCAGCGGTCAGTAGGGTGTGACCGGGTTCATGTACTAATCCCATAGGTTAGATAGGCTATTGACGCCGCTCAGACGACCGTCACGGGGTGCGCCACCACGCCGTCGAACAGATAACCGAGGGTGTTGTGGCGCGCCTCGTCGGGTTGGCTCGCGCCGGTGGCGTCGACCGCCCTGGCGCGCAGGACCGCCGGGCCGGGCACGCTCGGCAGCCAGGGCAGTTCCCAACGCTGCCAGGCACGACCGGCGTCAGAGCGGTGCAGGCGCGCTCGCCGCCACGAGTGTCCGCCGTCGGTGCTGACCTCGACGGCGCGGATGGGCGAGGTGCCCGACCAGGACCGACCCCGCAGCACCGTCCGCGCGCCCGCCGGGATGCGGGCGTTCCAGGCCACCTCGAACGCGCTCTTGACCGCCTGCCGACCGATCAGCTCGCCGTCGACGGGGTAACCCGGGCCGAACAGGCGGTAGAACTGCGTGTTCCACGGCGAGAACAGCGGCTCGGCGGAAACCTCGATCGCGCCGAGCCACTTGATCGACGAGATGCCGATCCAGCCCGGCACCACCAGCCGGACCGGAAACCCGTGGTCGCTCGGCAGCGGTTCACCATTCATTTCGTACGCGAGCAGCACGTCGTCGAGGGCCTTGCCGATGGGCAGCGGCCGGCGGACCGGGCCGAGATTGACCCCACCGGTGACGAAGTCGGCGTCCAGTCCCGACGGGAGCACGTCGACCGCGTCCGGGGTCAGCCCGGCGTGCCGCAGCACCGTCGACAGTCGCACCCCCCGCCAACGGGCCACGCCGACAGCGCCGAGCCGCCAGGCGGTGCCCGAGACGCTCTGGCCCTGCTGGGAGGTGAAGAAGCTCCGCCCGTTGCCGGCGCATTCCACCATCGACGTCTGGGTGTGCGCCGGCAGCCGACGAAGCTGCCGGTAGCCGAGCTGGATGGCAGTGTCGCGGTCGGGCGAGCCCCGCAGTCCGGTGCCGAACAGTCTCAGCCGCCACAAGTCGGCGTCGATCAGTGGCGTCGCGGTGTGGTTGCGGACGAAGAACCGATCCGTGGGCACCAGGCGACCCTGGCCGGCCATCGCCTCCCAGCGCATCTCCGCGTTGCCGCCGAAGGTGACGAACAACTCCGGCGGCAGGGGCTTCACGATCGGACCCTGGCTCGCGACCGCCGCGAGCGCCGAACCCCCGGCCGAGGCCATGCCTGTCACCGCCGCGCCCACCGCAGCGGCGAGACGGAACAGGTCCCGGCGGGAGAAGTCGTCGCCTCGCGCCTCGCTGGCCAGCCACTGCCGGGCGCGCAGGTCGTCGTAGCCGCACTCGGCAGAGGGATCGGAACCACTCACGTGCCACCTCCGGGACGACCCCGATGAGAAACCATACTAACACTATGGGCTTAGTGGGATCATCAAGATCAACGGGACGGCACACCGGGTAAGTGCCCGATCTACGGATAGCCATCCTCGGGCGTGGACGTCATGCTTGTTAGCCAGCCGTGAAGGAAGGGATGCCGCAGTGCCTGACATCGTCGTGGTCTCGGGGGACCTCCTGCCCGAATCACGGACGTTACGGCTGGCGACCCTGGTGGGCGAACGACTCGCCGTGCGGCGTGGCGACGTGCCCCCGGTCCTGATCGACGTGGCCGAACTCGGGCCAGGCCTGCTCACGCCGGGCGACGAGGCCACCAGCAAGGCCCTGCTGGACGTTCAGGACGCGACCCTGCTGATCGTGGCGTCCCCCGCCCGCAAGGGAACCTACGCCGGCGCCCTGAAGGCGCTCCTCGACCAATTGCCGGCCAACGCCCTGGCCGGGGTCGTGGCGGTGCCCATCGTGACTGCCGACATTCAGCCGGTGGCGGACATCGCGGAGACCTTCCTCGCGAGGCTCCTGGGTGATCTCGGTGCCGACGTCGTCGACTTCGGCCTCACCGCGACCGGACCCGAACTCAACGACCTCGCCTTCGTCGCGGATCAGTACGTCAACGCTCTCCGCCCCTGAGGAAAATCCTGCTTCTCCTACAGGCTCGATAGGCATTAGGATGGCGGCATGACCATCACGGTGCCTGAGTCGCGGCGCGTCGACGACACGGCGTTCCGCCGGCTGATGAGCCGAAACGCCTTCTGGGAGCGGATGATCGGCGCCGGCGCCCGGCTGCCGATCAGACCGCTGATCGAGGTCGACCTGGGCCCGATCCACCTCGATCGAATGCTCCGCACCGGCCCGGTGGTGCTCGTGTTCGTGCGGCACGCAGAGTCGGCGGCCTGCAACGCGACGCTGCTCGACTTCCGGACCACCCTGGCGCCCGCGCTCGACGACCTGGACGCGCACCTCGTCGCGGTCAGCCCGCAGGTGCCCCAGCAGCTTGCCACCCTCAAGCGGCGACACGACCTGCCGTTCCTCGTCGCCTCCGATCCGCGCTGCGCGCTGATCAACGCGCTCAACATCGGCTTCGACAGCCCGGGCGCGGACGTCATCCTGGGCGCTCACCGCTCGGTACTGCCCTTCGCGTCGGTGGTCGTGGCGGACCGGACCGGCACCGTGCGCTTCGTCGACGTCCGCGCCAACTGGGGCGTACCCATCGAGGCGGGTCGCATCGCGGCCGCGGTCTCCACACTCGATCTGGGTGGATCCGCGGTTCGTCGATCCCTACGATCGGCACCATGAGGTCTCCCCCGACCCATCGCGGGCAGAGCGCGCCCTTCGTCTGGGAGGGCGGGGAAGTGCGCGCCTACAAGGAGCAGGACGGCACGTTCCGGTCGGTGACCCGGCAGGAGCTGACCGGCGAGGAGCACGGGCAGGGCACGTCGCTGCGCTACTTCGAGGTCGGGCCCGGCGGGCATACGACGCTGGAGCGGCACGAGCACACCCACGTGGTCGTCGCGATCAGGGGCAGCGGCAGCGCCCTCGTCGTCGACCGGGTCCTGCCGCTGGCACCGCACGACATCGTTTTCGTACCCAGCTGGGGATGGCACCAGTTCCGCGCCGCGCGGGACGAGCCGTTGGGATTCCTGTGCGCGGTCGTCCTGGACCGCGACCGACCGGTGCTGCCCCGCGCGGAAGACCTGGCGGTGCTGCGCCGCGACCCCGTGATCGCGGCTTTCATCCGCGTCTGACGGCCCCGACCAGTCGCTCGGCGGCCCGGCGCGGATCGTCGCCACGGCGCAGGTCACCGCCGACGAGAAACAGCGTGTCGGGACCGTACGCCTCCAGCAGTTCGGGCGCGCGGTCGATCGACATGCCGCCGCCGGGCGTGGGTAGCGTCGGCGCGAGGTCGTGCAGCGGGCGCCGGGCCGCGTCCGCGATGGCCAGGCATTGCGTACGGGTGAGGCTGAAGCGCCCGCCCCAGCTCGGAAAGATGCTCGCGTCCGCGCCGGCCAGCCGCAGCAGGGTGCCGAAGAGCACGTCCGGGGCGATGCCGTGGCCGGCGCTTGCCGTAAAGCCGCCCAGGAACGACGGGTGCGCGAGCACGATGCCCCCCTCGAACAACTTGGCCGCGTGAGCGACGGCGCCGAAGCCGGCGATGCCGGGCATGACCAGGACGCCGTGTGCGCCGGCCCGCCGGACGAAGTGGATCTGCTCGGCGAACCGGGCGGCGCCGCCGTTGACGACCGGCAGATAGACGCTGTGGCCGCCAGTGTGGTCGTTCGCACGGCGCACGGCCTCGGCCACCCGCGGCACCCGCTCGGCGAACGGCGCCCACGGCTGATCGGCCAGACCCTGGTCCTCCTTCACCACGTGCAGCCCGCCCGCCGCGACGTCGTAGGCGAGCGCGGCGAGCTGCTCACCGGTCATTCCCACCGGCTTCAGCGCGGTCGCGAGCAGGGCCCCCTCGGGCTCGCCGACCAGTGCCCGGACGCCGGCCACTCCGAGCCGCGGTCCCCGGAGAGCACCGGCGAGCGCCGCGGGCACCGTGAGGTCGACCAGGCGTACGCCGTCCTGAAGCGAGACATTGCCGAGCAGCAGCACCAGCAGCTGCCCGAGCTCGCCTCCGGCGAGGTCGGCCGGATAGTCCACGGTGGCCAGCGCGGGGAGTCCGGGCTGTTCGACGACGGCGCGGACGTGGGCCAGCGAGTCCCGCACGGCGTTGGCGGGCGCGAGCTCTGTGGGCAGCTCGTGGCTCTGCTCCACGGCGACCAGCGCGGCCCGCCGCGCCGCGTCCTCCCCGGCGATTTCATAGACAGCGGTGATGATGTGGCCCATGGAGCCATTCAACCGCGCTCGCGGGCTTGTCGAGCCGCTATTAGACAGCGATCGGCGCGGCGGAGGCGAATCCGTTCTTGTCCTCGTGCTTGGCCAGGTACATCGCCTCGTCGGCACGTCGCAGCAGGGTGGCGCTGTCGGCGGTGGGACCGCTCGCCACGCCGATGCTGGCCTTGATCCGCAACGGTCCGCCGCTGGTGCGCACCGGCTCCGCGAAGGCTCCGCACGCCTCCGGGGAGGGTGACGAGTTCGCGCAGGGTGGTGCGGACGGTCAGGCGGTCGTCGGGGTGGACGGCGGCGAGGACCGGCATGCCGACGATCCCGGGCCGAATCTGAGCGCCGCGAGGCCGAGAATGGGATTCTCGCAATTTCTGGGCGCTTTTCTCTCATGGTGCTCACATCTGCGGGTATTGGCATATCCACCGTGTTCACCGAGGTCAGACGATCAACGCCGATCAACGCCGATCCTCGACGTTGATCGCGAAAGTGATTCATATGTGCCCGGCGCTGGCCGACCGTCCCTCGTTCGGGCGATTAGGTACTTAGGCAAGGCTTAGTTTAGGGTCGCCCCATGCGCGACCCGCTCGTCCCCGACGCACCCGCCCCCCGCCTGCTCCTGGGCCGGGACCTCGGTGCGTTCGGCGAGCGGACCGCTCTGCTCACCGCCGACGAGGAGATCACGTACGCGGATCTCGCGGCGCGGGTGGAGCGGGCCGCCCACGCGCTGGGCGCGACCCGCCGACTCGTGCTGGTCGCGGGGGCGAACACCGTCGACGCGGTGATCGGATACCTCGGCGCGCTCGCCGGCGGTCACGCGGTGCTGCTGGTTCCCGACGAGGACCCGACCATCGAGTCGCTGACCAGGGCATACGACCCGGACGTGGTGTGCCGCACCAGGGCCGGGACGTGGTGTCAAGAAGAGCGACGACCAGGCTCGACCCACGAGCTGCACCCCGACCTGGCTCTGCTGCTCAGCACCTCCGGCTCGACCGGCTCGCCGAAGCTCGTACGGCTGTCGTACGAGAATCTGCGCGCCAACGCCGAGTCGATCGCCACGTACCTCGGCATCCGGGAGGACGACCGGGCGGCGACCACGCTGCCGCTGCACTACTGCTACGGCCTGTCCGTGCTGCACAGCAATCTGATCCGCGGCGCCGGGATCATCCTGACCGGGTTGTCGGTCGCCGACGAATGCTTCTGGAAACTGTTCCGCTCGGCGCGGGGCACCAGCATCGCCGGCGTGCCGTACACGTTCACGCTGCTGGAGCGGGTCGGCTTCGACACCATGGAGCTGCCGCACCTGCGCTACGTCACGCAGGCGGGCGGCCCGATGGCGCCCGACCGGGTGACGCGCTACGCCGAGCTGGGCCAACGGCGCGGTTTCGACCTTTTTGTCATGTACGGGCAGACCGAGGCCACCGCTCGGATGGCGTACCTGCCGCCGGACCTGGCGCTGACCCATCCGTCCGCGATCGGCGTGCCGGTGCCGGGCGGGGCGATGCGCCTGGCCCCGGTCGACGAGACACTCGCCGACGGCGTGGGGGAACTGGTCTATTCGGGTCCCAACGTCATGCTCGGATACGCCGAAAAGCCCGCTGATCTGGCTCTCGGGCGCACCGTGCACGACCTGTTCACCGGCGACCTCGCGCGGCGCGGCGACGACGGCCTTTTCGAGATCATCGGACGGCGCGGCCGCTTCGCGAAGCTGTTCGGCATCCGGATCGACCTGCGGCACGTGGAGGCGGGCCTGGAGTCCGACGGCGTACGGGCCTGCTGCGTGGCCAGCGACGACGAGCTGATTGTGGCGATCGAGCGGGCCGAGCGCCGGGAGAACGTCCGGCGGCTGGTCGCCGCGAGGTGCGGCCTACCCGCCCGCTCCGTACGCGTGCTGGTGCTGCCGGAGCTCCCCCGCCTGGCGTCGGGAAAGATCGACCTGCGGGCGGTCGCGGCGCTGGCCGCCGAGCCGGTCCCGGCAGCGCCCGTCGTGGCGGACGGCACGGACCTGCGCCTGCTGTACGCCGAGATCCTCGACCACGCCGACGTCACCGACGACAGCACCTTCGTCGGGCTCGGCGGCGATTCGCTGTCGTACGTCGAGATGTCGGTCCGGCTCGAGCAGATCCTCGGCAGGCTGCCGGTGGGCTGGCACACCATGCCGATCCGGCAGTTGCGTGCCGGCGCCGACGAACCGGCGCCCCGCCGGCGGCGCACGCTCGACACCGGTGTCGCGCTGCGGGCCGTCGCGATCGTCCTCATCGTCGGCACGCACGCCAATCTGTTCACCGTGCGTGGCGGCGCGCATCTGTTGCTCGCGCTGGCCGGATTCAACTTCGCCCGCTTCCATCTCACCGACGCCCCACGGAGACAGCGCGTCCGGCACCTGGGCGCGTCCGTGGCCCGCATCGCCGTGCCCGCGTCGATATATCTGGCGCTGGTGGCACTGCTCGACCACAAGTACAGCTGGCAGAACGCGCTGCTGCTCAACGAGGCCATCGGCCCGCGCTACGGAGCACAGCGGCACTACTGGTTCATCGAGACCCTGGTGTATCTGCTGGTGTGCCTGGCGGCGCTGCTCGCGATCCGCCGGATCGACCGCTGGGAGCGGCGGTGGCCGTTCCCCCTGCCGGTGGCGCTGCTCGCCGTCGGGCTCCTCGTCCGTTACGACCTGATCCCGCTCAGCTTCTCGGACAATTTGACGACCCCCGCGACGCTGTTCTGGTTCTTCGCCCTCGGCTGGGCGGTCGCGAAGGCCGCAGCCCCGTGGCAGCGCCTGCTGGTCACCGCGGCCGGCCTCGTGGCGGTGGCCGGCTACTTCGACAATCCGCTGCGCGAGGCGGTGGTCGGCGTCGGCCTGGTGCTGCTGGCCTGGGTGCCGCACCTGCCCAGCCTGCCCGGCGTGAACCGGGTCGCCGGGATGCTGGCGGGCAGCTCGCTCTACATCTATCTGATCCATTGGCAGGTCTACCCACCCCTGCAGCGCCTCTCCCCGCTGGTGGCCACGCTGGCGGCCGTGGTCGCGGGCGTCGCGCTCGGCGTGCTGGTGGGACGGGCCACCCGGTGGCTGGGCCGACTGCTGCCCCGGCAATCACCGGTCGTCACCGGGCGGACCCGATACGCCCTCGCCGACTGAGACCACTTTCCGACGAACCGAATGACCTTCGCGAAGGAGAACCCGTGCGGACCTGGAGTGCAAGACCCGCCCTGGTGACGGCGCTGTGTGCCGTCCTGCTGACGGGCGCGGCCGCGTGCGGCGGTGAGCCGGCGAGCGAACCGGGCGACAAGACCGTCGTGCTCTACAGCGGTCGCAACGAGGCGCTGGTCAAGCCGCTGTTCGAGATGTTCACCAAGAAGACCGGCATCAAGATCGAGGCCCGGTACGGCTCGACCGCCCAGATGGCCGCCCAACTCGCGGAGGAGGGCGAGAAGTCGCCCGCCGAGGCGTTCCTGTCGCAGGACGCCGGCGGCCTCGGCGCGGTCAACAAGAAGGGCCTGCTCGCCCCGCTGCCCGCCGAGCTCACCGGGAAGGTGCCGGCGACCTACCGGGCCAAGGACGGCAACTGGGTCGGCGTCACCGCGCGGTCCCGGGTCCTGGTCTACAACCCCAGCCTGGTCAAGAAGGAAGAGCTGCCCCCCTCGGTGTTCGACCTGACCGATCCGAAGTGGAAGGGCAAGGTGGCGATCGCGCCCACCAACGGCTCCTTCCAGGCCTTCGTGACCGCGGTCCGGGTGCAGCACGGCGAGGACAAGGCCAAGGAATTCTTCACCGCGCTCAAGGCCAACGACGCGCAGATCCGCGAGAACAACATCGCCATCGTGGAGGAGGTGGAAGCCGGCAAGGTGCCGGTCGGCCTGGTCAACCACTACTACCTCGGCGAGGTCGCCAAGGAGCGCGGTACGACGCCCGACAAGCTCAACGCGAAGCTGCACTTCTTCGCCGCCGGCGACAGCGGCGCCATGGTCAACGCCTCCGGCATCGGCGTGCTGCGCCGCTCCGCCACCGACCCGGACGTCCGGGCGCTGCTCGACTACCTGCTCTCCACCGAGGCGCAGACCTGGTTCGCCCAGTCGACGTACGAGTACCCGCTAATCAGTGGCGCCCCCGCGCCCGCGTACGTGCCGCCGCTGGCCGACCTGAAGGTGCCGAACATCGACCTGAACGACCTCGAGACCCTCGAGGCCAGTATCGCACTGATCAAGTCGACGGGGTTGACGCCCTGACCATCGTGACTTCCCCGGCACGGCGGGTGCGCGATGACGCGCCCGCCGTCGCCGCGTGGCGCCGGTCGGTGCGGCGGTGGGCGCCACGCCCGGTGCTGCTGGCCGCCGCGGCGCTGGCGGTGCTGATCGCGCTGCTGCCGCTGGCCTACCTGCTCATCCGGGTCGGCGAGGCCGGTGCCGACCGGATCGCGGCGGAGCTGCTCACCGCCCGGGTCGGCGAGCTCGCCGCGCGCAGCCTCGGGCTGGCCACCGTGGTGACCGCGGCGTGCACCGTCCTCGGCGTCGGCACGGCGTTCCTGGTCACCCGCACCGACCTCCCGGCCCCCCGGGTGTTCTCGGTGCTGGCCGCCCTGCCGCTGGCGGTGCCCACCTACATCGCCGGCTTCACGTGGATCTCGACGGTGGACGGGTTCGCCGGTTTCTGGGCTTCCGCGCTGGTGCTGGTGCTCTGCTGCTACCCGTACATGTTCCTGCCGGTGGCGGCGACCCTGCACCGGGCCGATCCCGCGCAGGAGGACGTCGCACGCTCGCTGGGACACCACCCGTGGCGGACGTTCCGGTCGGTCACCCTGCCCCAGCTGCGCCCGGCGGTGGCCGGAGGCGCCCTGCTCGTGGCGCTGTACGTGCTCTCCGACTTCGGAGCCGTGGCGCTACTGCGTACCGACACCTTCACCCGGGCCGTCTTCACCGCCCTGGAACTCGGCTTCGACCGCACCGGCGCGCTGGTGCTCTCCACGGTGCTGGTGGCACTCACCACGCTGCTGCTGGCCGGCGAGTCGCTCACCCGCCGCCGCAGCGCCCGGTACGCCCCGGTGGGTTCCGGCGCGCGCCGCCCACCCGTACGGATGGGGCTCGGCTGGTGGCGGTGGCCGGTGACGCTGCTGCTCGGCTCGGTGTCGGCGCTGGCGCTGGGCGTACCCGCGGTAAGCCTGACGCGGCGCCTCGTCGCCGGGGTGTCCCGGCCGGGCTCCCTGGTCGAGATGGCCTGGGCCGCCGGCAACTCGCTGGCCGTGTCCGCCGCCGGAGCGGCGCTGACCATGCTGCTGGCCCTGCCGATCGGCCTGCTCGTCGCCCGCGCGCCCGGGGCGCTGGCGGCCACGGTCGACCGGCTGGGCTACCTCACCCACGCGCTGCCGGGCGTGGTGATCGGCCTGTCGCTCGTCTTCTTCGGCATCCACGTCGTCTACCCGCTGTACCAGACCCGCTGGCTGCTCATGCTGGCGTACGCGGCGCTGTTCCTGCCGCTCGCCGTGGCCTCCGTGGGAGCGGCGGCGGCGCAGGCACCGCCGGTGCTCGACGACGTGGCCCGGAGTCTGGGCCGCTCACCCCTGCGCGCCTTCGCCTCGGTCACCGCGCCGCTGGTCGCGCCCGGCATCGCCGCCGGCACCGCGCTGGTCTTCCTCACCTGCATGAAGGAACTGCCGGCCACGCTGCTGCTGCGGCCCACCGGCATGGACACGTTGGCCACCGAGCTGTGGACGCACACCACGGTCGCGGCGTACGCGGCCGCCGCACCGTACGCCGCGCTGCTGGTCCTGCTGTCCGCGATCCCCGCCTGGTTCCTCGCCGCCCGCAGCGGCGCGATCG
Source organism: Actinoplanes sp. NPDC051346 (assembly GCF_040682215.1). NCBI lineage: Bacteria > Bacillati > Actinomycetota > Actinomycetes > Micromonosporales > Micromonosporaceae > Actinoplanes > Actinoplanes sp. NPDC051346. The sequence goes on along the minus strand of NZ_JBFBAJ010000004.1, from coordinate 217,862 downwards.
GAGGAGACCGATGACCGCCCTCACCGTCACGGCCGCCCGCAAGAGCTTCGGCGCGGTGCCCGCCCTGACCGACGTCGACCTGTCCGTGCCGGCCGGCGAACTGGCCGCGGTGCTCGGGCCGTCCGGCTGCGGCAAGACCACCCTGCTGCGCTGCGTCGCCGGCCTGGAACGCCTCGACGCCGGGGAGATCCGGGTGGCCGGGTCCGTGGTCGCCGGGGCGCGGACGCACGTGCCCGCCCACCGCCGCCGGGTCGCCCTGGTGCCCCAGGAGGGTGCGCTGTTCCCGCACCTGTCCGCGGTGGGGAACGTCGAGTACGGACTGGATCGCGCCGGGCGCCGGTCCGGCCGGGCCGACGAGGTGCTCGCGCTGGTCGGACTCGACGGCTACCAGCGCCGGATGCCCCACGAACTCTCCGGCGGCCAGCAGCAGCGGGTCGCCCTGGCCCGGGCGCTGGCGCCGCGCCCACAGCTCATCCTGCTCGACGAGCCGTTCAGCGCGCTGGACGCGGGCCTGCGGGCGAGCCTGCGGCAGGACGTCCGGGCGGCGCTGCGCGCCGACGGCGCCACCGCGGTGCTGGTCACCCACGACCAGACCGAGGCGCTGTCGCTGGCCGACCACGTCGTGGTGATGCGCGACGGCGTGGTCGTGCAGGACGGCCCGCCCACCGGCGTGTACGCGGCACCGGTCGACCCGTGGGTCGCCCGGTTCGTCGGCGACGCCATGCTGCTGCCGGGCGTGGTCCGCGACGGGCGCGCGCACACCGCCGCCGGTGAGGCGACGCTGCACGGCAGCCCCGACAGCGCGAACCGCCCGGTGACCGTGCTGCTGCGACCGGAACAGGTGCGCCTCACGCCGGTCGAGGCGCCGAAGGCCGGCGAGGCGACCGCCCGGGTGCTGCGGCACAACTTCCACGGGCACGACTCGCTGACCGTGGTACGCCTCGAGGACGGCACCGAGCTGCAGTCGCGCCGGCTCAACGACGGGGCGCTGGTCGGGCTGGGCTCGGCTGTGCGGGTGAGCATCCACGGCCCGGTGCGCGCCTGGCATGCCGACGAGGCGACCGCGACCACACCGGCGCCGCCGAACGAGCACTGAGCTCGTTCGGCGGCCGATCCGCGACCTAGCGGTAACCGGAAATGCTCACCGGACGCCAGCCGGCGTCCTCCTGCGGCTTGGCGTTGTCGTCCCAGGTGAAGAAGTTCCAGTCGGAGAACGACTTGGTGTCCGGGCCCGGCTGCCTGGTGGCGATCGCCGCGACGCGCACGGCCGTACCGACGGTGTAGATGTCCTTGTCGGTCAGCCGGTACCCGTCGGCCTCGGCGTTGGCCAGCCAGTTCTGGTAGTCACCGATCGACTTGCCGTGGATCGCCCGGTACGGGGTGGCCGTGTTGCCCGGGGCGCCGGCACCCGGCGGGTCGTACAGCCAGACCGCGGCGATGCGGGCCTGACCGCCCAGCTCGTAGCCGTCGACCGAGATCAGCCGGTATCCGTCGGCGTCGTAGTCCTCGACCCGCTTCTGGTACTGGGCGTTGGTCATCCGGATGTGGGTGCGCCACGCGGCGTCGTTCGGATTCGCCACCCACACTGAGGCATACCGGGGCGTGCCGCCAGCGTCGGTCCAACCGGACACCTTGGTCATCCGCCAGTCGTCCTTGAGCTGGTCGAACCGGGTGTTGAAGCCGGCGAAGTCGTGGCCGTGGGTGGCCATCCACTGGGTGCCGTCGCCACGCGCCCACGTGTTGGCGTAGTAGGTGGCGCCGCGGCTGCGGTAGCCGTTGACGTCGAGCAGACGCCAGCCGGCGCCGCGCAGGTTGTCCACCCGGGTTTGGTACAGGTTCGCCGGGGTGTCCGGGTCGGCGATGTGACCGCCGGAGTCCTTGATCCAGATCGACGAGTAATAGGGGCCCTGGGCGAGGAAGTCGTCAGCCGCCGCGCACATCCGCTGCTCGACCGTGGCCTGCTGCCAGGTGGCCCAGGCGTGCTGGTTGGTGAGCCAGACGACGTTCAGGCCGTTGGTGCAGCGGGCCGCCAGCGTCTGCACGGCCTCCAGGCTGCCGCCGTGCGAATAGGCCGGCGCATCCGGGTTCGGGAAGGCCCAGTACTCGTCGCCGTCGCGCGGGTTGCCGAAGTTCCACCACCGCGCGTAGAACCGCGCCAGCGCGTTGGCCGTCATGGACAGACCGCCGTGCGCGGCCATCGACTCGTGCACCCAGCCGCCGTCGGCGAAGCAGCGCCGCTGCCCGGCTTCGCCGGGGTATGTGCTGATCGGTTCGTTGGTGCCCCAGTTGTTGTCCAGGCACCAGTACGCGACCTCGCGCGGATCACGGGTGAGCCGCTTGCCGCGCGACAGCACCACGTCCGCCGACGAGATGCCGAGCGGCGCGAGCAGGCGCTGGTACACGTAGTCGCGGTAGGACATTCCGCTGACCTTCTCGATCACCATGCCGAGCATCAGGTAACCGAGGTTGGAGTACTCGCCGTCGGTGCCCGGGGCGAAGTCGAGGCCGAGCGAGAGCATGTACTCGGCGAAGTCGCGCGGCGTCGGCGGGGCGCTGAGGTCGCGCGCCTGGTACGTCTCCCACGCCCGGAACAGGTAGTCGGTGGTGACCGTACGGTCGAAGCCGCCGCTGTGCCCGACCAACTGCCCGACGGTGATGTCCCGGATGCGGGTGTCGAAGTTCGCCGGCACGTTCACGGTCACGTGGCAGTTCGCCGGGCTGCCGGGCACACAGAACGCCCGGTCGCCCTTGTCGAGCATGCCGCGCTCGTCGAGGTCGTGGATCGCGGCGGCGGTGATCGGCTTGACGACGCTGGCGACCCGGAAAAGGGCGTTCGCCGGGGTGGGCGTGCCGAAGATCTGCAGCGGGTTGGCCGGCGGCGGAACGTTGCGCAGCCAGAACGGTCCGGTCAGGCCGTAGCCGCGCTGGTAGATGGTGCCGCACTCGTCCGAGACGGCGAGCGTGCTGGAACCGATGTTCCACTGGTCCATGAGGTCCTCGGCTACAGCGTCGAAGCCGGCGAACCGGGACGCCGCGTGCGCGAAGACGGGGCAGTCGACGCTGCGTCCGCTACGGGTGGGGCGGGCGGTGCGCTCGGCCTCGGCCGGGTCGCCGGTCGGCAGGGTCACCTCCTGGTCGATGCCCGGTGCGGGTTCCGTCGTGCGTTGGTACTTCGCCAGCTGTCGGGCGGCGTCACCGTCCGGTGCGGCGACGGCTGTGCCGGGCATGAGCAGACAGAGCGCTGTCACCGCGGTTGCGGCTGTGCCGGCGGATCGCCAGCGGGGCCCGCGAGGTCCCATATCACCCTCCTCCGTGGAGTTTTGTCCCCAGAGGCCTACCATCCGAACGCGTCGAATTAGGGCGATATGCGGTTTTCCTAGGTCAGTTCACCGAGGCGGTGCCGTTTCCGAAGCAGCGGCTCTGCCAGGCCGTGGTGGGCTCGGTGAAGGCGCCCGTGCCGGAGGGGTCGGCGGCCAGGACGAAGACGGCCTGGTGGGCCATGCAGCATCCGGGATCGGCGCCGACGTCGCCGTAGTCGCGGAACAGGGCGATGTCGTCGATGCGGTCGCCGTCGCCGAAGCAGGGGTCCTCCCAGGCGCGGGGCTGCCCGGGATCGACCAGGCGGTCGAACCAGTTGTTGAAGTTGATCGACATGAACGTACGCGGGAAGTGTTGTAGTTCGGTCGACCGGAACCGGCTCTGCCAGTCGATCGAGAAATCGACGACACCGTTGTCGGCCGTCATGGCGACGGTGTGCCAGCCGTGCAGCGACGCGCGGGTGTTCGAGGTCTTCTTGGCGTCCGGGGAATCGGGTCTCTTCCAGACGGTGTTGTGCAGGGCCGGTCCGGGGGCCCCGAAGCCGCCGTGCGGCAGGTACTCGTGGTCGAGTTCGCTGTAGTGCCGGTTCTCCGCGGAGATGGTGTAGAACGCCTGCACCGACGGGTCGCTGCCGTCGCCGGTGGTGGGGCGGTCGTGGAAGAACACCCTCGCGGCGTACGTGCCGGTGAAGAATTTGCTCTGGGCGGTGTTCACCTGGGCCCGTACGGTGCCTTCCACGGTGCCGTCCGTGGTTGCCCGCAGCCGCATCACCCGGCCGCCCCGCGCCGAGGCGTCGGCCGGGAAGCTCACCGCGTCCGCCGACCAGCTCTTCCCGGGACCGGGCCCGCCCGCGGCGGTGCGGACAGACCAGCCCCGCGCGGCGAGCCGAGGGTCGGACGGCCCGTCGTACTGGAAGTCGTCGAACAGCACACCGCTCGACGGAGCCGGTGGGGCCGCCGCGACAGCGACCCCGGGATGCTCGGTCGCGACGCCGGCCAGCAGAGCCAGGCTCGACAGCACGACACTCCAGCGACGAGCGCGTTTCATCGACTCTCCAGGGCGGGTGAGGTCCGCACGCATCGACGCGTGGCGGGATCACGGCACGGCAGCCGTCGATCGCCGCAGCAGCTTGGGCGGGTCGGTTCCGCCGTTCGACGTCGAGGTCGAGGTCGAGGTCGAGGTCGATCTTGAGCCGTCCACCGAGCCGGAGCGGCCCCGCCGACGACACGGCTCGGTGGGCCACCGCACCGCGGCGACCCACCGAGTGACGCTCGGATCAGCTGGTGACGCCGAAGACGATGCGGCCCAGCGTGTCCTCCGTGCCGATGAAGCCCTCGGCCGGACTGAAGGCGTCCGCGACGAAGTCGACGTCGGTGTCGTCCGCCGTGCCGCCGACGCCGTCCGGGCCGACGCCGAAGAGCACGTCGAAGTTGGCGCCGCCCGAATCCATCAGGTTGGCGATGGCGTCGGAGTTGTCGGTGTGCCAGTCGCCGAAGAAGTGACCGGCCTCGTGGGCGGTCACGTTGCCGACCGCCTGGCCCACGAAGGCGACCCGGTCGCTGGCGTCGGTCAGGTAGGTGTTCAGCGACGCCGGGCCGCCGGCCGGGTCACTGAGCACGTCCTGCAGGACCAGGGCGGTCTCCTCGGTTTCGAAGTTGCCCGGGTCGATGCTCTGCGCGATGCCGATGGTGCCGATGCCGGATTCGGCGATGGTGCCGCCGATGATGACGCGGCTGACGTTCTTCTGGCCCCACGGGTCCGCGTGGTCCCTGCTGTTGAGGATCTTCAGCTTGAACCGGCTGTTGAGCCCGCTGGCGGCGAGGTCCGCCTTGAGGCTCTCGGTGACGCTCTCGATGACGGCGTCGACGAGGGCGTTCTCCTGTGCGCGCGGGATGCCCCACTTGGCGACGAACGCCGAGAACGGGCTCAGCGTGACGTTGCCGGTGCCGCCGAAGACGCCGGTGTTGACCCGGGCGCCGTCGAAGTCGAGGAACAGCGTCTGGGTGGGCCGGTCGCCCTGCAGCGGGGGCCGGTAGGCCTCCACAGTGATGTCGTAGCCGCCGTTGCCCTGGGCCACGCCGAGGTAGTGCCAGCCCGCCTTGGTGGCGACATAGTCGGTGGCGATGGGGCCGTTGCCCGGCAGCTTGCTGTCCATCGGGTAGATGAACGTGGCGTTCTGGCGGGACCCGTGCACCTCGCGGGGGTCGGTGTCATAGACAGTGAGGTACGCCGGCGCGCCCTTCAGCGACGCGCCCAGCACGTCGCCCGGCTTGAGCTGGACCGCGAAATAGTCGCTGTCCGCCGAGGTCGCCGAGATGGTCACCTTGTAGGGGCCCTCGCTCGCCCCGCCGTCGCCGCTGGCCGGGTCGAACGGGTCGGCCGGCAGGCCGCTGTACGCCGCCACGATCACGTAGTAGGTGCCGGCGGCGGGGACGCTCCAGGTGAGGTAGCTGTCGAAACCGTCCGAGTCGTCGTTCGACGCGACGATCGTGCCGTCCGGGGTGTAGACGGCGACCAGCGTGTCGAGGTCGCCCGTCGGGGTGTCCGTGTCGACGGTGAGGGTCTGCCCCGCGGTCGCCGTCAGCCGGTAGAAGTCGAAGTCGTTGGTGCCGGTGCCGGCGGAGCCGTGCGGGCCGTCGCCGATCTGGGCCTCGGTGGCGATGCCCTTGGCGCCGCTGCCGATGCCGGTGTCGCCGGCGAGCGGGATGGAGCCGTCGTCCTCCGGCGTCGGCGCGCGGAAGGCCGGGGTGGCCACCTCGGGGTCGAGCGAGCCGAGGATCCGGATCGCCGAGTTCTGCCGGGAGCCGGTCCCGAAGTTCTGGACGAGCTGGGCGGTCGCCGGGCTCTCGTTGGAGCCGAAGGTGCCGTCGGGCTCGTCCTCGTCGACGACGATGGCGGCGGCCGCCTTCGCCTCGGCTGACGGCGCGCCCTGCGCCTTGAGCCGGGCCGCGGCCTTGGCGGACGCCTGCTTCTTCAGGTACGTGGCCCAGCCGCTGTAGTCCACCTTGGACGCGTCGACGGGCATGGAGAGGAACGGGTTGGGACCGGCCGGCTTGGTGCCGGGGGCGGCCTTCGGCGCCACCGGGATTCCGGCGGCGAGCGAGACCTGGTCGGCGAGGCTGAGCCCCGGTATGGACGGATCTGGAGCGGCTTGCGCGACACCCGGCAGGAGCGTGGCGAGCCCGAGTACGACCGCTCCAACGGTCGCGATGCTTCGTCGCATCAGGTATCCCCCTTCAGCACGTCCGGGCCCCAGCCACGGACGGCATCCAGGACGCTACTGAAGGCAGTGATCGATATCCAGGTCTGTCAATGAGCCTTAATATCTATGGCCGCGGTCGATCGAGTCCACTGCGGACGGTCAGACGGAGACGGCCTCCAGGGCCGCGACCGCAGCGCCCCGGGCCCCGGCCATGTCCAGATCCGGCACCAGGGCGAAGGTGGCCGCGGCCTGCTGCTCACGGCGCAGCTGCGTGTGCTCGCGGACGGTGTTGAGGAACCACTGCCGAAAGTGGGGCGCCGCCTCCACCACTCCCCCGCCGAGGAAATACGCGGCCGGGTCGGTGAAGTTGGCTGCGATCGTGAACAGCTTGCCGACGGCCCGGGCCTGCTGGGCGAACACGGCGAGGGCCAGCGGGTCCTCCTTCTCGCCGTACCCGCGGAGCATCTTGGCCGCCGAGGCGATGGGTTCCGCGGCGAGCGGATGGTCCGGGAACCTGGTGAACCAGTACGGCAGCAGGTTCTTGGCGATGCCGGTGAGCGAGGCGATGCTCTCCACGTCGCCTTCGAAGCCGCAGTTGCAGACCGGTACCGGCTGGCCGTCCTCCAGCACCCCGTGCAGGGGGATCTGCACGTGGCCGAGCTCGCCGGCCATGCCGGCGGCGCCGCTGATCACCTTGCCGCTCTCCACCACGCCACCGCCGAGCCCGGTGCCGACGATCGCGGCCACCGACGAACGTTTCGCGGCGTCGGCGCCGAAGTGCCGGTGATGGGCGTAGAGCGCGGCCGCGTTGGCGTCGTTGTGGTAGATCACGGGCAGGCCGATGCGCGCCTGGAGGGCGCCGCGGATGTCGAAGCCGTGCCAGGAGACCTGGGAGAAGTTCGTCGATCCCTTGGACGAGATCACGCCGTCGGCACTGGCGGGGCCCGGGGTGTCCAGGCCGACCGCGCGCACCAGGCTCAGCGGCGTGCTGGTCATGGCCAGGATGCCGGTGAACGCCTCGGCGAGCGATTCGACGGCCGACTCGGGGCCGTCCTGGACCCGGCTCGGATTCTCCACGAGCCGGTCGACGAGGAACTGGCCCGTGGCGTCCAGCACCGTGGCGTTGTTGCAGGTTCCGCCGTTGTCGAGACCCACCACGACCCAGGAGGCCGGGGTCCGCACCGCATCGATCTGATCCACGGATCCGAGCGTACGTCGCCACGCGCTCCGCAGCGACGGGAGCGGGCGGATTGCGGATGGTGAGCATCGGGTTGCCGCCGCGACGGTGCCGGCCGCCCCCGCCGAACTGCCCGATATGCAGACGAAGCCTGAGCCGACCCGCCGTGCCGTCCTCGGCGGTGCCGTGGCCGTGGCCGCGACCGCCGTCGGGGGCCTCGCCCTCGACGCGGCGCTGGCCGTGCCCGCCGCCGCCGCGCCGGCCGCCGACGCGACCGACCTCGTCTCCACCGACCCGATCGCGCACCTGCTGCGCCGCGCGACCTTCGGCCCCACGCCGGCCGCCCTGGCAGAGGCCGCCAGGCTGGGCGTCGAGGGCTGGCTCGACCGCCAGCTCGCCCCCGCCAAGATCGCCGACGGCGAGCTGGACGCGCTGCTCACCCGGCTGCCGCTGGCCGGGGCGAGCATCGCGACGGTACGCGCGAAGCTGCCCGTCCACTCGTACGACGCCTTCGGCCAGCTCGGCCGCGCCGCGGTGGCCCGGGCGATCTGGAGCAACCGGCAGCTCTTCGAGACCACGGCCGCGTTCTGGGCGAACCACCTGCACGTCGCCGCGCCCTCCAGCGGTGTGTGGGACAGCCGCGCCGACTACGACGCGTCGGTGCTCCGCAAGTTCACGTTCGGGCGCTTCGCCGACATGCTCAAGGCGTCGGCCCGGCACCCGTCGATGCTGACGTACCTGGACAACCGCAGCTCGACCAAGAAGCAGCCGAACGAGAACTACGCGCGCGAGCTGATGGAGCTGCACACCGTCGGCATGATCTACAGCGAGGCGGACGTGAAGGCGGCGGCGCGGCTGCTCACCGGCCTGAGCGTCGACGCGAAGGGGCAGTACGTCTACAGCGCGACCAAGCACGCGACCGGCGCGGTGTCGATCCTCGGCTTCAGCCACGCGAACGCCACCGCCGAGGGCGGCGAGGCGGCCGCGCTCGCCTTCCTCGACCACCTGGCCCGCCACCCGGCGACCGCCGAGCGGATCGCCACCAAGCTGTGCGTGCGCTTCGTCGCCGACGAGGCCCCGGCGTCGCTGGTCGCCCGGCTCGCGGAGGTCTACCTCGCCAACGACACGGCGATCATCCCCGTGCTGCGGGCGCTGTTCACCTCGCCCGAGTTCGCCGCGTCGGTGGGCCGCAAGGTCCGTACGCCGTTCGAGGACCTCGTGGCGACGGTCCGCGCGCTCGGCCTGGGCCCGGAGGCCTCGGGCGTCGCCGGGCTGGACGCGCTCTACAACACCCTCGTCAACGCCGGCAACGCCCCGTTCCGCTGGGCCCCGCCGAACGGCTTCCCCGACGTGGCCGCCGCGTGGGCCTCGCCGGCGGCGTTCCTCATCCGCTGCAACAGCCACCTCAACCTCGCCGCCGGCTGGTATCCCAAGCAGCTCACCCGCCCCACGGACCTGCTCAAGGCGCTGGTGCCCGTCCTGCCCGCCACGTACGGCGGATTGGTCGACGCGCTCGCCGTACGGCTGGTCGGCACGAAGCTTCCCGCCGCTCATACCGCCGCCGTGCTCAGTGTCGCGGGCAAGGTGCCGACCAGTTCCTTGACCAGCAAGGACAAGGCGGTGGCCGGGAGCCTGCCGTACCTGATCGCCCTCGTCCTCGACTCGCCGTCCTTTCAGCTGAGGTGACCAAGATGGCCGCGAACGCCTGCTGCGACGAGAACAAGACCCTGACCCGCCGTGGCGTGCTCGGCCGTGGCCTCGCGGCCGGTGCCGCCGGCGCCCTGGCCGGGCTGGTCGGCGAGGGCCTGTCCACCCGCCTGGCTTTCGCCTCCGGCGCCTACGCCGGCGACACCCTGGTGGTGCTCTCGCTGCGCGGCGGCTTCGACGGTCTCTCCGCGATCGCCCCCATCGGTGACGCCGACTACTACAAGGCGCGGCCGTCGATCGCCGTGCCGAAGAGCCAGGTCATCGGCGGCAACGCCATGTTCGGCCTGCACCCGGCCCTGGCCCCGCTGCTGCCCATGTGGTCAAACGGCAGTCTGGCGGCGGTGCACGCGGTGGGCCAGCCCAATCCGACCCGCTCGCACTTCGCGGCGATGGAGGAGATGGAACGCGCGGCCGCGGGCACGTCGCTGCGCAGCGGCTGGCTGGACCGGATGCTGGGCGTGACCGGCGCGACCGGCCCGCTGGCCGGGGTGTCGCTGGGCAGCGCGATGCCGGCGCGGCTCTTCGCCGGCGCGGCCACGGACGTCTCCATGGCGAGCGTCGACGGCTTCACGATGGCGGGCGAGAGCGCCAACCGGCCGATGGCCGCCGCCCTGCGCGCGATGTACGGCACCGCGCCCGATCTGCTCGCCGGTCCGGCTCTGGCCGCCGACGCCGCGCTGGCGGCCACCGTCGCGCCGCGGGCGGCGTACACCCCGGCGAACGGGGCCGCGTACCCGAAAACGCCGCTCGGCACCGCCCTGCGCGACGTGGCCCGCCTGATCAAGTCCCGCTCGGGTCTGGTCGCGGCGGCCGTCGACTCGGGCGACTGGGACATGCACGAGGGACTCGGCACCGCGGTCAAGGGCCAGCGGATGTACGACAACCTGGCGGAGACCGCGTCGGCGCTGGCGGCGTTCGCGGCGGATCTCGGACCGTCCGGCATGGCGGACGTGACGGTGGTGACCGTCAGCGAGTTCGGCCGCCGGGTGGCCGAGAACGCCTCCAAGGGCGTCGACCACGGCCACGGCAACGCGATGCTGCTCATGGGCGGCGGCGTACGCGGCGGCACGGTCTACTCCGCCTGGCCGACCCTCGCGCCGGGCGCGCTGGTCGACGGCGACCTCGCGGCGACCACCGACTACCGCGCGGTGATCGGCGAGATCATGCAGAAGCGGTGCGGCCTCGGGTCGCTGGCGGAGGTCTTCCCGGGTGTGGCCCCGGCGTCGTTCGGACTCGCCACCGCCCGCTGACATGTCGGGTGCCGGGCCGATGGGCGGCCCGGCACACCCTCAGCGCGTGGCGCCGCCGCGGCGCTTGGTCCACACGTCGAAGGCGACGGCGGCCAGCAGGACCGCTCCCTTGACCAGCATCACCTGCTCGCTCTGCGCGCCGATGAGGCTCATGCCGTTGTTGATCACGCCCATGATCAGGCCGCCGGTGATCGCGCCGACCACCTTGCCGACGCCGCCCTGGACCGCCGCGCCGCCGATGAACGCCGCCGCGATGGCGTCGAGCTCGAAGGCGTTGCCCGCCGTCGGGTTCGCCTGGTTGAGCCGGCCGGCGAAGATGATGCCGGCCAGCGCGGACAGCACCCCCATGTTGACGAAGAGCCAGAAGACGACGCTCTTGACCTTGACGCCGGACAGGGTGGCGGCCTGCAGGTTGCCGCCGACCGCGTAGATGTGGCGGCCGAACACCGCCCGGTTGGTCAGCACCGAGTACGCGATCACCAACGCCGCCAGCAGCACCAGCACCCACGGCAGGTTGCGGAAGCGGGCGAGCTGCACGACGACGAACATGACCACCAGCGAGGCGACCACGATCTTGGCGACGAACAGCGGCAGCGGTTCGACGGCCTGCAGATAGCGCTGCCGGCCGGTGCGGGCCCGCCACTGCGTGCCGACGATCGCGGCGACCGCCAGCAGCCCGACCAGCAGGCTGAGCAGGTCGGCGCCGCCGAGCACGCCCAGGCCGATGTTGCCGAGATAGCCGTCGGTGAAACCGTTCGCCAGGGTGCGGACCTCGTCCGGGAACGGGCCGATGCCCCGGTTGCCGAGGATCATCAGCGTGACGGCCCGGAACAGCAGCATGCCGGCGAGGGTCACGATGAACGCCGGGATGCCGAAGTACGCCACCCAGTAGCCCTGCCAGGCGCCGATCAGTCCACCGAAGACCAGCGTGATCAGCAGCGCGAGCGGCCAGGGCACATCCCAGCTCACCATCATGACCGCCGCGAACGCGCCGCTGGCGGCGACCAGCGAGCCGACCGACAGGTCGATGTGCCCGGCGATGATCACCAGGATCATGCCGATGGCGAGGATGAGAATGTAGGAGTTCTGCACGACGATGTTGCTGATGTTCTGCGGCGCCAGCATGTCGCCGCCGGTCAGCACCGTGAACAGCAGCACGATCAAGGCGAAGGCGATGTAGATTCCGCTCTGACGCAGGTTGAGGGAGAACCGCCGCGGCGTGCGGCCCGGCTCCGAGGCCGAGGGCATGCCGAGCGCGAGGTCCGCGTTGGTGGGTGCCACGCTGGTCACGACGCCTCCTGGGTCATCAGGGTCATCAGACCCTCCTGAGTGGCCTCGGCACGGGGCACCTCGCCGGTGATCCGTCCCTCGGCGAGGGTGTAGATGCGGTCGCAGAGGCCGAGCAGCTCGGGGAGCTCGCTCGAGATCACCAGCACGCCCTTGCCCTCGTCGGCCAGGCGGTTGATGATCGTGTAGATCTCGTACTTGGCGCCGACGTCGATGCCGCGGGTCGGCTCGTCGAGGATCAGCACGTCCGGATCAGTGAAGATCCACTTCGACAGCACGACCTTCTGCTGGTTGCCGCCGGAGAGCTTGCCGGTGAGGCTCGCGACGCTCGGCGCCTTGATGTTCATCGACGCGCGGAACTCCTCGGCGACCTTGAACTCCTCGTTGTCGTCGACCCAGCCGCCCTTGGCGAGCTTGCGCAGACCCGCCGCGGACACGTTGCGCTTGATGTCCTCGATCAGGTTCAGGCCGTAGCGCTTGCGGTCCTCCGTCGCGTACGCGATGCCGTGCCGGATGGCGTCGCGCACCGACCGCGGGCGAATCTCGGCGCCGTCCTTGTAGAGCCGCCCGGTGATGTTGGTGCCGTAGGAGCGGCCGAACACGCTCATCGCCAGCTCGGTGCGGCCGGCGCCCATCAGCCCGGCCAGGCCGACGATCTCGCCACGGCGCACCGAGAGGTTGGCGCCCCGCACGATGATCCGGCCGTGCTGGGTGGGGCTGTGCACCGTCCAGTCCTCGACGCGCAGCACCTCCGCACCGATGCGCGGCTCGCGCGGCGGGAAGCGGTGGTCCAGGTCGCGGCCCACCATGCCGGAGATGATCCGGTCCTCGGTGACCTCGTCCTCGGCGACGCCCAGCGTAGAGATCGTGCGGCCGTCGCGCAGGATCGTGACGCGGTCGGCGACGGCCATCACCTCGTTGAGCTTGTGCGAGATGATCACGCAGGTGATGCCCTGTTCGCGGAAGCCGCGCAGCAGGTCGAGCAGGTGCTCGGAGTCCTCGTCGTTGAGCGCCGCGGTGGGCTCGTCGAGGATCAGCAGGCGCACCCGCTTGGAGATCGCCTTCGCGATCTCGACGAGCTGCTGCTTGCCGACGCCCAGATCCAGCACCGGGGTCGTCGGATTCTCCTTGAGACCGACGCGGCGCAGCAGCTCCGCCGCGGCCGCGTTGGTCCTGTTCCAGTCGACGAGCCCCCGGCTCGCCCGCTCGTTGCCCAGGAAGATGTTCTCGGCGATGGACAGGTTCGCGGCGAGCGCCAGCTCCTGGTGGATGATGACGATGCCGCGGCTCTCACTGTCGCGGATACTCCAGAACCGGCACGGCTCGCCGTCGAAGACGATCTCTCCTTCGTACGAGCCGTGCGGGTAGACGCCCGACAGCACCTTCATCAGCGTGGACTTGCCGGCGCCGTTCTCGCCGCAGATCGCGTGGATCTCTCCCGGGCGCACGTCCAGCGTGACGTCCCGCAGGGCCTTGACGCCGGGAAACGTCTTGGTGATGCCCCGCATGTGAAGGATGGTGTCGGCGCCGGTCACTTCAGGTCGGCCTCGGTGTAGTAACCGCTGGCGACGAGCTCCTTCTGATAGTTCGTCTTGTCGACGATGACCGAGTCGAGCAGCATCGACGGGACGATCTTGTTGCCGTTGTCGTAGTCCTTGCTGTTGTTGGTCTTCGGGGTCTGTCCCCTGAGCACCGCGTCGGCCATCTCGACGGTGGTCTTGGCCAGTGCCCGGGTGTCCTTGTAGATGGTGCTGTACTGCTCGCCCGCGATGATGGACTTCACCGACGCCTGCTCGGCGTCCTGACCGGTGACGATCGGGTACGGCTGGCCCGCGGCGCCGTAGCCGTTGCTCTTGAGCGCCGACAGGATGCCGATCGAGAGGCCGTCGTAGGGCGAGAGCACGCCGTCGACCTTCGCGCCGCCGCGGTACGTCGAGGTCAGCAGGTTCTCCATCCGGTCCTGGGCGACCTTCGCCTGCCAGCGCAGCGTCGCCACCTGCTTGAAGTCGGTCTGCTTGCTCCTCACGACCAGGGTGCCGTCGTCGAGGTAGGGCTTGAGCACGCTCATCGCGCCGTTGAAGAAGAACGTGGCGTTGTTGTCGTCGGGGGAACCGGCGAACAGCTCGATGTTGAGCGGACCCTTGGCGCTGCCCTTGGAGCCGTCGGCGTTGACCACCTTGAGCCCGGTCAGCAGCGACGTGGCCTGCTGCACGCCGACCTTGAAGTTGTCGAAGGTGGCGTAGTAGTCGACGTCTGCGCTGTTGCGGATCAGCCGGTCGTACGCGATGACCGGGATGTTGGCGGCCTTGGCGTTCTCCAGCTGGGTGGTGATCGCGGTGCCGTCGATCGACGCGATGACCAGCAGCTTGGCGCCCTTGGTGATCTGGTTGTCGAGCTGCTGCGTCTGGGTCGGGATGTCGTCGCCGGCGTACTGCAGGTCGACCTTGTAGCCGAGCGCCTCGAGCTGCTTCTTGACGTTGTCGCCGTCGCTGATCCAGCGCTCGGAGGACCGGGTCGGCATAGTCACGCCGACGAGCGCGCCCTTGTTGTCGGCGCCGGCGCCCTGTTGGTCGATCGTCTTCTCGCTGGAACCGCAGGCGGCCATCGCCGCCGCGAGCGTCATGGCCGTGGCCACCGCCGCGAGCCGGATGTGCTTCATCGTTCCTCCTTGAGGGGTCACGGCGGACTTTCCCGCACGTTCGATCAGAAGTGAACAGGCCCGGACATGGTTGTTACCGGGCCGTTATCTTTCAGCGCGGAAACTGCCGGTAGTACGCCTGGTTCCAGCGCACCCGGTCGGCGAAGTCGTGCGTGGTCGTGGTCTCGTCGATCAGGAGCAGTTCGGTGTGCAGCATGTGGGCGAAGTCGCGCACCGCCTCCACGCCCACAGCCTGGGTCAGCACGGTGTGGTGTGGCCCGCCCGCGGTCAGCCAGGACTCGGCCGACGTCGGCAGCGACGGCGCCGGCTTCCACACCGCCCGCGCGACCGGCAACCTCGGCAGCGGCTCGTCCGGCGGCGTCACCTCGACCGTGTTGGCCACCAGACGGAACCGGTCGCCGAGGTCGGCCATGCCGATCACCACGCCCGGTCCGGCCGCGGCGTCGAAGACGAGGCGTACGGGATCCTCACGGTTGCCGATGCCCAGCGGATGGATCTCGCACGACGGCCGGGCCGCGGCGATGCTCGGGCACACCTCGAGCATGTGCGCGCCGAGGATCTTCTGCTCGCCCGGACCGAAGTGGTAGGTGTAGTCCTCCATGAAGGAGGTGCCCGCCCCGGCGCCCGTACCCATCGCCTTCACGGCCGCGAGCAGCGCCGAGGTCTTCCAGTCGCCCTCGCCGCCGAAGCCGTAGCCGTCGGCCATCAGCCGCTGCACGGCCAGGCCGGGAAGCTGGCGCAGGCCGCCCAGATCCTCGAAGTTCGTGGTGAAGGCGCCGAACCCGCCGTCGGTGAGGAACCGCCGCAGTCCCGCCTCGATCCGCGCCGCGTAGCGCAGCGAGTCGTGCCGGTCGCCGCCGCGGGCCAGCTCCGGCACCAGGGTGTACGCGTCCGCGTACTCGGCGACCAGCGCGTCCACCGCCGGCTCCTCGACCGCGTCGACCACCGCGACGAGGTCGTTCACGCCGTACGTGTTGACCGAGACGCCGAAGCGCAGCTCCGCCTCGACCTTGTCGCCCTCCGTGACCGCGACGTCGCGCATGTTGTCGCCGAAGCGCGCCAGCCGCAGGCTGCGCAGGCGGGCCGCGCCGGCGGCCGCCCGGGCCCAGCCGTCGACGCGGGCGACGACCGACGGGTCGGCGGCGTGCCCGGCGACCGTCTTGCGGGCCACGCCCAGCCGAGTCTGGATGTAGCCGAACTCCCGGTCGCCGTGCGCGGCCTGGTTGAGGTTCATGAAGTCCATGTCGATGGACGCCCACGGCAGCGTCTCGTGCAGCTGGGTGTGCAGGTGCAGCAGCGGCTTGCGCAGCGCGTCCAGGCCGGTGATCCACATCTTGGCCGGCGAGAACGTGTGCATCCAGGCGATCACGCCCAGGCACGCCGGATCGGCGTTGGCCTCGAGCATCACCGTACGGATGGCGGCGCTGTCGGTGAGCACCGGCCGCCCGACGAGTTCGGCGCTCAGCCCGCCGGCGACGAGCAGCGCCTGGATCTGCTGCGACTGGGACGCGACCTGGTCGAGCGCCTCCGGGCCGTACAGGTGCTGGCTTCCGGTCAGGAACCAGATCTGGGGCTTCACGAGGCGCTCTCCTGTCCATAGGCGTGCTGGTAGCGGGCATAGAGGGAGTCGATGTCGCGCTGGCCGAGCGGCAGCGGCTCGCCGATCTGCCGGCAGATGTGCACGGTGCGGGCCACGTCCTCGCACATGACCGCGGCCTTGACGGCGGCCTTCGCGTCCGCGCCGACGGTGAAGACGCCGTGGTTGCGCATCAGCACCGCCGGCGACCGGTGGCCCCGCAGCGTCTCGACGATGCCGCGGCCGATGGAGTCGTCGCCGATGAGCGCGAACGGCCCGACCGGGATCTCGCCGCCGAACTCGTCGGCGATCATCGTGAGCACGCACGGGATGGCCTCGCCCCGGGCGGACCAGGCGGTCGCGTACGTCGAGTGGGTGTGCACGACCCCGCCGACGTGCGGCAGGTGACGGTAGACGTAGGCGTGGGCGGCGGTGTCGCTCGACGGGCTCAGCACGCCCTCGACGAGGTTGCCGTAGAGGTCGGTGACGACCATGTTCTCCGGGGTGATCTCGTCGTAGCGCACCCCGGACGGCTTGATGACCAGCAGGTCCTCGCCGGGAACCCGGGCGGACACGTTACCGGCCGTCCACACGACGAGGTCGTTGCGCGGCAACTCGGCGTGCAGCTCCGCGACCTGCCCGCGGATCGTCGTGAGCACACTCGCGGCGATCATGACCGCACCGCCCGGCGCCGGATCGCGCGCAGCTTGCGCATCACCGCGTTCTGGCCACGGCCGAAGTAGTCGTGCAGTCGGGTGTATTCCTCGAACAGCTCGTCGTAGACGGCGCTCGCCCGCGGGTCGGGACGCCACACCGCCTCCCGCTTGCGGCCCATCGCCGCCGCCGCGGCCCGCACATCCGGGTACGCCCCGGCGGCGGCCGCCGCGTGGATCGCCGCACCCAGCGCCGGACCCTGCTCCGAGCCGATCACCGACAGCGGCCGCCGGAGCACGTCCGCGTAGACCTGCATGACCAGCGCGTTTTTCATCAGACCGCCGGCGACCACGAACTCGCGGACCGGCACCCCGGCGCGCTCGAAGGTCTCGACGATCGTCCTCGTGCCGAACGCGGTCGCCTCAACGACGGCGCGGTAGACGTCCTCCGGACGGGTGGCCAGGGTCTCGCCGAGCACCAGCCCCGACAGCTCGTGGTCGACCAGCACCGACCGGTTGCCGCTGTGCCAGTCCAGCACCAGCAGGCCGTGCTCGCCCGGGCGCTGCGCGGCGGCGAGCTCGGTCAGCCGCTCATGGGTGTAGGTCGGTGGCACATAGTGGGCGAAGATGTCGCCGACCCCGCTCTGCCCGGCCTCGTATCCCCACAGTCCGGCCACGACGCCGCCGTCGACCACTCCGCACATGCCAGGGACGGCGACCGCCTCGGCGCCGTTGATCACGTGACAGGTCGAGGTGCCCATGATGGCCACCAGTTGCCCCGGATCGAGCGCCTGGGCGGCGGCCGAGGTGACGTGCGCGTCCACGTTGCCCACCGCCACGGCGATGCCCTCGGGCAGCCCGGTCCAGCCGGCGGCCCGCGCGCTCAGCGTGCCGGCGGCCTCCCCCAGCTGCCCGATCGGCTGGTCCAGCTTGTCGGCGACGAACCCCGCGAACGCGGGGTTCAGCTCGGCGAGGAACGCGCGCGACGGGTAGCTCCCGTCCTGACGGATCCCCTTGTATCCGGCCGTGCAGGCGTTGCGGACATAGCGGCCGGTGAGCTGCCAGACGATCCAGTCGGCCGCCTCGACCCAGCGGTCCATGGCCGCGTAGATCTCGGGATCCTCCTCGAGCAGTTGCAGCCCCTTGGCGAACTCCCACTCGGAGGAGATGAGTCCGCCGTAGCGGGCCAGCCACGGCTCGCCGCGCGCCGCGGCGAGCCGGCTGATCCGGTCGGCCTGCGGCTGGGCGGCGTGGTGCTTCCAGAGCTTCACGTACGCGTGCGGCCGGTCGGCGTACGCCGCGAGCTCGCAGAGCGGCGTGCCGTCGGCGGTCGTGGGCACCATCGTGCAGGCGGTGAAGTCCGTCCCGATGGCGACGACCAGAGCCGGGTCGACGCCGGCGGCGGCCACGGCGGCGGGAACGGCGTGTCGCAGCACCCCGACGTAGTCGGCGGGCACCTGCAGCGCCCAGTCGTGACCGAGCGGGGTGCCGGAGGGCAGGGAGTCGGTGAGCACAGCGTGCGGGTAGTCGTAGGCGGCGGTGCCGAGCTCGGCGCCGTCGGCGACCCGGACGACGACGGCCCGACCCGAGAGGGTGCCGAAATCGACACCGACCACGAAGGACTGGTCAGAGGCAGCGGACATAGCCCGTAGTGTGACCGCTAACATTTTTACCTGTCAACGCCTACGGCGCCGCGAATTGTTAGCGATCACATTGCTGGCTGTTCACCCGGTGCCGGTGATCGTGGCGGGTTGCGTACCCTCGCTGGTGATGGACGCGAGCCCGGTCTTCCCACCGCCGAACGGTCATGTCGTCTTCGACACCGGCCGGGACGAAGGCTTCACCTCGCTGCGCCTGCCCGGCCGGCCCCGCGCCGAGCGCTACGAGCTCGGCCGCTCCCTGCGCGAACGCTCGCCGCGCTCCGACCTCGCCCACTGGTCGCCCCCGCCGCACCGGCCCGACCCGGTGGACCAGCTCGTCGCCGCGCACGAGGGCCGGCTCGACTGGCTGATCCCCGTCCGCGTCGGGAGGATGATGGCCTCGCCGTACGCGTTCCTGCGCGGCTCGGCGAACATCATGGCCGACGACTTCGCCGGCCTGCCGGCCACCGGCATCACACCGGTCATCTGCGGCGACGCCCACCTGGGCAACTTCGGGTTCTACGCCTCCCCGGAGCGCGAACTGGTCTTCGACCTCAACGACTTCGACGAGGCACACCCGGGCGCCTGGGAATGGGACCTGCGCCGGCTCGTGACCAGCGTGTGGGTCGCCGGGCGGCAGAACGGCTTCCGCGAGAGCGCCTGCGGCGACGCCGTCCGGCACTGCGTCAGTGAATACCGCGAGCAGATCGGCCACCTCGCCGCACAGCCGCTGCTGGCCCGCTCGTTCGACACCGTCGACGTCGACACCCTGCGCAAAGCCGCCACCAAGGCGAGCTTCCGCGACGAGATCGAACGAGCGGCCCGCCGGGCCCGCCGGCGCACCAGCGACCGGGCACTGCCCCGGTTCACCGAGCAGCGCGACGGCACCGTGCGGCTCGTCCAGGAACCGCCGCTGATCACCCGACCCAGCGACGCCGACCTCAAGCACCTGTCCGCGGCCCTGGACGGCTACCTCCTCTCGCTGCCGCCGCACTGGGCACGGATCCTGGCCGGCTACCGGATCGTCGACATCGCGCACAAGGTCGTCGGGGTCGGCTCGGTGGGACTGCGGGCGTACGTGGCGCTGTGCGAGGGAAGCAGCCCCGACGACGTGGTGTTCCTGCAGCTCAAGCAGGCCCGACGATCGGTGGTGGCGCCTCACCAGCACGGCGCGCGGGCATGGCACCGCCACCAGGGGCAGCGGGTCGTGGAATACCAGCAGGCCCTGCAGACGGTCAGCGACCCGCTGCTCGGCTGGACCACCGTCGGCCGGGTGCAGTACTACGTGCGCCAGTTCCGCGACATGAAGGGCGCGATCCTCGTCGAGGACATCGACGCCCCGGCACTGGAGGACTACGCCGGGATCTGCGGCTTCCTGCTCGCCAAGAGCCACGCCCGCACCAGCGGCGCGTCGATGATCGCCGGCTACATCGGAGGCAGCGACAAGCTCGACGAGATGCTGTGCCGCTTCGCCCGGGCGTACGCGGACCAGGTCGAACGCGACCACGAGCGGCTGGTCGAGGCGGTCCGCGCCGGGGTGCTGCCCGCGGAGAAGGCATGAGCGGGCAGGTCAGCCTCGACTCCCCCACCCTGCGGGAATTCTGGCGGGAACGGCATCTCTGCACCCTGACCACGCTGCGCACCGACGGCTCACCGCACGTCGTGCCCGTCGGCGCGACCCTCGACCCCGACGCCGGACTCCTGCGGGTCACCGCCTCACGGACCTCGGCCAAGATCCGACACGTGCTCGCCGGGGCGCCGACGGTAGCGGTCTGCCAGGTCGACGGCGCGCGATGGTGCACGGTCGAGGGGCTCGCCGTCGTCCGCGACGACCCGGAATCGGTGGCCGAGGCCGTCCGTCGCTACGCCGAGCGCTACCGCGCGCCCCGACCCAACCCCGAACGGGTCGTCCTCGAGGTGACGATCACCAGGGTGCTCGGGTCGGCCCGGCTCCACGCATAGGTACGCGGGCTCATCCGCGCGGGTCGATACCACGGCAGGGTGTGGTGTCATGACATCCGCCACGCTGTCAGCAGCCCGGCTCGCCGCCCACACCCCGCCCGGCCGCGACCGCTACGTCGACCTGCTCCGGGTGATCTCGCTCGGCGTCGTCATCGCCGGGCACTGGCTCATGGCCGTACCCGCGCCGGGCGGCGACCGCGTCACCAACATCCTCGCCGTCGTCCCCGCCCTGCAGCCACTCACCTGGTTGTTCCAGGTCATGCCGCTGTTCTTCCTCGTCGGCGGCTTCGCCCACGCGACCGCCCTGACATCGCTGGCCCGACGCGGCGGCGGCTACGCCGACTTCGTCAGATCCCGGATCGCCCGCCTCCTGCGCCCCACGGCGGTCTTCCTCGGCGTCTGGCTGGCGGTGGCGCTCGGCGCGGGCCTCGCCGGCCAGGACCACGGCATCGTCCGCGTGGCACTGCGCACCGTGGTCCAGCCGCTCTGGTTCCTCGGCGTCTACCTCGCGCTGATCGCGCTGGCGCCGACGATGCTGCGCCTGCACCGCAGATTCGCCGGATGGGTCCCGGTCACGTTGCTCGCCGCGGCCGCCGTCGTGGACACGCTGCGCTTGCACGGGTACGGCGGAGCGGCCGTGCTCAACCTGCTGTTCGTGTGGCTCGCGGTGCACCAACTCGGCTACCTCTACGCCGACGGCACCCTGCAGAGGTGGGGCGGACTCCTCACCGGCGGTGGCCTGGCGGCGTTGCTGGCGCTGACCGTGCTGGGGCCGTACCCGATCTCGATGGTGGGCGTCCCCGGTCAAGCGATGTCCAACATGTCCCCGCCCACCATGGCGTTGGCGGCGCACGCGCTGTGGCTCACGGGCCTGGCGATGCTCCTGCGTGGACCCGCGACCCGCCTGCTCGCCCGGGCCCGCGTCTGGCAGGCTGTCGTGGCCGCGAACGGGCTGGCGATGACCGCGTTCCTGTGGCATCTGAGCGCGGCGTTCGCGCTGCTGGCGGCCTTCCGGTCCGGCATGGGCGGACCACCCGGCACGCTCTGGTGGTGGCTGACCCGACCACTGTGGCTGGCCGCCGCCGCAACCATCACCGCCGCCTTCGTGACAACCTTCCGGCGCTTCGACACGGTACGACCGGCGACAATCCTCCCCGGCGCCTCCCGACCGGCGGCGGTCGCCGGCGGGATGCTGTGCACGGCGGGGGTGCTGGGGGTGTCGGCGGTGGGGTTCGGCGGGCTGCTGGAGGGGCGGACGGTGGCTGTGGCCGGGGTGTCGATGAACGCGCCGGTGGCTTTGGGGTTGATGGTGGTTGGTGCGGGGTTGCTCAGGGGGCGGGTGTTCAGCCCGGCTCAGTGGTAAGGGTCGCGTCGGTCTTCTGTGTCGCGCCTTTCTTGGCGCGTCGGCCTTCTTTGGTCACGGCGGCATTCTTTGTCGCGCCTTCTTTGTCGCGCCTTCTTGGTCGCGCCTTCTTTGGCGCGTCGGCGGCGTTCGGCGCGGAGACGGCGGGAAAGTGTCGGACCCCGGGAGTAGCGTTTTCCCGGTGAGCAGTCTGGAAGCGGACCCGGAGGTCCCCGGCCCGGCGCGGTCGTCCCACGAGGTGGAGCTCCTGGAGGGAGCGTCGGTTGCGCTGGGTGGCCCACGGGGCATGGACGTGGTGCGGACCCTGCCCAGCAGGCACCGGCGCATGGTCGGTGCGTGGTGCTTCCTCGACGCCTACGGGCCGCACGACCTGACCGGTTCCGCCGGGATGCGGGTGGGGCCTCACCCGCACATCGGACTGCAGACGGTGAGCTGGCTGGTAAGCGGCGAGATCCTGCACCGCGACAGCCTCGGTCACCGGCAGGAAATCCGGCCCGGCCAGCTCAACCTCATGACGGCGGGACGAGGGATCTCCCACTCGGAGGAGACACCGCCGGTGCGCAGCTCTGTGCTCCAGGGCGTACAGCTCTGGGTGGCGCTACCCGACAACGACCGCGACACGGCACCCTCCTTCGACCACCACCCCGACCTGCCCACCCTGACCGACGGCGGCCTGACAGCGACGGTGGTCATGGGCGAACTGGCCGGCGCGACATCCCCCGCGCGCTGCTACTCCCCGCTGGTCGGCGCGGAGATCACCCTCACGGCCGGCACGGAAGCACAGCTGCCCCTGAGACCCGACTTCGAATACGCGATCCTGACCCTGGACGGCGCGGTGACAGCGGCGGACACCCCGTTGAAACCCGGGCCACTGCTCTACCTGGGCTCGGGACGGTCGACGCTGTCGCTCTCGGCCGGACCGCAGACCCGCCTCATGCTTCTGGGCGGCGAGCCGTTCACAGAGAAACTGGTGATGTGGTGGAACTTCATCGGCCGCGACCACGACGACATCGTGAACGCGCGACAGGCCTGGGAATCGGGCGAAGACCGGCGATTCGGGACGGTACACGGCTACGACGGCCCGCCCATCCCGGCACCGCCAATGCCGGTCACCCGACTGGTCCCGCGAGGGCGAGTGCGGTGACGGCTCGCTAGCCCGCAAGCTCCCGCGCGCGAAAGCGGTCAGAAGCCACCCGCACGGGGGCAGCGGGAGCCCGCCCGCTCGCGGAAGCAGCGGGAGCCCGCCCGCTCGCGAAAGCAGCGGAGGCCCGCCCGCTCGCGGAAGCAGCGGAGGCCCGCCCGCTCGCCGGGGCAACGGGAGCCGGCGCACAGGAAGGGGGAGCTCCCTGGGCACGGGAACAGCAGAAACCCGCCCGGCGGGGCAATGGGCGCCCGTCAGCAGGATGGCGAAAGCCCGGGGCGCTCGATCGGCTCCCCTCCAACGAGAGCTCTCCCGCCGTCCGCTCGCAGAGGGAACCACGGTGGTCGCGTGTGAGTGCGCGAGGAGGTGTGTTCGGAGGGCTTTCCGCACCGTCCTTGTTCGGCCCGCCGTGAGGACTGTCGTGTTCCGCGCTTCTTGGCGACTCCCGGCGCAGGGTCACCCCGTCCGGATCCCGCTGGGGCTGTGGCAGACTCCGCCATACGCCGTGGCATTCCGGCCCGGCGAGGTATTCGCTCGGCATGATCCATTTCTGTCTATCGGTGTCGGGTATCCGTCTTGTCGCCGGGTTGCTTCCGGGTCCGACGTGTGCCGAATCGGCCCGCACCGGCCCCGGGCATCGGGCGGGCACCGCAGTGGGTCGGGCCGTTGGCTGCTCGGTGACATCGCGTGCTGGCGTGATCGGGGGCTTCGAACGTGATCGTTGACATGGTCACTGTCGGTAGCCGTACTTATCAAAGCGGTGTCTGCAGTGGGTGGCGTTTATCTCTGGGCCGCCGAGCGGGTCTTAAAATTGGCTTAAATTTGCCGGGAATTTTGCCGTCGGAAACGGTAGGGGCGCCCCAGGGGCGACAAAAGTTACGGGAAGATCGCCATTACTCTGCGTATGCTTGCCGGAGCATCCGCATCACCTGCCACAGGAATTGAACCGATAGGCGGCCGGGGACCGTACTATCCGTCGACAGGTTCTCCCGGTGGGGCGTGGCGGCGGGACGGTCGGCGGACGTCAGGGGCGTCCGTGGGTCGGGTGACGCGCTCCAGCGGGCGGTAGCGCCGCAGGCAGGAGCGCGGCTAACCTCCCACTCGACCGCGTGGAAGGTGGTAACGGGCGCGCGGGGGCAGCGTACGTGGCGGCGAGGGCGGGGGGACGAATGCGGCGACGGGCCGGCGCGGCGCTCCTCCGACCGCGGCTCGGGGCCGGGGGGACCCGATGAGCTACGAGGACGACGAGTACTGGGACGCCGAGTACGACGACGATCCTCCCGTGCCGCGTGCGGATTCCACCGTCACGGGGCGTGATCCGCATGCCGAGGCGGCCGTTCTTTCGCGATGGGGTCCGGACGTTCGGCGCAAGCCGGAGGCGCAGCGGCCGACAGCGCGTGCGCAATACATCGAAGATGATGACTTCGGTGTGGCGCCGCGCATTTCTCGTGCGCCGGAAATGGCCTCGGTGCGTCCGCTGGAACCGCCCGTCGACGAGCTTGCCGAACGCAGGCAGCGACGGCAGGTCGGCCACGAACGGTCACCGGACCGCGAGCTTCAGATCAGCTCCGCCTTCGACGGCGACCGCCCCAGTTGGCTGGACGATCCGGAATTCCAGGAAGCCGACCTCTATGCCGCGCCGGTCTCCCCCGGCATGGACGGCTGGGCGGTGCGCAGCCTCGACTTCGACGAGCTCGAGTACGACGACCGTGACTTCGACGCCTCCGACTGGGAGGCCCAGCGCCGGTACGTGTCGGCTCAGCGCGCCCGGCGCATCGAGACATCGTCGTTCTGGGACGGCGACCAGACCGATGAACCGGAACGCCCCCGCCGCGGCCGCCGCAAGGAGCGCGAGGCGCCGGCCAGCGGGCGAGCGCGGGTCACGCCGCCGGACAGTCCGCGGGCCACGCCACCGGACAGCGAGCCGCGCCGGCCCGCGCAGGACGACCGGCGCTCCCCCGACCGCCAGGACGAAGTCGCGTACGGCCCGACGCGGAACCGCCGCGATCCGTCCCACCGCGACGACGAGCGCCGGGATGCCGCGGGGCGGGGCGCCCGAGACCGGCAGCGTGACGACCGCCGGCGGCAGGATCGGCCGCGCGTCGAAGAGCCGGCCGCGTTCCGGCAGGACGTGGGAGATCCGGCCGCGCTCCGGCGCGACGCTGGGGACCCGGCGGCCTTCCGGCACGACGCTGGGGACCCGGCGGCCTTCCGGCACGACGCTGGGGACCCGGCGGCCTTCCGGCGCGACGCTGGGGACTCGGGTGCGCTCCGGCGTGGGGTTCCGGGCGGAGATTTCCGGCCTGGGGTGGCGCAGCCCGGCGCCTTTCCCTACGACGGTGGGCCCGGAGATCCCCGACGCGATGTGGAGCAGCCCGCTGCCTTTCGGCGGGGTCCGGAGGCGCCGGCCGAGCTCCCGGACGGCAGGAACTCGCCCGCGACGCCGCAGCGGCCTCAGCCGACGGGCTCTGTGCCGGGTGGCGGCGCCGCTGCCGCGGGACGTGCCAGGGTGCGGCCCGCTGGGGAGGATCCGGCCGCCTTCGCGCACGGCGAGAACGAGGCCGCCGTGCGGTGGGCGGATCAGCGCGACTCCTTCCAGCGGCCGGAGCACCGGCGTGTGGAAGAGCCGGAGTTGCCCGCCGAGCCCGTCCCGTACCGTCCGCGAACGGATGCTCCCGCTGCCGCGGCGTCACCGGGCGACGATCGCGCGCCGGAGCCGGAAGGCGATGGCCCGCGCGTCCTGAGCCGCGCCACTCCGCCCACCGCGCCGCGGATCCTCAGCAAGGCCACCCCTCCGCCGGCGCCGAGGGTTGTCAAGAGGCCCGAGCCGCCGGTCCAGCCCCGCGTCATCGCGGCGCCGCCGCAGACGGCGGCGCCCCGGGTGGTCACGCCCGCGCTGCCTACGGTGCCTAGGACTCCGGCCGCGCAACAGCCGGGTACGCCGACAGCTCCGCGCCCGGACAATGGTCCTCAGTCGCCCGCCTCTCAGCCGGTCGGGCGTCCGGCCGGGGCCGAGCCGAGGTATCCGGCGGCGGTCGACCAGGGTGCGCCGCACGGCTCGACCGGGCAACCGGCCGTAGAGGAGCAGGTCGCGCAGCATGGGCCGGCCGGCCCGAGACATCCGGCCGTCAACGACCAGGGCGCGCAGCGTGGAATTCCCGGGCGTCCGGCAGCATTTCATCAGGGCGCCGAGGGCCAGCGGCCGTCCCGGGTCGGCTATGTCACCTCGGATGGTCCGATCATTCCGGCTTCCCCGGACCGCAACGCGCCCCGTTCCGGTCGTGGGACGGCGGCCGTGCCGCCTGTTGTGCCTGGCTACCCCGCGCGGTCGCCGCGTGAGGAACAGCGTCCGGACAACCCGGCGGCGTTCATGCCCGGGCCGCAGCTTGCGGACCCGCCCATCAGTCCGGCCGCATACGCTCCCCGGCAGGAGCCTGTCAGCCCCGCCGGCTTCCAGGAGCGCCCGGACCTCCCGGTCAGCCCCGCCGCCTACGGGCCCCGGCAGGATGGGCCCGTCAGCCCCACCGCCTACGGGCCGCGCCAGGATGGGCCCGTCAGCCCCGCCGCCTTCCAGGAGCGCCCGGACCTCCCGGTCAGCCCCGCCGCCTACGGGCCCCGGCAGGATGGGCCCGTCAGCCCCGCCGCGATCCAGCAGCGCCCAGACAATCCGGTCAGCCCTGCCGCCTACGCTGCCCGGCAGGACGAGGCTGTCGCGCTCCCGCACCGCCCGGACAATCCGATCAGCCCTGCCGCTGCCGGACCCGGCGCGCCTCCGGTGCAGCATGCCGCCCCGCCGTCCGCGCCGCAGGGCGCGCCGCTTTCTGCGCATGGCGCGCCGCCGCCGATGCGCCGGCCTGCCGTAGGGGCGGCGCCGGAGAGCCGCGGCGAACGGCCGTCGTTCGAGGCGCCGCAGGCGCCGCCGGCGTTCGCTCCACGGACGGATCGGCCGGCCGCACCGTCGGTTTCGGCCGGGGACGCGCGCTTCGGGCCGCAGACGCTTCCGGTTCAGGATGACGCCGCGACGGCGGAACGGCCGATCGTGGGTGGGCCGCGCACCGCGATGATCCTTGGTACCGGTGTGCCCACCCCCGTTCCTCCGTCGCAGCGCCCACCGTCCCGGATCGCGCCGGTCAGCGGCATGCCCGGCCACGACTGGGCTGCCAGCGTGCCCGCCCAAGAACGTCCCATCAGCGGCGCACCTGGCCAAGACCGCCCGACCAGCGGCGCGCCCGGCCACGAGCGCCCGACCAGCGGCGCACCCGGCCACGAGCGCCCGACCAGCGGCGCACCCGGTCAGGACCGTCCCGCCAGCGGCGTGCCCGGCCACCAGCGTCCGATCAGCGCGACGCCGGAGGCGGGTGCACCAGAGAATCAGGGACGGCGCCCGGTGCCGGCGTCGGGTTCGTCCGCCGCTGGGCGGTCGACCGTCGATCCGCGCCTTCTCGGTGCGCCGACTGGCGAGCTGCCGATCATCGAGGCCGGAACGGCGAACGCGGCCGAAGCGACCAGCGGCAATGCGCCAGCCGGCGGCCTCCCGAATGCCGGCGCGGTCCGTGTTCCGGCGCCGCGCCTCCCGCAGGCCCCGGTGCCCGCCCCCGACGCCGGCGCCGCGCGTGCGGCGCAGGAGGCCCGCCAGGCCGAAGCAGCGCGCCAAGCCGAACTGGCGCGCCAGGCCGAAGCATCACGCCAGGCCGAAGCGGCACGCCAAGCCGAACAGCAACGCCAGGCCGAAGCGGCACGCCAAGCCGAAGCATCACGCCAGGCCGAAGCGGCACGCCAAGCCGAACAGCAACGCAAGGCCGCTGCGGCGCGCCAGGCCGAACAGCAACGCCAGGCAGAGGCGGCACGCAGGGCGGAGGAAGCACGCCAAGCCGAAGCGGCGCGCCTGGCCGAAGCGGCACGCCAAGCCGAAGCAGCGCGCCTCGCAGAGGAAGCGCGCAAGGCGGACGAGGCGGCGCGCAAGGCCGAGCAAGAACGCCAAGCGGAGGCAGACCGCCAGGCGGAGGAGGCGCGCAAGGCCGAGGAGGCTCGGCGGGCCGAGGCAGTCCGCCAGGTGGAGGCCTCGCGAGCGCTCCAGAAGGACGTCCCCGCCCAACCGGTCTCCGTCGTGCCTCCCGCGTCCCGCCCAGGGCCGAACCCGGCGGCGAACGCCGAGCCCATCGGCCGGTTGCGCACGTCCGGCCCGGACGGCCCGCGTAAGTACGCGGACTCCGACCTTGGTCCCACCTGGTTCGTCCCCAAGAGCGCACCGAAGGCCGAACCGGCGGTGCCCCCGGTCGAGAACGACGGGGTAGTCACCGACTCGGCAGCTGACTCCGAACCCGCCCCGACGGAGAGCAGCCCGGCCCAGGCGCAGGACGCCGCGGCGTCCGTCCCGGTCTCGGGTGGGCCGACGTCCCCGGCCGCGCCGAACCAGAACGGCATCTCGATCGACCTCGACCTCAGCGGTCTGATGAACGGCCTGGTCGCGGCGGCCGACACCACCTCCGACGCCACGCCGCGGACGGAGGACGCCGCGCCGCGGACGGAGGACGCCACGCCGCGGACGGAGGACGCCACGCCGCGGACGGAGGACGCCACGCCGCGGACGGAGGACGCCGCGCCGCGGGCGGAGAAGGACCCGACCCTGCCGGAGGTAGACCCGACCCGGGCGCACGAAAGCCCGGTGCAGGAAACCTCGACCCAGGCCCATGAGACGACGGAGATCTCGGGGGAAGAACCGCAGCACACCGCCGAGCATCCGCAAGACCAAGACCGACGGGAAGAAGCCCCGCAAGACGACAAGCGCCGGCCCGTACGTCTGGAGGATCTCGCCGCGATTCGTTGGCGGCTGGACGGGGGCACGCTCAAGGAGGTCGTCGACGACCGGGACGCGCTGCGGGCGCTCGGTGAGCGGCTGGACGGTCCGCTCGCCGAGGAGGCTGACAACGTCACGCGGGCCGGGCTGCTCAGTGTGCGGGCCGAGGTGTATCGGCTGTTGGACGAGCTGGGGCTCGCCGCGGCCGCGAGTCGGCTGGCGTTGGCGCATGCCGAGTCGGCGGGGGATGTGCAGGCGATCGTCATTGCTCAGGCGGAGCTTGCTCACGTGCTTCGACTGCGGGGTGACTACCAGGAGGCGGATCGGCTGTTCGAGCAGGCCGCCAGTTCCGACGCGCCCGAGGTGGTGCGCAGCGTCGTGCATGAGAACGCCGGGCGTAGTGCCTTCGATCAGGGGCGGTACATGGAGGCGCTCGATCATTTCGCGCGGGCGGTGCGGTTGGGGTTGCCCGACGATCAGGAGTTGGCCGAGCGGATCGATGTCGCGCTGGAGGCCGTCTACATCCACGTGCTGCGGGACGGGTGGGGGCCCTATCCGCGGCTGCGCCGCGAGATTCTCGGGCTGGTCAAGGCCGCAGCTCCGACAGCACGGTGAGGTCGGGTACGCGGTCCAGGTCGGGTACGCGGTCCAGGTCGGGTACGCGGTCCAGGTCGGGTACGCGGTCCAGGTCGGGTACGCGGTCCAGGTCGCGCCGGCGGCCCGCCACCGCGACCCTGCCGCGTCCGGAGGCCTTGGCGTCGTAGAGCGCCGTGTCCGAGGCGGCCACCAGTTCCGCCGCCGTGGCGGCGTCCTCGGGGAACACGGCGACGCCGATGCTGAGGCTGGGCGCGCCGCCGGGCAGGTCGCGGACCGACGCGGCCTCGGCGCGCAGTTCCTGTGCCACGGCGACCGCGGACGGGCGGTCGAGGCGGAGCAGCATCACGAACTCGTCGCCGCCGAGGCGGGCCGCGATGCCTCGGTCGCCTGTCACCGTACGCATGGAAGCCGCCACCGCTTGCAGCACGCGGTCGCCCTCCGTGTGGCCGTACGTGTCATTGATGGTCTTGAAGTAGTCCAGGTCGACGGTGAGCAGGGCGAGGCTGCCGCCGGCGCTCAAAGCCTGAGCGGTCTCGAGGGCGAGCGACTCGGTGAACCAGCGCCGGTTCGCCAGGCCGGTGAGGGCGTCGGCGTTGGCCTGCTGCTCCAGCACCGTGCGGAGCTGGTCGTTGCGTTTGCGCAGGCTCGACACCACGATCATGGCCATGGTCATGGTCAGCATCGTGGCCACCCAGTCCATCAGCCCCCGGGCGGGCCCGAGGATCGTGAAGACGGTGGCGGCGTCGCCGGCGAAGACCAGCAGCATGTTGGCGTAGATGGCCTTGCGACCGAGAAAGTTGGCCACGTACAGGACGGGCCAGAGGTAAAAGAACTGTGCCCCGGTGCTGGCGTCGTTCGTGATGATGTTGAGGCCGGTGATCAGGGTCGTGGACAGCATCGGCACGATGAGCCAGAAGGAGCGCGGCACCTCCGCGGGCCGGAACCAGGAGGCGACGCCGAGGCTCGCCATGAACAGCACGCTCGCGATCACGGCCGCCCGACCGGAGATCGTCATGCCCGACCCCAGGACGCCGGTGACGAACACGTACGGTGTGGCGGCCAGGACGAGGTACGCGACCGCACGGGAGGCACCGTGAAGATCGCGCAGCTCGAATCCGGAGCGGTCCGTCCTGAACAACACGTCCACACTTCGGCCACCCGCCGCCGGGGTTGAGCGTTTGCTCATTCGGTGCGCAGGGCCACAACCGGGTCGAGCCGTCCGGCACGCTGAGCGGGCACGACGCCGAAGACGATGCCGACGACGGCCGAGACGCCGAACGCCAGCGTGAGCGACCACCAGGTGATCGCGGCCGGCACCGGCGACAGCCGGTCGACGAGCAGGGCGGCGGCGATCCCGAGCGCCATGCCGAGGATTCCTCCGAGCGTGGTGAGCAGGACGGCCTCCAGCAGGAACTGCAGGCCGATGTCGCGGGGCCTGGCGCCGACGGCCTTGCGGAGGCCGATCTCGCGGGTCCGCTCGCGCACCGAGACCAGCATGATGTTGGAGACGCCGACGCCGCCGACGAGCAGGCTGATGCCGGCGATCGCCGCCAGGACGCCGGTGAGGACGCCGAGGATGTCGCCGAGTACGCCGAGGATCTGTTCCTGGGTGACCGCGCTGAAGTCGGTCTCGGGGTGGCGCTCGCCCAGCGTGGCGACGATGTCGGCGCCGAGCGCGTCGATGCCGTCGCGGTCCGGGGCGCGGACGGCCAGACCGTCGATGCGGTCCGTGCCGAGCAGCCGGTGTGCCGCGGTGACCGGTACGTGCACCTCGTTGTCGCGGTCCACGCCGAGGCTCTGCCCGAGCGGTTCGAAGGTGCCGACGACCCGGAAGCGGACGCCGTCGAGGGTGATCTGCCGCCCGACCGGGTCGCGGTCGCCGAACAGCCCGGTGGCGACCCCCGCGCCGAGCACGGCGACCCGCCGGGCGGTGTTGACGTCGGAGCGGGTCAGATAGCTGCCGCGGTCGAGGCGGCGGACGAACACGGCCGGGGTCGTCTCGAGGACGCCCTGCATGCTGGTGAAGACCGAGCGGCTGCCCGCCCGCACGGTCTCGCCGGACGCGACGGTGACCGCCACGCGGGACCGGTCGCCGACGATCCGGGTGACGGCGTCGACGTCGTCGAGCGACATCGTGGAGACCGAGGGCGTGGCGCCGGCCTCGAGTCGCCCGGGTACGACGATGAGCAGGTTCGAGCCGAGCCCCTCGACCTGCCGCTCGATCTGCTGCTTGGTGCCGGTGCCGATCGCGACGAGGGCGACCACGGAGGCGACGCCGATGACGATGCCGAGCATGGTGAGCGCGCTGCGCAGCCGGTTGGCGCGCAGCGCGTCGAGCGCAACCCGCCAGGCCTCCGCCAGCCTCATGCGTCCCCACCCGCGAGCGCCTCCCCGCCAACGATCGCGTCCCCACCCGCGAGCGCCTCCCCGCCAACGATCGCCTCCCCGCCAACGATCGCGTCCCCGCCCGCGAGCGCGTCCCCACCCGCGAGAACGTCCCCGCCCACGATGCGGCCGTCGCGCATGACGATCTGGCGGTGGGCGCGGGCGGCGACCTCACGGTCGTGGGTGACCAGGACGACCGCGACGCCGTCGGCGTTCAGCGACTCCAGCAGGGTGAGCACCGACGCCCCGGTGGCAGAGTCGAGATTGCCGGTGGGCTCGTCGGCCAGCAACACCGACGGGCTCGTCACCAGCGCCCGGGCGATCGCCACGCGCTGCTGCTCGCCGCCGGACAGCTGGTTGGGCCGGTGATCGACCCGGTGTCCCAGGCCGACGCGGTCCAGCAGCTCCGCGGCGGGGGCCCGGCGTTCCCGGCGGCCCACGCCGCGGTACACCAGGGGCAGCGCGACGTTGTCCCGGGCGCTCGTGCGCGGCAACAGGTGGAAGGACTGGAAGACGAAGCCGATGACCTCGTTGCGCAGCCGGGCCAACTCGGGCGCCGACAGCGAGGTGACGTCCCGGCCGCCGATGAGCAGGCTGCCCGCGGTGGGCCGGTCCAGGCCGCCGAGCAGGTGCATCAGCGTCGACTTTCCCGAGCCGGAGGCGCCGACGATCGCGAGGTAGTCGCCGCCTCCGACGGTCAGCGATACGCCGCGCAGGGCGGGCACGGAAAGGCCGTCCAGGTCGTAGGTACGGGTCACGTCGGTGGCGACGATGGCCGGCGGGCTCACGGCAGGTCCTGTCCCGGGCTGACCTGGTCGGCGCCGGCGACGACGATCCGCTGGCCGGCGTCGAGGCCGGAGACCACCTGCACCAGGTCCTCGCCCTGGACGCCGAGGGTCACCGGCACCCGTTCGGCCTTGCCGCCGCGCACGGCCCACACGCCGTCACCGCCGTCGCGGGAGACCACGGCGCTCGCGGGTACGGTCACGGCGTCGGTGGCCTGACGCACCCGGAGCCGGACGATGGCGCTCATGCCGGGCCGGGGCGCGGGGGCGGCCGTGCCGTCGGGGTACGTGCCCCGGCCCAGCGTCAGCCGTACCCGGTAGGAGACGCCGCCCCGGGCCGAGGTGGTGGGCAGCAGGTCGATGGCGCGGACCGTGGCCACGTAGCGGGCGCCAGCGGCGGCGTCGAGCTCGACCGTGCCGGTGCCGCCGGCCTTGACCAGCAGCACATCGGTCTCGTCGACCTCGGCGGCCACGCCGAGGCCCGCGACGTCGACGACGGTGAGGATCGGGGTGCCCGCGCCGACGGCGGCTCCGACGGGTACGGCGACGTCCACGCCGGGCAGCGGTGCCTGGGCGGGGGTTCCCACGGCGGTCGGGTCGGCGTTGGAAATCAGGTCGGTCAGTGACGGCGCCGCCGTGGAGGCCGTGCCGCCGAGCTGCACCACGCCGGAGACGGGCGCGCGCAGGGTCAGCGCGTCGACCGACGCCTCGGCCAGCTCGTACGCCTGTCGGGCCTGCACCCGCTGGGCGGCGGTGAGGGCGTCGACGGCGGCGGCCACGCTTGCCACGCCGCTCTGCACCGACCGTACGGCGGCGCCGGCGGCCGCGGAGACGGCGGCGTACTGTCTCTGGGCCGCGGCGACCTGGGCGAGCAACGCCTTGCGGAGCGCCGGGTCGGTGATCTCTTCGGCGGCCTCCCGGGCGGCGGCGAAGGCCTTCGCCGCGTTCGCGTCGGTGCGCCGGCGGGCCGCGGTGAAGCCCGCCGCGCCGCCACCGGTGGAGACGTTCCCGCCGGAGGCGGCGTCCAGGGCCTCGGCCGCGTCGTCGAGGCGTTTCTCGGCGGCGGGCGAGTCGACGATGGCGACGACCTGGCCCTTGCGGACCCGGTCGCCGGCGTCGACCCGCAGCTCGGCGAGGGTGCCGTCGGCGGGCGAGGTGACCGTGCCGGCCGCCCGCGCGGTCACCGCGCCGGACGCCTCGACGATCTCGTCGACGGTGCCGCGCGCGGCGGTGCCGACGGTGACGCCGGAGGGCTCGTCGCCGCAGGAGGCCGCGGCCAGCGGTGGCAGCAGGACGCAGGCGAGCAGCAGGACGGTGGCGCGACGGGGGGATCGAGACACGCACGCCACTCTATGCCCGAGCCCGGGGCACCACCGACCAAGCGAAGCGCCCGAGCCCGGGGCACCACCGACCAAGCGAAACGCCCGAGCCCGGAGCACCACCGACCAAGCGAAACGCCCGAGCCCGGAGCACCACCGACCGAACAAAGCGCCCGGGCCCGACACGGACCCGATCGCCAGCGGGATCCTCACCCGATAGCGGGCCCGGTCGCCCGTGCGAAGGTCACCCGGAGGACTGACCGATATCGGACGCGGCCGTAAATACCGGGCCGGTGTCGCGTATCCGCACGGTGGCTGGCGGGAGGCCGACAGCGCCCCTCACCACGGCGTGCCAGCCTGTGAGGTGGTCCCGCCGAACGGACCGGCGCCGATGACAATCGGCCGTCCTCATGAACCGCGCGCCCCTCCGCGTCCGTAATCCCCAGCACGGTGCCCACTGCGTACGCGAAGGAAACGTGACATGTCGCTCCACGGTCTTCCCACTTCCGCGATGATGCGCGCCGACGAACTGACCGTCGTGCACCATGACGACACGGTGAGCACGTTCACCGATGTCACCTACACGCTCAGCCGCGATGGCCTGCGGGTGTTGACCGCGGCCGGGGACGAGAAGGCGCTGCCCAGCCACGACATCCTGACCACCCACGCCCGGTTCGCCCATCCACCGCTGGCTGCCTGAGGCCAGCGGCGACCCGAGGCCAGCGGCGGCCCGAGGCCAGCGGCGACCCGAGGCCAGCGGCGACCCGAGGCCAGCGGCGACCCGAGGCCAGCGGCGACCCGAGGCCAGCGGCGACCCGAGGCCAGCGGCGACCCGCTACTGGGGCGTCGCGAAGTTCTGCACCCAGTAGGGCGTGCGGTCCGCGGAGAAGGCGAGCCCCAGGCCGACCTCGCGCAGCCGGCAGTCCAGGATGTTCTCGCGGTGCTCGGGGCTGTGCATCCAGCCGTCCACGACCTCGAAGACGCTGTCCTGACCGCGGGCGATGTTCTCCCCGTAGCGCGACCAGTCGTATCCCGCGTCGCGGACCCGCTCGCCGGCCCGCTCGCCGTTCGGGGCCTCGTGGGCGAAGTAGCCCCGCCGCGCCATGTCGGCCGCGTGCCGGTTGGCGGCCATGATCAGGCGCCGGTCGACGCCGACGCCGTCGCAGCCGGCGCGGCGTCGGTGCTCGTTGACCAACCGCAACGCCTGCTGCTGGACGTCGCCGCCCGGGTCCATGGAGAGCGCCTGACTCGACGTGACGTCGCGGTGCGCCGCCGAGAAGGTGGGCCGCTGCGGCTTGTCCTTGTCCGCTCCCCCGCCGGCGGGTTCTGGGTCGCGGTCGCCCCCGGGCCGCGCCGGCTTCGCGCCGGCAGCGGAAGGCGCCGGCTCACCGGTGGGCGCGGTCCGGTCATCATCGGGTACGGCGGAAGCGGACGCCACGCCGGGTACACCGGGAACAACCGGCGCCAGGGACACGGCCGGCGGGGCGTCGGCGTGCGGGGTGTCGGCGGGCAGGGCGTCGGCGGGCAGGCCAGGGGAGGAGGGCAGGCCGGCGTCGGCGGGCAGCTGGGGGATCGCCGGCACGTCGGGGACCACCGCCGACGGCAGCGCCGGCGTGTCCGAAGTGGTCTCCGCGCCCGCGGTGGTCGCCACCATGACTCCACCCACCAGAACCGCCGATACCGCGACGGCCACCACGACAGCAGGCTTGCGCACCGTTGTTCCCTACTTCCGTACTCGTGGCGCCGCGCCCCGTGCACACCGCCCTCGAGGGTGACCAACGCGGCGGCGAGGAGCCCGGTGACTCGCGGCCGTGTCCGCGTCCTCCCCGCCGGCAGCCCGTAAGAGCCGCTCTGAGCTGGGATTTCGACCGTCCACAAGGGGATGCGGGCGCCGCACAGTCGCACGCACAAATGCGACACTTCACCCCTTCGGGGTAACCCGGCCGGGCGTACTTGCCGCCCGGGCGGCCGGTCCCCCACGGCCCGCGTCGTGGCTACCGTTTCGCGGTGCGCAACCGCTACCTGGATCTCCTCCGGGCCGCCGCCATCACCCGCGTCGTCCTCTACCACCTGTTCGGATGGCCATGGCTGTCGATCCTGCTGCCGGCGATGGGCATCATGTTCGGCCTGGCCGGCTCGCTGACCGCGGCGTCGCTGGACCGGCGCGCCGCCGGGAAGGTCATCGTCTCGCGCATGCGCCGGCTCCTGCCACCACTGTGGCTGCTGGGCCTGCTCGCCGTGCCGGCGATGATCTACGCGGGCTGGGCCGACCAGGAGGGCGGGATCCGACCCTCGAGCTGGAAACTGGTCCTGTGGATCCTGCCGCTCGGCGACCCACCGGGCAGCATCGCGGGCACGGACGTGTGGGAACCCCTCTGGTACGTGCGGGCGTACCTGTGGTTCGTGCTGCTGTCGCCGGTCATGTATCTCGCGTACAAGAAGATCGCCTGGGGAGCGGTCGCGGCACCGATCGCGCTCATCGCGGTGCTGGACAAGACCGGGTTCGAGCTGCCGTTCGGCCGCGCGGACGCGGCGATGTGGGACTTCGCCACGTACGGGGCCTGCTGGATCGTCGGCTTCGCCCACCACGACGGCCGGCTGCACCGGCTCCGTCCCGGCCTGGTCGCGGCGGCGACCGCCGTGCTGGGACTCGCGGCCCTGTACTGGCTGCACGACCATCCGGGCGAGGGCGGATACGACGTCAACGACGTGCCGGAGGCCCAGGCCCTGTGGTCGCTGGCGTTCGTTCTGCTGGTGCTGCGCTGGCGGCCGGACATGACCTGGCTGACCCACATGCGCCCGCTGGACCGCGCGATCAACCTGCTCAACGCCCGGGCGGTCACCGTCTATCTGTGGCACAACATCGCCATCGCGGCGATCTGGCCGGTGCTGACCGTCGTGGCCCTCGACGATCTGGGTTCGCTCGAGGGCCCGGTGTCGCTGGGTGCGACGGCGGCGCTCACGGCGGTGGCGGTGCTGGCCTTCGGCTGGGCCGAGGATCTCGCGGCGCGCCGCCGGCCCCGGCTCTGGCCGGCCTCCGCCTCTGAGCCACCGGCCACGCGGCGGGAAAACGCGGCCGGGGAACACCCGGCGACGCACGCAGAAGCAAGGCCCGCGCACGCAAGGACGGGACCCGCGCATGGAGAAGACACGGTGGCATGGGCGGGCACTCCGGCCGCGCGGGCAGACGACGTGACGAACACGGAGCCATATCCCCACCCGCCATATCCGAACGCGCCATACATCCCCGGCGCCCAGCACCACGACCCGCCGAACCACGACCCGCAGCATCACGGCCCGCCCGCGCAGGCACGCCGGGCGACGGCGCCCGAAGAGCCGGCCGTCTCGTGGTTCGGCGGGCAGGAACGGGAGTGATCCCGGCGGGCGGCCGCAGGAAGGGATGAACTGAAACGTTCTCGCCAATGCGGCTGAGATGCCCGCTAGCCTGAGCGAATGGGGCAGCCCGGACAAATAGCACCACCGGCGGGGACGCCCGTCGGTGCGGCGTCGCTCGTCTTCCGGGCCGGTCCCCTGCTCTGCGCGCTGCGGATCGAGGACGTCATCGAGACGATGCGTCCCCTCGCCACCCATCCGCTCGCCGGGACGCCCCCGTTTGTCAGCGGCATCTGCATCATGCGCGGCATACCGACCCTGGTGGTCGACGTCGCCCGGCTGCTCGGCGGGGCCAGCGCCCCGGTGGGTCGCTTCGTCGCGGTGCGCACCGAGCGTGGACCGGTGGCGTTCGCGATCAGCACCATCCTCGACGTACGACCCGTCGGCGCCACGGCCACGGCCGGTCACGACGCGTTGCTCGGGGAGGCGTCGGCGCGGCTGGTCTCCGCCGTCGGGACGCTGGACTCCGAACCCGTCCTGGTGCTGCGGGGCATGCGCCTGGTGCCGGACGAGGTCTGGGCGGCCGCCGCGGACCTGGCGGTGGCGACGTGACGGCCGATCTGACGACGGCCGGCGACGTCACGCGGTTTCGGGTGCAGCTTGCCGAGCAGCTGGGGTGGAACTTCGACGACAACGACATCTCCCAGCTGGTCGACGTCCTGCGGCGCCGGGTCGAGGAATCGGGTCTGCTCCCCGGCGCGTACCTGCGGCGGTTGGCGGCCGGCGACTGGGAGTCCGAGGTGACCGCGCTCGCCGAGGAACTGAGCATCAACGAGACGTACTTCTTCCGGCACGGGGAGCAGTTCCGGGCCCTCGCCGAGGTGGTCCTGCCGGAGCGGATCCACGACCGCCGCGCCCAGCGGGTGCTGCGCATGCTGTCGGTCGGCTGCTCGTCGGGCGAGGAGGCCTACTCGATGGCCGTCGTCGCCCGCGAGTCGCTGCCCGGCCCGGACTGGATCGTGTCCGTGCTGGGCCTGGACGCCAGCGCCTCCGTGCTGCGCCAGGCCGAGCTGGCCCGATACTCGGGTTGGGCGCTGCGGGAGACGCCGGACGCGATCCGGGAGCGCTGGTTCCACCCGCGCGAGGGCGATTACGAGCTCGACGCACTGATCCGCGCGGACGTGCGCTTCCGCCGCTACAACGTGGCGACCGAGGACGCCGAGCTGTGGCGAGCCGATCAGTACGACGTGATCTTCTGCCGGAACCTGCTCATGTACCTCACCCCGGAGCTGCGGGAGACGCTGGTACGGCGGATGACCAACTCCCTGGCCGGCGGCGGCTACCTGTTCCTGGGCCACACCGATTCGCTGGGCAGCCAACCGGAGGGGCTGGAGCCCCAGCACACCCACCACACGTTCTATTACCGGCGTTCCTCCGTACCCGCAATAACGACGCCCGCACCCCGGCCCGAGCCGCCGCCGATGTCTCCGAGCCTTCCGGCGCGCCCGGCGGCGAGGCCGCCGGCGCGCGATCGGCGACCGGCGCACGGTGCGGGGCGGTCCGGGACGGTCCACGAGCGGGCTATGCGGCTGCTGCGCGACGAACGGTTCGCCGAGGCGCTGGCAGTCGTGGAGCGCGGCCTGGGCGAGCGTCCCGAGTCCCGGGAGATGTTGCTGCACGGGATCCTGCTGGCGCAGGCGGGCCGGTTCGAGGAGGCCGAGATGGTCTGCCGCCGGCTGCTCGACGTCGACGGGCTCAACGCCGACGCCCACCACCAGTTGGCCGTCTGCCTGGAGGGCGGCGCCGCCGTGGACGTGGCGATCGGCCACTACCGGCTGGCCGCCCACCTCGATCCGGAGTTCGCCATGCCTCGGCTGCGGCTCGGGCTGCTGGCGCGGCGGCGGGGTGAGAACGAGACGGCCGGCGCCGAGCTGGAGCGGGCGATGAGCCTGCTGCGCCGCGAGCGCGAGGATCGCCTGACGCTCTTCGGCGGCGGCTTCGGACGGCTCGCCCTGACCAACCTGTGCCGTGCCGAGCTGGACGCCAGCGGGGTGCGCCGGTGAGCCCGAACGAGGTCGCCGAGCGGCTGGTCGGACTGCGGGAGGAATTCGACCGCTCGTTCGCCGAGCCGGCGCGCCGCCACGACGAGGAGTACGCCGAACTGCTGGCCGTGCACGCCGGCGGCCGGCCGTACGCGCTGCGCCTGTCCCAGGCCTCGGGCCTGCATCAGAACCGTCCGGTGACGCCGCTGCCGGGGCCCCAGCCGGCGCTGCTCGGCGTGGCGGGCTTCGGCGGCGCGATCGTGCCCGTCTACGACCTCGCCGCCCTGCTGGGTCACGCCGTCCCGGACCGGCCGCGCTGGCTGGTGCTGGCCGCCGGGTCGCCCGCGCTGGCGCTCGCCTTCCATCAGTTGGACGGCCATGTGCGCGTGGCGGCGGCGGAGATCGTCGAGGAGGCCGCCGGGGACGTCGGGGACATCCTGCGCGGCATGGTCCCGCTCGCCGGCGGGACCCGCCCGATCGTCGACCTGCCGGCGGCCCGCGCCCTGGTGCACCGGCTGACCGGCCACACCGAACGAACGGAACAGGAGCGATGATGGCTCGACGCACTTTCGGCACGAAGCTGGCGGGCGGCGTCGGCATCACCCTCTTTCTCACCCTGATCATGGGCGCGG
This sequence comes from Actinoplanes sp. NPDC051346, assembly GCF_040682215.1. NCBI lineage: Bacteria > Bacillati > Actinomycetota > Actinomycetes > Micromonosporales > Micromonosporaceae > Actinoplanes > Actinoplanes sp. NPDC051346. The sequence continues at coordinate 178,037 of NZ_JBFBAJ010000004.1, read as the reverse complement.
CGGCCGTCGCCGCGCTGTCCGTCGTGGTCGACGCCAAGGACGACGCCATCCGGGTGGCGGCGGAGGACCTGGTCAACGCGGAGCGGCTGACGACCAAGTCGGAGAGCCGGATCTCCAACTACCGTGCCTTCCTGCTCAGTGCCAGCCAGACCAGCCTCGACGCGACCAACGCCGACCGCGAGGAATTTCTGGGACTGATGACCAAGCTGCGCGGGACACTGACCGACACCACGGCGCGGAACCTTCTCGACGCCGTCTCCGCCGCCGAGGTCACCTATGCGGCGGTGCTGCAACCGGTCATCGAGCGCCGCAAGACCATGGACGACCTGCGCGAAATCAGCCAGCTCAACGTTTCCGCGACGGGCCCGGCCCGGGACTCGTTACGCAAGTCCATCGCCGACCTGACGACGCGGGTACGCGCCGAGGTCGAGGTCAGCCGGAAGGAGGCGTCCAACGCGGCGACCCGGTCGATCGTCGTGATCGTCGTGCTCGGCGTGCTGGCGATGGCCTTCGGCAGCCTGGTGGCCGCGAAGCTGAGCCGCGACCTACGGCGCGAGGTCGGCGCGGCGGTCGGGCACATCCAGAGCTCGTCGGCACAGCTCGAGGCGGCGGCCGCCCAGCAGGCCAGCGGCGGGCAGCACCAGGCAAGCGCGATGAACGAGATCACCACCACCATCAGCGAGCTGCTCATCACGTCCCGGCAGATCGCCGACAGCGCGCAACGCGTCTCCACGATCGCGGAGGAGACGGCGGAGGCGGCCCGCAACGGCGACGCGACCATCGACCAGACGCGCGCGTCGATCTCGGCGATCCGCACGCAGGTGGACCAGATCGTGCAGCACATGCTCGCGCTCGGCGAGAAGTCGCAGCAGATCGGCGGGGTCGTCGAGCTCGTGTCCGAGCTGGCCGAGCAGACGAACATCCTGGCGATCAACGCCACCATCGAGGCGAGCGGCGCGGGCGAGTGGGGACGGCGGTTCGCGGTGGTCGCCGAGGAGATCCGCAAGCTCGCGGACCGGACCGCCGGGTCGGCGAAGGAGATCCGGGCCCTCATCGAGGACGTCCGTGGCGCGGTCAACACCACCGTGATGGCCACCGAGATCGGGGCGAAGTCGGTGGACGCCGGCGCGCGGCAGTTCGACGACGCCACCCATTCGTTCCGGCGCATCGCCCAGCTCGTCGCCACCACCAACGACGCGACCCGGGAGATCGAGCTTTCCACCAAGCAGCAGAGCACGGCGGTCGAGCAGGTCAACGTCGCCGCCTCGGACACCGCCCGGGTCACCCGGGAGAGCGAGTCGAGCGCGGTGCAGACGCGGCAGACGGCGGCACACCTGTCGAACCTCTCGGGCGACCTGCTCAACCTGGTGGGCACCGGCCGCCGATGAGCCAGGATCCGCTGCGCTACTTCCGGGTGGAGGCGCGGGAGCTGGTCGACCAGATCAGCGCCGGCGTGCTCGACCTGGACCAGCGGCCGGGCACCGAACTGGTGGCGCGGCTGCTGCGGTTCGCGCACACCCTCAAGGGCGCGGCGCGGGTGGTGCGGCAGCAGGAGATCGCCGATCTGGCGCACGCGTTCGAGGAGGTGCTCGTTCCGCACCGCGCCGACGACGGGCCGCTGCCGGCCACCGAGATGCGGGAGCTGCTGCGGATCAACGACGAGATCGAGCGATTCGTCGCCGCGCTGGAACCCACGGCGGACGGTGCCGCCCCGCCCGCCGAGAGCGTCCCGAATGCCGCGCCGCCGGCCACGGACAATCCCCGCGCGCCGGAGCCGGTCTCGGCCGTACCCGCCATGTCGGCGCCGGCGCCGGCCGCCGCCCCGGTCGAACCGGTGCCGGCCGCCCGGGCGGCGACCGCCGACGTCGACGATCTGCTCGACGCGGTCGGCGAGGCGCACGCGCGGTTCGCCCCGCTGCGCACCGGCCACGCGACCTTCGACCGGCTGCACCGGGCCGCCGAGACCCTCGCCGACCAGCTGCGCGCCGGCCGGACCGCCGGACAGACCGCGACCGCCCGCGCGGCGGCGGTGCGCCTCGCCGCCGACCTCGGCGCCTTCGGCCGCCAGCTCACCGACACGGTGGAGCAGGTCGAACGCGAGCTCGACGAGGTGCGGGGGCGGGCGGAGCGGCTGCGGCTGGTCGCCGCGTCCAGCATCTTCACCGCGCTGCGCCGGGCCGTCCGCGACGCCGCCGAGGCGCAGGACCGGCGGGTGCGCTTCGAGGGCCGCGGCGGTGACCTCCGGATGGACCCGCACGTGCTCGCCCTGGCCAGCAGCGCGCTGCTGCACATCGTGCGCAACGCGGTCGTGCACGGCATCGAGCCCGAGGCCGACCGGCTGGCGGCAGGCAAACCCGCCGAGGGCGCCGTGACCGTCGTGGTCGAGCGCCGGGGCAGCTACGCGGCATTCCTGTGTACGGACGACGGCCGCGGCTTCGACCTGGCGGCAGTCCGGCGCACCGCCGAGGCACGCGGCCTGCTGCCGCCCGGCACGCCGGCACCCGGCGAGCAGGCGCTGCTGAACCTCGTGCTGCGCGGCGGGATCAGCACCTCCCCCACGGTCACCGAGGTGGCCGGGCGCGGCATCGGCATGGACGTGGCCCGCGACGTCGCCGACCAGCTCGGCGGCGACGTCGCGGTCCGCACCGAGACCGGACGGGGAACCACCGTCGAACTGGTCCTGCCGCTGGCCCTGCTGTCTTTGCACGGGCTCATCGTGGAGGCGGCCGGCTCCATCGCCACCGTGCCGCTGGACTCGGTGCGCACCTGCATCCGCCTGCATCCGGAGCAGGCGACCACGGCGGTGGTGACCGGCAAGCTGGCGTACGACGGCGAGGCCCTGCCGTTCCTGCCCCTGGCCCGCGCGCTGTACGCCGGCACCACTGTCGACAGCGCGGAGGGCGGCCCGGGCGTCGCCGTCGTCGTCATGGCCGGCGGCCGTTCCGTGGCCGTCGGGGTGGACCGGCTCGCGGGCACGTCCACCCTGGTGGTGCGGCCGTTGCCGGAGCTAACCCCGGCCGCCTCGGTGATCGGCGGGGTGTCGATGGACCTCGACGGCAATCCGCGCCTGGTGCTCGACGCGCAGGGCGTCATCGCGGAGGCGGCACGCGTCGGCGGCGGCTCGGCACCGGCCGAACCCGCGCCACGCCTGCCGATCCTGGTGGTCGACGACTCGCTGACGACCCGGATGCTCGAGCGCAGCATCCTCGAGTCGGCCGGCTACGAGGTGGATCTGGCGGCCTCCGGCGAGGAGGGCCTCGACAAGGCCCGCGCCCGCCGGTACGGCCTCTATCTGACCGACATCGACATGCCCGGCATCGACGGGTTCACGTTCGTCGCCAAGACCCGCGCCGATCCGGAGCTCGCCGAGGTGCCGGCGATCCTGGTCAGCTCCCGCGCGAACGCCGAGGACCGGGCCCGTGGTGTGGCGGTCGGCGCGGCCGCGTACGTGATCAAGGGCGAGTTCAACCAGGAGGAACTGCTCGCCCACATACGAAGGCTGGTGTCGCCATGATCCGGGTGCTGCTCGTGGAAGACTCGGCGACCATGCGCGCCCACCTGCGCGAATCGTTGGCCGCCGATCCGGAACTACAGGTAGTGGGCGAGGCGCTGGACGGCCCTCAGGCCGTCGAGCTGGTCGGCCGGTTGCGCCCCGACGTGGTGACGATGGACATGATGCTGCCGACGATGAGCGGGCTCGCCGCGACCGAGCACATCATGGCCGAGTTCCCCACCCCGATCCTGGTCGTCTCGTCGGCCGACCGGCAGGAGCTGTTCAGCACCTACAACGCCCTGGCCGCGGGCGCGGTCGACGTGCTGGAGAAGCCGCGCGGGGACGCCTCCGACGCCGGGTGGGGTCAGCGGCTGCGCTCGGCCGTACGGCTGGTGTCGCGGATCCGGGTGATCACCCACCCGCGGGCCCGGCTCGACGGCCGCAACCGTGGCACGAGCCCACCGCCGGGGTCGGGGCCACCGCCGGGATCGGGGCCACCGCCGGGATCGGGGCCACCGCCGGCGTCGGGGCCACCGCCGGTGCCTGCCGCCCAGACTCCCGCGGCCCCGGTGCGTGAAACGGCGCTGCAGGTGGTGGCGGTGGGCGCGTCGACCGGCGGCCCCGGCGCTCTCACCGACCTGTTGCGGGCCCTGCCGCACGGGTTCCCGACACCCGTGCTGTGCGTGCAGCACATCGCCGCGAGCGAACCGTTCGCGGTGGCGTTCTCCGACTGGCTCGCCGGGCAGACCGGCCGCAACGTCGCCTACGCGCGCGACGGCGTGCCGCTGCTCGGCCTCGGCGGGCGGGTCCTGCTCGCCCCGCCGGACCGGCACATGCTGGTAGCCGACGGTCTCATCCGGCTCAGCGAGGCGCCGCCGCGGCACTCCTGCCGGCCCTCCGTGGACGTGCTGTTCGAGTCGGTGGCCGCCGAGTACGGGCCGGCGGCCGCCGGGTGCCTGCTCACCGGCATGGGGCGCGACGGTGCGCAGGGACTGCTGCGGATGCGGACCCGGGGCGCGGTGACGTACGCGCAGGACGAGGCGAGCTGCGTCGTCTACGGCATGCCACGGGAGGCCGCCCTGGTCGGTGCGGCCGCGTACATCCTGCCGCCGGCGCGCATCGCCGCCCGGCTGGCCGAGCTCTCCCCGGCCGTGGGGGTGCGGCGATGACCCCGACCGTGCTGATCGTCGACGACAGCCTCACCGTCCGCATGGACCTGCACGAGGCCTTCGAGGCCGACGGCTTCTCCACGATGCTGTGCGCCACCGGCGCGGAGGCCCGCGCGGCGTTCCAGACCGGAGGCTTCGAGGTGGCGGTGCTGGACGTGCTGCTGCCCGACGCCGACGGCGTGGAGTTGCTGCGGGAGCTGCGCGCGCTGCCGGGCCGCGAGGAGACCGTCACGGTGCTGCTGTCCAGCGAGGCCGAGGTCGCCGACCGCCTCGACGGACTGCGGACCGGCGCCGACGAATACGTCGGCAAGCCGTACGACTCCGGATATGTCGTCGCCCGCTCCCGTCAGTTGCTCGACGAGGACGACACCCCCGCCGAGCCGCGGCCCACCGTGCTGGTCATCGACGACAGCCTGACCTTCCGTGAACGGCTGCGGCAACTGCTCGAACCCGAGGGGTACGCGGTGATCACGGCCGCGTCCGGCGAGGAGGGTCTGCGCACCGCGGCGGACCGGCGCCCGCAGGCCGTCATCGTGGACGGTGTCATGCCCGGCATCGACGGCGCGACGGTGATCCGGCGGATGCGGCTGGACCCGACGCTGCGCGACACGCCCTGTCTGCTGATGACGGCCGCGGACGACTACGCGACCGAGGTGCAGATGCTGGAGGCGGGCGCCGACGCGTTCGTCCGCAAGCAGCAGGACCTAGCCGTGGTGCTCGCGAAGCTGGCGGCCGTGTTGCGGACCAGCGCCGAGCAACTGCCGATCGAGGTGATCGGCAGCCTGCACGGTCCCGGGAAGGTGCTGGTCGTCACCGCGGACCAACGGCGACTCGACGTCTGGTGCGACACCCTGCGCGCCGACGGCTACGACGTGGTGGCGGCGGCCGACGGCGCCGAGGCGCTCGACCTGCTCGCCACGCAGCCCGCCGACTGCATCGTGCTGCACCTCGACCGCGACGCCCGCGCGACCTGTGCCCGGATCAAGGAGGTGCCGCAGATCGGCAACACCCCGCTGGTGATGACCGGCGACCAGGACGACGCGCTGCTGGAGAGCCTGGCCGCGGGCGCCGACGACTACGTCCGCTCGGCGGACGGCGCGGACACCCTGCGGGCACACGTCCGGGCCCAGATCCGCCGCAAGCAGTCCCTCGACGAGAGCCGACGCATCCGCGAGGAGCTCATGCGCCGGGAGCTCGACGCGGCCGGCGAACGCGCCGCGCGGCAGCTCGCCGAGACCCGGGCGGCGCTGGTGGAGGAACTCGAGTGGCGCAACCGCGAGCTCGAGGCGTTCAGCGGCTCGGTCTCGCACGACCTGCGCGGCCCGCTCCAGGTGATCAGCAGCTACGCCGAGACGATGCTCGACGACGAGGAGGACGAGCCGCTGAGCGCGGAGGTGCGGCACCGGATCGAGCGGATCCAGGCGGCCGCCGCTCGGATGGCCGACCTGGTCGAGTCCCTGCTGATCCTGTCCCGGGCCAGCCGCGGGGAGCTGCGCCGCCGGCGCTTCGACCTGACCGAGACCGTGTGGCAGGTCATCCGCGAGGTGGAGGCCCGCGAGCCGGGTCGCGAGATCAAGTTCCAGGTGGACGAGACGATGACAGCCGACGGCGACGAGGGCCTGGTCCGGGTGATCCTGGAGAACCTCATCAACAACGCGGCCAAGTTCACCCGCAAGGTCGAGAAACCGGTCATCGAGGTCGGCTGGAGCGGCCCCGGCGACGAGCCCCGCTACCACGTCCGCGACAACGGGGCCGGGTTCCCCTCCGGCAAGGCGGGAGCGCTGTTCCGCCCGTTCGCGCGGCTGCACAGCGCCGACGACTTCCCCGGCACGGGCATCGGACTGACGACCGTGCACCGGGCGGTGGAACGCCACGGCGGTGAGATCCACGCGGAGGGCGAGGACGGGCGCGGGGCGACGTTCTGGTTCACGCTGCCGCCCGCGCGCCGCACCTGAGCGCCCCGCCCGGGTCACCGGCCGGGGCGCTCGGAACACCTCTCAGTCGGTGGCCAGCGCCGCCACCGGGCTGACCTTCGCACCCCGCCGGGCCGGCAGCACACCCGCCAGAGCGGTGAAGGCGACCAGCGCGAGGAACACCAGGGCAAGCTGCCCGACCGGCAGCTTCAACGGAAGGTTGGCGCCGAGCGCCTTCATCATCAGCCACGCGTACGGCACGCCGAGCAGGAGCCCGACCGTCGCGCCGATGACCCCGTACAGGCTGGACTCGGTGGTGAGCATGGTGCGCAGGCCGCCCCGGGTGAGGCCGACGGCGCGCAGCAGGCCGGACTCGCGGGCGCGTTCCACCACCGACAGGGCCGTCGTGGTGCCGACGCCGACGACGGCGATCAGCACGGTCAGGCCGACCAGCCCGATGACCACCGCGAGCATGGTGGTGAGCATCGTGTCGAACTCGTCGCGCTGGTCGGCGAGGACCGCGACGCTGATGCCGGTCTTGCCCGCCACGAGCTGCCGCATCGCCTTCTGCCCGGCCGTGCGCCCCTCCTCGCCGGGCTTGGCGGCGTCCGCCAGCAGCCCGGTCGGGGTGGCCGCCGCGCCGAGCTTGGTGAGATCGGCGGGGTCGGCGATGATGTCCGACTGCAGCGGCCCGGTGTCCGACAGCGTGGCGACCACCTCCACCTGGACCTTGCGCTGGTCCGCCGTCAGGGTGGCGGTGTCGCCGACCTTCAGCCCGTAGTCCTCGGCGATCCACTTGCTCATCGCCGCCTTGCCGGGCCCGATCGCGGCCAGCGAGCCGCCGGTGACGTCGATCTTCTTCAGCTCGGGCAGCGCCGTCATGGACAGGTCGCTGGCCCGCAGCTTCCAGTTGGCGTCACCGCCGGAGAGGACGACGTTGCTGAGCCGGCGGTACGGCGTCACGTGCGTCAGGTCCGGGCTGGCCTTCGCCTGGGCGAGGACGGTGGCCGGCAGATCGGCCGGGTCACCGCTGGCGGCCAACTCGAAGTCGGCGGGGGCCGACGAGGCCAGTTCCCGGTCGGCGAGAACCCGCGCCGAGGCACCCGTCACCACCACGCCGGCGATGAGGGCGACACCGAGCGCGACGACCACCGAGACCGCGGCGGCACGCCGGGGCGCCCCGCCCACGCCGCCGACGGCGAGCTTGCCGACCGGCCCGAGCCGGCGCAGCGGCCAGCCGACGGTGGCGAGCACCGGGCGCACCAGCAGCGGACCCAGCGCGATGAGCGCGAGGAAGGCCAGCCCCGCGGAGCCCAGGACGGCGAACATCATCGGCTCGGCGTTGTAGTCCTTGGTGTCGCGACCCGGCAGGTTGGTGACGACGTAGGCGGCGAGCAGACCCGCCCCGGCGGCGAACAGCAGACCGAACACGGCGCGGACCTTGCCGATGCCGGCGCGTCCGGCGGTGGTGCTCGCCGAGCGCAGCGCCTCCAGCGGAGACACCTTCGAGGCCGAGAGCGCCGGGGCCAGCACCGCCAGCACGGTGATCACCGTCGAGAGCAGGACCACGGCGACCGCCGGCAGCACCGGCACACCGGGCGAGGAGACCGTGATGTCGAAGGCGCGCAGGAGCGGCGGCACCGCCTGGCCGAAGGCGAGGGCGCCGAGCACGCCGACGGTGCCGGCGACGAAGCCGGTCAGCGCGCCTTCGACGGCGAGAGCGCGCCACAGCGAGCCGCGTCCGGCACCGACCGCCCGCAGGAGGGCGAGCTGGCGCATCCGCTGGGCGAACACGATCCGGAAGGTGGAGGTGGCGACCAGGCCGGCGGCGCCCACGGCGATGGCCACGAACATCCCCATCGCGAGGAAGAGATCCTTGATGCCCGCGGCGGCCTCCTCCGCCTCCGCGCGGCGCACCTCGGCGCCGGAGCGGACCACGGCGCGCGACATTCCCTCCTGCGGCTTGGGGCCGGCGGCGACGATCCGGTCCGCGGCGGCGGTCACCGCCGCGGTGTCGGCGCCGGGCTCGAGCCGCAGCTCCACGTGCCGCATGAAGTTCGAGTTCTGGATCGCCGAGACGGTGCTCTGCGGCGCGTAGGCCGTGCCGCCGAAGTCGCTCTCGGCGTCCACGATCCCGGTGACCGTGAACTTCATCGGCTTGATCGGTTTGTTGGTGTCGTCGCGCCCGGTGTGGATGGTCACCGTGCTCCCGATGGACAGGCCCATCCGGTCGGCGGTCCGCGGGCTGACCGCGATCTCACCGGGCTTCGTCGGATAGGTGCCCTTGGTGGCGTGGACGGTGGCGAGCGCGCCGCTGCCCGGGTCGGCGAGCAAATCGAGGTAGTCGCCGTTCACCTCCGCGCCAGCCCGGGCTCGCCCGGCGACCTCGGCCACGCCGGGAATGGCCCGGAACTTGGCGATGTCGTCGGCGCGGAACTCCACGTCGGAGAACTGGTCGCCGCTCGAGGGGCCGACCACGAGGTCCGCGGCGACCGGGGTGCCGCTGAAGCTCTCGATCGTGGTCTTCTCGGTGATCTCCTGGGCGAGCACGGTGGCGTAGACGACGAACGCGGCCACCAGGACGGCGAGGCCGGTCAGCAGGAGGCGGGCCGGGCGGCGGGCGACGCCGGCGAGTTGGGTGCCGAGGACCTTCATCGCTGGTTCCCCAGGTTCTGCAGGGCCTCGGCGACCGACGCGCGGTCGGGGCGGTCGATCTCACCGGCGATGCGACCGTCGGCGAGCAGCACGACCCGGTCCGCGTACGCGGCGGCGCCCGGGTCGTGGGTCACCATGACCACGGTCTGGCCGAGCTCCCGCACCGAGTTGCGCAGGAACGACAGCACCTCGGCGCCGGACCGCGAGTCGAGGTTGCCGGTCGGCTCGTCGGCGAACACCACCTCGGGCCGCGACACCAACGCACGGGCCAGCGCCACCCGCTGCTGCTGGCCACCGGACAGCTCGCTGGGGCGGTGCCGCAACCGGTCGGCGATGCCGAGGACCTCGGTCAGGCGGGCCAGCAGCCCCCGCTCGGCGGTGCGCCCGGCCAGGTCGAGCGGCAGGGTGATGTTCTGCTCCGCGGTCAGCTGCGGCAGCAGGTTGAACGACTGGAACACGAACCCGATCCGCTCCCGGCGCACCTTGGTCAGCACCTTGTCGGACAGCACGGTCAGGTCGGTGCCGCCGAGCAGGGCCCGCCCGGAGGTGGCCGTGTCGAGCCCGGCGAGGCAGTGCATCAGGGTCGACTTGCCCGACCCGGAGGGGCCCATGATCGCGGTGAACTGGGCGCGGGCGAAGCCGACGGTGACGCCGTCGAGCGCCCGCACCGCGGTGTCGCCGCTGCCGTACACCTTGACCAGGTCCTCGGCCGCGACAGCGGTCAGGTGCCCGTCGGGTCCGCCGCCGGCGGAGGTCAGCGGCGCGACGGCCGGGGACTGCGAATACATGGGGATGCCTCCGGAATAGTGGATCAGACTGGAGAAATCCTGCGGGAGGGGCCGTGACCGGCGCATCGGCCCGGGGTGGGGAACGGCTCGGGGTGTGGATCTACCTTTCGGCCGATGGAGGCCGCCGACGCAGCGGTTACGCTGGGTCACGATGTTGACGCAACGTGCCCTGTTCTTCCGGCTGGCCCAGCTCGGCGCCCTCTTCATGATGGCGGTCCTGGGCCTGTTCGACCTGGCCAACGGCATGTCCTCCACCGGGGACATCGTGGTCCTGCAGATCCTGACGGCGATCGCCACCGCCGCGGTCTGGTTGCCCCGGCACCGGCAGGGTTCGAAGCGTCTGCCGAAAGTCGCACTGCTGCTCTCCGTCTTCTCACTGCTGCTCACGGTCGCCATCGCGGGCCAGGGCACGATCTACGGCGGCAGCTACGGCCTCGCCGAGGCCGTCGGACTGCTGGGCGTCCTGTTCGTGCTCAGCCGGCGCGGCGACCCGCAATGGGCCATCGGCGCGGTGCTCGCCACCGGGATGGCCCTCGGGTTCCTGCCGCTGCGCAGCGGCTTCGGCACCGAAATGGTCATCGTCGGCCTCGCACAGGGCCTGGCCGGCACGGCGGTCATCGGACTCGGCATCTATCTGCGGACCCTCGAGTCGACCCGGCTGCGGGCGATGGATTCCGTACGCGCGGAGCAGCGCGCCGAATTCGCCCGCGACCTGCACGACTTCATCGCCCACCACGTGACCGGCATCGTGGTGCAGGCCCAGGGCGCCCGCTTCATCGCCGAGCAGGACCCGCAGCGCGTGCTGCTCGCCCTGGAGCAGATCGAGGCCGCGGGCGCCGAGACGATGGCGTCCATGCGCCGCATGGTCGGCGTGCTGCGCGACCCGAACGCGCGGCCGGACGCCCCGCTGACGCCGCTGGCCGGCGTCGACGAGCTCAGCCCGCTGCTCGAACAGTTCACCACCTCCGGCGGGCCGCTCGCCCGCCTGCATCTGGATGGCAGCACCGAGGGCGTCCCGGTCGAGGTGTCCACCTCGGCATACCGGGTGGTGATGGAGGCGCTGACCAACATCCGCCGGCACGCGCAGGGCGCCCGGGTCGCCGACGTGTGGGTGCGCCGCACCCCCGACTGGCTGCTGGTCCGCGTGGCGAACGACGGATTGCCGCCGAAGGCCGGCGTGCCGCGCGACGCGCCGGGGTACGGTCTCGTGGGCCTGCAGGAGCGGGTCCGCGCGGTCGGCGGGCGCATCACCGCCGGGCCGGGCATCGACGGCGGCTGGGTGGTCGACGCGGCCCTGCCCCTCGACCAGGAGGTGACGCGGTGATCCGCGTGATGATCGCCGACGACCAGGCGATGGTACGAACCGGCTTCGGCATGATCATCGGCGCGCAGCCCGACATGGAGTTGGTCGGCGAGGCCGCCGACGGTGTCGAGGCGGTCGCGATGGCGCGCAAGCTCAAGCCGGACGTGGCGCTCTTCGACATCCGCATGCCGCGGATGGACGGGTTGGAGGCGCTGCGGCTGCTCGCCGGCCCGGGCGTCGCGGATCCGATGAAGGTCGTCGTCGTGACGACCTTCGACCTCGACGAGTACGTGCACCAGGCGCTGCGCAACGGCGCGGCGGGCTTCCTGCTCAAGGACTCGGGCCCGGCGCTGCTGGTGGAGTCGGTGCGCGCGGCGGTTTCCGGTGACGCGCTGATCAGCCCGTCGATCACCGTACGGCTGCTGGAGCACCTGTCCCCGCCCGCGCCCAGCGACGACGACGGCGGCCTGTCACCGCGCGAGCTCGACGTGGTGAAGCTCGCCGCACGCGGCCTGACCAACGCCGAGATCGCGACCGAGTTGTTCATCTCGGTCGGCACGGTCAAGACGCACCTCGGCAGCGTGCAGACCAAGCTCAACGCCCGCAACCGGGTGGAGATCGCCGCCTGGGCCTGGGAGCGTCGGCTGGTGGGGTGACCCTGAACGGGGGATTCCGCCCCGGCTACCCGCAAGTCGCCGCGCGCCGGCCGGCCGTACCTCCACGATCTTGCTCATGCAGCTCAAGCGATGTGCGCGCGGCCTGGCCGCGGCGACGGTTCTCCTGACCCTCGGCACCCTCACCTCCCCGGCCGCGGCGGCGCCGGCGGAGAACTGGACCCAGGACGGGTACGGCGCCGGCCACACCTTCTACAACCCGGGCGAGTCGGTGATCAACTCCGGCACCGTGAAGAAGCTCAAGACCCGCTGGACGGTGACCCCGAAGGCGGCCGTCGACAGCTGCCCGCTGAACCCGGTCGCGCCGATCGTCTCCGGTGGCCGGATGTTCATCCTGGAGCCCGACGGCAACGGCGTCGGCGCGTACGACACCACGACCGGCAAGAAGCTGTGGTCGTACTTCGCCGGCTACGTGGAGGCCACCGGCCTCGCCGTCTCGGGCGACACCGTCGTCGTCACCGACGTCGCCTGCTACTCGAACAGCAACTACGACAGCAACGTGGTCGGGCTCGACGCGGCCACCGGCGCCGAGCGGTGGAGCAGCCTGACCGCCTGGACCACCGACACCGTGGTCGTCGACCAGGGCACGGTCGCGGTCTCCGGTTACTGCGGCACGTGCGACGACGCCGACCACGGCGTCGAGGCGTTCCGGATCTCCGACGGCGAGTCGCTGTGGAGCCGCCCGAACGCCGTCCTCGCCGGCCCGGTCGCAGACGCCGGCCGCGTCCTGCTCGCGCGCACCACGTCGAACCTCACCGAGGCGGTCTCCATCAAGACCGGCCTCAACCACTGGGGTACCGGTCTGCGCTACGCGGCCAGCGCCGCCGACCCGGCCCGCGACCAGTTCTACCTCTCCGGATCCCCCGGACTGCGCGCCATCGCCGCCGCCACCGGCAAGACGTTGTGGACGGTCAAGAACGAGGCGGGCGAGCTCGCCACCGACGGGCGGCGCGTCTATGTGGCGTCGGCCGGGCGGTTCAACGCGTACGACACGAAGAGCGGCAAGCTGCTCTGGACCCGGGCGCTGAAGACGCCGGGCAACCCGGTCCGGGCCGGCGGCCTGCTCTACGCCACGAGTGGCACGTCGCTGGTGGTGCTGGCGCCGACCAGCGGCAAGACCGTGCGCGCCTTCGGCACGGCGACCGACCACGTGGTGGCCGCCGGCGGCCGGCTCTTCGTGACGAACGGACGCACCGTGAAGGCCTACACGCCCTGACGGTCGGGTGCCCGGCCGGCGAGGGTGATCCAGTATCGCCGGAGCCGGCCGAGCGCGGTGTCGCGCACGTCCTCCAGCACGCCGCCGTTGCGCTCGATCGTGCGGCGGGAGCCCTCGTTGGTGACCTCGCAGGTCAGCAGCACCCGGTCGAGACCCAGCTCGCGCGCGTGCGGCAACACCTCCGCCAGCGCGCGGGAGGCCAGGCCGCGGCGGCGCGCGGCGGGGCGTACGCCGTAGCCGATGTGACCGCCCGCCTCCAGCAGGAACTCGTTGAGCTCGTGGCGCAGCGCGATCGAGCCCAGCACCTCGTCGTCCTCGACGATCCACCAGTAGGAGCAGTGCACCCAGCCCGCGGCGGCCGGGATCGCCGGATCCGACTCGCGGCGCAGCTTGCCGACGAAGGCGGCGAAGCCCTCGGCCGAGTCCACCTCGTCGTCGGGACGCAGGCCCGAACCGTCCTGGTGCACCCCGCGTCCCCAGTCGTCACGCGCGGCGAGCCACCGCTCGTGCAGCCGGGTGGTCGGGGTGATCAACTCTGCCATGGGAGGCAGGCTAGCGCCGCTCGGACCGGGCGGCTACCTGGTTCGGCTCCGCGGCTTCGAGGCGCGCCAGAACCCGGCGGGCGATATCGCCGAGCTGGGCCAGTTCCGGGCCGGTCAGCGTGTCCAGAACCAGGTCCCGGACCGCCTCGACGTGGCCGGGGGCGCTGTGGCGCACCTTGTCCCAGCCCGCGTCGGTGAGCACCGCGTTGGTATATCGCCCGTCGCGCGGGCAGGTGGTGCGCTCGACCCAGCCCCGACCCTCGAGCCTCTTGACCACATGGGACAGTCGGGACAGCGAGCCGTTTGCCAGCGCGGCGAGGGCGCTCATCCGGCGGGTTCGGCCCGGCGCCTCGGAGAGGTTGGCCAACACCAGGTATTCGAAGTGGCTCAGGCCCGAATCGCGCTGCATCTGGGTGTCCAGGGCGGCCGGGAGCCGCAGGAGCAGCCCCCCGATCGGCAGCCAGGACTCCAGCTCCTCGGCGCTCAGCCAGCGGGCCCCAGGTTCGGCACTCACCCGACCATCCTACGGGCCGTTTGAAGCTTCAACGAGCGTTCGATCGGGCTACGCCAGGGCGAGCAGGCGCCGGATATGAGCCTGCCGGTTCGCCGTCATCCGCTCGGCGAGTTCCCGCGCGGGCGGAAACCGTCCACCGACCGACTCCATGCGGCTCACCCCGACGCAGTTGTGCAGGTGACCGAGGAGCAGGCCCACCGCCGTACGGTCGAAGTCATGGCCCCGCGCCGCGGCCAGCTCGGCGATGTCGGCGTCCCGCAGGGAGTGGAGATCGCCGTGCCCCGCGTGGGCGTCCGCCGCGGGATCCGCCGACGCCGGTTGCCGCCAGAGCGTCAGCCAGTCCCGCATCGTCCGGGCCTCGGCCCGCCACTGCTCGCGCGCCTCGGCGGCGAGTGCCCGCAACCGCGGATCGGCCGCCCGCCGCGCGGCGGGCTCGGCGACCCGCTCACCCTGGTCGGCGTACGCCAGGCTCATCTGCAGGAACATCACGTCGGTGCCGGAGTACGCCGGAGCAGGCGGCGGCGCGGGTGAGGATCCGCAGCCGGCGAGGATCACCGTCAGCAGCACCGCCGCCGCCGTGCCCCGGCACCAACTCAGCCCCGCTCCCACAGCGCGGGGACGTTCGGGGGTTCCCAGCCGACCTGCGCGGTGTGCGCCTGCCGGCACCGGTACGTCGCCGCGCCGTAGGTGACCGTGTTCCCCGGCGCGTACGCCGTCCCGGCCCGCCAGGTGCCACCGGCCGGCGGGGTCGTCGGCGGGGTGGTGGGCGGCGTGGTGGGCGGCGTCGTCGGCGGCGTGGTGGGCGGCGGCTGGCCGCCACCGCCGCCGATGTTCACGTCGACGCAGGCGTAGAAGGCCATGGCGGTGTCGTTGACGTTCCACCGGGCGAGCACCGTCTGGCGGCCACTGAACGATCCCATGCCGACCGTGTGGGACTTGGTGGCACCGGGCTGCGCGCCACCGTCATAGAAGACGGCCAGCCGGGTGCCCCCGATGAAGTACTCCCACGAGTGTGTGGCGTGCCGGGCGGTGAAGGTCCAGGTGAAGGTCACCGACTTCCCGACCGAGGCGGCCGGCCAGCCCTTGCTGTTGTCGTTGAGGACGGCGAACCGGCTGCCGCCGCCGTTGCACTGCATCGAACCTTTGGGCGCCTCGACGCTCTGCGGCTCGTAGATGATGTCGCCGCAGTTCGCGACGGCACCACTGGCACAGTTCGCCTGCCTGCTGGGCGGCGAGGAGATGTAGCCGTGCGCCGAGGCGGGGGCCACGGCGACGAACAACGACGCGCCGATGGCCGCGGTACTGAGGATGGGGAGGGCGACTCTGCGTCTCATGAAGGGCTCCACTTCATGGTGGACGGCGGGCCGGGGACGAAGGGGGACCCGGCCCACCGTGGGGACAGGACGGCAAGCGTGGGGGCGCTTTCCGGCCGTGGGCCCAACATAATTTAAAGCTTGTTAACAGTAAAGACATCTAATGAAGATTTTCGATGCCCGGATACCCGGGTCACGCCTCGACGGCTAGCATCGCCGGACATGATCGCGACCGTGTGGCGGCTACTAACCCGGCAGATCGACACCCATCCGGCGCAGGACGACGCCGTACTACGCGAGGCGTACCGCCAGGCGCGGGACAGCACCGACGACGAGCTGGCCCGACGGGCAGTGGCCGACACCCGGGGCGACTACGACCGAATTCGGCCACCTGGCGCACCTGGCGGGGCAGGTGAACGACCAGGCGATGCGGCTCGCGCCCGAGGACCCCACACCGTGGGCCACCCGGCTGCGGCTCGCGGTCGCACTGAGCGCACCGCGGGAGTACGTCGACCAGGCGTGGCGCGTTGTGGGAGCAGAAGCGCGAGTCCCAGCCCCCCACCGCCGCCGAGATGGGCGAGCGGTGGCGGCGGGACCCGGTCCTGCGCTCCGAACTCGACACCGCGTTGACCGGGTGGTTCCATCGACCGGCGCCCCGACACGCCGACTGGTTGGACGAGGCGAACTTCCTGGCCTATGGTCTGGCGCGTACCGGCCGCGACGCCGACGCCGCACCGGTTTTCGCGTCGATCGGCAAGTTCATAGACGGGATTCCGTGGGGCTGGTGGGGCGAACTCGGCGGCGATGCGGACTTCGTCCGGGCCCGTCGCCGCGCCCGCCGCGCCGTCTGAGCCGTCGTCAAGGCGTGGCGACCAGCCCCTGCAACGTGGCCCGGGCGCCCCTGGCGTGCAGGGAGGACAGGGCCGAGCGGTATGTCGCGACGAACCGCTCGTCGTCGACGAGGTCGCCGAAGAGTTCACGATTGGCGACGAAGGCGAGTGGTTCCTCGCGCTGCCGGCGGGCCAGGGGCACCAGGGTGTCGCGGAGGCGGTCGACCACCTCGATGGGCCGGCCCTGCTCGTCGACGCCCTCGGCGTAGCGGGCCCAGGAGGCGACCACCGCGGTCGCCCGGCGGATGTCGCCGCCGGTTGCCAGGTTGTGGCGGATCACCGGGAGCAGCCATTTGGGGATGCGGTCGGAGCTTTCCGCGCAGAGCCGGGCCACGGTGTCCCTCACCTGGGCGTTGGAGAACCGCTCGATGAGCTGATGCCGGTAGGCGTCCAGGTCGATGCCGGGGACCGGGGCCAGGGTCGGGGTGGCCTCGCGGTCCATGTAGGCGAGCAGGAACTCGGCGAACAGCGGATCCTGCGCCACGTCGTGCACGAGGCGGTAGCCGCTGAGGTAGCCGAAGTAGCACAACGCCTGGTGGCTCGCGTTGAGCAGGCGCAGTTTCATCAGCTCGTACGGCTCCACATCGCTCACCAGTTGCACCCCCGCCTCCTCGAACGGCGGGCGTCCCGTGGGGAAGGCGTCTTCGAGCACCCACTGGGTGAACGGCTCGCAGACCACCGGCCAGGCGTCGTCCACGTCGAACCGCTTGCGGACCTCGTCGCGGTCGTCGGCGGTGGTGACCGGGGTGATGCGGTCCACCATGCTGTTGGGGAAGGCGACGTGCCGGCGTACCCACTCCCCCAGCTCGGGGTCGCGCAGCGTGGCGTAGGCGACGAAGCTGCGGCGGGCGACGTCGCCGTTGCCCTGGATGTTGTCGCAGCTCATGATGGTGAACGGGGCGATGCCTCGGGCGCGGCGGCGGGCCAGGGCCTCGGTGACCAGACCGAAGGTGGTCCGGGGTTCGACGCCGGGGGTCAGGTCGTACTGGACGGCGGGGGTGTCGGTGAGGAACTCGCCGGTGACCGCGTCGATGTTGTAGCCGCCCTCGGTGATGGTCAGGGAGACGATGCGCACGCCCGGGTCGGCCATCTTCTCGAGGACGGCCTCGGGGTCGTCGGGGGCGTACAGATATTCCTTGATGGCGCCGATGACGCGCGGCTCGAGGGAGCCGTCCGGCGCCTTGACGACGAGGGTGTAGAGGCCGTCCTGCGCGACCAGGGCGTCGCGCATCCGCTCGTCGAAGGGCATGACCCCGACGCCGCAGATCGCCCAGTCCAGCGCCGCGCCGCCCGCCATCAGGCGATCGAGATACATCGCTTCGTGGGCCCGGTGGAAACCGCCGACACCGAAGTGCACGATCCCGGTCCGCAGCGCGCCGCGGTCATAGGACGGTACGGGCAGGTCGGGCGGCAGCGACGACAGGTTCCGGGCAGTGAGCGGCAGCATCGGTGTGTCCTCCCCAGCGCGGCGAGAAGCTCGTGGCGACCTCAGCATCGCATCCGGGAAAGCGTCACGCCGGGCCCCGGGCCCGGCGCCTTTCTCATCGTGCGCCAACACGGGCACGGCCCGGCGGCAGATCGCCGCCGGGCCGTCCTCTTCCCGCAGGTCAGGCGCTCATCGCGGGGGCAGGCGTGGGCTTGTCCCCGGTCATGTGTCGCAGGTAGGCGGGCAGGGTGAGGAACTCCGGACAGGTCCGCTCCGTGAGCAACACGGTGAGCAGAGTGCGGGCCTGTCCGAAGCGCCGCGCGGCGTCCTCATCGAGAGCGCCGGTCTCGGCGAGGACGTCCAGCTCCTCGCGCAGCATCCGGGTCACCAGTCCGGCCGTGACCGGCACGCCGTAGTCGGTCGGGGTGCCGTGGGAGATCCACTGCCAGAGCTGTGCCCGGCAGATCTCCGCGGTCGCCGCGTCCTCCATCAGGCCGCCGAGGGCCACCGCGCCACGCCCGCCGAGCCAGGCGGCCGTGTATCGCAGGGCGACGCTGCAGTTGTTGCGCAGCGCCACCTCGGTGACCGTGACCGTCGTGGACCGCACGTCGAGCAGCTCCCGGGCGGTGACCCGCACGTCGTCGCGGCGACGCACGAGCTGGTTCGGCTCGAAGCCGAGCCACTGGTCGAAGACCTCCTTGCAGGTCTCGACCAGGCCGGGGTGCGCCACCCACGAGCCGTCGAAGCCGTCGCCGACCTCGCGCCGCTTGTCCTGCCGCACCTGGTTGAGCGCCCGCTTGGCCGCGACCGGGTCACGGCTGGGCACGACGGCGGCCATGCCGCCGATCGCGTGGGCGCCGCGCTTGTGGCACGTCTGGACCAGCAGTTCCGTGTACGCCCGCATGAACGGCGCGGTCATCGTGACCTGCGAGCGCTCCGGAAGCACCACGTCCGGCCGGTTCTTGATCATGCTGAAGAGGTAGTCCCACCGGCCCGCGTTCAGGCCGGCCGAGTGCTCGCGCAGCTCGTACAGGATCTCTTCCATCTCGAAGGCCGCGGTGATCGTCTCGATCAGCACCGTCGCGCGGATGGTGCCGCGCGGGATGCCGAGCAGCTGCTGGGCGTAGACGAACACGTCGTTCCACAGCCGGGCCTCGAGGTGGCTCTCGAGCTTCGGCAGGTAGAAGTACGGTCCGCTGTCCCGGTCGAGCTGACGACGGCCACAGTGGAACAGGTACATGCCGAAGTCGAACAGCGACGCCGACACCGCACGCCCGCCGATCCGCAGGTGGCACTCGGGCAGGTGCCAGCCGCGAGGCCGCACCATGATGGTCGGCATGGTGTCGCCGATCCGGTATTCCTTGCCGTCCGGCGCGGTGAAGTCGAGCTTGCCGTCCAGCGCGTCCCGCAGGTTGAGCTGGCCGAGAACGACGTTCTCCCAGGTCGGCGCGGTGGCGTCCTCGAAGTCCGCCATCCACACCTTCGCGCCGGAGTTGAGCGCGTTGATGGTCATCTTGCGCTCCGGCGGCCCGGTGATCTCCACCCGGCGGTCGGTCAGGTCCTCGGCCGGAGGCGCCACCGTCCAGGAGTCGTCCTTGCGGATCGCCTCGGTCGACGGCAGGAAGTCCAGCTCGGTGGTGCGGGTGGCGCGCCGGCGACGCCGGCGCTCCAGCAGCTGCACCCGGCGGGCGCCGAACTCGCGGTCCAGCGCCACGACGAAGTCGATCGCCTCGGGCGTCAGGATCTCGGCGTACCGGCCCCCGCTTTCGCCACAGATGGTGACCTCTTCGGTGCCCATGTCAGAACTGCTCTTCCTCGGTCGAGCCCGACAGCGCGGTGGTGGAGCTCTCCGGGTTCAGCGCGGTCGAGACCGCGTCGAAGTAGCCGGTGCCGACCTCGGCCTGGTGCTTGGTCGCGGTGTAGCCGTCGGTCTCGGCCGCGAACTCGGCCTCCTGCAGCTTCACGTACGCGCTCATGCCGGTGGTCGAGTAGCCCTTGGCCAGCTCGAACATCGAGTGGTTGAGGGCGTGGAAGCCGGCCAGCGTGACGAACTGGAACTTGTAGCCCATCGCGCCGAGCTCCTTCTGGAACCGGGCGATGGTCGAGTCGTCCAGGTTGCGCTTCCAGTTGAACGACGGCGAGCAGTTGTACGCCAGCATCTTGTTCGGGTGCTTGGCGTGCACGGCCTCGGCGAAGCGCTTGGCGAACTCCAGGTCCGGCTTGCCGGTCTCGACCCAGAGCAGGTCGGCGTAGTCGGCGTACGCGACACCACGGGCGATCGCGGCGTCCTCGCCCGGGCGGACCCGGAAGAAGCCCTCCGCGGTGCGCTCGCCGGTCAGGAACGGCTTGTCACGCTCGTCCACGTCGGTGGTGAGCAGGTCCGCGGCGAGCGCGTCGGTGCGGGCGATGACGAGGCTCGCCACGCCGGAGACGTCCGCGGCGAGGCGGGCGGCGTTCAGCGTGCGGATGTGCTGCTGGGTCGGGATGAGCACCTTGCCACCCAGGTGACCGCACTTCTTCTCGGAGGCCAGCTGGTCCTCCCAGTGCACACCCGCGGCACCGGCGGCGATCATCGCCTTCATCAGCTCGAACGCGTTGAGCGGGCCACCGAAGCCGGCCTCGGCGTCGGCGACGATCGGCGCGAACCAGTCCTTGTCGGTGCGGCCGGCGGCCACCTCGATCTGGTCGGTGCGCAGCAGCGCGTTGTTGATCCGGCGCACCACGGCCGGCACCGAGTTGGCCGGGTAGAGGCTCTGGTCCGGGTAGGTGTGGCCGGACAGGTTCGCGTCGGCCGCGACCTGCCAGCCGGAGAGGTAGATCGCCTTCAGTCCGGCGCGGACCATCTGCACCGCCTGGCCGCCGGTGAGGGCGCCGAGGGCGTTGATGTAGTCCTCGGAGTGCAGCAGGTCCCAGAGCCGCTGGGCGCCGCGCTCGGCGAGGGTGTGCCGTTCCTGCAGGCTGCCACGAAGGCGAACGACGTCCTGCGCGGTGTAATCGCGCTTGATGCCGAGCCATCGGGGATCGCCGGCCCATGCCCGAGTGAGGTCCGCGGCGGTACCGCCCCTGACGTCGGTCAGCTGATCAGTCATCTCAAGTTTCCTTTCCAGCCCCTGCTCCGTGCGGGAAGAACTTGACTCTCGCGCACTCCGCAACCCCCCAAGAAGGCGTTTGTGAGGAGAAGAATTGAGAATCTTCTGCTAACGTAAAAACCCGTGACGGCTTCATCTTCCGACGGCTCGGTCGACCTCGTGACGCTCGGCCAACGGCTGCGACACCTGCGGCGGTCGAAGAACATGACCCTCGACCAGCTCAGCGCGGCGGTCGGGCGGGCGCCCTCGCAGCTCTCCCTCATCGAGAACGGCAAACGCGAGCCGAAGCTCAGCGTGCTGCAGGCGATCGCGGGTGCTCTGGGCGTACCGATGCAGGATCTGTTGCGACCCGAGGCGCCGAGCCGGCGCGCCGGGCTGGAGATCGAGCTGGCCCACTTCCAACGCGAACCGGCCTACCAGGCGCTCGGCCTGCCCCTCGTGCGCGCCGGGCGGCGCCTGCCCGCCGACGCCCTGGAATCGCTCATCGGCCTGCACCGCGAGCTGACCCGGGTGCTGACCGAGCAGAGCGCGACCCCGGAGGTCGCCCGCCGGGCCAACCATCAACTGCGCGAACGGATGCGCGAACGCGACAACTACTTCCCGCACATCGAAGAGGCGGCGGCCAAGATCCTGCAGTCGGTGCGGCACACCACCGGCCCGCTGTCCCAACGCGGCATTCTGGACATCGCCGCACAACTCGGCTTCACCCTGCACTACGTGCCCGACCTGCCGGACTCGACCCGGTCGGTCACCGACCTGCGCAACCACCGCATCTACCTCCCCCAGGTGGCGAGCAACAAGGGCCACGACCCGCGCGCGGTGGTCCTGCAGACGCTAGGCCACTTCGTGCTCGGCCACGAGGACCCGTCCGACTACGGCGACTTCCTGCGCCAGCGGGTGGAGGCCAACTACTTCGCGGCCGCCCTGCTGATGCCGGAGAAGTTCGCCGTCGACTTCCTGCGCGACGCGAAGGCCGACCGCGCCCTGGCCATCGACGACTTCCGCGACGCCTTCGGCGTCTCCTACGAGACGGCGGCGCACCGGTTCACCAACCTGGCGACCCACCACTTCGGCATCCCGGTCCACTTCTGCCGGGTGCACGAGAGCGGCCTGGTCTACAAGGCGTACGAGAACGACGGCGTGCGCTTCCCCGCGGACGTGACCGGCGCGATCGAGGGACAGCCGGTCTGCCGCAACTGGGCCTCCCGCACGGTCTTCCAGGCGGACGACCCGTACTCGTCCTTCTACCAGTTCACCGACACCGTCGGCGGCACGTACTGGTGCACGGTGCACGTCGAGTCGACGCGGTCCGGGGAGTTCTCGGTGACGGTCGGGACGCCGTACGAGCACGCCCGGTGGTTCCGCGGCGGCGACACCACCCGCCGGACGACGTCCCGCTGCCCCGACCCGGACTGCTGCCGCCGCCCGCCGGCCAACCTGGTGAAGCAGTGGGCCGGAAGCGCCTGGCCGAGCGCCCGGGTGCACTCCCACCTGCTGGCGGCACTGCCCCCGGGCACGTTCCCGGGCGTCGACGCCCAGGACGTCTACGAGTTCCTGGAGCGCCGCGCCCACGAGTGAATCACGCCCTGCTGAGCCCCTTGCAGAGCGCCGTGGGGAACTCGGGTGCGACGGCGTGCACGCCCGCGCATCCCGCGCCCTTCGACCTGTCGACGGTCTTCCAACCACGATCGAAGCGCAGGAAGTAGCGGCTGACCCGGGGCTCGGCCGTGCAGCCCGGACGCGTACCCCCGTCGACCGGCCCGCACGCGCCGGCGGCGGTGTCGATGTCCAGCACCGCCCACTCGCCGTCGCAGCCCTTGAGGTCCCACGAGGAATCGTCACCTCCGCCTCCGTGGTGATCCAGCGCGTGCCGGGAGCGGGCGTGGTGGCGCTCGGCGAGGGGACGGGCGAGGGATCGCCGCCGGCCCGCCGAACGGCGGCGGTGCCGAGGCCGGAGGTGACGGTCAGATCGCCGGTGGCGCCGCGACCGTCGCCGGTGTCCATCACGACCACGAGGTAGTCCCCGGCGACACCGATGACATAGGTGTCCATCCGGTCGGTGTTGTCCCAGTCCCGCGAGAGCAATGTGCTGTGCGGCCCCCACAGGTTCGTCTGCTGGATCCGGTGCAGCACGTCACCGGGCCCGGTCGGACACCGCACCGCCGCGGCGATCGGCCATGGCGTACCCGGTAGCGGCGGTGATCGGGATCGCCGCGGCCGCGAGCAGGACGGTGACGGCGATCCGCCGTCGCAAGAGTGACATGGCGCCCATTGTGCCTATTGATCGACCGCGCCGGATGGGTACCCGTACTCACGCGTGCCACAATGCCGCGTGACTCCGAAGATCGAACTGCATCTGCATCTGGAGGGCTCCGTCCGGCCCGCCACCCTGCTGCGGCTCGCCCGCCGGAACCGGGTGACGCTGCCGACGGACGATCCACTGTCGCTGGCCCGCCTGTTCAGCTTCCGCGACTTCGCCCACTTCCTCGAGGTGTGGAACCTGATCGCCGGATGCCTGCGGACGCCGGACGACCTCCGACAGATCGTCGTGGACTACGCCGGGGAGGCACGGCGGCACGGCGCCGTCTATGTGGAGGGCATCTTCACGCCCCAGCCGGAACAGGTCGCCGAGATCGGGCTCGACGCCATGTTCGAGGGATACTGCGCCGGCGCCGCCGAGGCCGAGCAACTCCACGGTGTGACCGTCCGGCTGACACCGGAACAGTACCGGGGCTGCGACCCCGAGTTCGGCGTCGCGGTGGCGCGCGCGGCGGTGCGGTTCGCCGACCGCGGGGTGGTCGGTTTCGGCCTCGCCGGCTTCGAGGGCCGTCACCCGGACGCCCCGCACGCCGAGGCGATGCGCATCGCCGCCGACGGCGGCCTGGGCCTCGTGCCCCACGCCGGCGAACTCGCCGGCCCCGCCTCGATCCGCTCCGCGCTGCTGATGGGAGCGAGCCGGCTGCGACACGGCATCCGCGCCGTCGAAGACCCGCACCTGCTCGCCGAACTCGCCGACCGCCGCATCGTCCTGGACATCTGCCCCACCTCGAACCGCCGCCTCGGCGTCACCGGCGCCGACCACCCCCTCCCCCACCTCGTGGCGGCCGGCATCCCCTGCTCCATCTCCACCGACGACCCGGCGCTCTTCGACACCGACCTGTCCACCGAGTACGCGATCGCCGCCGACCTCGGCGTCACGGCCGAAGCCGCCTACCGAGCGGGCCTCGCCGGCGCACTCTGCGACGACACCACCCGCGCCCGCCTCGCCGCCCTGGCCCCTGACGCGACGCCGGAGTCGTAAGGCAGCTGTCCGATCGACTGTTCCGGCCTACCGACGGTGAAACTGGCTACGCTGAGTGCCGTGTTCAGCCTGCTGGGTGGGTTCGTCGCCGAGGTCGCTGGCTCGCGGGTCGGCGACAGACTGGGTCGGCTCACCCGGCGAGGGCTGAAGGGCGAGCGGCGGGTGGCAGCCGCATACCGTGCTCGCTCGAAGAACGGAATCGGCGGCCGCTGGCGCCACGGTTACGTTCGTGTCCGAGCCGTGAGGTAGCGGCCATGACCAAAGGCGTGGGCGGTCCGACCCGGGCCCACACGTGGGGCGATTCAAGCTGCGCTCACGCAGAATTTGGACGTTCGGCTCCAGCGAGTGAAGCTGTGCCTTTAGGCCGCGGTCCCTCCAGGACGCCCATAAGATTTTCGCCATGACGGTGGATCCCGCGACGCTCCACGGCGACCAGCAGGCGCTCTTCCTGGCGCTTCCGCCAGATGGAACGGCTGCCAGCAATCCCACACTCCAGAAGAAGCTCGGATGGGATAGCGACCGCTACTTCCACGCTCGCGACGCACTGGTCGATGCGACTCTGATCGTACGAGGCAGAGGCAGGGGCGGCGTAGTACGGCGCGTCGCGACGGATTCGCCGGCTGAGGAGAGGACCGTCGCCGTTGTTGTCGAGACGACCTCCGACGTGGCGACCACTGCTGCCACCGTCGAAGCGGTCATCAAGAACGAGCTCGCCCTCTACGATCCGATGCGTCACGTCATCGCGAACGACTGGGCAAAGGACCACCGGCGCGATCCCTTAGCTGTGGAGATAACCGCCCTGCAGGGTCGCCGTTCGACCGGCGGTACCTGGTCGCGACCGGACATCGTGAGCGTCGAGGTACGTACCTTTGCTTTCGTACCTGGGAAGTATCTAGAAGTCGCGTCCTTTGAAATAAAGGCCGCCAACGCCATCAATGTCCAGGCGGTATACGAGGCCCTTGCACACCGCCGTTCAGCCACCCATTCCTACGTGCTGCTCCACGTTCCCGCCGACCAAGCGGAGCAGCTCGAAGAAGATGTCGCTGACGTTGCGGAGGCTGCCCGCACACATGGGATCGGCGTCATCACGGCCGCCGACCCGGACGACTACAACACTTGGGAGGATCGCGAAGAGGCCCGTCGGATCGAGCCCGACCCGGAGCGTCTCAACAACTTCGTGGCGACGCAGCTCTCCGAGAAGACCCGTGACTTGATTTCTCGTCGTCTCCGCTAGCCCTCACGCCCGCCGGTCGTCGAAATTCCCTGTCCCCGCGCGAGTACGGGTTATACGTTCCGTCGATGAATCCGCCTGTTACCGGCCCACCGAACGAGCGAGTCGCGAACTTTCGCACCCCCGCCGGGGCGGCCGCCGTCGCGCAGCGTTACCGGGAGTTGCTGGGGACCTGGCCCGTGCCGCATGAGGCGCGCACCGTCGCTAACTCGGCGGGTGACACGTTCGTCGTGTCGAGCGGGCCGGTGGACGCGCCGCCGGTCGTGGCGTTGCAGGGGTCGGGCGCCACCACGGCGATGTGGTGCGGCAGATCGAGGGGCTCTCTCAGCGGCTGCGGGTGCATGCCGTCGACGTGATCGGGGAGGCCGGTTTGAGCGCACCGGCGCGCCCGCCGCTCGGGTCGCCCGCGTACGCCGAGTGGCTCGACGATGTGCTCGACGCGCTCGGCCTCGACGCGGCCGCGTTCCTGGGGGTTTCGCTGGGCGGCTGGCTCGCGCTGGATTACGCCGTGCGCCGCCCGCGTCGGGTGAATCGGCTGGCGTTGCTCGCGCCGAGCGGGGTCGGACGCCGCCGGTTGCGGGTGTTGCTGGTCGCGGTCGCGTTGCTGCCCTTCGGGGACGCCGGCCTGCGCCGCACGATGCGGTTCGCGCTGGGTGGCGCGGTTCCCGACCGCGAACTCGGCGAGTTCGCCCTCCTGGCGGCGCGCGACGGGTGAAGCCGTCAGTCGAACGGGACGGCTTCGCTCGGCGGCCCGGGGGTCGGCGTTCTCGGGCAGTAGCGGCGCGCGAGCCGGCCGAGCTCCTCGGCGGGGGGCTCGATCTGGCTGCAGGTCACGCCGCCCACGGACATGGAGGTCCAGGCGGTGAGGGTTCCCCGCACCGGCTGCTCGCACGAGACGGAGAAGTCGGCCGAGACGGCCTGCACCCCCTGGTAAGAAAGGGTTTCCCGGATGGTGGGGTCGTCCACCTGGCCTCCGAAGCCGATGCGGCCGTCCTTCTGGACCGGCGACTCGACGTGGATCTCGTCGCCGGTTTCGGCGCTGAGCGACCTGGCGAGCCGCGGCAGCCAGTCCGCCGGTGCGGCCACGCCCGTGACGGCGGGGGTGAAGGGCTCGTCGAGGACGACCGTGCTGGTCTCGGAGACGCCCTTCCCTGAGTCGAGGTAGACCCGGGTGAGCGTCGGCTGGGTGGTGTGGCCGGACCACTCCACGCGGGCGCCGGAGAGGTCGCAGCCGGGTGGCACGGTTGCCGGGGCGGATGAGCGGCCGCTGTCCGGTTTTCCGCAGCTGAGCGGCCCCAGGACGACCAGGGCGGCCAGGGCAGGAAGAGCCGTGCGTGTGATCATCTCGCCATCATGACCCGGCGCGCCGCCGGCCGCCGCAGATTTCCGACAGGCGACCCGAGTCGGCGCCGTGCTCAGATAGGTGGATGGACAACCGTCGTCTGTGGAGTGTAGCCGTGGCCGCGCTCGTCGCGCCCCTGGCCGTCGCCGCGCCGGCTCCCGCGGCGTCCGCGGGCTTCGCGTTGAAGGTGAACTTCTCCGATGCGGCCACCGCCCCGCCCGCCGGGTATGTGCGTGACTTCGGGGAGGCCTACGCGGCGTCCCGAGGGTTCGGCTGGGTGCGGGTGGGGACGTCGACGCCGCTGAGCCTGGTCGGGAACGGGCGCAATCGCAATCCGGGTGCCGGCCAGCCGGACGTACGCCTGGCGACGCTCATGCACCTGCAGCTTCCCGCGGGTTCGCCCGGTGTCACCACGCCGGGCTCGTGGGAGGTCGCGGTGCCCGCCGGCGCCTACGCGGTGACGGTCGTGGTGGGTGACTCCGGCACGGCGGTGGACAGCGCGCACTGGCTCAGCATCGAGGACCAGAACGCCGTCGCGGCCTTCGTGCCGACGTCCTCGACGCGGCACGCGTCGGCCACCCGGACGGTCCGGGTGACCGATGGACGCCTCACGCTCAGTGCCGCCGGGGGCAGCAACACGAAACTGAACTATGTGGACATCGCCGAGGTGCCGGGCTCGGGGTTGATGCCGGCGGTGCGGACCAGCACGCCGGCGAACGGGGCGACCGGGGTAGCGCCCACCACCAGCGTCGTCGAGGATCTGATTCTGCCGAACGGCGGCGTCGACCCGGCCACCCTGACCGGCTCGACGGTCCGGCTGACCCGGGTACGCGACGGCGTGGCGGTGCCCGCCACCGTGATCACCAGTGGCGGTGGGGACGTGGTCAACCTGTCCCCCACGGCCGCGCTGGCGGCGAACACCGCCTACCGGTTCTCGCTGACCTCCGGGGTCCGCGACGTGAGCGGGCGGGCGTTCCAGCCGTACTCGATCGTCTTCACCACCGGCAGCGGCGGCGGGCCCGGCGGCCCGGCGGCCTTCGACAAGGTCGTCGGGGTGGCGACCGGCGCGCCGTACACGACGGTGGTGAAGGGACCCGACGGCCGCTTGTACGCGGGCACGCTCGACGGGCGCGTCTTCCGGTTCCCGATCAACGCCGACGGCACCCTGGGCGCCGCCACGACCATCACGGCGGTGCGCGACAACGCGGCCGCGCTCGGGCTGCCGGGCGCTCCCGCCCGCACGATCATCGGCATGGCGTTCGACCCGGCGGGCGGCCTCTGGGTGACCGACAACTACCAGTACACGGGGCCGTTGAACGTGCCGGAGTGGTCCGGGCGGATCGGCCGGCTGTCCGGCACCGACCTGGGAACGTACACGCCGAGGGTGGTGAACCTGCCCCGCTCGGTGAAGGACCACGAGACCAATTCGCTGGCCTTCGGTCCGGACGGCGCCCTGTACGTCACCCAGGGCGCGAACAACGCCATGGGCGCGCCGGACTCCACCTGGGGCAACCGTCCGGAGCAACTGCTGAGCGCGGCGGTGTTGCGGCTCGACACCGCCCGGCTCGGCGCCGCCGCGCTGGACGTGCGGACGGCGGACGGCGGGACCTACGACCCGTACGCGGCCGGCGCCCCGCTGACCATCCACGCCACCGGGGTCCGCAACGCCTACGACCTGGTCTGGCACCGCAACGGCCACCTGTACGTCCCCACGAACGGCTCGGCGGCCGGCGGCAACACCCCGGCGACGCCGTCCCCGCTGCCGCCGGCCTGCGCCCGCCGCGGCTACACCGGACCGGCGGTGCCGGCGCTGACCGGCGTGCCGACGGCCGAGACCGACTACGTCTTCGACGTGAAGCCGGGCCGCTACTACGGCCACCCGAACCCGCTGCGCTGCGAGTGGGTCCTGGCCGGTGGCAACCCGACCGCGGCGGCGGACCCGTTCGAGGTGCCCGCCTACCCGGCCGGAACCCGGCCCGACCCGACCTTCGACCTCGCCGGCACCTACGACGCCGGGCTGCACGCCTCCGCGAACGGAGCGATCGAGTATCGCGGCGGGGCCCTCGACGGCAAGCTTCTGGTGGTCCGCTACTCCGCCGGCCAGGACATCGAGACCTTCGACGTGGCGGCGGACGGGACGCTGAGCGACCGAACGACCGGCATCACCGGGTTCACCGGCTTCAGCCAGCCGCTCGACCTCGTCCAGGACACCGGGCGGGGCAACCTCTACGTCACGGAGCTGGGCGCCTCGCGCATCACCCTGCTCAGACCCCGGCCCTGAGAGCTCAGCAACGGGCATTCGACCACGGCACCGGCCGTCGCGGGGCGCCGGGATCCGGTCTAGATTCGGCACGTGACTGTTTCCACCCACGAGGTCGTCAACCAGCCCCCGCCGCTCACCGGCTACGACGTCGCCGCGGACGCGGCGTTGCTCGAGGCCGTCGAGCGGGAAGGCGCCGGATGGGCCGTCGACGATCTGCACCGGCTCGGCAAGCTCAGCGGGGAGGCCGAGCCGCGGCGCTGGGCCGACGAGGCCAACCGGCACGAGCCTCGGCTGCTGACCCACGACCGCTACGGCCACCGCCTCGACGAGGTGGAGTTCCACCCGTCCTGGCACCGGCTGATGGACGTCGCCGTGAGCGAGGGGCTGGCCGGCACGCCGTGGGCCGATTCGCGGCCGGGTGCGCACGTGGCCCGGGCCGCCGGGTTGTTCACCTGGAGTCAGGTCGAGGCCGGCCACTCCTGCCCCGTCTCGATGACGTACGCGGTGGTGCCCGCTCTGCGCCACGCCCCGGAGCTGGCCGCCGCCTACGAGCCGCTGCTCACCAGCCGCGCCTACGATCCGGGGCTGCGGACCCCGGGGGCCAAGCGCGGCCTGCTCGCCGGCATGGGGATGACCGAGAAGCAGGGGGGCTCGGACGTGCGGGCGAACTCGACGACGGCCACCCCGACCGCCGACGGCACCTACCGGCTGCGCGGCCACAAGTGGTTCACCAGCGCGCCGATGTGCGACCTGTTCCTGGTGCTCGCGCAGGCGCCGGCCGGGCTGACGTGCTTCCTCGTGCCGCGGGTGCTGCCCGACGGCACCCGCAACACGTTCCGGATCCAGCGGCTCAAGGACAAGCTCGGCAACCGCAGCAACGCCAGCAGCGAGCCCGAGTTCGACGAGACCGTGGCGTGGCGGGTCGGCGACGAGGGCCAGGGCGTCCGCACGATCATCGAGATGGTCGCGATGACCCGGCTCGACTGCGTGACGGGCTCGGCGTCCGGGATGCGCGCCGCGCTGGTCCAGGCGCTGCACCACGTGCGGCACCGGTCCGCCTTCGGCGGCCGGCTGATCGACAAGCCGCTGATGCGCAACGTCTGCGCGGACCTGGCGGTGGAGACCGAGGCGGCGACCGCGCTGGCTCTGCGGCTGGCCGGGGCCGTCGACCGAGGGGTACGCGGCGACGACGCCGAGCGCGCGTTCGGCCGCCTGGCGGTGGCGGTCGGCAAGTTCTGGGTGTGCAAACGTCAGCCCGCCGTGGTGGGTGAGGCGCTCGAATGCCTCGGTGGCAACGGTTACGTCGAGGAGTCCGGCCTGCCCCGGCTGTATCGTGACGCCCCGCTGAACTCCATCTGGGAGGGCTCCGGCAACGTGCAGGCCCTGGACGTGCTGCGGGCGCTGCGCCGCGACCCGGCCAGCCTGGACGCGTTCCGGGCCGAGGTCGCGGCGGCCTCGGGCGCGGACAGGCGCCTCGACGAGGCCGCGGCGGGCCTGAGCGCTCTGCTCGGCGGCGACGACCTGGAGTTCCAGGCGCGGCGCGCGGTCGAGCGGATGGCGGTCGTGTTGCAAGGCTCCCTGCTGGTGCGCTACGCCCCCGCCGAAGTTGCCGACGCCTTCTGCGCGAGCCGGCTCGCCGGCGACTGGGGCCGTACCTTCGGCACCCTGCCGTCCGCCGTCGGCACCGACGTCCTGCTGGAGCGCGCCATGCCCGCCTGAGGCGAACCCTCAGGTGTCCCAGGCCGCCGCCGATGACCTGACGTGCGGAGAGTACGGGTCGACCGGACGGTCGCGGCGTGGACGGCAGCGGGACTGCTGACCTGCGTCGCGTACCCGATGCTGGGCCCCGACACCGTCGCGGCCGCCTGGGTGTGGGATGTCCTGGCGGCCGCCACCCTGGTGGCGGTCCTCGCCGGCGTCCGGCGCAACCGGCCGGAACTGCGCCTGGCGTGGTACGCCTTCGCCGGCTCGGTGTTCTTCCGGATGGCCGGCGACATCAGCTACGACATCGACCTGCACGTCCTGCACCGGGACCCGTTCCCCTCCCTGGCCGATGTCTTCTATCTCGCCTCGTGTCCGTTGCTGATCGTCAGCACGATCATGCTCGCGCGCCGGCAGCAGATGCTCCGCGACCTGGCGGGACGGCTCGACGCCGCGATCATCGCGACCGGGCTGGGACTGGTGTGGTGGGTGTTCGTCATCGGCCCGGTCGCGGCGGACGCGTCCATCCCGCCGCTGGAACGCCTGATCGGTGCCGCCTACCCGGCCTTCGACCTGCTGCTGCTCGCGCTCGTGGCGCGGCTGCTGACCCGGACCGGCCGGGCCTCCGTCAGCCTCATGCTCATCACCGCCGGCACCGGCGCCATGCTCATCTCCGACGTGGCGTTCCAGCTGGTCACCGTGTACGCCCCCGGGCTGGACGACTCGATCTCGGCGGGCTGGATGGTCGGGAACGTGCTCTACGGCGCCGCCGCCCTGCACCGCTCGACCGGCGCGGCCGCCCCGCCGCCGCGCTCGGTCGACCAGCGCCTGGGACACGGCCGGCTGATCCTGCTGGCGGCCTGCACGCTGCTGGTTCCGGCACTGCTGTTCATCGAGGGCGCTACCGGGTCCGGCGAGGTGAGCTGGCCGGCCATCGGCGTCGGCGCGGTGCTGCTGTTCCTGCTGGTCCTCGCCCGGATGTCCGGCTTCGTGCGGCAGATCCAGCACCAGGCCGGCCAGCTCGAGGACCTCGCCCTGCACGACGCGCTGACCGGCCTGCCCAACCGGCGGGTCTTCGAGAAGCGCCTCGCCGAGGCGGTCGCCGCCGGCTCGCCCCAGGTGGCGGTGCTCGACCTGAACGGCTTCAAGGACGTCAACGACCGGCTCGGACACGCCGTCGGCGACCGCCTGCTCACCGTGGTCGCGGGCCGCCTGCTCGACGCGCTGCGCGACGGGGACCTGGTCGCGCGGATGGGCGGCGACGAGTTCGCGGTGCTCGTGCCCGCCGGGTCGGCCGCCGTCATGGAGCAGATCGTCGGCCGGATCTCGTCCGCCCTGCGCGAGCCCATCGCCCTCGACGACCAGGACCTGCTGGTCGGCGCCAGCATCGGCACCGCGGACGGCGCCGACACCACCGACGGCTACGAGGTGCTGCGCCGGGCGGACGTCGCGATGTACGCCGCGAAGCAGGCCGGCGAACGCCACCGCCGCTACAGCCCCGACCTGGACGAGCAGGCGGCCGAGGAGGCCCACCTCGTCGCCGAGCTGCGCGCCGCCCTCGACGAGGCCCAGTTCCGCCTCGTCTACCAGCCCGTCGTCTCCCTGCCCGACCACCGGATGGTCGCCGTCGAGGCGCTCGTGCGCTGGGAACATCCCGTCCGCGGCACCGTCTCGCCGGCCGAGTTCCTGGTGGGCGCCGAGCGCAGCGGCCTCATCGTGGAGCTCGGCGAACGGATCCTGCGCAACGCCTGCGCGCAGGCCGCCGAGTGGCTGCGGACGCTCGGCCCGGCCGCACCCGGCCGCCTGCACGTCAACATCTCCGACCGCCAGCTCGCGGACCCCGGCTTCCCGGCGCTCGTCGCGGCGATCCTGGCCGAGACCCGCCTCTCCGCGGAACACCTGACCCTCGAGGTGACCGAAACCGCCCTCATGAACGGCGGGCAGGCGGTGCGGGCCATCGAGGACCTGCGCGCCCTGGGCGTACCCGTCGCCCTCGACGACTTCGGCACCGGCCACTCCTCGCTGGGCCTGCTGCAGACCTTGCCCGTCGACGTCCTCAAGGTCGACAGGTCCTTCATCGCCTCGGTCACCCAGGCCGGCCGGCACGCCGTCATCGCCGCCGCGCTGCTGCAGGTCAGTGACGGTCTCGGCATGGCCGCCGTTGCCGAGGGCGTGGAAACCGCCGAGCAGGCCGAGGAGCTGCACCGGCTCGGCTACCGCTTCGCGCAGGGCAACCTCTTCGGCGAGCCGTCCGCGGAGCCGCGGTTCAGCGGCACCGACGTGGCGGCGGTCTCCTGACCCATGGACACCTCATCTGACCCGCGGCCCCGCCGATGGCACGGTGTGCGGCGTGAACACTGGTGGTGGCTCTGGCTCGTGGCGGGTGTCCTCGCCACGGCCGGCTACTACCTGATGCCCTACGACGGGCTTCCCTCGAACCTCACGTACAACGTCATCGGGCTGGTCTCCGCCACGATGATCATCGTCGGCGTGCGCAGGCACCGGTCCCTGCGCCCGGCGATGTGGTACTGGTTCGCCGCCGGCCAGCTCACCTGGGCCGCCGGCGACCTGGTGTGGGAGTACTACCGGTACGTCCTGGGCGAGGAGCCGTACCCGTCACCGGCGGACGTCGTCTATCTCAGCGCGTACCCGATGCTCGTGGCCGGGATGCTGATGCTGATCCGCGGCAGGGAGCGCGGTGGCCGCGACCTCGCGGCCCTGATCGACGCCGCCATCGTGGCGATCGGTCTCGGTCTGGTGTTCTGGGTGTTCGTGATGCACCCGATCGCCGCCGACTCGACCGCGTCGACCGTCGAGCGGATGGTCGGCGTCGCCTACCCCGCCTCCGACGCGCTGCTGCTGGCCATGCTCGCCCGCTTCTACACCGGCAGCGGCCGCCTCTCGGTGAGCATCCGGCTGCTCGGCATAGCCGCACTGTTGCTGCTCATCGGCGACGTGACCTACTCGCTGGTGGCGCTCTACTCCGACGTCGACAGCGCGACGCTGGACGCGTTCTGGCTGATGTCCTACGTCTCGTGGGGCGCCGCGGCGCTGCACCCCTCGATGCGCGCCGCCGGCACGGCCGCCGAGCACGGTGGCAACGCCCGGGTGGGCCGGGCCCGGCTGGCGCTGCTCGCCGTGTGCTCGCTGCTCGCGCCCGGCCTGCTGTTCATCCCGGGCATCGGCGCCGACGGGGTCGACCGGCTCACCATCGCCGGCGGCGCGGTGCTGCTCTTCCTGCTCGTCGTGGTGCGCATGTCGGGCTTCGTCGGCCAGGTCCAGCGCCAGGCGAACCAGCTCGAGACCCTGGCCATGGCCGATGACCTCACCGGGCTGGCGAACCGGCGCCGCTTCGAGCAGGCGCTCGGCGCCGCCCTCGCGGCCGGGCGCATCCAGGTGGCCCTGCTCGACCTGGACGACTTCAAGGGCGTCAACGACCGGCTCGGCCACGGCGTCGGCGACCGCCTGCTCACGGTGGTCGCGCACCGGCTGAACGCCGCGCTGCCGGACGGCGTCCTGGTCGCACGGATGGGCGGCGAC
Organism: Actinoplanes sp. NPDC051346; assembly: GCF_040682215.1. NCBI lineage: Bacteria > Bacillati > Actinomycetota > Actinomycetes > Micromonosporales > Micromonosporaceae > Actinoplanes > Actinoplanes sp. NPDC051346. The sequence goes on along the minus strand of NZ_JBFBAJ010000004.1, from coordinate 143,674 downwards.
GAGTTCGCCGTCCTCATGCCCCGGGCGACCTCCGACGCGGCCGACCAGATCGTGGCCCGGCTCGCGGAGGCGCTCGACGTCCCGGTCGCCGCCGGGGAACACGAACTGCTCATCGGCGCCAGCATCGGCGTCACCGACGGGGACGGCACGGGCGATCCCTACGAGGTGATGCGCCGCGCCGACGTCGCCATGTACGCCGCCAAGGCCACCGGCGACCGGCCCCGCCGCTACACCCCCCACCTCGACGAGATGTCCGACGAGCAGGCCCGGACCGGGGCCGAGCTGCGCACCGCCCTCGACGCCGGGCAGTTCCGCGTGGTCTACCAGCCGATCGTGTCGCTCCCGGCCGGCCACACGGTCGGTGTCGAGGCGCTGGTGCGCTGGGAGCATCCGGAGCGCGGCGTGATCCCGCCGGACCGGTTCATCCCCGCCGCCGAGCGCAACGGCCTGATCGTCGAGCTGGGCGAATGGATCATGCGTACGGCCTGCGTCCAGGCGATGGAGTGGCGCGCGCGGCACGGCGCCGCGGCCCTGGTGCGGATGAGCGTCAACGTCTCGGCCCGGCAGCTCGCCGAACCGGGATTCGCCACGATGGTCAAGGCCGTGCTGCGCGAGACGGGACTGCCGGCGCAGGCGCTCGCCGTCGAGGTCACCGAGACCGCGGTGTTCGGCGGGGGCCAGGCCGTGCAGTCCCTGCAGGACCTGCACGACCTGGGTGTCGCCATCGCCCTCGACGACTTCGGCACCGGCCACTCGTCGCTCGGGCTGCTGCAGACCGTACCCGTCGACGTGATCAAGGTGGACAAGTCCTTCGTCGACACCATCACGATGGCCGGGCGGCACGCGGTCATCGCCACGGCGCTCATCCAGGTCAGCGCCGGCCTCGGCCTGACCGCCGTCGCCGAGGGCGTGGAGACCGCGGAGCAGGCCGCCGAGCTGCACCGACTCGGCTACGAGCTGGCGCAGGGCTACCACTTCGGCCGTCCGGTCGCGGAGCCGTCCTTCTCCCGCCCCGGCATCGTGACCGGCTCTGTCTAGCGGCCCGTGCCGGTTGAGGCGTTTCCTTGACGCTTTGCGCGGTAGCGCTCGAACAGCGAGTGTGGCACCTCGACCGGTTCGATCCACCATCTGCCCTTGCCATGGTCGATCTCCAGCAGTCGGTGTGTTTGTGCCCAACTGCCGTCGTCCCGCGGCGTCTCCTCCTTCCAGGGATCGCCGTTCTCCCGGCAGTGCATGCGTGCCATGTGCCCAGCGGAGTCAATGCTGTCGTCCGTGTCCAGGAAGGCGAAGTAGCGGTATTCCGGCCGTTCGGCCGCGGCCCGGCGAAGGTATCGTTCGACTGCCTCGGCGTCGACCTCGCGGGTGCGGTAGGAGACTTTGCCTTCCGCGATCTGTTTGAGCCAGAGCGACGGGTACCAGACCGGCCAGTCGACCGCCGCTTCCTCGCGCCCGCCGTAAGCGCCGTAATGACGCACCACAGCCATCGGCTGGTCGCTATCGGGCCGCAGAATCTCGTGGTACGTGTAGCGCCAGGGCGCCTTGAGTCGCTCCACGGTCTCCGGCGAGACTTCGACGGCTTGGGGATCGGTGGCCCGCGTGTCCCGGCCCGACATATTCGCCCGGGCCCATTGGGGGCCACCTCGGAGTTCGTCCTCATGCAGATGGGTGCCAGCCCGCCACTGCCGCACGACCGTCTGCGTCTCGTTCACCGACTCCGCGCCCCCGTGCAGCAGGGCATAGTAGGTGTAATCCGGCTTCGACGGTTCGGTGGCCTCAGAACGCCGACGGCGGAAGACGGCGACCACCGCGTCGTCGATCTCCAGCAGGGTTTCATCGCGCAGACCCCGGACGCCGTCGATCACGTCGTAGGGCTCCCAGCCGACACCCAGCCTCTCGCGTACGCCGCTCTCCTGCCCTGCGGGGACCCTCAGCACGTCCGCCGGATCGTGGAGACTGAAGTCGGTTCCGTGCCGATTGACCACCGCGAAGTAGCGGTACTCCACGCGCGGCAGGTCGCGCAGGTACTCCTCGACCGTCGCGGCATCGACCGTCTCGACATCGTAGTCATCGATGCCCGTGTCGATACGCCACAACCGCCGCGTCGACTCCCACACTCCGCTATGGCAGGTGGAATTCTCGAACCGGATCATTCGACGGCTCGGCAGAATCCAGGACCGGGCGTACGCCACCGTACGCCCGGAGGAACGCTCAACGATGCGCTGGTAGGTGTAGGCCCACCGAGCGGCCAATCGGTGCGCGGTGGCCGCGTCCACCGGGACGGCGCTGTATCCCGCGGTGCGGGTGGCTCGCTCCAACGCGTATGTCGTCGGCTTCCATACCGCGCCAGGCCCGACCTGCTCCTCGCCGACCGCGCCGCCGACGCGGAAGACGCTCAACGGAGCATCCAGCCCCCATTCATCGACCACATGAACGTAATACCGGTACTCCTGGTTTCTGGCCGAGGCCTCTGCCCTGCGGCGGGCCTCGGCGCGGCGCGAACGTCTGGTCATGTCAGCCTCCCCGCTTCGGCGCAACGCCAGCGAACCCACGCACTTCGCGCCTCACGCGGCCACGATCCCGTCAGGCGTCGGGGACCAGGCGGAAGATCCGGATCTCGCGGCCCTCGGCGCGCTCGGCGTAGGCCGCGTAGCCCGGCCAGATCCCCTGCACCATCCGCCAGAGCCGCTCCCGCTCGGTGCCCGAGGTCAGGGCCGCCCGGACGGCGAACTCCCGCTCGCCGACGGTCACCCGGGCGGCGGGGTTCGCGAGCAGGTTCGCCGACCAGGCCGGGTGGTGCGTCTGGCCCCAGTTCGAGCCGACCACCACGTAGCCGTCGCCGTCGGTGGCGTACAGCAGTGGATGGGTGCGCGGCAGGCCCGACTTGCGCCCGGTCGTGGTGATGAGCAGGGAGGGCAGCTCGTGGCGGCCGATCACGGACCAGCGGCCGCCGGTGAGCTTGTAGAGCCGGCCGTCCAGCGGGGCCAGCCGCCGGCCGAGGGAGGCGAACCAGCGCTGGCTACCGAGGCGCCGCACGAGGGCGGTGTAACGCGACATCCGCTCAGTATCGTCCTCGGGCGCCACATGTCCCGCGGTTGACGTTAGGGTCGTGCCCATGGCCGAATTCGTCGGTGACGATCTCCGAGGTTCTCGTTTCGAGGGCGTCGACCTGGCCGGCTCGCGCTTTGTGCGCATCAGGCTGAACGGCGCGGAGTTCCGCGCCACCGATCTGATCGACGCCACCTTCCGCGGCGTCGACCTCAGCGGTGCCGTGCTGCGCGGAGCCCGCCTGGAAGGCGTCGACATCTACGGCGAGCTCGGCACCCTCACCATCAACGGTGTCGAGGTCAGCGGCTATGTGAACGCCGAACTCGACCGCCGCTACCCCGAGCGTGCCGCGATGCGCCCGACCGACGCGGCCGGCTTCCGGCGGGCCTGGGACGTCGTCGAGCGCCTGTGGGCGGGCACCGTCGAGCGCGCCCGTGCCCTGGACCCCGCGTTGCTGCACGAGTCGGTCGGCGGCGAGTGGTCCTTCATCGAGACGCTGCGGCACCTGGTGTTCGCCACCGACTCCTGGATCAGACGCGTCATCCTCGGCCATCCGTCGCCCTGGCATCCGCTGGACCTGCCGTGGGACGAGATGCCCGACACCGCGGGCATCCCCCGCGACCGTGCCGCCCGTCCCGATCTGGACGTCGTGCTCGCGCTGCGCCGCGACCGGATGGACACCGTCCGCGAGGTCATCGACGGCCTCAGCGACGAGTCGCTGAACGGCCACACCGAACCGGTCGAGTCGCCGGGGTGGCCGGCGTCCTTCAGCTTCCCGGTGCGCGAGTGCCTGCTCTGCATCCTCACCGAGGAGTGGGAGCACCGCCTCTACGCCGAGCGCGACCTGCGGGTCCTGGAGTCACGCTGAGACCCGCAGCCGGCGGCGGCCGGCGAATCCGAGGTCGGTCCGGTGGTACCAGCAGAGTTCCTCCTCGCCCTCCAGCCAGCACAGCAGCACCGGCACCCCGTCGATCTCGGCGGGGAAGTCGACGAGCAGCGGCGCCACCCCCTTGAGGTCGGCACCCGTCTGCTGAACCTCCGTCATCAGTTCGTTGAGCCTCGCCTCCGCGGCCTTGCGCTCCGGCAGGCCGCCGAGCGGGGTCGGCTCGCCCACGGTCAGGGCGGCGGTCAGCTCGACCAGGTCCGCCCGCACGACGACGATCTCCTCGAGCGCCGGCCGCAGCCGGGCCAACTCCTGACGTGCCTCCGCCGGCGTGAACAGCCCCATGGTCGCCAGTCTGTCACCCGCGGCGCTCAGTGTTGGCCGAGGAGGCCCCGGACGCTCGCGATCAGGTCCTGCTGGCTGATCGGCTCGACCATGCCGCCGGTCCGGGCGTCCTGCATCGCCTTGGCGAGCTGCACCCGGCGCAGCACCTCCTTGATGTCCGCGCCCGTCATTCCGTGGCTGAGCCGGCCGAGTTCGCCCAGGTCGAGGCCGTCGGCGAACATCGTGAAACCCGGCTCCTCGTGGGCCGCCGCCAGCTGGGCGATCATCTTGCGGAAGATCTCCGCGCGGCCGGTCTCGTCGGGCTTCGGTACGGAGATCTTCACGTCGAAGCGGCCCGAGCGGATCAGCGAGTCGTCGACGCGGTGCGGGAAGTTGGTCGTCGCGACCACGATGACGGCGGGGTTGGCCTCGATGAGGTCGTTCATCTCCTGCTTGAAGATGCCGGCCACCGCGTTGATCGCCTGGCTCGCCGCGTCGCCGCCGGCGCCCGCGTAGCTGATGATCGAGTCGAACTCGTCGAAGAGGATCAGGGTCGGCACCCGGTAGCGGCGGGCGTCGCGGAAGATCTGCTTGATGTTGCGTTCCGAGCCGCCCAGCCACTTGTCGAGGATCTCGGGGGTACGGATCTCGCGGAAGTCGGCGCCGATCTCGTTCGCGAGGGCGCGCGACAGCATGGTCTTGCCGGTGCCGGGCGGCCCGTACATGAGGATGCCCTGCGGCCGCCGCGCACCCCACCGGGCCATCGCCTCGGGGTGGCGGAACGACACCGCGATCTGCCGCAGCTGCGCGACCACGTCCGCGAGCCCGCCGACCTGGTCGAGGGTGACCTCCTGGGTGGTGGTCACGACCGTCGGGATGTTCTCCCGGCTCACCCGGTAGCGCCGCCCGGCCAGCGGTTCCGTCGACGGCGGCAGCAGCTCGGCGACGGCCTGCAGGACCAGCCGGACCATGGCGGTGAGATGCTCGGGGCCGACCTCGTCGCGGGGCACCTCGGCACGCAGGCGCACCACGCTGCCGCCGGCCTCGTGGGTGACCGTCGCCTGCATCCCGGCGGCCGCGTCGACCAGGACCGCCGTCGACTCGCTCCCGGCCGGGTCGCTGGGACGGTCAAGACCCAGTTTCCGGTACGCCGCGACGGCCGCCGTGCCGACACCGTCCACGAGGCGGGTGGCGAGGGGATCCCCGGCGGCGATGCGCTTGGCGAGCAGCGTGCCGACCGGATCGTTGCCGAGCACCACGGCCCGGATGCGCTCCTTGTGCGGGAGATCGCCGGTCGTCGTGCCGATCTCGGCGGCGAACACGTGCACCGGCCCGGCCGGCGTGTCCGCGCTGGACACGGTCAGCTCGACCCGGCGTACCGGCGGCGGGAACGTGGCCCGGCGCAGCAGCTCGACGGGGTTGACCCGGGCGGCGGCCAGGATGGTGCCGGCCTCGACGATCTCGACGGTGGCGCCGGCGTGTTGAAAGGTCGCGGTCATGGCGGCCCCCTCTCCCGCATCCCAGAGTGACACAGGGCGGGACCTACGGCAGTGCGTCACCCTGGCGGACCAGACCGCTCTGGTACGCCAGCACGACCAGCTGGGCCCTGTCCCGCGCGTCGAGCTTGGTCATCGCCCGGTTCACGTGGGTCTTCGCGGTCAGCGGCGACAGGTGCAGCCGCTCGGCGATGTCATCGTTGGACAGTCCGTGTGCGACCAGCACGAGGATCTCCCGCTCGCGGTCGGTGAGCAGGTTCAGGGCCGCCGGGCGGGGCGCGATCTCCGGCCGCAGGCTGGTCAGGAAGCGGCTGACCAGTCCGCGCGTGGCCTTCGGCGACAGCAGCGCCTCGCCGCCGGCCACGACCCGGATCGCGTGCAGCAGTTCCTCCGGCGGCACGCCCTTGCCGAGGAAGCCGCCGGCTCCGGCCTGGAGGGCCAGCACGACGTTGTCGTCGTTCTCGAAGGTGGTCAGCACCAGGATCCGCACGCCGGCGAGGTTGTCGTCGGCCGCGATGCGGCGGGTCGCCTCCAGCCCGTCCATCCGGGGCATGCGGATGTCCATGAGCACCACGTCGGCCCGCGCCGTGCGGGCCAGATCGACCGCCTCCCGGCCGTCGCCCGCCTCGGCGACGACCTCGAGGCCCGGCTCCGAGTCGATGATCATCCGGAATCCCGCCCGGATCAGCGCCTGGTCGTCGGCGAGCAGCACCCTTATCGTCACGCGGGTTCCTCGCCGGGCAGGCGGGCCCGCAGCCCGGAGCGGGACGCGAACCGGGCACCCGTCCCGGCCCCGGGCGGCGAACCCGGCCGGGATGTGGACCACGCGCCGGCGTTCGACGCCGCGGCGCCGTCCACGACCGGCGCGGCTTCCGAGACGTGCGCCGCTCCCATGGCCGCCGCTTCCGTAGCCGCCGCTCCCATGGCCGCCGCTCCCATGGCCGCCGCTTCCGTAGCCGCCGCTCCCATGGCCGCCGCTCCCATGGCCGCCGCTTCCGTGGCCGCCGCTTCCGTAGCTGCTGCTTCCGTAGCTGCTGCTTCCGTGGTCGGCTCGGCGGTTTCGGTGGGCAGGACGGCGTGGACCCGGAACCGGCCGTCGTCCGTCGGTCCCGCGATGACCTGCCCGCCCGCCGACGCGGCCCGCTCGCGCATGCCGAGCAGGCCGTAGCCGGTGCCCGCCGGGGTCGGAGCCGACCGCAGCCCGTTACCGATCTCGAGGATGACGCCGCTGGGCGCGTACTCGACGACGAGTTCGGCCGAGCCGTCGCCGTAGCGGTGGGCGTTGGTCAACCCCTCCTGCACGATCCGGTACGCGGCCAGGTCGACCATCGCGGGCAGGTCCCGGGGCTCGCCGCGCTGCCGCAGGCGTACCGGAAATCCGGCCGTCTCCAGGCCCGCGAGCAGTTCCGGCAGCCGGGCGAGGCCCGGGGCGGGCTCGGTGCTGTCCCCCTCGTCGCTGCCGCGCAGCACCCCCACCACGGACTGGATCTCCTGCAGCACGGTGTCGGAGGCCTCGCGGATGTGCGCCAGCACCGCGCCGACCTGCTCCGGACGGCGCTCCAGCACGTGCGCCGCGGCGCCGGCCTGCACGCTGATCACCGCGATGTGGTGGGCCACCACGTCGTGCAGCTCCCGGGCGATGCGCACCCGCTCGTCCATGACCCGCCGGCGGGCCTCCTCCTCGCGGGTCTGCTCGGCGCGGCGGGCCCGCTCCTCCACCTCGTGGACGTACGCCCGGTGCGTCCGGGCCGCGTCCCCGGCCGCCGCGGCCAGGAAGACCCAGGCGAAGAGGCCGAGCGTCTCCACCCGCCACCAGTCGCCGGCGGAGACGATCAGCCCGGTCGTGTAGATCAGCGAAGACGCGACGAACGCGCAGATCCAGCCCTGACGGCGACCGGTGTGCGCGGCGATCGAATAGGTGATGACGCCCAGCGCGGCGATCAGACCGGGGTTGCGCACCTCGCGCAGCACCGCGCCGATCGAGGCGGCGGTGCACACCCCCATCGCGAGAAACGGCCGCATCCGGCGCATCAGCACCGCGACGAAGGCCACCCCGGCCACGACCACGTCATTGGGCGACACCAGGTCGTCGACCGTCGCCTTGAAGACCGCGGCGGCGAGCACCAGGGCGAGCAGGACGTCGAGCAGCAGCGGTTTGTCCGCCGCTTCCTTCCACGCCCTGAGCCGCGCGATGTGTCTGGTCTGCATCACCTGAGGACCCTACGCGGGCGGCGTGACCCGCACGTCCTCTCCTCGTGGTAGCCGGAACCCCGCGGAGATACCGCGACCATGGTACGGCGAAGCCCACGCCCGGACGACGCTTTCGGATCCCTTTGGCGGCACCGTGAAGCGATGGCTACCTACCTCTACCGCCTCGGACGGTTCGCGTTCCGCCGCCGGGCGCTGGTCCTCACGATGTGGCTCGCCCTGCTCGCGGTCCTGGGGGTGGGCGCCGCCACGCTGTCCGGGCCCACCGCCGAGAGCTTCTCCATTCCGGGTACGGAGGCACAACGGGCGCAGGATCTGCTGGCCGAACGCTTCCCCCAGGCCGGTGCCGGCGGCGCCGAGGCCCGGATGGTCTTCGCGGCCCCGCCCGGCGAGAAGGTCACCGACCCGGAGAACCGCGCCGCGATCGAGGCGACGGTCGCCCGCCTGCGCGGCGGTGCGCAGGTCGCGGCCATCACCGACCCGCTGCGGGGCACCGTCAACGCGGCCGGCACGGTCGCGTACGCGCAGATCACCTACAAGGTGCGGGCGGACGCCCTCACCGACGCGGACCGCGAGGCCCTGACCGGCGCCGCCGAGACCGGGCGGTCCGCGGGCCTCACCGTCGAGGTCGGCGGCGACGCCCTGCGCGCACCGGCCGAGCAGGGCATCGGCGAGGTGATCGGCTTCCTCGTCGCCGCCGTCGTGCTGCTGATCACCTTCGGCTCGCTGGTGGCCGCGGGCCTGCCACTGGTCACGGCGATCATCGGCGTGGCCGCCGCGATGGCCGGCATCCAGATCGTCTCCGGCTTCGTCGACCTCAGCAGCAACACGCCGACGCTGGCGCTCATGCTCGGCACCGCGGTCGCCATCGACTACGCGCTGTTCATCGTCTCCCGGTACCGCCACGAGGTGGCGGTGGGACGCCCGGGCATCGAAGCGGCCGCGCGGGCGGTCGGCACCGCCGGGTCGGCGGTCACGTTCGCCGGCCTCACCGTGATCATCGCCCTGGCCGCGCTGGCCGTGGTGAACGTGCCGGTGCTGACCCAGATGGGACTCGCCGCCGCGGCGGCCGTCGCCGTCGCGGTCCTGATCGCGCTCACCCTGCTGCCGGCACTGCTGGGCTTCGCCGGCCACCGAATCACCGGCCGCCGTCGGCGCGCCGCCGAGAGCGGCGGCCACCGTCCGCACGGCCCTCAAAGCGACGGCCCCACTCCGCGCGACCGAGAGAGCGACGGCCTCACTCCGCGCAACCCCGAGAACGGCGGCCTCACTCCGCGCAACCCCGAGAACGGCGGCCTCACTCCGCGCAACCCCGAGAACGGCGGCCTCACGCGACGCGACCCCGAGAACGGCGGGCGGGCTACCGCGGGGCGGCGCTGGGCGGAGTTGGTGACCCGGCGGCCGGTGTTGACCCTGGTGGGCGCGACGGCGGTGCTGTTGGTCATCGCGATACCCGGGCTCGGCCTGCGGTTGGGTCTGCCCGGGGACAACATGGATGGTCCGCAGACCACCCAGCACAAGGCGTACGACATGCTCACCGAGGGATTCGGGCCGGGCGTCAACGGGCCGCTGCTGGTCGTGGTGGACGCGGGCCGGGGCGCCGACGCGAAGGCCACGGCGGCCGAGGTGACCGCCGCCGTCAAGAGCCTGCCGGGGGTCGCCAAGGTCGGGCCGGCCACCGTGAATCCCGCCGGCGACACGGCGATCCTGCAGGTCGTTCCGACGAGCGCGCCGGACAGCCAGGAGACCACCGACCTCGTCCACGCGATCCGCGGCTACGACGACACCGTGCTCGTGACGGGTACGACCGCGGTGAACATCGACATGTCCGCGAAGTTGGGTGCGGCGCTGGGGCCGTACCTGGCGGTGATTGTGATCTTGGCTTTTCTGCTGTTGACCTTGCTCTTCCGCGCGCTGCTGGTGCCGCTGAAGGCGATCGCCGGATTCCTGCTCAGCGTCGCCGCGACCTTCGGGGCGGTCGTCGCGGTCTTCCAGTGGGGGTGGCTGGCGGGCCCGCTCGGCGTGGAGCAGACCGGGCCGGTGGTGAGCCTGATGCCGGTGATCCTCATCGGCATCGTGTTCGGGCTGGCGATGGACTACGAGGTCTTCCTCGTCAGCCGCATGCGCGAGGAGCACGTGCACGGCGCCGCGCCGACCGAGGCGGTGGTGAACGGATTCAGCCATAGCGCCCGGGTCGTGACGGCCGCCGCGATCATCATGATCAGCGTCTTCTCCGGGTTCGTCCTCTCCCCCGACTCGATGATCAAGTCGATCGGCTTCGCCCTCGCGGTGGCCATCCTGCTCGACGCCTTCCTCGTGCGGATGACCATCGTGCCGGCGGCGATGGCGCTGCTGGGACGGCGGGCGTGGGCGTTGCCGCGCTGGCTCGACCGGATCCTGCCGGACGTCGACGTCGAGGGCGACCGGCTGCGCACCGACGAGGACGTCCCGCGCCAGGACCCGGAACTCGTCGGCGTGAGCGGCTGATCCGGCCCCCCCACGAGCCGGGCTCCGACTCCCGCGACGCCGATCTCCCGCGCCGCCGGTCTCCCAGGCCCCGATCTCCCGGGCCCCGATCTCCCGGGCCCCTCCCGCGTCCGATCTCCCGCGCGGCCGATCGCCCGGGCAGCCGATTCCCGGGCGCCGACCTGCCGGGTCGCTCGCTTCCGCGACCGCTGATCTCCCGGGTCGCCGCGGTGGCGGCCCGGGACGGGTCCCACGGGAGCGGCCCGGGACGGGTCCCACGGAAGCGGGCCGGGACGGGTCCCACGGAAGCGGGCCGGGACGGGTCCCACGGAAGCGGGCCGGGACGGGTCCCACGGAAGCGGGCCGGGACGGGTCCTACGGGAGCGGGCCGGGACGGGTCCTACGGGAGCGGGCCGGGACGGGTCCTACGGAAGCGGGCCGCCCGCGAGGACGATGAGGACACCGGCGGTGGCGGCGGTGAGCAGGGTCAGGACCGGGCCACGGCGCAGGGCGAGCGCGAGGACGGCGGCGCCGGCGAGGATCGCGTACTGCCAGGGTTGGGTCAGGGCGCGGGCCAGCGGAACGGCCGTGCCGAGGATGGCGCCGATCGCGGCGGGCCCGGCGCCGTCGAGGAAGGCGCGGACGTGCCGGTTGGCGCGGAGCCGGTCGAATCGGTGGGCGCCCAGCAGGATGAACGCGAACGACGGACCGAATGCCACGGCGGCGGCGAGGAGGCCACCGCCGAGGCCCGCGGCGGCGTATCCGACGACGGCGACGGTGTGCACGACGGGACCCGGGGTGACCTGGCCCAGGGCGACGGCGTTGAGGAACTGGGCGCCGGTCATCCAGTGGTAGTGCTCGACCGCGTCCGCTTGCATGAGCGGGATGATGACGAACCCGCCGCCGTAGGACAGGGCGCCCACCTTGAGCGCGACCCACGCGATCGAGAACAGGACCCCGCCGCCGAGCCCGGCGACAGCCAGGACCGGCAGGCCGGGCACCGGCCGGCGCCGGCGCGGGCCGGGCACCGGCCGGCGCCGGCGCGGCACGCTGGGCAGGCGCTGGGCGAGAATCTCGACGAAGCCGCAGACGACGAGCAGCAGCACGAGCCAGGGACCGATCAGCGCGGCCGCCACGGCACCGAGCACCAGGTAGAGAGCCCAGCGGCGGCGACTGCTGTGCCGCGGCGCGCGCTGCCAGCCGGCGGGCAGCAGGCTGATTCCGGCGGATACGGCGATGGCGGCGACCGCCGCGCCCGCGCCCGCCCCGGCCGCCTTGACCCAGACGGGCGGATCGCCCTCGAGGAACAGCGCCGCGAGGGCGAGGATGAGCACCAGACCGGGAACGATGAACGCTGCGCCGCCGAGCAGGGCCCCGACGCGTCCACGGACCCGCCAGGCACAGAAGATCGCCAGCTGGGTGGAGGCCGGGCCCGGCAGCAGGTTGCAGGCGGCGATGGCGTCTTCGAACTCCTGCGGGCTGAGCCATCGGCGGTCGTCGACGCAGAGCTTACGGAGCAGGGCCACGTGCGCGGGGGGACCGCCGAAGCCGACGCAGCCGATGCGGCCCCACTCCTTGACCACGGTGGCCAGGCTGACCGGCGCACGCCCCACGTCAGCCTCCGAGGGCTTCCGCGACCGCCAGCTGCGGCGTGTCGACGTACCGAATGCCGGGCACGGCCTCACCGTCCGCCCGCGCGATCCGCCATCCACCGAGCGCAACCACCGGAATCCCCCCACGGCGCATGGCAAGGGCGACCTCGCTGAGGGTGCCCCATGAGCCGCCGACGCTGATCACCGCGTCCGCGCTCCACACGATGATCGCGTTCCGGGCCTCGCCCATGTTGGTCACGACGGTGGCCGACAGATCCGGCGACGCGTCCTGTCTGCTGTCGTTCGGCCGGATGCCGACGACCAGTCCGCCCCTCGAGCGGGCACCGGCCGCCACGGCCGCCATGACGCCGGTGCCACCGCCGCACAGGACCACCGCGCCGCGTTCCGCGAGCAGCTCACCCACCCGCCGGGCCTGCTGAGCCTCGGCATCCGTGCAGGCCCGAGGCCCGCAGACGGCTACTTGCGGGGCCATGGCGTGCCACCTCCCGCACTTTTGGCGAAAGACCGATGCGGTGTCACCGCACGCCGTGGTCCTGGCTGAGCGCGTCGGCCAGCCGGTTCAGGTCGGGATGGATCGGGCGAAGCGGTGTGAGCCGTCGTCGGAGCTCGCGCCGGAGGCGCCCCGGCCAGGGCAACTGCCGCGGCGCGGCGAAGGTGTCGGTCACCGTGCGGGCCAGGTCGATGAGGCGGGCGTCAGCGGGGTCGGTGGTGGCGCGCAGCAGCAAAAGCGCCAGCAGAGCGACCGGATCGGCGTAGCCGTGGTCCTCGGTGGCCGCCCGCCAGGCCAGCAGCTGCTCGGCCAGCCGTGGCAGGTCGCCGCCGAGCGCCAGGCAGCTTTCGGTCAGCCGCGTGGCGACCTCGTAAAGATCGTCGCCGTCATTCCCGGGAATGATGATCACCAATGCGCAGCACCACGCTCGGGCGAGGTGGTCGACGTCGGGTCCGGAGCCCCAGCAGGTCAGTCGCAGTGCTTCGCCCGGGTCGAACGCCAGCTTCGCCGGCACCTGCCCGGACAACCGAATGCCGACCAGGATCGGGAAATGCTGATGCGCCCCGAACGGGTCAGTGCCCGCGATCCGCAGCAGCTGTTGGCGGGTGATCCGGTCGTTGAGCCGGTCGAACAACGCCGACGCGGACATGGGCCAGTCGGCCAGCTCACCCACGACCACCCGGGTGTCCTCGGGCGCGACGAGGCAGATGTCGACCGGCGCGGCACAGAAGTCTCGCGTGCAGCGCGACGGGTCGGCACAGCCGTGACCCGGATCCGGGTCCACCACTATCCTTGCCAGCCCTTGTCGCTGAGCGCCTTCTCGACGCGGGTGCGGTGCGCCGCCTCCCAGTCGTCGAGCGACTCGCGTTCCTCCTTGGCGAGCCTCGTCCGGGCCGCCGCGAGAACCTCCTCCTGGCGGGCGTGCGGCACGACCACGATGCCCTCCTCGTCGGCGACGACGATGTCCCCGGCGGCGACGGCGACACCGCCGCAGCGCACGGTGCCTCCGTGGTCGCCGAGCTCCGTCTTGGTGCCCGGGATGGGGATGACGCCGCGGGCGAGGACGGGGAAGCCCGCCTCCCGCACCTCGCCGAGGTCACGGATCAGGCCGTCGAGCACGAACGCGGCGATCCCCTGACGCTGCGCCACCGCGCACACGTTGCCGCCGGCAAGCGCGTAGTCGAGGTCGCCCGACTCCACGACGACGACGGAGCCCGGTGCGGCCCGGTAGATCGCCGCGTGCAGCATGAGGTTGTCGCCGCGGGGACAGCGCACGGTGAACGCCGGGCCGGCGACGCGGGGCATCGGCGCCCACAGCGGCCGGATGCCGATGTCCATGACCTGCTCGCGACCGAGCACGTCGGCCAGCGTCGTCGGCGGGATGTCCCGGAAGTCGTCGGTGCCCACGTTGTCCCTTTCTCGCCGGTCAGGACCGCGTCTCGCTCGGGAAGCCGGGCACGGGCCAGAGGTTTCGGGGCACGGAGCCCGGCACCTGCGCCGCGGTCGTCGCGGATCGACCCTACTAGCCTGGTCGGGTGACGTCGGTGCGGGAGTTGGTCGCTGGGGTGCTGGGCGGCGGGGTCGGTTACGAGGACGGCCTCGACCTGCTGACCGTCGCGCCCGCTGGTGACGTCGACCCCGTGCTGACCGCGGCGTTGTTCGACGCGGTGGCACGGCTGGTCGGCAACGGGTGGCAGCCGGCCGAGTTGCAGCGGGTGGTGGCGCGCCGGGGTGACGCGGTGCAGGCGCAGCTGGTCGTCGATGCGATTGCCGCTCATTTGCGGGGATTTGCGGCGCGGGCGGTGGATCCTCGGTGGCGAGCTCAGGCCGAGGAACTCGGAGCCGCGGTCTGGTGGGGGGCCGACGACGACTTCCCCGCCCAGGTGGTCCGGCACCGGCGCACCGACCGGATCGCGCTGATCGACGCCTTCCTCGGCGCCCTGCGGGTGCTGGCCGGGTTGCCGCCGCTCGAGCTGCTGATTCCGCCGCCGGGGCGGGTCGCGCGGGAGGCACACGCGCCGGGGAACGAGGCAATGCTGCACCGGGTGCGGTCCCTGCTCGCCAAGGCCGAGGCGACCACGTTTCCGGCCGAGGCGGAGGCGTTCAGCGCCAAGGCGCAGGAGCTGATCTCGCGCCACAGCCTGGACGAGGCGCTGCTCGGGGCCGGGGATGCCAAGGTCACGCCGTTCGCCCGGCGGATCGGGATCGACCATCCCTACGAGAGCGAGAAGGCGTCGCTGCTGGACGCGGTGGCGCGGGCCAACCGGTGCCAGGTGGTGTGGTCGCCGGAGTTCGGGTTCGCCACCGTGTTCGGGTTCGACGCCGACGTCGACGCGGTCGATCTGCTGCACGCCTCGCTGCTGGTGCAGGCGCACCGGGCCATGGCGCGCGACGAGCCGCCCGGGGGCAAGGCCGGTCGGGCCCGGCTCAGATCGTTCCGGCAGTCCTTTTTGATCGGGTACGCCGTCCGCATCGGCGAACGCCTCGCCGAGGCCGACCGGGCGGCCCTGGCGGACTCGGTGGACACCGCCCGGCTGTTGCCGGTGCTGGCGTCGCGGGAGACGCAGGTGCGTGAGGCACGGGAGCGGGCATTTCCGCGTACGGTGCGCGGACGGGGTTTCCGGGTGGGCAGCGAGGAGGGGTGGGAGTCCGGCCGCACCGCCGCGAACCGGGCGACCCTACGCTGAAGATCACGGACAGTCGGATCTTGACTCCACTGTGTATGGTGCACGGGTGGAGACGACAACCGTGGCGCGTATCACAGTGGTGGCCGACGACCCGGCCGCCTCCGATGAGGCCGCTCAGCGGCTGATGAAGGAGCTGCACGGCCTGCCCGAGGTCTTCGCTGTCGAACCGGCGGCGATCCCCGGCGCCGACGGCGGGCGGTCCGTCGACGCCCTCGCGATCGGCGCGCTGCTGCTCACCCTGGCCGCCACCCCCGAGGTGCTCGGCAGTGTGCTCACCTACCTGCTCGAGTGGCTGCATCGGCAGGGCAACGACCGCGGCATGATCAAGTTCCGGATGGGCGACAAGGAGCTCGAGATCACCAACGCGACCCCGGCGGAGCGCAAGCGGTTCATCGACGCGTTCGTCAGGGAGTTGAGGCGACGCTGACCCACCGACGCGCGCTCATCCTCGCCTCGGAGCACTACAGCGACCCCGCCTACTCCGAGCTTCCCGGCACCACCGCCGACGCCGAGGGCTTGCGGGAGGTCCTCGGCGATCCGCGCGTCGGTGACTTCGAGGTCACCGTCCTCAAGGATCCCGACGTCCTCACCGCGGGCCACCAGATCAAGCGGTTCTTCTCGCGCGCCGCACCGGACGACATCCTGCTGCTCTACGTCGCCGGGCACGGCGTCCGCAACGACGAGGGCAACCTGTACTTCGCGGTCAACGACACCGTGCCCGATCTGTTGTGGGTGACGGCGCTCGCCGCCAAGGACCTCACCCACGAGATGGAGACCAGCCCGGCCCGCCGGATCGTGGTCCTGCTCGACTGCTGCTACGCGGGCGCCTTCGACGACCGCAAGGATCTCGACCACGCCGGCCCCCGTCCCACCCCGGCCGCGCCGCCGGTCGGCTCCGGCGAGACCACCGGCGGCAGTCCGTTCGCCGTGCCGCCCGCCGACGACGCGCACGTGCGCGGTCAGGTCGTCATCGCCGCCGCCACCAGCATCCAGCAGGCGATCGAGGGCAAGACCGGCGGCCTGTTCACCCGCTGCGTGGTGCACGGGCTGCAAACCGGCGAGGCGGACCTCAACAACGACGGCGCGGTCGACGCCCACGAACTGCACCTGTACGTCGACGCGCGGATGCGGATGCTCGGCGCCGAGGTGGAGCAGCATCCGACGTACTCGGTGCACCGGTTGCAGGGCATGCTGCGGATCGCGCACCGGGCGACCACCGCGAAGCCGGTCCCCCTGCTGCCGAAACCCGTCACCGAGGCGCGACCGGAGCCCCCTTCGGAGAAACCCTCCGAGGGCGGGTCCGGAAAGACCCGGCCGTGGAGGCGGATCGTGCTGCTCATCGCGGCCCTGCTGCTGTCCGGATGTGGGGTGCGGTCCGACAGTCCGCTCGCCCGCGACGGCTGCCCGCTGCCGACGCACCTGCGGGTCGCCGCTGCGCCGGCCGGGCTGGGCGCCTATCGGGAGCTGGCCACGGCGTTCGAGGACTGGGTGGCCGCGCAACGACACGGCTGCCGGTCCGTCGACCTGTACGTCTATCCGGTCACCGCGAGCGAGATGGTCGATGGGCTGGAGCACGGCTGGGGGCAGGACCCGGACGGGCGGGCCTACCTGCGCGACGTCGGCCCGCACCCGGACGTATGGCTGCCCGGCGCCGCCACCGACGTGCCGGCGTTCAGCCCGCCCGCCGCCGACGTCGTGGCCGGCGTCGCGGAGGTGGCGCGGACCCCGGTCGTGCTCGGCGTGCCGCAGCGGGCGGCGATCCCCGACGACGCGCGGCGTGCCACCCGGACCTGGCCGGAGCTGTTCGACCTCGTCAGCCGCGAGACCGACGTCGTCCGCGGGGAGTTCGCCGCGTCGTCGGTCGCCCGGATGGCCACCGCCAAGCTCTACGCCGACGGCTCGATCGATCCCGCGACCGCGCGCGGCCGCTACGAGCAGCGTCTCGAGCAGGCGCTGGACACCGGCGGATATCCCGTCGGCGACGAGGCCGGGCTGCTCTGCCGGCGGGCGCGACTGCGCGAGGGCGCCGCGGTGATCCTCACCGAGCAGCAGTTGGTGGGCTACAACCGCGGCGATCCGGCCGGTGACGCGTGCCCGGGGGCCACGGTGGCCGCCGAGCGGCTGCGCGCCTTCTACCCCTCGGACACTCCGGCCGTCCGGCAGGTCGTCGTCACCCTGACCTGGACACGGCAGGTGCAGGCGACCACGACGCGGGCGTACGCGCGATGGTTCCACCGCTGGCTGCGCACCGATTCCGGCCGGGCGGCGCTGCTGCGGATCGGGTTGCGACCGTATGCCTACGACGCCGGCGAGCCGCTCAACACCGGCAACGGCGCGTTGACCGACTGGCCGTTCGCGCGGGTCGTGCAGCCCGAGCCGGACGCGTTCGTCCGCCGCGACGTCGCCGAGCGCTACGCCCGGGCCCGCCGACCGGGGCACTTCCTGGTGGCGCTGGACTCCTCGGGCTCGATGAACGCGGTCACCGCCGATCCGACGCGTACCCGGTGGGAGGTCGCCGTCGCCGCGGTCGAGCAGGCCGTGACCCGCCTGGGCGGGCGGGACCGGTTCGGGTTGCTCACCTTCTCCGGAGGCAACGGCGGCACCCGCGACCTGCTCCCGCTCGCCGCGCCCGGCGACGATCCGGTCGGCGCGGTCCGGCGTGCGACCGCCGCCATGCGACCCGGCGGGGGCACACCGCTCTATGAGGCCGTCCGGCGCGGCGCGGCCACCCTGCGCGAGGCTCCCGGCGGCAGTGATCCCCGCCGCACGCTGGTCGTCCTCACCGACGGCGAGGACACCGGCGGGCAGCCGCGTCCGACGCCCGCGCAGATCGCCGGGGTGCGCATCGTCGTCATCGCGGTCGGCGACGTGACGTGCGCCGACGAGGGTCCGCGGCGACTCACCGGCGACACCGCGGGCCGCTGCTACGACGCCGGCCTCGGCTCCCCCGCGCCGGTGCTGACCAGCATGTTCCGCGCGATCTGGCAATGAGCGTGATCTGGCAATGAGGGGGTCCACAGTGCGCTTCCGCGGCAAACCGTGGTGGCTGTTCGCCGCCGGCAACCTGACCGGTGCCGCCGTGGCGGCCTCGCTGTTCCTGATCGGGCCGCTGGCCGCCCCGGCCGAACTCGAGACCGGCGAGCTGGTCATCCTCAGTGGTCAGGACGACAGCACCGGCGGTCAGCGGCAGCAGCTCATCAACCTGTGGAACGACAGCCACCCCCGCAACCCGGCCCGGATCGTCACCGTGCCCCAGGCCGCCGACGGGCAGTGGTTCGAGATGGCCAACCGGGCCGAGGACACCGGGACGGACATCTTCAACCTCGACGTGGCCTGGACGGCGTACTTCGCCAAGCCGCCACAGGGGCGCCGGCTGATCCGTCCGATCGACGAGTCGCTGCTGGCCGAGAAGCCGGACACGGCCTTCATGGCCAAGCCGTTGCAGACCTGCCGCTACGACGGCGAACTGTGGGCCCTGCCCTTCAACACCGACGCGGGCCTGCTCTACTACCGCACCGACCAGGGACTCACGCCGCCGTTCAGCTGGGCGGCGATCGAGAAGGCGGCCGGGCGCGACGGCTTCGCCGCCGCTTACACCGGACAACTCGCCGGGTACGAGGGGCTGACGGTCAACGTGCTCGAGGCGGTCTGGGCCGCCGGCGGTCGCCTGGACGTCGCCGCCGACGGCCGGGTCAGCCTGGACCTCGCCGCGTGGGACGAGGCGATGCGCCGGCTCACCCCGCGCCGGCAGGGGCCGGCCGTAGTGCTGCCGGAGTCGACGACGTTCGACGAGACCGGCAGCCGGGGCGCCTTCCAGGACGGCCGGGTGGTGTTCATGCGCAACTGGCCGGTCGCGTACCGGGCGATGACCGCGGGCGACCAGCCGAAGTCCGGCGCGCGGGTGCCGTTCGACGTCGCGAGGCTGCCCGGCCACAGCGTGCTGGGCGGGCAGAACCTGGCGATCTCGGAGCGGACCCGCAAGCCGCGGGCCGCTCAGGCGCTGATCGAGTTCCTGACCAGCCAACGCAGCCAGCAGATCCTCTTCGACCCGGGCGGTTTCGCCGCGACCCGGGCCGCCGTCTACGACAACGAGACGATCAAGCAGAAGTACCCGTACGCGCCGCTGCTGCGCGAGGCGGTCGAGACCGCGCGACTGCGCCCGGTGTCGCCGAACTACGTCGCGTTCAGCCAGCGGTTGTGGCAGCTCGTGTCGGAGGTCCTGAACGGACGACAGCAGCAGCTGCCGAGGGACCTCGCCGACCGCCTGACGCAGGCCCTGCGGGGCAGGTGATTCCCCGCAGGGCCGGCGGTGCTCAGTGCCGGTGGTGCGCCAGCTCGTGGGTCCGCTGGATCTTCGCCCACGACCTCGGCGCCGTGGGCACGCCCGCCGAGCGGGCGAACGCGCTGGTGAGGACCGGCTTCGACGGGGTGTAGAGCCAGGTCTGGAACAGCTCGTCGAGCTGCGCCCCGGAGATCTTCTCCGCGAGCGCGATGAACTCGGCCGTGGTGGCGTCGCCGTAGCGGTGGTCGGCCACCCAGGTCCGCAGGATCTCGAAGAAGTCGTCGTCACCGACCGTGCGGCGCAGCTGGTGCAGGGTCATCGCGCCACGGTCGTAGACGGCGCTGTCGAAGACCCGCTCCGCGCCGGGGTCGCCGGGCTTCACCGTCCAGAACTCGGCGGGCCGGGTCGCGTACCCGAAGTCGAAGATCTCGTCGGCGGTGCCCTCGCCCTGCTCCTCGGACCACAGCCACTGGGAGTAGGTGGCGAAGCCCTCGTTGAGCCAGATCTCCTTCCACTGTGCCACCGACACCGAGTCACCGAAGTACTGGTGCGCGTTCTCGTGCACCACCACCGAGGTGTTGGACCCACCCCGGAAGAATCTGGAGGAGTAGGTGGGCCGGGTCTGGTTCTCCAGCGCGAAGGTCAGCGTGTCGGGCGGCGCCACCAGGCCGCCGCGCGCGGTGAACGGCCAGGGCCCGAACTTGCCGCTGAGCCACTCGGTGATCTCGGCGGTGCGTTCCACACTGGACCGCGCGGCGGCGTCGATGTCGTCCGGCAGCAGCTCGGAGTACGCGTTGATCACCGGCTCGCCGTCGGGCATGACATCGCGGGTGATGTCGTACTGCCCGATCGCGATGAAGGCGAGATAGGTCGCCTGCGGCTTGGCCGACCGCCAGTACCACCGGGTCCAGCCCAGCGTTTCCCGAACGGGATTGCGCGGCTGCACGCCGTTGCTGATGACCTCGACGCCGTCCGGCACCGCGACGGAGACGTCGAAGGTGGCCTTGTCCGAGGGGTGGTCATTGCTGGGGAACCACCACCAGGCCTCTTCCGGCTCACCGACGGCAAGGGCACCGTCAGGGGTACGGATCCAGGCGGTGAAGCCCGCGGCGACCTTGTTCGACGGCACCCCCGAATACTGCACGACGACGGTCATGGCCTGCCCGTCGGCGACCGTCCGCGCCGGCGTGACGACGAGCTCGTGGTCGCCCTGCCGGACGAACGTGGCGGGACGGTTGTTCACCTTCACCGAGGCGACGTCCAGGACGAAGTCGAGATTGAAGGAGCTGAGCTCCCCCTCGGCCGTCGCGAGGATGGTGGTGGTGCCGGTGAGCTGGTCGGTGTCCGGGTAGTAGCGCAGCCGGACGTCGTAGTGGGAGACGTCGTAGCCGCCGTTGCCGTAGTCGGGGAAGTACTCGTCTCCGAGTCCGGGACCGCCGGGAGCGGGCACGGCGGCGGCGGGAATGGCGGTGCCGGCGAGGGTCAACACTGTGGCGAGCGTCGCCACCAGTAGTCGTCGCACGGTCGGGGTCCTTCCGTCGGCGGACCGGATCACGGTCCGACGTGGATCAGTCACCCTGAACCTATCGAAGTCCTTCGACGAATGGATCCCTCGGATTGCCGTCCAACCTCAGGGGCATGAGCTAGCAGCCCGACCTCGGCTACAGTGACGCCCCCTCATGGCTACACCGGCGTAGTGAATGCCCAGACGAAGAACTGGGAGATCACCGGTAAGGAGTACGTCGTCCGCCGAGTCGGAACAGAGCTCTACGTGCAGGCGAGCGGCAAGACACTGGAATCCATGATCCTCCTACCGGCCACCACTGCCCACCTGAAAGCGGGCGGCTGGGTCCACAGCCGACTGCCGAACGGCCGCGAACTGTCCGTGGTCTTCCACGACGCCTTCCCCTGGAACCAGGCCAATCCAGCGACCCGTGCCACCGGCATTTCCAGGACCGGTACTCGCTCGTTCTCCGGCAAACTCACCGTCAAGGACACAAGGCCCAGTTCGCGACAGCGCCCGAGCATCGACATGAGGATCGGCGCAGAACTCGACGAACAGGGACGCTTCGCCAGGGTCAGCCGCGACTTCCTTGCGAAGTCCCCCGATCAGAACACGGTATTCACGTTCTCGGACTACGGGGTGCAGGCCGACATCGCGGCACCGCCGCCCAGCGACGTGGTCGAGGAAGACAATCCGTCGTTCCTCGCCAGCACCCTCCTTTTCTAACCGGTTCGGCGCGTGTGGTGTAGGAGTACCTACAAATCACCCACCACAGGGAAGGCACCAACCGCGCCAAGCAGGTTGAAAGACGACCTGAGCGCGGACCCGCGTCCGCCCGGCGGTCGCGCAACGGCTCGGACGGCGCAGTCCCGCCGCGGTGTGCGGCGGGACCTCGCTGTGGCCGTACCCGAAAGGGCTGTGGCCGTTCCTGAAAGGGCTGTGGCCGTGCCTGAAAATCAGGAGCGGATCATGCCGTGCGGGTCGAGGACGTATTTGCGGGCCGCGCCCTCGTCGAATTCCTGGTAGCCGCGCGGTGCCTGGTCGAGCGGGATCGGGGTGGCGTTGACGTTCTTGGCGATCCGCACCCGGTCGTGCAGGATGGCCATCATCAGTTCGCGGTTGTACTTCATCACCGGGCATTGGCCGGTGACGAAGGAGTGGGACTTGGCCCAGCCCAGCCCGAGCCGGATGGACAGCGAGCCGATCTTCGCCGCCTCGTCCACGCCGCCGGGGTCGCCGGTGACGTAGAGGCCGGGGACGCCGATCGCGCCGCCGGCGCGGGTGAGGTCCATCAGGGAGTTCAGGACCGTGGCCGGCATCTCTGTCGCCGCGTCGACGCCGTGGCCGCGCGCTTCGAAGCCCACCGCGTCGACCGCCGCGTCGACGAGCGGTTGGCCGATCGACGGGGCGTCCTTGCCGAGGATCTGCTGGACCTGGTCGACCGGGTCGCCGCGGCTGACGTCGACGGTCTCACAGCCGAAGCTGCGGGCCTGGGCCAGTCGCTGCTCGTTGAGGTCGCCGACGATGACGACCGCGGCGCCGAGCAGGTAGGCGGAGGTGGCGGCGGCCAGGCCGACCGGGCCCGCGCCCGCGATGTAGACGGTGGAGCCGGTGGTGACGCCGGCGCTGACGCAGCCGTGGTAGCCGGTCGGGAAGATGTCGGTCAGCATGGCCAGGTCGAGGATCTTCTCCAGGGCCTGGTCGCGGTCCGGGAACGGCAGCAGGTTCCAGTCCGCGTACGGGACCATCACGTACTCGGCCTGACCGCCGACCCAGCCGCCCATGTCGACGTAGCCGTACGCCGAGCCGGGCCGGTCCGGGTTGACGTTGAGGCACACGCCGGTGCGGCGTTCCTTGCAGTTGCGGCACCGGCCGCAGGAGATGTTGAACGGCACCGAGCAGATGTCGCCCACCTTGATGAACTCGACGTCGCGGCCGATGTCGACGACCTCGCCGGTGATCTCGTGGCCGAGCACGAGCCCCTCGGGCGCCGTCGTGCGGCCGCGGACCATGTGCTGGTCGCTGCCGCAGATGTTGGTCGCGACGGTCTTGAGGATGGCGCCGTGCGGCGTCCTGCGCCCGACGTTGGCCTTGTTGACGCCGGGGCCGTCCTTCATCTCGTACGTCGGGTAGTCGGTGTCGCGGATCTCCACCTTGCCAGGGCCCTGGTAGACGACCGCTTTGTTGCCTGCCATCGGCTTTCGCTCCCTTCCTGGCGCTTTTAACGCCATCCTGCTCGCGGAACAGGCGGAGGAGAACGCGCTATTGTTTCGACGCTTGTCGATACTCGCTAAGCTCGCAAACCGCCGTCGGCTCGGCGGTCGGCGGCTCGGTGCGCCGGCTGCGGCCGCGGCCCGAGGCGCTCTTGTGGTCGTAGAGGTCGGCGTCGGCGTGCGCGTACAACTCGTCGAACTCCCCGCCGTGCTCGCCCAGGACGGCGATGCCGATGCTCGCGCCGATCCGGGCCTCGATCGCCGACCGCAGATCGTCGGCGGCCCGTTCGACGTCCGGCGCGTCGTGCGAGGTGAGCAGGACGACGAACTCGTCGCCGCCGAGCCGGCCGACGACGTCGTGGGAGTGCAGACCCTCCTTCAGGGTGGTGGCCACCCACACCAGCAGGTCGTCGCCCGCGGCGTGCCCGTGCACGTCGTTGACCTGCTTGAAGCCGTCCAGGTCGATCAGCAGCAGCGCCAGGGCCCGGTGGTGGCGCTGGGCGTGCGACAGTTCGGCGGCGAACCGCTCGGTGAACCCCCGCCGGTTGAGGGCCGAGGTGAGCGGGTCGGTGCGCGACAGCTCGCTCAGCCGGCGCCGCTGCCGCGCGGCTTCCTCGGCCTTGCGCGCGCACACCAGGGTGACCGCCAGGGCACCGTTGAGGTGGCACAGGGCGAACCAGATGCTGGGCGTGCCGACGAAGAACGCGATGCCCAGATAACCGAGAGCGATCGCCGCGACCAGCGGGCGGCCCAGGCGTGGCGTCGTCATGACGATGAACGGCATCGGGGCAAACAGGCCGAAGGCGAGGGGGCTGCCGGCCCCGCCGTCCAGGGCCACGACCGTGAGGGCGATGGCGAACTGCACCACCGTGACCGCCATGACGAGACCACCGGCGGCGGCATGCCGGCTCAGAGGCGTGGCCAGCAGCCGCACCGTCACACCGACGATGATCGCCGCCGTCATCAGCACACCCAGCAGCAGGCGGTGCGGATGGCCGGCGGCGAATCCCAGGACGAACAGCATGCCGACGGCCGGGTCGGCGGCGCCCAGCAAGCCACCGGCGGCGATGGCACGGCGGCGGCGCTCCAGCGGCGAGACGGTCGGCCGCTCGGGCGCGGACGGCTCGCTGAGTACCCGGGAGACCGCCTCGGCGCCCGGCATCTGCCGGTTCCGGCTGGCCTTGTCCGCGTAGACGCGCTCGTCGGCGAGCTGCTTGAGCTCCTCGGCGGTGCCCGCCTCGGCCGGGTAGCAGGCGAAACCGATGCTGGCGGACGCGGTGCCGTCGAGGGCGGCGTACAGCCGCTCCACCACGATGGCGGCGCCCTCGGCGTCGATGCCGCTGAGCACCGCGGCGAACTCGTCGCCGCCCACCCGGCCGACCGCGTCGTGCGCGCGCAGCTGCTCGATCAGGGTCCGGCCGGTGAAGGCCAGGAGTTCGTCGCCGGCGCGGTGGCCGTACGTGTCGTTGATCGCCTTGAAGGAGTCCAGGTCGATCAGGAGCAGCACGGCCGGATCACCCGTACGCGCCGCCTCGGCGAGCTCCCCGGCGAGGCGCTCGTCGAAGCCGCGGCGGTTGAGGCAGTGGGTGAGCGGGTCGATCCGGGACTGCTCGGCGAGCCGGCGCCGCAGCGACGCCATCGCGCCGGCGTACCGCAGGCAGGTGGCGGCTACGCAGATGATGCCGACGGTGTAGATGGCCGCGTATCCCGGTGGCGCCGGTCCCCCGGTCAGGACCACCACCCAGTAGGCGACGGCGCTGAACGCGCCGGTGACCACGAACGGGCGCGGCGGCATGGTGACGGCGAAGAGCATGACGGCGAACGGCAGCAGCGCGCCCATCGTGCTGTACACGCCGCCGTCGAGCCACGCCAGGGCCGCGTACGCCTCCACGGTCGCGACCAGGGTGGTCAACTGCACCATCCGGCGCAGCCGGGACCGGGCGATCAACCTCGCCGTGGCCGCCGTGAGCAGGGAGAGGCTCAGCAGCACGGCCACCACGACAGCCATGGCCGGGCGGTGCTCGCCCGACCAGGTGCTCGCCAGATACGGCACGCACAACAGGGGCACCACGGCGGCGCGCAGCGCGCTGTTCCGTACCGCCCGGACGCGGGCGTGCGGCAGCGGGCTCGGCATGGATGCGATCCCTTCGGCACGGCGGTCGGACGGCGGCATCCCCTCCCATCGGCAGCCCGGGGCCCGAGGTAAGGAAGCGGAGAGCAACCCGAGGTTTACCTACCGCATGCCGGCATGCTGGGATCGACATCGACGTCACGCGAATATGTCGAGGAGACCACGCATGCTCAATCTCTCCGTGTTCCTGGAGGACAGCGCCCGGCACTATCCGGAGCGCGCGGCGGTCGTCCTGGGCGACCAGCGACTGTCGTACGCGCAGGTGAACGCGGCCGCCAACCAGGTGGCCGACCTGCTCGTCTCGCGCGGCATCCGGCCGGGCGACAAGGTCGCGCTGTCCTGCCCGAACCTGCCCTACTTCCCGATCGTGTACTACGGCATCCTCAAGGCCGGCGCGGTCGTGGTGCCGCTGAACGTCCTGCTCAAGGGCCGGGAGGTCGCCTACCACCTCGCCGACTCGCAGGCCCGCGCGTACTTCTGCTTCGAGGGCTCGGCCGAGCTCCCGATGGGCGCCGAGGGCCACACGGGCTACACCGCCACCGAGGGCTGCGAGCACTTCTTCCTCATCACCGCCGACCCGGCCGCGCCGACGCCGATCGAGGGCGCCGAGACGCTGGGGCGGGCCCTCGCCGGCCGGTCGCCGGTCTTCGAGACGGTCCTCGCGGCCGAGACCGACCCGGCCGTCATCCTCTACACCAGTGGCACCACCGGGCAGGCCAAGGGCGCCGAGCTGAGCCACTCCAACCTCATCCTCAACGCGCTCACCTGCAACCGGCTGTTCCAGACCCGGCCCGGCACCGACACCCACCTGCTGGTGCTGCCGCTGTTCCACTCGTTCGGCTCGACGGTGAACATGAACGCCGGCTTCTCCTCGGCGGCGACCCTGGTGCTCATGCCGCGCTTCGAGGCCGCCGGGGCGGTGAAGCTGCTGCAGAGCGAGGACGTGACGTTCTTCGCGGGCGTCCCGACGATGTACTGGGGCCTGCTGAACGCCCTCTCCGAGGGCGTGGACGTCGAGAAGATCGCCCGCACCATGCGCATCGCGGTCAGCGGCGGCTCCAGCCTGCCCGTGGAGATCATCAAGGAGGTCAAGGCCCGCTTCGGGGTGCAGATCCTCGAGGGGTACGGCCTGAGCGAGACCTCGCCGGTGGCCACCTTCAGCGATCCGGACAGCGAGCCCCGCCCCGGCTCGATCGGCATCCCCATCTGGGGCGTCGAGGTCCGGCTCGTCGACGAGTCCTGGAACACCGTCGAGGGCGTGGACGAGATCGGCGAGATCGCCATCCGCGGCCACAACATCATGCGCGGCTACTACAACCGCCCGGAGGCCACCGCGGAGGTCATGAACAACGGCTGGTTCCGCACCGGCGACCTGGCCCGGCGCGACAAGGACGGCTTCTACTACATCGTCGACCGCGCCAAGGACATGATCATCCGGGGCGGCTTCAACGTCTATCCGCGCGAGATCGAGGAGATCCTGCTGACCCACGAGGGTGTGTCGCTCGCCGCGGTCATCGGCGTGCCCCACCCGAGCCACGGCGAGGAGATCAAGGCGTACGTCATCCGCAAGGAGGGCGCCACCGTCACCGAGGAGGAACTCGGCGCCTGGGCCAAGGAGCAGATGGCGAGCTACAAGTACCCGCGCGTCATCACTTTCGTGGATTCGTTGCCGATGACGGCCACCGGCAAGCTGCTCAAGCGCGCCCTTACCTGATCCTTACCCGGACGGGCCCGCAGGGTGATCCCGCGGGCCCGTCCGGGTGCATAGAATCTGTCGATCCGCGGCGGGCGAAGATCGTTTGCGCCGGTGCGGCACAGTGTCTCCGGTGAGCGTCCCACCACGCGTTGCATCGACGGAGGAAGCTTGAGCACAGCCCAGCTCGACCGGCCGGAGAGCACCGTGCTCCCGGCGACGAGCAGGGTCCTGCGCCGGGTGGGCCAGCTCAGGCACACCTCCCCCGGTCGGCTCCGGCTGATCCTGGCCGCGCTGGTCGTCCTGGGCCTGCTGACCGGCCTCGTGGCCGGCCTCACCGCCGCGTCGGCCCGGGCCGGCACCGACGACCTGGAGGGTCGTGCCCAGCCGCTGCTCGTGGAGGCGGAGACCGTCTACTCGGCGCTGGCCGACGCCGACACCACCGCCGCGCAGGCGTTCCTGGCCGGCGGGCTGGAGCCGGCCGAGCTGACCCGCCGCTACGAAGCCGACCTGGTCCGGGCCACCACCGCGCTGACCTCGGCGGCCCGGCGTACGCCCGCGAACGGCGCCGCGGCGGCGGCGATCCGCACGCTGTCGGCCGACATCCCGCGCTATGCGGCGCTGGTCGCCAGCGCCCGGGCCAACAACCGCCAGGGCTTGCCGGTCGGCGCGGCGTACCTGTCGACCGCCTCCCAGCTCAGCCGCGACTCGTTGCAGCCGCACGCGCAGCTCCTCTTCCGCAGCGCCCAGGCCGAGGTCGACGACGGCTACTCCCGCGCGCGCAGCACGGCCTGGACGGCGCTGCTCGTGGTCCTGCTCCTCGCCCTGCTCGTGACGCTCGTGCTCGCCCAGCGTCACCTCAGCCGCACCACCCGGCGCACCTTCAACGTGCCGCTGGTCGCCGCCACCGGCGGCACGCTCCTGCTGACCCTGGCGACCGCGACGGTTCTCGTCGGACAGCGCGCACACCTGTCCAGCGCCGGCGAACAGGGATCGCGACCGGTCGCGATGCTCGCCGAGGCGCGGATCCTGGCACTGCGCGAACGCGGCGACGAGGCCCTGACCCTGGCGGCCCGCGCCGGCGAGGGCTCTCTGGAAACGGACTTCGACGAGACCGACCGCAAGCTCGGCGCCCTGCTGGACGACCTCGCCCGGGAGGTGGACGTCGAGGCCGCGGTGCGAGAGCGCGGCGACTACGTCATCGCCCACGACAAGGTGCGCGCGCTCGACAACGGCGGCAACTACGAGGGCGCGGTCAAGCTGGCGATCGGCGCGACGACGACGCGGACCTTCGCCGGGCTCACCGACGGCCTCGGGCGCGCGCTGGACGGCCGCAAGGACGTCTTTACCCACGAGATCGCCGCCGCCGGGCAGGGCCTGGGTCTGCTCACCGTGCTGGGCCCGCTGCTCGCCCTGGCCGTCTGCGCGCTCGCCGCCGCCGGCATCCGCGCCCGCCTCGAGGAGTACCGCTGATGCGCACCCGCGCCGCCGCCGTCGCCGCCGCGCTCACCCTGCTGGCCGTGGCCGGATGCTCCGGCGACTCGTCGCGACGGCCGGTGTCCGGCCCGTCCGCCGGGGCCGCGACGGCCGGCCCGGGAACCGCCGCGGACACCTCCTGCGACCCGCGTGCCAGCCGGCGCCCGTCCGGAGCCCTGCCGAAGCCGGGGGCCATGCCCGCGGGCAGCCACATGCGCGCGATCCAGGACCGGGGCCGGTTGATCATCGGCACCAGCCAGGACACGCTGCTGTTCAGCTCGCGCAACCCGTTCACCGGCAAAATCGAGGGCTTCGACGTCGACATGGGCCGGCAGATCGCCGAGGCCATCTTCGGCAACCCCGACAAGATCCAGATCAGGGTCATCGGGTACGACGAACGCGTCGAGGCCGTCGACGCCGAGAACCCGGTCGACATCGTCGCCGACACGATGACCGCCACCTGTTCCCGGTGGAAGGACGTCGACTTCTCCTCGATCTACTACGAGGCCGGGCAGAAGGTGCTCGTCTCCTCCACCTCGGACGCCCGCAGCCTCGACGACCTCGCCGGCAGAAGCGTCTGCGCCGCCGAGGGCTCCACCTCGTTCGACACCATCGCCGCCGCCCGGAGCAAGCCAATCGCCGTGGCGCGGCCCGGCTTCGGCGCCTGCCTCGTCGCCTTCCAGCGCAACGAGGTCGACGCCATCTCCACCGACGACACCATCCTGGCCGGGCTCGCCGCGCAGGACCCGTACGCGAAGGTCGTCGGACTGCCCCTGACCCAGGAGCCGTACGGGTTGGCGATCTCGAACAAGCACCCCGAGTTCACCCGGTTCGTCAACGCGGTCCTGGAGAAGAACCGCGCGAACGGCACCTGGAAGCGGACCTACGAGCGGTGGCTCGGCGACGTCGGTCCGGCGGCGCCGCGGCCGCCGGTCGCGCGATACCGGGACTGACCCGATGATCGCCCGCGCCGACACCGAACTCTCCCGGCTGGAGTCCGCCGCCGCCGTGATCGCGACCAACCTGGTCGAGCTCGACGACAACGAGGCCCGCAAGGACCTCGACCGGGGTCCGCTCACCGGCGCGACCGCGGCCGCCTGGGCCGACGCCTCCGCCGCGCTGACCCGGCTGTGGGAGGGCTACGGCCTGCTGACCACGCTGATCACCTCGGCGCGGGCGGCGCGCGGCCAGCGCCGGTTCGGCGACGCCGAGCGCGCGGCGTACGTCGACCAGGTGCTCGGGCGGTCGATCACGCTCTCCACGACCACCGTCCCGCTCGCCCAGCGGGGACTGCTCGGCCCCGGCCGGGTCGCCACCACCTGCTCCCCCGCCGAGTTGCTGTCCGCGATGGAGACCGCCTTCCGGACCGCGGTGGCGGTGGCCGCCAGGGCGGCCGACGTGTGGCACCGGCTGACGCCCGCCGCCGCGGACGCCGCCGCCCGCGTCGCGCACCTGCGGACGCTGACCCGCTCGGCCGCCCTCGACGAGGCGGACCGGCGGCTCGGCGACTTCACCTCGGCGCTGGCGACCGACCCGCTGGGCTGCGACGCACGCGCGCTCGACGCGGTGCGCGCGCTCGTCGAGCGGGCCGACGCGGAACGCACCTCGGCCGCCGAACTGCGGGAGGCGCTGACCCAGCGGCTCGCCGACGCGCGGGCCCTCGCGGGCCGGGTCGCGGACGCGGCCCGCACCGCCGAGGCCGCCGAGGAATCGGTCGCCGGGCGGTTCGCCGACGCCGACATCGCCGCCGTGCCCGGTTCGGACCCGCGCCCCGACCTGGTCGCCATCGACGCCCTCGCGGCGGCCGGGCAGTGGGCGCTGATCAGCCCGCGGCTCGCCGCCTGGAACAGGGACGCCCGGGATCGGCTCGCCGCCCTCGAGGCCGCCGCGGCACGCAACACCGCGCTCCTGGCCGGGCGCAACGAGTTGCGGGGCCGTTTCGACGCGTACCGGGCCAAGGCGGGCAGCCGGGGTTTCGCCGAGGAGGCCACGCTCCTGCCGCTCGCGGAGGAGGCGCACGCCGCGCTCTACACCGCACCCTGCGACCTGGACGCGGCACGGGCGGCCGTGGCGGCGTACCAGGAGGCGGTCTCCGCGCTGACGACCCCGAGGGAGGGCCGGTAGATGGGTTGCCCGCGCGACTGTCCAGGCACGATCGAGGACGGGTACTGCGACACCTGCGGGATGGCGCCGCCCCGGCCCGGCACGGCGCCGCCACAGCGCACCGCCCCGTCGGTCCCCACCGCGCCGTCGGTCCCCACCACGCCGTCGGTCCGGACCGCGCCGTCGGTCGCCGCGTCCGTGCGGACGGGTGCATCTGCGCGGACCGGCAGCGCGCGGACCGGCAGCGCGCGGACCGGCAGCGCGCGGACCGGCACCCGGCGGCGCCGGTTCGGCGGCGGACTGGTCGACGTGGCCCCGCTGCCGCCGCGGGACCCGGCGACCGCCGTCATGGCCGTCGCCGAGGTGCCCGAGGACCGGCGGCACTGCGGCGCCTGCGCCCAACCCGTCGGACGCGCCCGCGGTGACCGGCCCGGGCGAACCTCCGGCTTCTGCTCCTCCTGCGGCGCGGCCTTCGACTTCGCCCCCAAGCTCGACAAGGGCGACCTGGTCGGCGGCCAGTACGAGGTGGTCGGCGCGCTCGCCCACGGCGGCCTCGGCTGGATCCACCTGGCCGTCGACAAACGCGTCTCGGACCGGTGGGTGGTGCTCAAGGGCATCCTCAACTCCGGCGACCGGGACTCGCTGGCGGCGGCGGTGGCCGAGCGGCGCTTCCTCGCCGAGGTCGAGCACCCCAACATCGTCAGGATCTACAACTTCGTCGAGCACGACGGCGCCGGCTACATCGTCATGGAGTACGTCGGCGGCGACTCGCTCAAGGACATCCTCAAGGACCGGCGGGCCGCCAAGGGCGCCCCCGACCCGCTCGGCGTCGACCAGGCGCTGGCCTACGTCCTGGAGATCATGCCGGCGTTCGGCTACCTGCACGAGCGGGGCCTGATCTTCTGCGACTTCAAGCCGGACAACGTCATCCAGACCGGCGACCAGGTCAAGCTCATCGACCTCGGCGGCGTAGTGCACGTCGACGACCACGACGCCGCGCTCTACGGCACGGTCGGCTACCAGGCGCCGGAACTGGCGCACGCCGGACCGTCGGTCCAGAGCGACCTCTACACCGTCGGCCGGACCCTGGCCGTGCTCACCACCGACTTCCGCGGCTACCAGACCACGTTCAAGGAAAGCCTGCCCGACGCGGGCGAGTTCGCGGCCTACCGCGAACACGACTCGTTCCACCGGTTGCTGCGGCGGGCCACCCACCCCGATCCCGCCGAGCGGTTCACCGACGCCGCCGAGATGTCCGAACAGATGTTGGGTGTGCTGCGCGAGGTGCTGGCCGCCGGCGGTGAGCCGCATCCCGCCACCTCCCGCCTGTTCACCGGCGAGTTGCGCACCGACACCCGCGTCGACGAGCCGGACTGGCGGTTCCTGCCGGCGCCGCTCATCGACCTCACCGATCCCGCGGCGGCGTTCCTCGCCTCGGTGACCGTCACCGACCCCCGGCAGGTGCTCACCCTGCTCGGGCGGGCACCCGAGCACACGGTCGAGGTGCGGCTGCGGGCGCTGCGGGCGTACCTCGACCTCGGGACGGACGGGTTCGCGGAGGCCACCCGGCTGCGCGACGCATCGGCCACCTTCCCGGACGACTGGCGGATCGCCTGGTACGACGGGGTACTCGGGCTGGCAGCCGGCGACCTCGACCGGGCCCGGGAACGGTTCGACGCCGTCTACTCGGCGCTGCCCGGCGAGCTCGCGCCCAAGCTCGCGCTCGGGTTCGGCCTCGAACGGGCCGGGCGGCACACCGAGGCGGCCAGGTACTACGACGTGGTCAGCCGCACCGATCCGGCGTACACCACCGCCGCGGCGGGGCTGGCGCGGTGCCGGCTCGCCGCCGGGGACCGCGACGGGGCGGTCGAGGCGTACCACCGGGTGCCGGGCACGTCGGCCGCGTACCGGGGCTCCCAGGTCGGCGCCGTACGCGCTCTGGTCCGGCCGCATCCGTCGGCGCCGCCCGCGGTCGCCGCCCTGACCACCGCGGCCGCGCTGATCAACCGCCTGGAACTGGAGGCCGCCGCGCTCGCCGCCCTGCGGGCCGAACTGCTCGACCAGGCGCTCACCGTGCTGCGCGGCGGAGCCCAGGTGCCGGCGGCGGTGCTGGGCGGCGCCGGCGACGGTGTCGCCTCCGAACGGGACCTGCGGTTCGCCCTGGAGGCCGCGTACCGGGAGATGGCCCGGGCCGCCCAGGGCGACGAGAAGATCCGGCTCGTCGACCTCGCCAACGTCTCCCGGCCGAGGACCCGCACATGAGCGTGGTCACGGGGTGCGCCTCGTGCGGCGACGAGCGGGCGGCCGGCGCGGCGTTCTGCGAGAGCTGCGGCAGGACGCTCGCCACCGGCACGCCACCGGCGGCCGGCGCCGACTGCCCCGCCTGCGGCACGACCGACGCCGTCGGCGCCGACGGATACTGCGGCCACTGCGGCCGGCTCGTCGTGCGGCCACGCGACCACGCCGAGACCGCCGTCGCGACGGTGGCCGCCGCGGTGACCGACCGCGGGCTGCGCCACCACCGCAACGAGGACGCCATGTGGCTGGCTGCCCGGGACGCCGACGTCGACGCGGTGGTCTGCGACGGCGTGTCCGCCTCCTTCGACCCGGACATCGCCTCCGAGGTCGCCGTCGAGGCCGCGGGCCGGGTGCTCGCTTCCGGCGTGCCGGCCGATTCGCCGGGCGGCCTGGCCGCGCGGGTCGGCGCCGCGATCGCCGTCGCCGGCGCCGCCGTCGCCGCCCTTGCCTCCACCGGCGATCCGCGCCGGGCGGCCTCGAACCCCGCGTGCACGATCGTCGCCGCCTGCGTCCGGGGGCGGGAGATCGGGTACGGCTGGGTCGGTGACAGCCGCGCGTACTGGATCCCGGACGAGGGTGACGCCGAGCAGCTCACCGAGGACGACTCGTGGGCCGCCCACGCCATCGGGCTCGGCATCGACCCGCGGGCCGCCGCCGTCGACCCCCGCGCGCACGCCATCACCGCGTGGCTGGGCGCGGACGCCGGCCCGGTCGAACCCCACACGGCGACGCTGCGGCCGGAACAGCCCGGGCTGCTGGTGCTGTGCAGCGACGGCCTGTGGAACTACCTGAGCGACCCGGTTGAGTTCGCCGCGACGGTCCGCGGCGCCGTACGGAAGGAATCCGATCTGCTCCGCGCCGCCCGGGCGCTGACCGCCCTCGCGAACGAGCGTGGCGGCGCCGACAACATCACCGTCGTCCTCGTACCGATCAACTGAGGGAGAGCCCATGGCAT
Organism: Actinoplanes sp. NPDC051346; assembly: GCF_040682215.1. Classification (NCBI taxonomy): domain Bacteria; kingdom Bacillati; phylum Actinomycetota; class Actinomycetes; order Micromonosporales; family Micromonosporaceae; genus Actinoplanes; species Actinoplanes sp. NPDC051346. Next base: position 109,807 of record NZ_JBFBAJ010000004.1, on the reverse strand, counting down.
ACACCGCCGAGGCGTTCCAGAACGAGTTCCTCGCCCTGGGCGCGACCGAGGTCAACGCGATCGTCACCGTGACGTCGTCCGGTGCGGCCGACGGGCGGCGTACGGCCGGGGCGACCGAGATCATCATCGTGGACTGCTCCGGTTCCATGCAGGCCGAGGGCCGCATGGTCGCCGCCCGGCAGGCGGCGAAGGCCGCGGTGGGCTGCATCGACGACGGGGTGCGCTTCGCCATCGTCGCGGGGGTCAGTACGGCACAGCAGCTGTTCCCCGCCCCGGGTCAGCTGGCCGTGGCCTCCCCGCGGACCCGCGCGGACGCGGTCCGCGCCATCGACCGGCTCCAGGCCAACGGCGGCACGGCGATGGGCGCCTGGCTCAAGCTCGCACACCAGCTGTTCGCCCAGCGTCCGGGCGACATCCAGCACGCCATCCTGCTCACCGACGGCGAAAACGGCGAGTACAAGGGCTACCTGGACAGCGTGCTGCGGGAGATCGGCGGCTCGTTCACCTGCGACTGCCGCGGCGTGGGCACCAACTGGCAGGTCGCCGAGCTGCGCAAGATCGCCACGGCGATGCTCGGCACCGCCGACATCGTGGCCCACCCGCGGGACCTGACCGCGGCCTTCACCCAGATGATGACCACGGCGATGGGCAAGACCAGCGCCGACGTGCAGCTCAAGATCTGGACCCCGGTGAACTCGACCATCCGCCTCGTCAAGCAGGTCGAGCCGCAGATGGTCGACCTGACCGGCAAACGTACGCCGGACGGCCCCCGCGCCGGTCGCTATCCGCTGGGCGCCTGGGGCGCGGAGAGCCGCGACTATCAGATCTGCGTCGACGTGCCGGCGGGCGCGGCGGGCGACGAGATGCTCGCGGCCCGGGTGTCGGTCGTGGAGGGCGAGGAAGCGCTCGCCCAGTGCCTGGTCCGCGCGGTGTGGACCGAGGACGCCGCGCTGTCGGCCCGGATCGACCGCCAGGTCGCCCACTACACCGGGCAGGCGGAGTTGGCCGACGTCATCCAGGCCGGCATCGAGGCCCGCAAGGCCGGCGACGACCACACCGCCACCCTGAAGTTCGGCCGGGCGGCCCAGCTCGCGCACGCGAGCGGCAACACCGCCACCGAGCAGCTCCTGGCGACCGTCGTGGAAATCGAGGACGCGGCAACCGGCACGGTACGGCTGCGCCGCAGGGTGGAAGCGGCGGACGAGATGGCGCTGGACACCCGCTCGACGAAGACGGTCCGGGTGGGACGCGCCCGGTGACCACGTACGCCTGCCCCAAGGGTCACGCCTCCACGACGGACGACTACTGCGACACCTGCGGTGCCCGGGTCACCGGCGGGACCCCGCCGCCCGCGGTGGTGGCATCGCCCGACCCTCGTGAAGCCTGCCCGCACTGTGGCGCGCCGCGGACCGGGTCGGGCCGGTTCTGCGAGGACTGCGGCCTCGACCACCTCACCGGCAAGATTCCCGCGCTTGCTGCGCCCGTCCCCGCCCCGGCGGCCTGGACGGCGACGATCGCCGCCGACCGGGAGTATTTCGAGGCCAACGCCGTCGAGGGAGCGGACTTCCCCACCGAGACGCGGACCCGCACGGTGAACCTGCCGCCGCCGCAGCTGCGCATCGGCCGCCGCAGCACCTCGAAGGGCACCGAGCCGGAGATCGACCTCGCGGACGACGACCCCGGCGTCTCGCACCACCACGCCCTGCTGACCTTCAGCGTGGCCGGCGAGTGGCTGCTCTGCGACCTGGGCTCGACCAACGGCACCTACCTCAACGACGAACCGGAGCCGCTGCCGGAGGGCCGCATCCGCACCCTCGCCGACGGCGACCGCGTGCACGTCGGCGCCTGGACCACGATCACGCTGCACGCGCCCCAGGGCGTGTCCTAGGCGACCTCGTCGATATCCGCCCGGCCAGGGCCGCGGGCGCGATACGGTCAGCCCGCGATGAAGGACGAGCGCATCGGTGCGGTGCACCGCACCCAGGTGATCGACCTGCTGAACCAGGCGCTCGCCGAGGGCCATCTGGCCGAGCCTGCCTACGACCTGAGGATCGTGGCGGTAAGCACCGCGACGTACGCCTCCGACCTGCTCGCCCAGGTCCAGGACCTCCCGCCCCGGCTGCAATGGGATCCCCGCAACGCGGCACCGCCGACCCCGCCGGACTCCAACGCCGGAAAGGGCGCGCTCGCCCTCGGCCTCATCTCCGTGCCGCTGTCCTTCTGCCTGATCGGCGGAATCCTCGGCATCGCCGCCATCGTGCTGAGCACCCGCGGGCGCGGTGCGCACGGGGTCGGACCGGCGCTGATCGGGCGGGTGCTGGGCATCACGAGCATCGCGCTGTCGCTCGGTGCGGTCGGCGCCCTGATCTTCATGGCCCGCTCCTGAACTTCATGGCCCGCTCCTGACGGACCCGTCAGCCGGTGGCCCAGGCGAACGCCATCCGGGTGCGCGGGACGAAGCCCAGCCGCTCGTAGAGCCGGATCGCGCCGGTGTTTGTCTCGGCGACGTGCAGGAACGGCACCTCGCCGCGCGCACGGATGCCCGCGGCCACCGCCCCCACCAACCGGGTGGCCAGGCCGGCGCCGCGATGCGTGTCGTCGGTGCAGACCGCGCTGATCTCGGTGTGGCCGGGCAGGCGCATCCGCTCCCCGGCCATGGCCACGAGCGCGCCGCCGCGACGGATGCCCAGATAGGTGCCGAGGGCCACGGTCCGCTCGCGAAACGGGCCGGGACGGGTGCGTGCCACCAGGTCGAGAACCTCGGGCAGGTCGGCCGCGGTCAGCTCGCGCGCCTCCGGGTCCGGCGCGCCGTGGTAGTCGTGCCCGACGAGTTGCACTCCCGGCACGCCGGGGCGGGCGTCAAAACTCGGCGGGGCGTCCAGGACGAGGCCGACGACCAACGCGCCGGTGCCCGGACCGAGAAGCGTACGCAGGTCGTTCCAGGCCTCACGGTCGGACGGATCGGCGAGGGCGGCGAACGGGCTGACGTCGGGGTGGAAACGGGCGGCGCGGCCGTGCCGGTCGGCGAGACCCGCCTGCGGACCCGTCAACGCGGCCCAGACCGGGTTGTCGAGGGGCTGCACGACACCCGATCATGCCAGGGACTCGTCCCTGGTGAACACGAGGATGCTGTTCGCCGGCAGGGTCAGGACGGCCGACTGGGCGAATCCCTGCCGGGGCGGCCCGTCCGCGTCGACGCCGCCGGCGTTGCCGCGTACCCAAGGGTTGGGGAAATGGTCGTAGTAGTCGCTGTTGAAGACCTCGCGCCAGCGGCCGGACCGCGGAAATCCGAGCGCGAACCCGTCGGCCGTCGACTCCGACAGGCTGACGACTACCACCACGTCCCGACCCTCACCCGGGACCCAGCGCTGCCAGGCGAGCACCCGCTCCCCCGGCTGCCAGACGTGGATCGGGTCGGCCCGCAGCGCCGGAAACGTTCGCCGCAGGTGAATCAGGTCGCGGACGCACCGCCGGAAGTCGGCCATGTGCCGATCGGCGCCGTCCACCCCGTCCCACCAGATCAGCCGGTCGGGACGGTCCGGGCTGTCCGACCAGAGCTTGTCCTCGAGAAACTCCTGGCCCATGAACAGCATCGGGACGCCGGGGGCGGTGAGCAGGACGCCGGTCGCGGCGCGGGACCGGCTGCGGGCGTACCAGGACCGGGCGTCGCCGCCGCCGGCCAGCGCGGCCAGTCGTGGCTCACGGTGGTCGTCCGCGTCCAGCACGAGGTCGTGATTCTCCAGGCATTGGTACGCCTGCCAGCCGTGCTCGAAACCCCACGGCGGCCGCAGCGCCGCACCGATCCGGCCGATACCCACCTCGACGTGCGCGCCGGCCGCCGCCTCGGCCAGCGTCGCCCGCACGGCGTCGCGCAGGGCGTCGGAGTATCCGATGTCGAAGCCCATGCCAGCGGGCGGCCGATGCACGGCCAGCCAGCGATGCCCGCCCCAGTACTCGGCGATCTGCACCGCCCCCGGCTTACGCCTGCGCAGCTGTTCGGTCAGCTCCTGGCAGAGGAACCAGCCGCCCTTCGCGTCCATCACCGACACCTCGTCAAAGCGCAACCCGTCGGCGTGATACTCCTCGAGAAACATGGTGGCGTTGTCGATCAGATAGCGGCGGACCTCCTCCCGGCCGTACCCGAAGACGCGGCCGCCCGCCCAACCCTCAGCGGAGAAGTAGGCGTTGTTGTCCGGCCCCGGATCGGCCGGCAGATCGATGTAGTCCAGGCTCTGCGCGTCAAGGCCGCCGCCGGCATGGTTGTAGACGACGTCGATCAGCACCGCGATCCCGTACAGATGACAGATGTCCACGAAGGCCTTCAGCTGGCTCACCTGCCCGGCGAGCTGCTCGGCGGTCACAGCCCCGGCACCCCGTGCCGCCAACAGCCCGTTCACCACCGCCAGATACGGCCCCAACTCCTCCGGAGCGACGCAGTAGTCCATCTCCGGCGAGAACAGGTCGGTGCCGTTGTAGCCGAGACTCCACTCGCCCTGAAACTCGACGACGGGCAGCGGCTGGACCGCCGTCACCCCCAGCTCGGCGAGATAGGGCACGCGCTGCACGGCGTCGAGCAGCTTCGCGACCCGCTTGGCCCGGATGTCGCCGCCCTGGGCGTCGACGGCATGGAACACTCCGACATGGAACTGATAGACGATCAGATCCGAGAATGCTGGGGTACGGAACCCCGCGTCGTGCCAGGGGTAGGCGTCGCCGTCGACAACGATCGAGTCGCAGTCGGGGTAGCCGTAACGCTCGAGCTCCCGGGCGTAAGGATCGCGCTTGAAGCCGGTGCCGCCACGTCCCTGGACGAGGAAGCGGTACTTGGTGCGCGCACCGACGCCGGGAAAAAATCCGGTCCAGTGACCAGTGCCGGGATCACGCACCAACTCGTCCTGCGGGCGCGGCCGGTACCCGACGGCACCACCGAAGGCGACGTGAACGCGTTCGGCGGCGGGAGCCCAGAATCGGACGGTCACGCCGTCGGCCACCCGCGTCGCTCCCATCGGGGTCCGCGACGTGATGTGATCCTGCACTGCGGGCATGGCGGCGCCTCCTCGACCGGACATGATCCGGGCGGGCGCCGGCCGCCGTGCTGTGCCGTGCGTCTCGTCCGTGAGCGCCACCCGCCACGCCGACGGTAGGGCTTTCGTCGCCGCTGGGCTGCCCGATCCCCGACTTCTGACCAGGCAGATCCCCGACAACGCCCGCAACCGGCCCACGGAACGCCCGCCAACGGCCGATGTCACCGTGCCGTGCTTGAAGCGCAAGCCCGGGGGCGCCAGCCCAGGGGCGCCAGCCCAGGGGCGCCAGCCCAGGGGCGCCAGCACAGGGCGCCAGCACAGGGCGCCAGCCCAGGGGCGCCAGCCCAGGGGCGCCAGCCCAGGGGCGCCAGCCCGGCGTCAGCCCACGCCACACCCCCGCGTCAGCCCACGCCGCACCTGAGCTACCAGCACACGCCGCACGCCAGGCGTCAGCCCACGCCGCACCCGAGCTGCCAGCCCACGCCACACCCCCGCGTCAGCGCCGAGGGGACCGTGGTGGCCAGCACGGCGCCGCGCCACACCCGATCTGTCAGCCCGCCTCGTGCTCGATGCGGTACTGCTCGGCCACGACGTCGAACTGTTCGCCCTCGCCTGGGGCGGCTGTTACCGTCTGCCGGCCGCCGACCCGCTTCCGCACCTCCGCTGTGATCGTGGCGGCGGTGTCGGCGGTGGTCCACACGAGCATCAGCAGGTCCTGCGGCCCCACGTCGTCGCCGGTGATGGTGAAGGTCCACGGCACCGGGCACGGCCCATCATGGTTCTCGACGGGACAGAGCATCCGGGCCAGCCGCTCCTGGAGGTCCACAGCAGTGTCGACGTCGGCGCAACCGGCGATGCGGATCTCATACCCGCGCGGCATCTCGTTCGTCACCGTGGCGACGCTAACCACCGGGGAGCAACGCCGCATCCGGTAATGCCCGTGCGGGTGGCGGGTGCGAGACTCACTGCCGGCACGATAGCCCCCACGCCACGGCCCTGCCAGCACGCGGAGCCCCGCCGCAGGACCCTGCCGAAATGAGGACGTCCGCGGCACGGCCTTGCCGGCACGGCGTGACTCGGCTCAGGAACCGGCACGGCGTGACTCGGCTCAGGAAACTGCCGGTGCTCGACCGCCTCGCGGCCGAACACCCACGCGGCCGGTGACACCAACGCGGTCGCGCACCGCGTGAGTCGCGCACCGCGTGAGTCGCGCACCGCGTGAGTCGCGCACCGCGTGAGTCGCGCACCGCGTGAGTCGCGCACCGCGTGAGTCGCGCACCGCGTAAGCCGCGCACCGCGTAAGCCGCGCACCGCGTAAGCCGCGTGTCGAGTGGACCGCGCGGGTCAGGCCGGTGGCCCGGCTGCGGTCCGACCACGTCGAGTCTGCGGTCCGACCAGGTCGAGCGAGGGCACGCCGTCACAACGCTGTCTGGTAGGCGAGCACCCCCCGGTTGATCGCTGACATCGCCTTGCGGGCCGTTTCGCGGACGGTGGGGGACGCGGCTGAGGCGTCCTTGAGCTGGGCGAGCAGGTCGAGGACCTGGCGGGCCCAGCGTACGAAGTCGCCCGCCGGCATGTCGGAGTCGTAGTTGTGGCCGCTGGCGAGGACCCGGGCCAGCGGTTCGCCTCGGGCCCAGCGGTACATCGGCCAGACGAAGCCCGCGTCCGGTTCGCGGGTCAGGGCGAGGCTGTGTTCCGCCTCCTGCGACTCGATCTCCGCCCAGAGCTTCTGGCAGGCGTCGACCGCGGCCGTCGTGGCGCCCTTGGGCACTGAGGCGCGTTCGTCGCCCTCGCGGCGGGATTCGTAGAGCACCATGGACACGGCTGCGGCTAGTTCCTCGGGTTCCAGGCCTTCCCAGACGCCTTGGCGGAGGCATTCGGCCACCAGCAGGTCGGCCTCCGTCCAGATGCGGCCGAGCATCCGGCCCGCGTCGGTGACCTCGCCGTCCGGCGAGAGGTAGCCGCGCTCGGTGAGCACCGCGCAGACCTGGTCGAATGTGCGCGCCAGGGAGCCGGTGCGCCCGGCCACCTTGTCGCGCAGGGCGTCGGTGTCGCGTTGGAGCCGGTGGCGGCGTTCGGCCCAGCGGGCGTGGTCCTCGCGCTCCGGGCAGGCGTGGCACGGGTGCTGGCGCATCTGCACCTTGAGCAGGGCGACCTCGGGATCCTCGCCGGGAATACCACGGTTGCGGCCCCGGCGCCCGCCGGCCGCTCCCGCGTGCCGGTCGAGGCCGGTGGCGCTCACCAGGGCGGCGAGGTCGCGTCGGGCCGCGGGTGAGCGTGGGTTGAAGTGCTTCGGCACGCGGATGCGGTCGAGCACCTCGACGGCGCCGGGGAAGTCGGCGGGGCTGACCCGGCCGGCCCAGCGGTCCTGGGTCAGCACCAGGGGGCGCGGCTCTCCGAACCCACCTGTCGGCGGCTCCAGCACCACCGCGAGGCCCGCGCGGCGGCCCTGCGGCACCCGGATCACGTCGCCCACGCGCAGCTTCTCCAGCGACGACACCGCCGCGGCGCGGCGCTGGGAGGCACCCTGGCGGGCCACGGCGCGTTCGCGGTCGGCGATCGCCACGCGGATGGCGAAGTACTCGTCGAAGTCGCCGTGGTGGCAGGTGGAGTCGTCGCCGTACGTCTGCATGGTGTCGAGGTTGCGCTGCACCTGCCGGGCGAGGCCCACCACCGAGCGGTCCGCCTGGAACTGCGCGAACGAGGACTCCAGCAGGTCGCGGGACTTCTCCGCGCCGACCGAGCCGACCAGGTTGACCGCCATGTTGTAGGACGGCCGGAAGCTGGACCGCAGCGGGTAGGTCCGCGTGGAGGCGAGCCCGGCGACGTGCCGCGGGTCGACCTCGGGGCTCCACAGCACCACCGCGTGGCCCTCGACGTCGATGCCGCGGCGCCCGGCGCGGCCGGTGAGCTGCGTGTATTCCCCCGGGGTGAGGTCGACGTGCGCCTCGCCGTTGAACTTCACCAGGCGCTCGAGCACGACGCAGCGGGCCGGCATGTTGATGCCCAGCGCCAGGGTCTCGGTGGCGAAGACGGCCTTGACCAGGCCGCGCACGAAGCACTCCTCGACGGCCTCCTTGAAGGCGGGCAGCATGCCCGCGTGGTGGGCGGCGACGCCCCGCTCGAGCCCCTCGAGCCACTCCCAGTAGCCCAGCACCGACAGGTCCTCGGCCGGGATGCCCGCCACCTTGGCCTGCGCGATGTCGCGGATCGCGGCCCGTTCCTCCGGGTCGGTCAGGCGCAGCCCGCCGGCCAGGCACTGCTGCACGGCGGCGTCGCAGCCGGCCCGGCTGAAGATGAACAGGATCGCGGGCAGCAGGTTGGCCCGGTCGAGCCGGTCGACGACCTCGGCCCGCGGCGGCGGTTGCCAGCGGCGCGGGCGCCCACCGCGGCCCTGCCAGCCCGGCCCGGCCGTCCGCTCGGTGAGCTCCAGCCGGCGCAGCATCTCCCGGGTGTAGCGCAGCAGCTCGGGGTGCACGTCGTGCTTGCGGGCCGCGTCGGCGTCGTGGAACAGGTCGAACATCCGCTTGCCGACGAGCATGTGCTGCCACAGCGGCACCGGCCGGTGCTCGCTGACCACCACCTCGGTCTCACCGCGGACGGTGACGAGCCAGTCGGCGAACTCCTCGTAGTTGCTCACCGTGGCCGAGAGCGAAACCAGGGTCACGGAGGCGGGCAGGTGGATGATCACCTCTTCCCAGACCGCGCCGCGGAAGCGGTCGGCGAGGTAGTGCACCTCGTCCATCACCACGTAGGCCAGGCCCTTCAGGCTCGCCGAGCCCGAATAGAGCATGTTGCGCAGCACCTCGGTGGTCATCACCACCACCGGCGCGTCGCCGTTGATCGCGTTGTCGCCGGTCAGCAGCCCCACATGCGCCGCGCCGTAACGCTCGACGAGGTCGTGATACTTCTGGTTGGAGAGCGCCTTGATCGGGGTCGTGTAGAAGCACTTACGCCGCGTGCCGGAGCCGTCGGCGCGCAACGCGAGGTGCACGGCGAACTCGCCGACGACCGTCTTGCCGGCGCCGGTGGGCGCGCAGACCAGCACGCCGCTGCCGCGCTCCAGGCCCTCGCACGCCCGCCGTTGGAAATCGTCCAGGTCGAAGCCGACGTCCAGCATGAAGTCGTCCAGCGCCGGGAACTCGGCCACACGGGCCGCCCGCCTTCTCGACTGCGCATAGCGTTCGGCGGGGGTAGTCATGACCACAAGGCTAATGCGTGGGTGTGACACAGCGAGGGTCATGGCTCGCCGGGCGGTTGCCGGCGGGCCGGTCGGGCCGCCTCGGTAAGGTGCACGGCGTGCCGGATGCCGCCGAATCGACCGCCTTCCCGTCGCGCCGTCAGGTCGACGCCGTGCTCTTCGACTTCCACGGCACGCTCGCCCAGGTCGAGGAGCCGGTCGCCTGGGTGGTCGCCGCGGCGGCCGCCTGCGGCACGGCGCTGGACCGGGGCCGGGCCACCATCCTGGCCGACCGGCTGGTCACCGCCGGGCGCGCCGGCGGTCCGCTCCCGCACCGGGTGCCCATCCACCTCGCCGAGCACTGGGCCGACCGCGACCTGTACGAGCACAGTCACCGCGCCGCGTACACAGGCCTCGCGGAGACGGTGAGCTGCGACGTGGAGGGCCTCGCCGACGCGCTCTACGACCGGCTGCTGGGGCCGGACGGCTGGCTGCCCTACGCGGACACCCTGCCGACGCTGCGCTCGTTGCACGAGGCCGGGGTGAAGGTGGGGGTGGTGAGCAACATCGGCTTCGACATCCGCCCGCATCTGGCCGCCTGGGGCATGACGGACCTGGTGGACGCGTTCGCGCTGTCGTTCGAGGTGGGCCGCACCAAGCCCGACCCGGCGATCTTCCTGCGGGCGTGCGGCATGCTGGGCGTGGATCCCGAGCGCACGTTGATGGTGGGCGACAGCCCGGCGGACGCGGGGGCGGTGCAGGCCGGCTGCGCGGCGCTGGTGCTGCCGGCGGCCGAGCCGGGCCGCAGCAACGGCCTGGGTGCGACGCTCGCCCTTGCCGGCTGCGAGGTCTCCTGAGAGCTCAGAGGTACGTGTCTACCAGCGTGCCCTGAGTGGAAGTGGCGCTGCGGATCGGCTGCTGCTCGTCGAGAGCGGCCACGTGGTCGGCGATCGTCGCGCCGTCGCCCGACTCCTGCGCCTTCTTCGCCGAGCCGGCGTCGGCGGACGCCAGGTACGGGTTGGAGACCGTGCTGGAGCTGAGCGAACCGACCGACATACTGCCTCCTGAGGAAGATCTGCGGCTTCACCTCTCTCGTTCGGCCCGACCCTGAGGTCGCTGACCGCCAAGTCAGCGCAGCAACCGCACGGCACCCGGAACGCAGCCGATCATCAGCGGCAACGCGGCGACCCGCTCGCCGTCGGCGTACCCAATGATCCCGGGGGTGTCGATCCGCACCTCGCGGGCCCGGTAGCTGGTGATCAACGGATCCTCGACGTGGGTGCCGCGCCGCACGCGGGGTTGGAGCCGCGCGAGCGCGACCCGCCCGAGGGGCGCGGCGACGACCACGTCCAGCAGCCCGTCGGTGGGGTCGGCGGCCGGGCAGATCCGCAGGCCCCCGCCGTAGCTGGGGCAGTTGCCGACCGCGACCAGGACGCCCGCGAAGCTGTGGTCGACGCCGTCGAGCTCGAGCGTGTAGCGGCGCGGGCGCAGCCGGGCGGCCTCGAGCATGATCGCCAGGTCGTAGCGGCGCGGCCCGCGGGGCCACCGCATCCGGTTGGCGCGCTCGTTGACGATCGCGTCGAAGCCGGCGGCGAGCACGGCGCCGAACCACCGCACGTCGTCCCGCCCGGTGCCGATGCGGGCAAGATCCACCGCATGGTGCCGTCCGTCACGATGCGCCGCGGCGATCTCCTCGGCGGCGAGCAGCGGATCGGTCGGTGAGCCGGTGCCGGCCGCGAAGTCGTTGCCGGTGCCGACGGGGACCACGCCGAAGCCGACGCCGGTGCCCGCCACGGCCTGCAGCGCGCGATGCACCGTGCCGTCTCCGCCGACCGCGACGAGAGAGCCGATCCCCTCGTCGACGGCGCGATGACAGGCCTTCTCGGCGTCCTCGGCGCTGCCCGCCTCCAGCAGCCGCACGGACCGGCCGCCGGCACCGAGCCGGTCGAGCACCGCCGACAGCAGACCGCGGTGCCGGCCGCGTCCCGCTGAGGGATTGGCCAACACCGCGATGTCGTCGTGGGCGCTCACAGCCGCGAAATGTACTCGGCCGCGGGCTCAGGTCATATCGTCGAAGCGGCTCTCCAACGGCAACGGTTTCGACACGGGCGCCGGCGCCTCGACCGGTTCGGGGCCGTCGACGCGGTCCGACACCGACACCGGCGTGCGCTCCTCCTCCAGCGGGGAGACCTGGTCGTCGTCCAGGCCGGCGTACATCTCCTTGCCCCGGCCCTTGCGTTTGTCGTTGAGCGCGGCCACCCCGACGGCGATGAAGTAGAGCAGGGTCATGCAGGCCGCGAGCAGGGACATGCCGAACGGCCCGGGGTCCGGCGTGGCGATCGCCGCGAACAGGAACGACAGGAAGATCACGATCCGCCACCAGCCCAGCAGGCGCTTGGCGGTCACCAGGCCGGTGAAGTTGAGCATCAGCAGGACCAGTGGGAATTCGAACGCCGCCCCGAAGATCAGCAGCATGTTCATCACGAAGCCGACGTAGGAGGTGACCTCGAGCTTGGTCGCCTCGCCGAGGATGCCGGACTCCATGATGAACGCCAGGCTGTGCCCGATCACGGTGTACGCCAGGGTGACGCCGCCGATGAACAGGGGCGCCGAGATGGCGACGAAGATGTACGCCCACTTGCGCTCGTGCCGGTGCAGGCCGGGGGCGATGAAGGCCCACAGCTGGTAGAGCCAGACCGGCGCGCCGACGATCAGACCGACCCACAGGGCGATCTTGAGCCGCAGGATCAGCTGGTCCGCGACGCCCAGGGTGATGAACTCACAGCCGCCGGACAGATTCTTCGAGCTCGGCAGCACACAGTAGGGCGCCTTCAGGACGTCGAAGACCGGCTGCGAGATGAAGAAGCCGACGATCAGGCCGGCCACGATGGCGAGCGAGGCCCAGAAGAGGCGGTTGCGCAGCTCCCGGACATGCTCGATCAGGGTCATCGAGCCGTCGGCGGCCTGCTCGAACTTGCTCGGCCCCCGGCGACGCAGGGAGAAAGCCACGGTGCGTCAGCGGTCGTTCGTGCGCTGCACCGGGTCGACGTACGGCTGCGCCGGCGGCGGCTGCTGCTGGTAACCCGGCTGCTGCTGATAACCGGGCTGCTGCTGGTAGCCCTGGGGCGGCTGCTGTCCCGGGTGGTGGATCTCGTTCGGGTGCAGCGGCTCGCGGGAATACTGCGGCTCGGCCTTCTCCGCGACGTTGTCGTCGTCCACCAGGCCCTTGGTCTCGGCCTTGATGATCCGCAGCGACCGGCCCAGCGACCGGGCGGCGTCCGGGAGGCGCTTCGCGCCGAACAACAGCACGAGCACGACAACGACAACGATGAGGTGCCATGGCTTGATGGCGTTCATTCAAGACTCCGGTCGGATCAGGGTGGTTCGTCGATGGTGCGGGGTCCATCGTACGTGGGCACACTATGAGTGGCCCGTGCCGGATCCGCTTGTTTGTCTGCCGAGCCGAGAAATTTTCGGACAACGGGGCGGGAACCCCGCGTGCCACCTGCGGCTTCGCCGCGCGGTCAGGAGGCGCCGCGCCCGGCCTTGATGACCGCGACATGGTCCTGAGCCGCCTCGGCGCGCTGCTGGAGGCCGGCGACGGACTCCTGCAACACGGCCACCCGCTGCTGCAACGCGGCCGCCTGCTCCTGCCGGCGCAGCAGCCGGCGCAGCGCCCGGTCGAGACCGGACAGCCGTCCCACCACGGGCGTGACCGCCGCGACCAGGACGATCAGGGCAACGACGACCACCGCGAGCGCGATCCACAAGACCATGGCGGACAGCATATCGGCCGGACAGGCCCGCTAAGCGCTCGTGGGGCCGGGGGCGGCGTACTGGTCGAGCGCCGTCGTGGCCTGCGCCCTGATCTGGTGCACCAGCGCCGCCGGCCCGACCACGGTCACGTCCGGTCCGACGCCGAGCAGGAAGCGCTGTGCCCAGCCGAGATCGGTCACGCGCATCGTCACGACCCACTCGTCGCCGTCGCGGCGGACCTCCTCGCACGGGTAGTACTCGGTGATCCAGCGGCTGCCGCGGCCCACCCGCAGCGTCACCAGCGGCAGGCCGGGGCCCGGGTGAAAGACGCCGTCACGCAGGTCGTGGGGCACCGCCGTCGCCGGCGGCGCGGCCGGTTCGTCCAGCTCGGTGAAGGCATCGATGCGGTCCAGGCGGAACAGGCGGGTGCCCTCGGCACGCCGGCACCACGCCTCCAGGTAGGCGCGGTTGCCGACCATCAGCACCCGCATGGGGTCGACGACGCGGTCGGTCGTCTCGTCGCGGGCGGCGGTGTAGTAGGTGATGCGCATGGCCCGGCGGCGCTCGACGATGTCGCGGACGGCGTCGAGCCGCTCGGTGCCGGCCGGCAGCCGCACCGCCACGGGCGCGTCGCCCAGGTCCCCGGCCGCGCTCTCGATCTTGGCCAGCGCCCGCTCGATGGCGTCCCGCGAGCCGATGCCGGGCGTCTCGGCGAGCATCCGCAACGCCACCACCAGCGCGAGGGCCTCGTCCGGGTTGAGACGCAGCGGCCGGTCGATGCCCGCGTCGTAGGTGATGGTCACCCGGTCGCCGTCGAGGGCCATGTCGATGAGGTCGCCGGGTCCGTAGCCGGGCAGGCCGCAGACCCACAGCAGCTCCAGATCCTCGCGCAGCTGACGCTCGGTGATCCGGAAGTCGGCGGCGGCCTCCGCCACGGCGATCCCCGGGCGGGCCAGCAGGTAGGGCACGAGGTTGAGCAGCCGCCCGAGCCGGTCGGCCGAGTTGCGGCTCGCCGCGCCGCGCTGCTGCGGGGTCACGACGGCACCTCGGCGCCGGCCGGCTCGTGCCGGGCCACGACCTCCTTGAGCTGCTGAATGACGGCCTCCCGCAGCTCGGGTGGCCCGTCGGCGCGCACGTCGGCGCCGTACCCGACCAGCCGCGAGGCGAGCCACTCGACGTCGGCGTACGGAATCGTCAGCCGGTCGCCCCCGGGACCCGGCACCGTCTCCACCGCCAGCCGGCGCAGCCCGGCGGCCCGACCGGGCCGGACCACGACGGTGGCGCGGCCGGTGTGCTCCACCGGGCCGGACCAGCGGGCGACGTGACTGATCAGATCGACATCCTCCGGCGGGGTGTACGCACCCTCGGGGCCGACGCCGCGCACCTGGCCGACGATGCGCGACAGCCGGAAGCAGCGGGTGGCGTCGCGGTCACGGTCATGGCCGACCACATACCACCGGCCCTGCCAGCAGACCACGCCCCACGGCTGCAGCCGGCGGGTGGACGGCTCGTCGACCTCGGGTACGCGATAGGAGAAGGTCACCGCCCGGCGGGCCCGCGCCGCCCCGGTGAGCGGGCCGAACGCCGGGTCGACGGTCACCACCGGCTCCACGCCGAGCGTGGCCTGGGGGTCGACCTCGACGCCGGCCGCACGCAGCTTGGCCAGCCCGGACGACGCCGCGGCGGCGAGCCCGGCGTGCTGCCACAGCCGCGCGGCGATGCCCACGGCGGCGGCCTCGTCCGGTTCGAGCGGGATGTCGGGCAACGCGTACTCGCGGTGGGCGATGCGGTAACCGTGCTCGGTGTCGAAGGCGCTCGCCAGGCCCGTCTCCAGCGGGACGCCCAGCTCGCGAAGCTCGGCCTTGTCCCGTTCGAACTTGCGCTGGAACGCCTCGTGGTCGCGCGGGTCCTCGGGGTCGTGCTCGTAACCGGGCACGGTCGCGGCGATCTGCGCGGCGGTCAGGAACCGTCGCGTGGACAGCAGACAGATCACCAGGTTCACCAGGCGTTCGGTACGGGTCCGCGACACGACCGAAACGCTAGCAGCCCGACGACGCGACGGCGGCACGCGTCGACCTGCCGGGGCACACCACCCCCGCCGGAGATAGGGTCGCCGCCATGGTGCGCTGGCGGTCGGGACTCGTTTCTTCGGTACGGCGCGAGTGGCGCGGAGCCGTCGAGCTGGAGGTCGACACCGACGACGGCCCGCTCAAGGCGCTCGCCTACCCCGAGCTGACCGGCGCGCCCCGCCCCGGCGACCGCGTCCTGCTCAACGTGGGCGCGTTGGTGATGGGCCTCGGCACCGGCGGGTACGCCCTGGTGGTGGCGCTGCCCGACCGGCTGCCCCCGGATCCGGTGACCGACGGCACCACCCGCGACGCCGGCCACCTGGTCAAGGCCCGCTACACGCCCCTGCAGCCCATCCTGCTCGGGGTGGACGAGGACGCGTCGCCGCACCGCGAGGCGATGGCGGCGGACGGCGTCGACGGCATGCCGGTCGTCACCGCCGACCTGCATTCGGCGCTGCCCGCGATCCTCGCCGGCATCCACGCCGACCGCCCCGACGCCCGGGTGGCGTACGTGATGACCGACGGCGGCGCGCTCCCGGCCTGGTTCTCCCGCACTCTCGCCGGCCTACGCGACCACCTGGCGGGCACGGTCACCACGGGTCAGGCCTTCGGCGGCGACCTGGAGGCAAGCACGGTACACACCGGCCTGCTCGCCGCCCGGCACGTGCTGCACGCGGACGTCACGATCGTCGCTCAGGGGCCGGGCAACCTGGGCACGGGCTCGCCGTGGGGCTTCTCCGGCGTGGCCCTCGGCGAGGCGGTCAACGCGGTGGTGGCGCTCGGCGGTCGCCCCGTCGGCTCGCTGCGCGTCTCGGACGCCGACCGCCGGCCCCGGCACCGTGGGGTCTCGCACCACAGCCTCACCGCGTACGGGAAAGTGGCGCTGGTCCCCGCCGACCTGCCGGTGCCCGCCGATCTGGGCGTCGACCTGGCCAGGGAGGTGGCCGAGGCGCTGGCGCCGCTGGCCACCCTGCACCGGATCGTCGAGGTCGCGACCGACGGCCTCGACGCGGCCCTGCAGGCCAGCCCGGTCACGCTGTCGACGATGGGCCGCGGCCTGACCGAGGACCACGCCTACTTCGTGGCGGCGGCCGCCGCCGGCCGGCACGCCGCCGCCCTCCTCGGCGTCTAACGCCGGCGGATCAGCGTCACGCCGTCGCGGACCGGCAGCATCACCGACTCGACCCGCTCGTCGGCCACCACCCGGTCGTTGACTTCCCGGATCGCGACGACGGATTCGGACTGCGGGCCATGGGCCACCACCCGTCCCGCCTGCAGCACATTGTCGAGCACGATCAGGCCGCCGGGACGCAGCCGCGGCACGAGCTCCTCGTAGTAGCCGAGGTAGCCGGTCTTGTCGGCGTCGATGAAGGCGAAGTCGACCACCGGGTCCGTGGGCAGCGCGCGCAGGGTCTCGATCGCAGGGGCGATCCGCAGGTCGATGCGGTCCGCCACTCCGGCACGCTTCCAGTAGCCGCGGGCCAGCGCGGTGAATTCCTCGGAGACGTCGCACGCGGTCAGGCGGCCGCCGTCGGCCAGTCCCCGGGCGATGCAGACGGACGAGTAGCCGGTGAAGACACCGACCTCGACGGCGGTGCGCGCCCCGGTCAGCCGGACCAGCATCGTGAGCAGCTCGCCCTCGTCGTGGGAGATCTGCATGACGACGTCGTCCGGGAACCTCGCCCGGGTCTCGGCGGCCAAATCGCGCAGAATGTCGTCGGCGGGCGTGCAATGGGCCAACAGGTAGTCGCTGATCGCGGGATCGATGATGTCGGGCATGCCGACAGCATCGCGGAAAATCCGGCGGCTGTCGTCAGTCGAAGATGATCAAGTAGAGCCAGCCGAGCAGGAGCAGGCCGAGGATCGTGGCCAGCACCCAGGTGGGAACCTTGTGGCCGCCCTCGCGGTTGCGCTGGATCTGGCTGCGGATGCGCTCGCGGCGGCGTTCGACGCGCGACCACATGACGTCCTCGACCGTCCGCTCGGGCTTGTCCCCGGGCGGCCGCTGGTCGGGCTCGTGCGACGGCTGTGTCATAGCCCGACCAGCCTAGCGGTCGCCGGTCACATGCTGGCGATCAGGCGCTCCACCCGCTCGTCGTACGCCCGGAACGGGTCCTTGCAGAGCACGGTGCGCTGCGCCTGGTCGTTGAGCTTCAGGTGCACCCAGTCGACGGTGAAGTCGCGGCGCTTCTCCTGGGCGTGCCGGATGAACTCGCCGCGCAGCCGCGCCCGGGTGGTCTGCGGCGGCGTCTCCTTGGCCTCGAAGATCTCCAGGTCGTTGGAGATGCGGTCCACCTGCTTGCGCTTCTCCATCAACGCGTACAGGCCTCGGCCGCGCCGCACGTCGTGGTAGGCGAGGTCGAGCTGCGCGATCCGCGGGTGCGACATCGGGATCTCGTGCTTGGCCTGGTAGCGCTCGATCAGCTTCAGCTTGGACACCCAGTCGATCTCGCGCGAGACCGGGTCGAGGTCGCCGCTCTCGATCGCCGACAGCACCCGCCCCCACAGCTCGACGACGCGCTTGGCGGTCTGGTCGCCGCCCCGGCGCTCGACGAACTCGGTCGCCTTGGCGAGGTATTCCTGCTGGATCTCGAGGGCGCTGACCTCCTTGTTGTTCGCCAGCCGGATCTTGCGCCGCCCGCTGACGTCGTGGCTGACCTCCCGGATGGCCCGGATCGGGTTCTCCAGGGTGAGGTCGCGCATGACCACGCCGGCCTCGATCATCCGCAGCACGATGTCGGCGCTGCCGACCTTGAGCAGCGTGGTGACCTCGTTCATGTTGGAGTCGCCGACGATCACATGCAGGCGGCGGTAGCGCTCCGCGTCGGCGTGCGGCTCGTCCCGGGTGTTGATGATGGGCCGGCTGCGCGTGGTGGCGCTGGAGACGCCCTCCCAGATGTGCTCGGCCCGCTGCGACAGGCAGAACACCGCGCCGCGCGGCGTCTGCAGAACCTTGCCGGCGCCGCAGATCAGCTGCCGGGTGACGAGGAACGGGATGAGGACGTCGGCGAGGCGGCCGAACTCGCCGTGCCGCGACACCAGATAGTTCTCGTGGCAGCCGTACGAGTTGCCGGCGGAATCGGTGTTGTTCTTGAAGAGATAGATCTCTCCGGCGATTCCCTCGTCGTGCAGCCTCTTCTCGGCGTCGACCAGCAGCCCCTCGAGGATGCGCTCACCGGCGCGGTCGTGGGCCACCAGATCGGTGACGGAGTCGCACTCGGGGGTCGCGTATTCCGGATGGGAACCGACGTCGAGATAGAGGCGGGCACCGTTGCGAAGGAAGACGTTACTGCTGCGTCCCCAGGACACCACTCGGCGGAACAGGTAGCGGGCCACCTCGTCGGGCGACAGCCGCCGCTGTCCCCGGTAGGTGCACGTGACTCCGTACTCGGTTTCGAGGCCGAAAATTCGCCGTTCCATGACGAAACACTAGCCGTACAACGGCTTCCCGGGGCAGGGACATCTCCGCCTTTCACCGGCGTTCCGCGCGGCGCGCCCGAACTCAGGGCCGGGACCTGCGGATACACGGCACACCCGGGGAAACTTCCGGTCATCGCGGCGCCGGCTTCATCGGCTCGGCGTGCGCGCACGCCGTTCTGACCGACACAGCCGGGTCTGAAAGGCGCGCACGTCACGGTTCCCGCGACCGTCCGGCTCGGTGTCACGGGTAGGGAACGCGACCGTCCAGGTCGGTGTTGCGCGGGGGACGCGACCGTCCAGGTCGGTCCCCCGCGCCACCGCACGTGGGATCAGGACTTGTCGTCGCCGGGCTCCTCGGCGTTGCCCTCGAGGTCTACCGAGGCGGCCGAGATCGTCGGCTTGTCGTCGGCGCGGGCCGGCGGGGCGGAGTCGCCCGCCTCGCCCACCTCGGGCTCCGGCTGGTCCTTGCCACCGCTCAGCAGGGTTTCCAGCGGCGCGCCGGCGATCCGGCGGAAGGCGCGGCCCTTGCGGCTGCGGTCCAGGACGGCGACCTCGAGCTGGGAGGCGCCCAGCTCGCGCGGGGCGCCGTTCTCGCCGCCGACGCTGCCGAGTCCCTTGACCGCCAGCGCCAACGCCGTCGGGAGGTCGGCCGTCACGTCGTGGCGTTCCTTGAGGACGGTGGAGATGGCCTCGGCCGAGCCGCCCATCGCCATGAAGCCGGGCTCGTCCATGACCGAGCCGTCGTAGGTGATGCGGTACAGCTCGTCGGCCTCCGGCGAGGCGCCGACCTGCGCCACGCAGATCTCCACCTCGTAGGGCTTCTGCGTCTCGGAGAAGATCGCGCCGAGCGTCTGGGTGTAGGCGTTCGCCAGCGCGCGGCCGGTCACGTCGCGCCGGTCGTAGGCCAGGCCGTTGAGATCGGCCATCCGCACGCCCGCGCGACGCAGGCTCTCGAACTCGTTGTAGCGGCCGACGGCCGCGAACCCGATCTTGTCGTACAGCTCGCTGATCTTGCGCAGCGAGGTGAGGTTCTCGGCGACCAGCAGGATGCCGCCCTCGTACGTGAGCACGACGGCGGAACGACCGCGGGCGATGCCCTTACGGGCGTACTCCGAGCGGTCCCGCTGGACCTGCTCGGGTGAGGCGTAGAACTGCATGGCCACGGGTGGTTACTCCTTCGATGACCTTCGCTGGTGGTTACGTCGAGAGGATGCGGCGTGGGCTCAGCCGCCCGGGTTCTCCATCCGTCCGGCGACCACTGCCTCGGCCACCGCGCTGATCTCGGCCTCGGTGAGCCGGTGGGTGCTGTCCGCGGTCGCGGTCATCACCACCGGGTAGATCTTGCGGGTGAGGTCCGGCCCACCGGTCGCCGTGTCGTCGTCGGCGGCGTCGTAGAGCGCCTCGACCGCGAGCCGGATCGCCTCCGGGGTGCTGATGCCCGGGCGGTACTTCTTCTTCAGGGCCGACTTGGCGAACAGCGAACCGGAGCCGATCGCGTCGTAGCCGGTCTCCTCGTAGAGCCCGCCGGCGACGTCGAAGCTGAAGATGCGGCCGACCCGGGCCGGGTCGGCCGGGGACAGGTCGAAGCCGGCGAACAGCGGCACCACGGCGAGGCCCTGCATGGCGGCGCCCAGGTTTCCGCGCACCATGGCGGCCAGCCGGTTGGCCTTACCGTCGAGGGACAGCATGGCGCCCTCGATCTTCTCGTAGTGCTCGAGCTCCACCTGGAACAGGCGCATGAGCTCGATGCCGATCCCCGCGGTGCCCGCGATGCCGATCAGCGAGTACGCGTCGGCGGGATGCACCTTCTCGATGTCCCGGCTGGCGATGAGGTTGCCCATGGTCGCGCGGCGGTCACCGGCCATCACGACGCCCTCGGTGGTGGCGATGGCGACGATGGTGGTGCCGTGCGGCGCGATGTCGGCCGACAGACCCGGCGGCAACGGCCGGCGCCCGGGCAGCAGCTCCGGGGCGGCCTGGCTCAGGAACTGCGTGAAGGATGACGTCCCCGCGTTGGTGAACACATCGGGAAGACGCCCGGATGGATCGAAGCCCGCTGCCACGTGGTTCCTCTCGAAACGTGATCGCGGCGGCGAGGGGTTCCGGGCCGTCCCGCAACCATGTGCCGCCGTCGCAGTTGAAGCACAATATCGCGCACGTGGGGTCGACGCGATGATCACGATCAACGTGTCGACCCGACGACGCGAATGTCTGATTAGCCGGCTAGGGCCTTATTCTCCGCCTTTTTGCACATACCCGCGCACGAACTCCTCGGCGTTCTCCTCGAGGACGGAGTCGATCTCGTCGAGCAGATCGTCGACATCCTCGGTGATCTCGGCGTGGCGCTCGGCAACCTCCGGGTTGGCCTCGGTGGTGACGTCTTCGATCTCCTCGTCGCGCTTGCCCTTGCCGGACTGCGACTGACCGCCGGTGTCTCGCGTTGCCATCCGTGTCCCCCTTCAAGACCCAACCGTTCGGGTTGGGAAAAACCTACCTTGCGGGTACGACGAAAACGCCTGCCCGTCCGCGTGTTTCTCGAGCAGCGAAGCGGGTCACCGACTGGTGATCACCTCGAGCAGGTCCTTGGCCGTGTCGCACTTGTCGAACAGCGCGCCCACGTGCTTCTTCGTGCCGCGTTCGGGCTCCATCATCGGAACCCGGACCAGCGACTCGCGGCCGACGTCGAAGATGACCGAGTCCCAGCTCGCGGCGACCACTTCGGACGCGTAGCGGGCCAGGCACTGGCCGCGGAAGTACGCCCGGGTGTCCTCGGGCGGCTCCACCATCGCGCGGGCGGTGTCCTCGGCGTCGAGGAGCGTCTTCATCGAGCCCCGGGCCACCAGCCGGTGGTAGAGGCCCTTCTCCGGGCGAACGTCGGAATACTGCAGATCGACCAGTTGGAGCTTCGGCGAGGACCACGGCAGGCTCTCGCGCTCGCGGTAGCCCTCGAGCAGCCGCAGCTTGGCGACCCAGTCGAGCTGGTCGGAACAGGTCATCGGATCCCGGCCGAGCTTGTCGAGCACGTCCTCCCAGCGCCGCAGCACGTCGGCGGTCTGCTCGTCGACGTCGGCGCCGTACCGCTCCTCCACGAAGGCCTTGGCGCGCTCGTAGTACGCCCACTGCAGGTCCAGCGCGGTGAGGCGGCGGCCGTCCCGCAACCGCATGAGGTGCTTGAGCGAGGGGTCGTGGCTGACCGCCTTGAGCTCGGAGACCGGATCGGCCACGCCGAGCTCGCCGGTGAAGACCTTCTCCTCGATCATGTTGAGGATCAGCGCGGTGGTGCCCATCTTCAGGTACGTGGCGATCTCGGAGAGGTTCGCGTCGCCGATGATGACGTGCAGGCGGCGGTATTTGTCGGCGTCGGAGTGCGGTTCGTCGCGGGTGTTGATGATCGGCCGCTTGAGGGTGG
Organism: Actinoplanes sp. NPDC051346; assembly: GCF_040682215.1. Lineage (NCBI taxonomy): Bacteria > Bacillati > Actinomycetota > Actinomycetes > Micromonosporales > Micromonosporaceae > Actinoplanes > Actinoplanes sp. NPDC051346. The sequence continues at coordinate 87,949 of NZ_JBFBAJ010000004.1, read as the reverse complement.
TCTCGAGGCCGACCTCGACCTCGAAGAAGTCCGCGCGCGAGGAGATCTGGAAGCCCGAGCCGGACCCGTCCTGGCCGATCCCCACGCGGCCGGCGCCACAGAAGATCTGCCGGGTCACGAAGAACGGCGTCAGGTGGGCGACGATGTCGGCGAACGGGGTCTGCCGGCGCATGAGGTAGTTCTCGTGCGAGCCGTACGAAGCACCCTTGTTGTCGGTGTTGTTCTTGTAGAGCTGGATGCGGTGGGTGCCGGGAATCGTGGCGGCGCGGCGGGCGGCCTCGGCCATGACGCGCTCGCCGGCCTTGTCCCAGCGCACGATGTCCAGGGGGTTGGTGCACTCGGGGGTGCTGTACTCGGGGTGGGCATGGTCGACGTAGAGCCGGGCGCCGTTGGTGAGTATCACGTTGGCGAGCCCGAGGTCCTCGTCGGCCAGCGCGTCCGCCGGGTCGTACGCCGCGCCGGAGTAGGTGAAGCCGCGGGCGTCGCGCAGCGGCGACTCCTCCTCGTAGTCCCACCGGGCCCGGCCGCCACGGTTGAGCTCGGGCCGGGCGCCATAGGCGTTGACGACCTGGGAAGAGGTGACCATCGGGTTGGCGCCGGGCTGTCCGGGCACGGAAATGCCGTACTCGACCTCGGTGCCCATAATCCGCCGAACGCTCATGCGACCACTCCGCCCGCCACTGTGCTGCCGTTGCCCATGTATCGAGCCTAGACGCTTCCGTATCGGTTCTCGCCTCGGGCCGTACGCGTCACGCCACTCTCAGTGGCGATCTTTCGTCACAATCGGGGGTTAACGGGCCGCCGAACAGGCGGGGCGCCGCTGGCCAAAACCACGGAGAGCGACGATAACGGGTGAAATGAGATGAGAAGACGCGGGCGGAGGAAACCTCCGCCCGCGTCCGCACGCGTCTGTTACAGGTATTGACCGGTGTTGCTGGCCGTCTCGATGGAACGGCCGGCCTCGGCGCCCTTGCCGCCGGAGACGAGCGTACGGATGTAGACGATCCGCTCGCCCTTCTTGCCGGAGATCCGGGCCCAGTCGTCGGGGTTGGTGGTGTTGGGCAGATCCTCGTTCTCGCGGAACTCGTCGACGCAGCTGTCGAGCAGGTGCTGCAGGCGCAGCCCCTTCTTGCCGGAGGTGAGGAACTCCTTGATCGCCATCTTCTTGCCGCGGTCGACGATGTTCTGGATCATCGCGCCGGAGTTGAAGTCCTTGAAGTACAGGACCTCCTTGTCACCGTTGGCGTAGGTGACCTCCAGGAAGCGGTTCTCCTCGGACTCCGTGTACATCCGGAGCACGACCGCCTCGATCATGGCCGCGACCGTCACGTCGGCGTCGCCGCCGTGCTCGGCCAGGTCCTCCGCGCTGAGCGGCAGGCCCGCGAGGATGTACTTCGCGAAGATGTCCTTGGCCGCCTCGGCGTCGGGACGCTCGATCTTGATCTTCACGTCCAGTCGACCGGGCCGCAGGATCGCCGGATCGATCATGTCTTCCCGGTTGGAGGCGCCGATGACGATGACGTTCTCCAGGCCCTCGACGCCGTCGATCTCGCTGAGCAACTGCGGGACGATGGTGTTCTCGACGTCGGAGGAGACGCCGGAGCCCCGGGTCCGGAAGATCGAGTCCATCTCGTCGAAGAACACGATGACCGGGGTGCCCTCGCCGGCCTTCTCCCGCGCCCGCTGGAAGACCAGGCGGATGTGCCGCTCGGTCTCGCCCACGTACTTGTTGAGCAGCTCGGGACCCTTGATGTTGAGGAAGTAGCTGGTGTGCTTCTCCTCGCCGCGCCGCTCGGCGATCTTCTTCGCCAGCGAGTTGGCGACCGCCTTGGCGATCAGGGTCTTACCGCAGCCGGGCGGGCCGTAGAGCAGGATGCCCTTCGGCGGGCGCAGCTGGTGCTCCCGGAAGAGGTCGGCGTGCAGGAACGGCAGCTCCACCGCGTCGCGGATCTGCTCGATCTGCGAGTGCAGACCGCCGATGTCGGTGTAGTCGACGTCGGGCACTTCCTCGAGAACGAGCTCCTCGACCTCGCTCTTGGGGATGCGCTCGTACGCGTACGCCGAGCGCGGCTCGATCATCAGCGAGTCGCCGGCACGCAGCTTCGGGATCTCGAGCGAGTCGGCCAGATGGACGATCCGCTCCTCGTCGGCGTGCGACACCACCAGGGCGCGGTCGCCGCGCTCGCCGTCGGGACCGGCCAGGACCTCCTTGAGCAGGACGACCTCGCCGACGCGTTCGTAGCCGAACGCGTCCACGACGTTGAGCGCGTCGTTGAGCAGGACCTCCTGTCCCCGCTTGAGCTCCTCGACCTCGAGGCTCGGGGACACGGCGACGCGCAGCTTGCGCCCGCCGGTGAAGACGTCGACGGTGCCGTCCTCGTGGGCGGCCAGGAAAACGCCGTAGCCGCTGGGCGGCTGGGCGAGCCTGTCAATCTCTTCCTTGAGAGTGACGATCTGAGCCCGGGCTTCCTTGAGGGTCGCCACGAGCCGGTCGTTGTTCTCGGTCAGCCGGGCCAGCTGCGCCTGCGTCGCCGCAAGCCGTTCCTCAAGCTGCCGGACGTGTCGGGGGCTTTCGGTCAACTTGCGCCGTACCAGAGCGAGTTCCTCCTGCAGGAACGCAACCTGGCTGGAGAGATCGTTGGCCTCTTTCTCCCAACGTGCGGCGCGTGAATCCGCCTCGTCGCTACGTGCCACGTCCCACCTCCCCGGGGGCTCGAACGTCTTGAGACAACACTAACCGCTGCGGCGCGGATTTCGACCCATGCAACACCCTCGTCACTGAACCTTGATCGATTGGGTCAGGTGGGCACGCCAGGCGGTCAGACCTGTCGGGTACGGTCGGTGCGGGCGAAACATGGGAGGTGCTCGGTGTCCGCACAGACCGGAACTGACGAACTCGAGGTCTGGGTGGATCAGGACCTGTGCACCGGCGACGGGCTGTGTGTGCAGTACGCCCCGGAGGTCTTCGAGTTCGACGTCGACGGCCTCGCGTACGTCAAGGACAGCGGCGGTGAGCTGCTGCAGGATCCCGGCGCGCGCACGGGGATCCCGGCCCGGCTGCGCCTCGAGGTGATCGACTCGGCCAAGGAGTGCCCGGGCGACTGCATCCACGTCGTGCGTTCCTCCGACGGCGTCGAAGTCGCGGGTCCGGACGCGGACTGATCCGACGAATACGGGCCTCGTTCGAGGCCCGTATTCCCGCGTGTCACCCGGCGGAAAATGTCACAGTGTCGGACGGCCGACCAAAGATGCGACAATCCGGGAAAACTCCTCCAAGCGGGCGATTTGCCCCGGCCCGCCGTCGTCGAGGGTCTTGCCGAAGCGCAACGCGTCGTGCCGCAGGGCCGCCCGGCCCTCCTCCTCGGCCATCCCCGGCGGCGGCACCGCGTCGTCCACCGAGCTGAGCAGCAGATAGACGTCGATGCTGTCGACCCGCGCCTGACCGCTCGAGGTCCGGGTGAGGCGCCGCCGGCAGCCCACCTCGGTCACTGTCGACAACGGCACCACCCGCAGCGACGAGGTCATCGAGCCGACCGGGCCGTCACCGGGCGCCACATCCTCACCGTGCCACAACACCAGCCGGCTGCCGTCACAGATCACGACCTCCTGCCAGACGCCGTTGACCTCGTTGACGAAGCGCTCCAGCGTGAAGCAGAGCACCGACGCCCCGCGCAGCACCCCGAAGAGGGCGTCCAGCGCGACCTCCGGATCGCGCAGATAGGCGCGGGCGGCCGAGTCCAGATCCTCATATGGCGACCAGTCCGGGAAAACCGCCGGCATCTCGTTACTGCCACCGAACGGCGGAGAACTCATCGCGCCCACCCGTTCCCTCCCCATGCCCCATCGAACCCGCGACGGAAACTACCGGATGCGCGGCCGGGCGTCACACCCCGGGATCGTCCGTCGTCTCAGCCTGCTGGGCGTGCAGGGCCTCCCGAGCGGCCTTGCGCGCCGCGTACGCCTCGGCGCCCTTGCTCGGCTTGCGCCGCCGCGGCGGTGCCGTGACACCCGGCGCCAGGCGACGGGCCGACACGAGAAACGCGGTGTGCGCGATCATGCGGTGGTCCGGGCGCACCGCCAGGCCCTCCGCGTGCCAGTCGCGGACCAGCGACTCCCACGCCCGTGGCTCGGTCCAGCCGCCCCGCTCGCGCAGCGCCTCGACGAGCTCGGAGAGCTGCGGCGTCGTGGCCACGTACCCGATGAAGACGCCGCCGGGGATCAGCGAGCGCTCGACCATGTCGAGGGCCTCCCACGGGGTCAGCATGTCCAGGACGATGCGGTCGAAACCCGTCTCGGTGTTGCCCGCGACGTCGCCATGGTGCAGGTGCCAGGCCGGATGCGGGCCACCGAAGAACGACTCGACGTTCTTGCGGGCGATCCCGGCGAAGTCCTCCCGCAGCTCGTACGAATGCAGCTCGCCGCCCTCACCCACCGCCCGCAGCAGCGAGCAGGTCAGCGCGCCCGACCCGACGCCCGCCTCCAGCACCTTGGCGCCGGGGAAGACGTCACCCATCGCGACGATCTGCGCGGCGTCCTTCGGATAGATGACCTGCGCGCCGCGCGGCATCGAGAGCACGTAGTCCGCCAGCAGCGGGCGCAGCGCCAGGTATTGCGTGCCGCCGCTGGACGTCACGACGCTGCCGTCCGGCAGCCCGATCAGGGCGTCGTGCTCCAGCGCGCCCCGGTGCGTGTGGAACGCCTTGCCGTGCTCCAGGACGATGGTGTGCATGCGGTTCTTGGGATCGGTGAGCTGCACACGGTCGCCCGGGCGGAACGGTCCGCGATGGGTGGACACGGGCACGGCTTCTTCCTGAACGGTCACGGATCCCTCTCTCGGTTACCTCACGGCGGCGCGGCGGGCCGAGCGGCGCGGCTCCAGCACGTCGGCCAGGTCCGCGACGTGCAACACGCCGACGACATCCTCGCCTGAGGTCACCACGTACTGCGCACCCGGGTGGGCCTGCACCGCCCGGACCACCTGCTCGCCGGTGAGCTCGACCCGCATGGCCGGCACCCGCGAGAGGTCCCGGGAGACGGTGTCGACGGTGACCCAGGGCCGCCGGTCGACCGGCACCGCGGCGACGGCGGCGCCGTCGACCAGGGCGACGAGCCGGCCGCTGGAATCGGCCACGGCCAGGCCCGCGCGCCGTGGCTCCGCCAGGCCGGCACGGCGCTGCGCCTCGGCGATCGAGGTTCCCGACGGTACGGCGACCAGCGGGCGGGCGAGCGCCGCCAGATCGACCAGGGGGAATCGCCGCGTCATCCGGGCCAGCCGGATCGACTGGCCGGCGCCCTGCCAGAGCGTGAACGCGACGAGCAGGATGAAGAGCAGCCCGAAGAGGGTGAGCACCTGCAACCGGTAGAGCGTGAAGACGGCCAGAGCGGTGACCAGGGCGATGCCCCGCCCGGCCCAGGCGGCCAGCTCGGTGGCCCGGTCACGGTCGCGGATCAGCGCCCACAGCGCCGCCCGCAGCGCCCGGCCGCCGTCGAGCGGCAGGCCCGGAAGCACGTTGAAGATCGCCACGATGACATTGCTCGCGGCGAGCTGGAACGCGATCTCGCCGGCGAGGGTACGGTCGGGAAGCGCCACGGCGGCGGCGGTGGCCACCCCGCCCAGCACCAGGGAGACCGCCGGCCCGGCCAGCGACACCAGCGCGTCGACCCGCGGCGTCGGGGCGTCGCGGTCCATCTCGGTGTAGCCGCCGAGCAGCTCCAGGGTGATGCCGCGCACACCGATCCCGTAGCGCCGTGCCGTGACGGCGTGGCCGAGCTCGTGCAGGAGCACGGAACCGAGCAGACACCCCACGAAACCCAGGCCAACCGCGTACGCGAGCAGGGCGGGCAGGCCCAGCTGGCGTTCGGCGTACCCGCCGTACACGACGGTGACCAGCAGTGCGAGCAGCAGCACCGAGGCGTTCAGAAAGATCGGGATGCCGAGCACCCGCCCGACCGTCCACCCGCCGCCCCGGGTCCGGCGCTTCGTGTCGTCCACGGCGTCGATGCTACGGAGTGAGCCTGAAGAACCCCACCTCGCCGGTTTCGTCGTACCCCTCCCCTAGCCTTACCCCCATGACGGCAGAACTGGTCCTGTCCCCCTCGCCGCCCGGCTCTCCCTCGCAGCCTGGCCGGGAGCGGCCCACCGGGCCGTCGCTGTCGCCGTCGCGGGCGGCCGACTTCAAGACCTGCCCGTTGCTGTTCCGTTTCCGCACCATCGACCGGCTGCCGGAGCGACCCACCGCCGACCAGCTGCGGGGCACGCTGGTGCACGCCGTGCTCGAGCGCCTCTTCGACCTGCCGGCGCCCGAGCGCACCCCGCGGGCCGCGGCGGCGCTGGTGGCCCCCCAGTGGGAGCGCCTGGTGGCGGAGGAGCCGGAGTTGTCGGCGCTGTTCGGCGAGAACGACGACGCCGTCGTCGTCGCGGAGGTCCCGGCCGATCTGCCCAGCCCGGCGGCCCCCGCCGACGCACTGCCCGGCATGCCCGAGCCGGATGAGGCCACCCGGTTGGCGGACTTCCTGGCCAGCGCGGGCGACCTGCTCGACGGCTACTTCGCGGTCGAGGACCCCCAGCGCCTCGAGCCCGCCGAGCGCGAGAGCCTGGTCTCGACGCTCGTCGACGACGAGTTGCTGATCCGCGGCTACATCGACCGCCTCGACATCTCCCCCAGCGGCGACCTGCGCGTCGTGGACTACAAGACCGGCGGCGCCCCCCGCGAGGCGTTCGAAGGGCGGGCGCTGTTCCAGCTCAAGTTCTACGCCCTCGTGCTGTGGCGCACGCGCGGCGTCGTCCCCCGCGTGCTGCGCCTGCTCTACCTCAAGGACGCCGAGATCTGCGACTACGCCCCGGACGCGGAGGAGCTCGAACGCTTCGAACGCACCCTGGTGGCGCTGTCGCAGGCCATCGAACGGGCCAAGCGCGACAGGGATTTCCGGCCCAAGCCGAGCCGCCTCTGCGGGTGGTGCGGGCACCAGAGCTTCTGCCCGGAGTTCGGCGGCACCCCGCCGCCCTATCCCGAGCCCCCGGCGGACCGGCCGTCCGACGACGCGGCGGCGACACCTCACCCGGACGTCCCGCCGGCCACGCACGCGGCGGGCCCACTGCCCGCCTACGCTGCCCCACTGCCCGCACAGGCCGCCGCGCCACCACCCGCACAGGCGGCCCCAGCACCCTTCAGCCTCGGCGAGGCTCCCATGCCGGCACCGCGCCGGCCCTGACAAAGCCGTCCCGCCCCGGATGTGCCACGCGAGACAGGTCAGCGCGGCCACCTTCGACCGCGCCGGCGCTGAGGCGGGCGCCCGTGGGGGCGGGGTCATCAATGGGGGGATGCCGATCGCCTAGGGTGAGCGCCGGAGTCGGGTGAGGGAGGCTGGCGGGTGTCGGCGGGTGACGGGGTGGGTGCGGGCGCCGGCCCGGCTGCCGGGCGTACCGTCCGGGTGCTGCTCGCCGATGATCAGCCGATGCTGCGGTCCGGGTTGAAGGCGGCGCTGGCCGGCTCCGGTGGGCTCGCGGTCGTCGGCGAGGCCGGTGACGGGGTCGAGGCCGTCGACCTGTCCCGCCGGTTGCTTCCCGACGTGGTCGTCATGGACCTGCGGCTGCCCCGGCTCGACGGGCTGAGCGTCATCCGTCGCATCGTCGAGGCCGGGCTCGCCGTGCGGGTGTTGGTCCTGACCACCGACGACACCGACGAGCGGGTCCTCGGCGCCGTCGCCGCCGGCGCCTCCGGTTATCTGTGCAAGGACGTGCCGGCCGGGGAACTGGTGGCCGCCATCCGTACGGTGGCCGCCGGGGGCGCGGTTGTCGCCCCGCGCATCCTCGACCGGCTGCTGACCCGGATGGCCGAGATCCTCCCCGCCGCCGAGACCACCGCCGCGGCTTCCGTGCTGGACACCCTCACCGACCGCGAACGGGAGGTGCTCGTCCACGTCGCCAAGGGTCACTCGAACGCGGAGATCGCCCGGGCGTTGCTGGTGAGCGAGACGACGGTCAAGACGCACGTCGGCCACATGCTCACCAAACTGCGGCTGCGCGACCGCGTGCAGGCCGTCGTGCTGGCATACGAAACGGGGCTGGTCCGCCCGGGCGGCTAGGGCTTCGGTCCCGAGCGCGCGGCGGCGGGTCAGGGGTAACCCTGAGCCTGCCTAGGTGGCGACCCGCAGCGAAATCTCCGCGTCGCTCTACGCCGGGAGGCGGACGCCCTGGCCCCGGCGCGCCCCGAGACTAGTTCAGCCGGCCGGGCGACCGGCCCGGTTCCGAGCTTGGCAGCGCCCGGCCGGACCACGACGACAGACGGACCCAGACAGATGGACCCAGGGGGAACAGTGGCAGCGACGAATGCCGAGCGACCGGCGGCGGCACGCGCCGACGAGGTGTGGAAGACCTACGGCTCGGGCGAGGCGCAGGTCGTCGCGCTGCGTGGGGTGAGCGCGGAGTTCGCCCAGGGCCGGTTCACGGCCATCATGGGCCCCTCCGGCAGTGGCAAGTCGACGCTCATGCACTGCCTCGCCGGGCTGGACACGATCGAGCGCGGCACCGTGCACGTCGGCGGGACCGAGATCAGCAAGCTCGGCGACAAGGCGCTGACCCGCCTGCGCCGGGACCGGATCGGGTTCATCTTCCAGCAGTTCAACCTGCTGCCGACGCTGAGCGCGCAGGAGAACATCAGGCTGCCGCTCGACATCGCCGGGCGTAAGCCCGATCCGCAGTGGTGGGACATCGTCATCGACACGGTCGGGCTCCGGGACCGGCTGACGCACCGGCCCAGCCAGCTGTCCGGCGGCCAGCAGCAGCGGGTCGCCTGCGCGCGGGCGCTGATCGGACGCCCGGACGTCATCTTCGCCGACGAGCCGACCGGCAATCTGGACTCCCGCTCGGGCGCCGAGGTGCTGTCGTTCCTGCGGTCCAGCGTCCGCGAACACCACCAGACGATCGTCATGGTGACCCACGACCCGGTCGCGGCGAGCTACGCCGACCGGGTCGTGTTCCTCGCCGACGGGCAGATCGTCGACGAGCTCGCCGAGCCGACCGCCGACCGGGTGCTCGACACGATGAAGCGGCTGGACACGCACGCCGAACCGGTGATGCTCTGATGTTGCGCGCCACCCTCAAGAGCCTGCTGGCGCGAAAGTTGCGGCTGATCCTGTCGGGACTGGCCGTCGTGCTCGGGGTCATGTTCGTGTCCGGGGCGTTCGTCGTCACCGACACGCTGAGCCGGTCCTTCGACGCGGTCTTCGCCAGCGCGTATTCGACCACGGACGTGCGGGTCGCCGCCAAGCCCAAGGTCGAGATCTCCGAGTTCGACGGCGAGCAGGTCGCCGCGCCCCTGCCGGCGAACACCGTTGAGCAGATCAAGACCGTGTCCGGCGTACGGTCGGCCGCCGGTCTCGTGGAGGCCGACGGCGCCCGGGTGATCGGCAGCGACGGCAAGGTCCTGACGTCGGTGGGTCCGCCGCGGATGGGTGTCGCCTGGACCGGTGAGGACGACCTCGTGCGCCTGCGCGAGGGCCGTGGCCCGTCCGCCGCCGACGAGATCGCGGTGAACGTCACGGTGGCCGAGGGCGCCGGGCTCAAGGTGGGCGACCGGGTCGGCGTGCTGACCCTGGCGCCGAGGAAGGACTTCACGCTCGTCGGTGTCTACGGCTACAGCGGCGACCGGGACAGCCTCGGCGGCGTGCAGGAGGTCGCGTTCACCGAACCCGTCGCGCAGAAGCTCATGCTCGGGCGCACCGGGGTCTACAGCTCGGTGCGCGTCGACGCCGCCGACGACGTGACGCCGGAGGTGCTGCGCGACCGGGTCGGTGCCGCGCTCGGCGCCGACTACGTGGTCAAGACCGGCGATCAGCTCGCCGAGGAGACCGCCGCCGCCTTCGAGGAGGGCCTCGGATTCTTCGGGCAGATCCTGCTGGGCTTCGCGGGGGTCGCGCTGTTCGTCGGCGTGTTCCTCATCCTCAACACCTTCTCGATCATCGTGGCGCAGCGCACCCGCGAGCTGGCGTTGATGCGGGCGCTGGGTGCGAGCCGCCGGCAGGTCATCACCTCGGTGCTGGTCGAGGCCGTCGCGATCGGACTGGTGGCGGCGGTGCTCGGTCTCGCCGCCGGGGTCGGGGTCGGCGCGGGCCTCGCGTACCTGTTCGGCAACTTCGCCGGCGGGTTGGAGCTGGCCCCGATCGGCGTGCCCGCCGCCGCCGTGATCAGTGCCTTCGTCGTCGGCGTCCTGGTCACGGTGGTCGCCGCGGTGCTGCCCGCCCTGCGGGCGTCGCGGATCGCACCGGTCGCGGCCATGCAGGACGTCGCCACGCCGGACCGCCCGCTGACGAAGATCAGCGTGGCCGGCGGGGTGGTCACCTCCCTCGGCGCCGCGGCGCTCGGGCTCGGCCTGTTCGGCGACGCCGGCAACGAGCTGTGGCTGATCCTCGGCGGCGTCCTCGTGTCGTTCGTCGGCGTCGCCCTGCTCACTCCGCTGATCAGCCGCCCGGTCGTGGCGCTGCTGGGCCGGTTGTTCTCCTGGTCGCTGCCGGGGCGGCTGGGCCGGCTCAACTCCGGACGCAACCCGCGTCGCACGGCGATCACGGCGGCCGCGCTCATGGTGGGCATCGCGCTGGTCACCGGCGTCACCGTGATCATGGATTCCGCGAAGAGCAGCCTCAAGGCCGAGGCCGCCCGGGTCCTCAAGGCCCAGATCATGATCAGCGGCGACCAGAACGGGCCGCGGCCGCCGACGTACGATCCGGCCGTCGTGGACCGGGCCAAACAAATCCCGGGGGTACGGGCGGCGGCCGGCCTCTGGAACGACCAGGTGCTCATCAACGGCGGCAAGGAGTGGGTGAACGCCACCGACGACCTCGCCGCGCTGGCGCAGACGTACGGTGCCACCGCCACCGGCGGCGCACTGACGACGCTGCGGGACGACCAGATCGCGGTGAGCGTCCCGACGGCCACCGAGCGCGGCTGGCAGGTCGGCACCACCGTGACCGTGCAGGCGTCCCGGGGCCAGGCGCATTCCTACACCGTGGCCGCCACGTACGCCGAGGACGCCCTTCCCGGAAAGATCATGCTGCCGGCGGCGGCCACGAAGGACTTCGGTATCCCGCAGCCGGTCCTCGGGTTCGTGCGCCTCGACGACGGCGTACCCGTCTCGGCGGTCCTGCCGCAGGTCAAGGCGCTGGTGGCGGACAGCCCCGAAGTGTCGGCGACGGACGCGGCCGCGTTCGTGGACCAGCAGGCGGCGACCTTCGACACGCTCATCACGATGATCCAGGTCCTGCTGGCCCTGGCGATCCTCATCGCCGTCCTGGGCGTGGTCAACACCCTGGCGCTGTCGGTCCTGGAACGCACCCGCGAACTGGGCCTGCTGCGCGCGGTCGGCCTGGGCCGGGCGCAGACGATGCGCATGGTCACGGTGGAGGCGGTGGTGATCTCCGTCTTCGGCGCCCTGCTCGGCGTGACGGTCGGCGCCGGTCTGGGCACGGCGGTGACCCGGGCCCTGAAGAGCGACGGCATCACCGAACTGGTCCTGCCCTGGGGCCGGATGGGCACCTACCTCGTCCTGGCCGCCCTGGTCGGCGTGATCGCCGCGGTGCTGCCGGCGATCCGGGCGGCCCGCCTCAACGTCCTGGGCGCCATCGCCCACGACTGAACGCGCGGCGCGCCCGCTCCGTCACCACAGTGGCGGGGCGGCCGTCGCGCCGGCTCCGTCACCGCCCACGGTGAATTGGGAGGCGGGCACACTCCGCCGTCTCCCCATGGGTGAAATGGGCCCCGCGCTCCGCGCGAGAAACACCGGGCGGCGGGCTCGGTCCCGTCGTGGAGGTCGTGAGGCGGGTGCGGCCGATGCGGGTCAGGTCGTGACGCGGCGGAAGAGGCCCGCGAGATAGGCCGGGTCGACGCCGACCAGGGTGTCGCGCAGGTGGACTCCGTCGGTCGGGGGCAGCTCCAGCTCGGCGGGCACCGCGAGCACGGCCGCGCCGGAGGCGACCGCGCTGGCCATGCCGGTGGGCGAGTCCTCGATCGCCACGCACTCGGCGATGGGCACGCCGAGCAGTTCGGCGGCGGTCAGATAGGGCGCCGGGTCGGGCTTCGGCGCCGACACCTCGTCGCCGCAGACGATCGCGTCGAAATTCTCCCGGCCGAGGGTGTCGAGGGCGACCTCGACGAGGCGTCGCCCGGTGGAGGTCACCAGCGCCGTCGGCAGCCCGGCCGCGCGGACGGCGCGCAGCAGCTCCATCGCACCGGGGCGCCAGACCAGGCCGCCGGCGAACAGCTCCTCGACCCGGCGCTCCAGCCAGGCGACATCGGCGGCCTCGTCGCGGTGCGGCTGGTCCAGGTCGTCACGCAGGATCCGCATCGAGACGGCCATGCTGGTGCCGATCATGGCGAGCCGCGCCGGCTCGGACAGCGAGCCGCCGGCGTGCTCGGCCAGAGCGTGCAGAGCGACGTCCCAGACCTTCTCGCTGTCGACCAGCGTGCCGTCCATGTCGAAGAGCACCGCTGCCGGTTGTCGTGATGTCAGGGGAGCCTCCCGCGCCGCGGCCGTCGATCGGTCGCCGCCATTGTCGCCCGCCGACCAACACGGCGGTGGCGCGGCGCGAAAGGGTGTGACCGCGGTGACAGCCCAGCTAGGACAGGTTGCAGGGTTCCAGCGAGCGGTTGTAGCCGTTGCTGAACGCGCGGGTGCGCTGCTTGGGCGTGCCGTGCGCGCCCTCGGCGAACCACGGCTGTCCCGGCTCGTCGCCCACCGCGTCGAGGCCGGCGGCGAGCTCCTCCAGGTCACCGTCGTCCAGCCGCAGCCGGCCGGCCTTCTCCAGATCGCCGATGTACGCCCCCGCCATGCAGTCGGCCTGCAACTCCTGCTCGATCGTGAACTGCTGCTGGATGCGCAGCCGCCGCTGGATGGCATGGGCGTACTCGTGGCCGAGCAGATAGAAGATGAACGCGTCGCCGACGCGCCGGAACGCCGTGAACGCCCAGTCGATGTCATAGGCGATGAAGTCCCCCGCCGAGCAGTAGGCCGCGTTGTTCAGCCCGAGTGCCTGGCCGCCGCAGGCCACCTCGCCCTCTTCGGCGTACGGAATCAGCTCGGCGACCGGCTGGAAGGTCAGGCCGGAGGAGTCGAACTCCTTCGTCCAGTACTCCTCGGCGAGGGCCCGGGCGGCCTCGACGTCGGCCCGGAACTCCTCGACGGTGTCCGTACCGTCGATGTCCGGGCGGTCCGAGGCCGCCGTGATCGGCGTCCGTGCCGGACGCTGCGGCTGACCGGACGGGGTCTGCGGGGCCGCGACGCATCCGAGGGCGACGAGCGCGGCCACGCACAGGGCCGGAATGACAAGGCGGTTGCGCGGCACCGGCATGCGGGGTCCTCCGAGGGGGGCGAGCGACCGGGAGCATCTCCACGATACGGAGGCCCCAGGGCGCTTGGCAGACCCGGCCATGATGAACGGGTGCGGATAGAGGACGTCACACCCGAGACCTCGCGGCCGGTGCGCCGGCCCTGGCTGGTGCAGCGCTGGGAGGATCTGGCGTTCCTGCACTGGGCGGTGCCACCCGCGACCGTCGCGCCGTTCCTGCCGCCCGGGACCGTGCCGGACACCCTCGACGGCGTCACGTACGTGGGCCTCATCGGTTTCCGCATGGTCGGGCTGGGGCTGCTGCGCGGTCCCGGAATCCCTTATCTGGGCACGTTCCTCGAAACCAATGTGCGCCTCTACAGCGTCGACGCCCGGGGGCGGCGGGCGGTGGTGTTCCTGTCGCTGGACGCCGAACGGCTGCTTCCGGTGGTGACGGCGCAGGCGCTGCTGCGGCTGCCGTACAAATGGTCGAGGATGTCGTTGGAGAAGCAGGACGGGGTTCTCCGGTACGCCAGCGGGCGCCGCTGGCCCGGCCCGCGGGGTGCCGCCACGGCGTTCTCCATTCGCGTCGGCGCGCCCCTTGACGAACCGTCGCCGCTGGAGCACTTCCTGACCGCCCGCTGGGGGCTGCACACGCGGGCCTGGGGCCGTACGGTGCATCTGCCGAACGAGCATCCGCGCTGGCCGCTGTTCCGGGCCGAGCCGCTGGAGGTCCGCGATGATCTGATCCAGGCGGCGGGCCTGCCGGCGCTGGCCGGCCCGCCGGCCAGCGTGCTCTATTCGCCCGGCGTGCCGGTCACCTTCGGCGCTCCCGGCGTGGCGGAGTCGTCCCAGAACCGGCGGTAATGCTCCATCCAGGCCGTGGCCTCCCGCAGAGGCTCGGCGCACAGGCTGCTGGAACGGAGACCTTAACCTGGCCGGCAGGCGGATCCAAGGGCCTCACACGCGGCTGGGGATCCGGCGGTGCAGCTCGGCCAGCAGCGTCTCCCGCCCAGGAGACATCAACCCCACGTCGACGAGAAACGCCGGGCCCGCGTCGCGGCGCAGCATCCGGGGACGCCGGCCCCGCCCGGGCAGCTCGGTGACCTCGTTCAGGGACGTCGGAGTGATCACAAGCTCGGTGAACGGCCCCCAACGGCGCAGACCCACGGACGCCACCACGCGCCAGGGCATGTGCACGCCGCGCCGGCCGGTTGCGCCGAATTCCAGTCCCCGCACCGAGCTCTTGAGCCAGCCGAGCCGGCGCCACGCGACCAGCAGGATCACGCCCGCGACGACCGGCGGTCCGATGAGCAGGGACTCCAGCGCCAGCACGAGGTCGCCGACGGACGGTCGCACCCCGAGGACGAAAGCCACCAGCAGGATCAGGACACCGCAGGCGAGCCAGCCCAGGGCGATCACCCACAGCATCGTCACGAAGACCATGGCCCGGGGCTGGAAGAAGGTGGTGGCGTCCTCACCGACCTCCAGTGGATGATCGCGCACACCCAGGATTATTGCGGCCCGGCGACCGGCGCACGCCCGGTCAGCAGATCCGCCACCCGGTAGAGCGAACCCAACAGGTATGGGATCGACTCCGGATCCTTGAGCCGGCCCGGCGTGCAGGTCATCAGGTCGGTGCCGTCCAACGTCCAGGCCGGCGCGGCGCCGTCCACGTGGGCGGCGAGCAGGGCCGGGCTCAACGGGTACGGGGAGGAGCCGGGCTCGCCGACCACCCGGAAGTTCTTGTCGAACTGCTCGTTGCCCAGCGTCGAACCGGCGCCGAACAGCGCCCTGCCCCACTTGGCCAGCGTGCCGCGAGGCTGGACCCCCAGATAGGGCGACGGCCGGTCGAGGTGCACGACGAGGACCGTGAAGTGGTGGGTGGTCGAACGCGTGCCATGTGTCGTGCCACCCTGGCCGTCCGAGGTGCTGGTCGTGGTCGTCTCGGTGTAGGAGTAGTCGGCGACGCTGGCACGCCGACCCCACAGCGGCCCGGTCAGCGCCAGGGTCACGCCCCGGCGGTTGCGGCCCGGCAGGCGCGAGCTCCAGTCGACCGCCGGACGGTCCTGAAGCGTCCAGCCCCGGGCGGACGCCCAGCGGTGCAGCGCCTCGCGGCGCTCCCGCTCGCGCCGGCGACCGGCGACCACGCCGAGGACCACGAGGGCGACCACGGCGGCCAGGCACAGGCCCAGCCCGCCCGGGATCACGAGTGCGTCCATGGCCGGACAGCTTGCCACGCCCCGGCCGCCCGCGGTGCGGCGGCCGGTCACGACGAGGCCGCGGCGGCGGGCAGTGGCCGGTCGGCGGCCGGAGCGGACATACGACACGGCCGCCCGCGGTGGACGCGGGCGGCCGGTGATGACGCGAAGCAGCGGTAGCCGCCGCGGGCGTGGGGTCAGTGGCGGGTGGGCATCGTGCGCAGGGTGACGGTGTCGGTGCCGAACTGCTCCATGTCGTCCACCTGCTCGAGCGGCTCGACGCCGGCCGCGGCGGCGACCGCGTCCGCCTGGGCCTCCGAGGTCACGCCCATCGCGGCCATCTGCCGGGTGTAGCTGCGGGTCGCCGTCCACAGCTTGTAGATCAGCAGCAGCTCGAACGCCGTCAGCAGCACCGCGCTCGCGATGGTGACCGGGATGATCTGGCCGGTCAGCGGGCCGATGATGAAGACGAACATCTGGAACTCGATGCCACTGAACAGGTGCGCGCGGATCCGCTGGCGGACCAGCATGTTGCGCAGGCGCACGAAGGCGCTGAACTTGGTCCGGAAGTCGCCGTACACGTCGACCACGGGCCGCTCCGCACCCGTACCGTCGGTGGCCGTCGTCGCCGTGGTCACCGCACCCACCGGGTGCTCGACGTCGGCCTCCTCGACGAACATCGGCTCGGCCGCGCCCTCGCCCTGAGCCGCCTCCAGGCGGCGACGCATCAGGCTCTTGACCTTGCCCATCTGCAGGGCGTTGAGGTAGCGGAAGCCGTCCAGGAAGATGACCACGCCGGCCATCACCAGGTAGTAGATGTTGTTGGTCTGCGCGTACTGCCCGGCCATGAGGGCGACCGCGCAGACGACCACGCGCAGGCGGTCGAAGACGTAGTCGAGCCACGAGCCGAAGACCGAGCCGGTGCCCTTGAGCCGAGCGATCTTGCCGTCCATGCAGTCCAGCACGAAGCTCAGGTGGAAGACCACCGCTCCGGCCACCAGCCACGGGTAGTCACCGACGAGGAAGCACGCCGCGCACACGATGCCGAGCAGGAAGGCACCCATGGTCAGCAGGTTCGGCGTGATCCACCGCACCGGGGCCACGAGCCAGACCAGCCGCGACGCGAGGGGATCGACGAGCCAGACGGTCCACCAGGCGTCGCGATCCTTGTACGTGCGGGTCCGGATCTCGCTGAGCGGGAACCGCTGTGCCATGCCACAACTCCACCGTGGTGATGAATACCTGAATACTGAGACGCGCGGACCTTACCGGAGAGCGTTTCGCAGCATAAAGGCCAGGCCGAGAACCTAGACAAACGATGTAAAGGTCCGCCTTATGGTCCGGCGGTGGTGAACGCGCGGGCAAAAGTGAGCCGCGCACCCACGCGGAACTGCGGTTCCGCCGCTCGCCGCGCCCGTGGCGAACAGGCCGGGAACAGGCCTTTGAGCCGGCGGTGCCCGCCGACGCTGGACGCCGCACATTCGAGGCCCGTGACAAAGGTCACCGATCTCCGGGACGCGATATCGCGGCCTGCTACGGCGTGTCGACGCACCGGTACGTCAGCCGTCCGGGCGACACGCCTGTTGGCCCAGGGGTTGGGCGCGTGTCAGGATGCCCGCAGGACCGGCCGGCTGCCTTCTGCAGGGAGATCGAGTGGACGCCGAGCACGTGGCGGGCGACCTGGAATCGGTGCTGCTGAGCGAGGACCAGATCCTCCTGCGCGTCGGCGAACTCGCCCGCACGATCGACAAGGACTACGCCGGACGCGACATCGTCCTCGTCGGCGTGCTGGGCGGTGCGGCGACCTTCACCGTCGACCTGGCCCGGGCGTGCGAGAGCCGCATCGAGATCGGCTGGATGGCGATGCGCTCGTACACGACGAGCAAGCGCAGCTCCGGCTCCGTACGCCTGCTCAAAGATCTTGATCTGGACATCGAGGGCCGCGACGTCATCATCGCGGAGACGGTGATCGACACGGGCCTGACGATGTCGTGGCTGATCGCCAGCCTGAACCAGCGCCGACCCGCGTCCCTCGCGGTCTGCGCACTGCTGCGGCGGCCGCACAGCCCCGCGTTCGACGTCGAGACGTACGTGGGCTTCGACGTCGACCCCGGCCTCATCGTGGGCTACGGCCTGGACTACCGCGGCCACTACCGCAACCTGCGCTGCGCCGCCGTCCTGGCACCACACGCCGTCCGGTGAGGCGGTCCCCCGCCAGTTCCGCGCTCGCGGAGCCGTTCCGGCGCTCCTCACGCGACCCCGCGTTCTGATCCGCTTCCGCGACCCCCGCGCCCCGGGCCCCCGCGCCCCGGGCCCCCGCGCCCCGGGCCCCCGCGCCCCCGCGCCCCGGGCCCCCGCGCCCCGGGCCCCGGGCGCCGGCACGGCGCGGCCGCCGAGTGGGATTCGGTGACGCCACGTAGGCTCTGGGTACTGAGGTACGAAAGGTTGGCATCGTGACAGAGTTCGACGGCCTCCCCCTGCTTCGCTCCCCCGTGGCGATCGCCGCCTTCGAAGGGTGGAACGACGCCGCCGACGCGTCGACGGCCGCGGTGGAGCACCTCGAGCAGGTATGGCAGGCCCGCGAGATCACCACCATCGACCCGGAGGAGTTCTACGACTTCCAGGTCAGCAGGCCGACCATCACCATGGCGGAGGGCGAGACCCGCAAGATCGAATGGCCGACCACCCGGTTCAGCGTGGCCAGCCCGCCCGGCACCGAACGTGACGTCGTGCTCATCCGGGGCATCGAACCCAGCATGAAATGGCGCACCTTCTGCGAGCAGATCCTCGAGGTCTGCCACAGCCTGGAGGTCGACCGGATCGTGCTGCTGGGAGCGCTGCTGGCGGACGTGCCGTACACACGGCCCCTGCCGATCAGCGGCACCGCGTCGGAGAAGGCGGTCGCGGAAAAATACAAAGTCGTGCCGACCCGCTACGACGGCCCCACGGGCATCGTCGGCGTGCTCCAGGAGGCCGCCGGGCGCGCACAGCTCGACGCCCTGTCCTTCTGGGTGCACGTCCCCCACTACGCGAACAACCCGCCCTGCCCGAAGGCCACGCTGTCCCTGCTCAGCCGCCTCGAGGACGTCCTCGACCTGCCGGTGCCACTCGCGGACCTCGCCGAAGAGGCCGACGAGTGGGAAAAGCGCGTACGTGCCGCCGCGGAACAGGACGCCGAGCTCGGCGAATACGTCCGCGAGCTGGAGGAACGCGTCGGCGACGAGGGAATCAAGCCGCTGACCGGCGACGAGATCGCCAGCGAGTTCGAGAAGTACCTACGGCGGCGGGGCGGATCCGCCGGACCGACCGCCGGATCCTGGTAGACCGTGTCCGCTGTGGCCCCTGCTCTCGCGGGGCCACAGCGGTCCAGGCCGTCAGCGCCAGAACGTGGCGACCGCGGCGTTGATCAAGGTCATGGCGACGATCCCGATGAAATGACCCCGCGCGACATCCTCGCGCTTACGCCGCCACGGGACGAACACCATCACGAAAATCAGGATCGCGATGACCAGCTTCACCGCGAGCTTGGCCGGGCTGGGCTCCGCGTCGCCGCCACCGCGCAGCGGGGCGGACAGGGCAAGGCCGGTCAGCACCTGAATGACCGCACCCCACAGCATGGCCGGGTTGATCCGCAGCTTGCCCGAGACAAACTGGACGATCGCACCACCGAGCAGCAGGGCGAAGCCGACGAGGTGCGCATAGCGCAGGATCAACCGCAGAGCCTCCATGGCGAGACAGCCTAGTGGTCGCCCGGAGTGGCAACGCCCGGCAGGTGCCCAGTTGACCGATGCCCTGGTGGCGGCAGGTGTTCCGTCCAGGCCGTCTCGTGTTCCGTCCAGGCCGTCTCGTGTTCCGTCCAGGCCGTCTCGTGTTCCGTCCAGGTTGTCTCGCGCGGACCGGGCTGTCTCCCGCGAACCAGGCTGGGTTGTCCCCGCGGGAACGCGCGAACCGTGTCGCAGCGTCCGGCGTGTCGATGCCGGCCCGCGCACACCGCGTAGCGCATCCTAGGAACCTAGGGTCTGGAGGTCGGAGCATGACGATCAATCCCGGCGCCGCCGAGTTTCCGCATCGGCAGATCGCCGCCCAGCTGAAAGAGCGCATCCGGCGCGGCGACTGGCAGCCCGGCGAGCGGCTGCCGTCGATCCCCGCCATGGCCGAGATGTTCGGCGTCGCCAAACAGACGGTGCAACGGACGGTCGACCAGCTGCGGGTCGAGGGCGTGCTGATCACCAAACCCGGCTCCGGCACGTACGTCCGCGGCACCCGGCGCCGCCTCAACCGGCTCTCCCGCGGCCGCTACGGCGCACATCGCGGCTACCACGCCGACCTCGCCGCCCGGTACCGCCAGCAGCTCACCCGCGTCGGCCGCGAGGCCGCCCCGCCGGAGGTCGCCGACGCCTTCGGCGTCCGGGACGGCACCGAGATGCTGGTACGGCGCCACGTCGTCCGGGCCGAGGACGCGACCGTCGAGGTCGGCGCCTCCTGGTTCCGGGTGACCGACGCGACCGGCACCTCCCTGGAACGCGCGGAGGCCTTCGGGCGCCCGCTCTACCAGGAGGCCGAGGAGGCGATCGGCCGCCGGTACGCCTCGGCGACGGACACGATCAGCGCGCGCCAGCCGAGCCGGGAGGAGGCGGAGATCCTGCAGATCCGGCCCGACACTCCGGTGCTGCACCTGGTGCACGTGGCCTTCGACGAGACACGCAAGCCGATCGAGGTGGCGCAGGCAACCTGGCCCGGCCCGATGACGACGCTTACCGAGGAGTACCGAATCCCGGCGCCCGTCCCGGACCCGGACCCGGATCCCGGCCTCAGCCTCGCGTAGAGCACCGCGGCACCCGCGCGAGCGCGAAAGCCCGCCGCACGGCCACGCAAGCCCGCCGCACGACCGCACAGGCCGGACTCGCACCGCACGACCACGCGGGCCCGCCGCACCGCCGCGAAAGCCCGACTCATCGCCCAACCGCGAAGGCCCGACCCAGGCCCCACCCGGCCACGCAACCGCGAAAGCGCGGCTACAGACGAACCCCAAGCAACGCGTCGACCGTCTTCGCCATGAGTGCCGGCGCACCCGGGTCGTCGCCGGTGCCCGACAGGGCCGCCTCGGCCCACGCGTCGACCAATGCCAGCGCCGCCGGGGTGTCGAGGTCGTTGTGGAGGGCTTCGCGGACCGATGCGAGCAGGCCGTCGCCCGACGGGCCGGACGACGCGGCCGCCGCCATGCGCCAGCGGGACAGGCGGAACTGGCCGAGCTTGAGGACGTCGTCGGTCCACTGGCGGTTGGTGCGGTAGTGGTCGGCCATGAGGCCGAGGCGCACCGCCATGGGGTCGACGCCGTCGCCGCGGAGGCGGGACACGAAGACGAGGTTGCCCTTGGACTTGGACATCTTCTCGCCGTGGAGGCCGATCATGCCCGCGTGGACGTAATGCGCGGCGAACGGGGCCGCGCCGGTGAGGCGCTCGGCGTGGGCCGCGGAGCATTCGTGGTGGGGGTAGAGCAGGTCGTTGCCGCCGCCCTGGACGTCGATGGTGGTGCCGAGCAGACCGAGGGCGATGGTGGCGCATTCGATGTGCCAGCCGGGCCGGCCCGGACCGAGATCGCCGCCGTCCCAGGCCGGCTCGCCGTCGCGGGCGCCGCGCCACAGCAGCGGGTCGAGGGGGTCGCGCTTGCCGGGGCGTTCCGGGTCGCCGCCGCGCTCGGCGGACAGCTTGAGCATCTCGTCGCGCGACAGGTGGGACTCGTAGCCGAAGGACGGCGCCGCCTCGACGGCGAAGTAGACGTCGCCGGTGCCGTCGTCGAGCGTGTACGCCGCACCGCCGGCGACCAGCTCCCGCACGTGCTCGGCGATCGCCGGGATGGACTCCACCGCGCCGACGTAGTGGGCGGGCGGGATGATCCGCAGCGCCTCCATGTCCTCGCGGAACAGGGCGGTCTCGCGCATCGCCAGCACGATCCAGTCTTCGCCGTCGCGGGTGGCGCGCTCGAGCAGCGGATCGTCGATGTCGGTGACGTTCTGCACGTAGCGCACGTCGAGGCCGGCGTCGCGCCAACCGCGCTGGATCAGGTCGAATGTGATCATCGTGGCGGCGTGACCCAGGTGCGTGGCGTCATAGGGCGTGATGCCGCAGACATACATCGTGGCCGTGTCGCCCGGTGTGGTGGGGGCGATCTCCTGGCGGGCCGAGTCGAACAGGGCCGGCGGAGCGGCTTCTCCCGGCAGGGTCGGCACGTCGTGCCCGGTCCAAGCGTCCATGGTCAAAAGCCTATCGAGCGCCCCCGACACTTCCGCACAGGCGTGAGTAAAGACTCAGCGCCTCAAACGGGCGAGGGAGCGCTCAGATCGGCGGCCACGGCACGGCCGGCCACTCCTGCGGCGGCGTCGGAAACCGTCCCGACCGCACCAGCCTGCGAACCCGCAACCGCGTGTGCTGCACCTCGGAGACCGTCAAATGCTCCTCGAGCCGCTCCCCCAGCTCCGCGTCGAGCTCATCGCCCAGTCGTCGCAGCACCTCGAGGGACTCCGGCGGGACCGGCTGGCCGGTCCAGCCCCACAGCACCGTGCGCAGTTTGTTCTCCACGTGGAAGGACACTCCGTGGTCGACGCCGTGGACGCCGCCGTCGGCGGCGTAGAGGACGTGACCGCCTTTACGGTCAGCGTTGTTGATCACCGCGTCGAGCAGGGCCAGGCGGGACAGGCGGGGGTCGTCGGCGTGGGCCAGCGCGTACGCGTCGCCGTCCTCGTCGCGGGCCGCGGCGACCGGGAACCAGCCCTGCGGCACGTCATACGCCGGGACGAAGCCGATCAGCGCCTCCGCGTCCGCCGGCTCGTCGATCCAGAGCTGGCAGGCGCCGGTGCCGAGCGGCCCGTCGCGCAGGATCGTGGGCGGCACGAGTCCCCAGCCGGTGGCCTGGGAGACCAGGAACGCCGCCACCTCACGGCCGGCGAGGGTGCCGTCCGGAAAATCCCACAGCGGACGCTCGCCCTGCACCGGCTTGTAGACACAGCGGCGGGTGAGACCGTCGAGGGTGATCTCGGCCCGCAGCGTCGTGTTGGAGGCGTCGACCAGCCGGCCCTCCACCTCCATGGTTCCTCGGGTAAGCAGCTCGAGGGCGTCCTGGACGGCGAGCACGGATGTGGACTCCGTCGTCACCGGTGATAGCCGTTGTGCCGGGGGCAGAGATGGCCCGCCGGGTCGAGCGGCTGGCCGCAGAGCGGGCACGGCGGCCGGCCGGCGGCGACGACACGCCGGGCGCGGTCGATGAACGCCCGGGTCGCCTCGGGGGTGAGGCGCACGCGCAGGCGGTCGAGGTCGTCGTCGGGCTCGTCGTCGTCATCGTCGTCGTCGAGCGGTGCCTCGTCGTCCTCGTCACCGCTGAGCTCGGCCTCCGCGTCGCCCTCGCCGGCCTCGATCGCCTCGATGACGACGGTGGTGGTGTCGACGTCGAAGGCGAGGCCGAGGGTGCCGACGCGGAATTCCTCGTCGACCGGGGTGTCGAGGGGCTCGTTGTCGTTGGCCGACAGCGGCGACGTCTCGGGCAGCTCCACGCCGAAGCGCCGGCTGGCCTCGGTCAGCAGCTCTTCGAGTTTCTCGGCGAGCAGCGTCACCTGGACCTTCTCCAGGGCCACGCTGACCACCCGACCGCCGCCACGGGCCTGAAGGAAGAATGTCCGGTCGCCCGGCTCGCCCACCGTCCCGGCGACGAACCGCTCCGGCGGCTCGAAGGCATGCACCTGGTGGGTCATGACAACGACCCTATCCGTCCGCGCGCGCGAGCGCGCAGCGCACCGGGCCGGTTCGCCGAGGGCGCAACGCGAGCATCTCCGGCGGTGACAGGCCGATCACGCTGGGTGCCTAACCCCGGACGACGGCGCCCCGTCGATCACGCCGGGTGCTCAGACTCCCCCGCCGGCACCCCCGCCCACAGCGGCGTCGGACTGCGCCGCCGGATCCACCGGCTGGCCGTCCGCGCGCTGGGGAGGCACCAGCCCGGCCAGGTCCGCGGTGTCGTTGAGCCGCACCAGGAACGGTCGGGTAGCCGTGTAGCGGATCACGCTCAGCGACGCCGGATCCGCCACGATGCGCTGGAACTCGTCCAGATGCAGCCCCATCGCATCGGCCACGATCGCCTTGATCACATCACCGTGACTACAGGCGAGCCAAAGCGCGTCAGGGCCGTGCTCGGCGGTCACCCGGGCGTCCCAGCGCCGGACCGCCGCCACCGCGCGCGCCGACATGGCCGCCATCGCCTCGCCCCGGGGAAACACGACGGCGCTCGGGTGCTGCTGCACCACCGGCCAGAGCGGCTCCTTGGCCAGCTCCGTCAGCGGCCGGCCCTCCCAGTCGCCGTACCCGCACTCGATGAACCCGTCGTCGACCTCGGCAACCGCGTCGGGCAGAGCCAGCTCCAGGGTCTGCCGGCAGCGGATCAGCGGACTGGTCACCACCGCGGCGAGCGGCAGCTTGCGCAGCCGCTCCCCGACCCGTACGGCCTGCTCACGGCCGGCGTCGTCGAGCTCGACCGGCAGCCGGCCGGCGAGCCCGCCCGCCGCGTTCGCGGTGGTACGCCCATGGCGCAGAAGCAGGACGGTGGCCACGGCTACCCGGCCACGCCGGACGCCTCGAAAGCCTCGGCGAGCACCCGCAGATTCTCGATAGCGCTCTCCCGATCGGGCACGAACGGGCTGACCGAGAGCGTGGTCACGCCCGCCGCGGCGTACTCACGAATGCGCTCTGTGATCCGCTCTTTCGGGCCGATCAGAGACGTACGCTCGATGAACTCCTGCGGCACGGCCTCGGCCGCCTCACGGTGATTGCCGGCCAGATAGAGATCCTGAACCGTCCTGGCCTCATCCGCGTAGCCCATCCGCACGGCCAGCTTGTTGTAGAAATTCTGCTCACGGCTGCCCATGCCACCGACATAGAGCGCCGCATAGAAGCGGATCACATCGGCACACGAGGCCACATCGTCGCCGATCATGACGGGCACGCTGGCGCAGACGTCGAAGCCCTCGAGCCCCGCACCGACCTTCTCGCGCCCGCGCCGGATGTGCTGCAGGCTCTCCTCCGCGGCGTCAGGAGCGAAGAAAATCGCCAGCCAGCCGTCGGAGATCTCGCCGGCCAACTCCAGGTTCCTGGGACCCACGGCCGCGAGATAGATGGGTACGGCCTTACGAGGCGGATGAAAACCCAGCCGCAACGCCTTCCCGGCACCGTCGGGCAGCGGGAGTTGGTAGTGCTCGCCGTCATAGGCGACGGGCTTACGCGCGATGGCGAGCTTGACGATATCGACGTACTCGCGGGTGCGAGCCAACGGCTTGGCGAACCGCACGCCATGCCAGCCCTCGGAAACCTGCGGGCCGGAAACGCCCAGGCCGAGCCGGAACCGGCCGCCGGAAAGCGAGTCGATCGTCGCGGCGGTCATCGCGGTCATCGCCGGCGTACGAGCCGGAATCTGCATGACCGCGGCACCGAGCTCGATCCGCTCGGTCTGCCCGGCGATCCACGCCAGCATGCTGGGCGAATCCGAGCCGTAAGCCTCCGCCGTCCACACCACCGAATAGCCGAGCCGGTCGGCCTCCTGAGCCATCGCCAGATGATCGGCGGGTGTGGTCCACGAGGTCTGGTAGCCGAGGTTCAGTCCGAGCCGCACGGATCCTCCCGTTCCTGCTGCCGGAGCACCGATACTCCGCGGTAGCCAGCCTAGGCGAACACACTCAGTGATCTTCGCCAGACTTGGTCGCTTACCCGACGCAAACCGAGCCCGCTGACCTGCCACAGACGTTTCGCCGACGGTCCAGCCTGAATAAGGTTCATGCATGCAACAACGACCGCTCGGCCGAAGCGGGCTGGCGGTCTCCCGGCTCGCCCTCGGCACCATGACCTGGGGACGCGACACCGACCCCGACGACGCCGCCGCCCAACTCAAGCTCTACCTGGACGCGGGCGGCACCCTGATCGACACCGCCGATGTGTACGGCGACGGCGACGCCGAAACGGTGATCGGCTCACTGCTCGGCGCCCTCGTGCCCCGCGACCAGGTGCTGATCGCCACCAAGGCCGGACTCGGCCACACGCCCCACCGCCGCCGCGACAGCTCCCGCGGACACCTGCTCCGCACCCTCGACGCGTCGCTACGCCGCCTCGGCACCGACTATGTGGACCTGTGGCAACTACACGGCTACGACCCGCACACCCCGCTCGAGGAAACCCTCGCCGCACTCGACCACGCGGTACACACCGGCCGGGTCCGCTACGTCGGCGTATCAAACCTCGCCGGATGGCAGACCGCCCAAGTCGCCACCTGGCAACGGGCATTCCCCGGCCGCACCCCCATCGTGGCGACCCAGGTCGAATACTCACTCCTCGAACGCGGCATCGAACGCGAAGTCCTACCCGCCGCGGCAGCCCTCGGCATCGGCGTACTCCCCTGGTCACCCCTCGGCCGCGGCGTCCTCACCGGCAAATACCGCAACGGCCGGCCCCTCGACTCCCGCGCCGCCACCGAACACCTGGCACCATTCGTACGGACCTACCTCGAACCCCGCAGCTCCAGCATCGTCGAAGCCGTAGTGACCGCCGCCTCCGGACTCGGCGTCGAACCCCTCGAAGTAGCCCTCGCCTGGATCCGCGACCGACCCGGCGTAGCCGCACCCATCCTCGGCGCCCGCACCGCCGGCCAACTCCAAGGCGCGCTGCTCAGCGAACAACTCACCCTGCCCGCCGAAATCGCCGCGGCCCTCGACGACGTCTCCGCCGTACCGATCGGCTACCCAGAACGCGAGGGACTGACCGGCCCGGGGACTGGTGGCACACCCGGCGCTGAAGCATATTAGGACCATGGACTACGAGTACGCGCCGCTCCGGTTGCCGTCGAACGTCGATCGCCTAGCCGCCACGGCGCAACTGGCCATCACAGCGGAATTCTCCGGATGGGAGCTGGCACGAGTCCAGCTCTTCCGAGACGGAACCCGGCAGGTGATGCTCCGCCGCAAGGTCGGAACATCTTCCCAGCCGGGTCTCTTCTTATAGGAGCCCATGCGGGTCAAGCCCCCCGTGGGGTCAATCCCCCCGTGGGGTCAAGCCCCCCGTGGGGTCAGGCCCCCGTGGGTCAAGCCCCCCGTGGGGTCAGGCCCCCGTGGGTCAAGGCCCCCGTGGCCCAAGCCCCCCGTGGCCCAAGCCCCCCGTGGCCCAAGCCCCCCGTGGCCCAAGCCCCCCGTGGCCCAAGCCCCCCGTGGCCCAAGCCCCCCGTGGCCCAAGCCCCCCGTGGGTTGCGGTGGTTGCATGCGGCTGCTGAGCTGCTGGCCTCCGCTTCGCTACGGCGGCACTGCGCCCAAAGGCAGGTCGGTGTCGAGGACACCAAAACAGACCACGGCAAAGGACGCCTTGTCTGTTTTGGCGCCCTCGACACCGACGGGCGCAGTGCGACTTTGGTTGCGGTTAGACCAGGTTTGGGTTGAGGCCGTTATCAGGTGATTGGGCCGTCACGGCCGAGAAGGACGTGGCCCGACAGGGACGTGGCCCGACAGGGACGTGGCCCGACAGGGACGTGGCCCGACAGGGACGTGGCCCGACAGGGACGTGGCCCGACAGGGACGTGGCCCGACAG
>NZ_JBFBAJ010000004.1:23524-60725 GCF_040682215.1 Actinoplanes sp. NPDC051346 | reverse complement strand
TGGGACGTGGGTCAGTGGGTGTGGCCGGCGTGTTCGTCTTCTTCGTCGGGGAGGAAGGGGTGTTCGTCGAGGCGGCCTACGAGTTGGTCGTCGGCGGCTGGGGTGAAGGGGCCGGCGCCGTCTTCGTCGGCGAAGGCTTCGAGGTCTAGGGGTTCCTTGACTTCGGAGACCGTGAGGAGGCCGTCGAGGGGCTCGAGCTCGGGGACGTCCAGCGATGACAGGGAGCCGTCGCCGGCCTGGAGGAGTTCGAGGACGGCTTCGCCGACCGATTCGACCGCGCCGGGTTCCTCGTCTTCGGGGACGAGGTTGCGGCGGGCGGAGTCCGCGACGCGGAGGAGGGCCGACACGCTGGGGACGCGGTAGTCGCGGCGCTGGCGGACGGAGATCACCTGGGCGTACGGGTCGGCGGAGGTGCCGTCGGCGCCCGCGGTGGCCGCGCTGAAGCGGGCGTCGGCCTCGTCGGGGTCGATCGATTCGACGTCCCAGGGTGTCACTTCGCCGAAGGCGTCGAGCAGCTTCTCGTCGTAGGCGTAGGAGGTGTTGTTCAACGTGACGTAGGCCTGCCACACGTCGTCGTCGTCCACCCGGCCCTGGGCGGCCTTCACCGCCGCCAGGTGGGCCCTGGCGGCCTCCACGACACGGTCGAGGGCGGCGTCGAGCTCCGCGTACTGGTCGGTCATGGTCGAAAGTCCTCTCATCAGCTCGCCTGGAGCAGGCGGTCGAGCACACGCACGCCGAACTGTAGTCCTTCGACCGGGACGCGCTCGTCGACGCCATGGAACAAAGCGGAGAAGTTCAGGTCGGCGGGGAGTTTCAGGGGGGCGAAACCGAAGCAGCGGATGCCGAGGGTGGTGAAGGCCTTGGCGTCGGTGCCGCCGGAGAGCATGTACGGCACGGCGCGCGCACCCGGGTCCTCGGCGCGCAGGGCGGCGCCCATGGCGTCGACGAGGGCGCCGTCAAAACCGGTCTCGAGGGCCGCCTGCTGCTGCAGGTGCTCGATCTCGATGTCGGGGCCGATCACGGCGCGCAGCTGTTCGAGGAAGAGTTCGGCCTGGCCGGGCAGGGTGCGGCAGTCGATGGTCGCCGACGCCCGGCCGGGGATGACGTTGTCCTTGTAGCCGGCTTCGAGGCGGGTGGGGTTGGCGGTGTTGCGGACCGTGGCGCCGATGAGGTTGGCGATCGGGCCGAGCTTGGCGATGGCGAGCTCGGGTTCGTCGGGGTCGAGTTCGATGCCGAGGGCCTCGGAGACCTGCTCCAGGAAGGACCGCACGGTCGGGGTGATGACCATCGGGAACTTGTGCCGGCCGACCGCCGCGACGGCCTCGGCGAGGGCGGTAACGGCGTTGTCGTCGTGTACGAAGGAGCCGTGCCCGGGGCGGCCCTTGGCGTGCAGGCGCAGCCAGTCGATGCCCTTCTCGGCGGTCTCGACCAGGTAGAGGCGCAGGTCGTCGTTGATCGTGTAGGAGAATCCGCCGACTTCGCCGATCGCCTCGGTGCAGCCCTCGAACAGGTCGGCGTGCTCGCGGACGAGGAACTGGGAGCCGTACTCCATGCCCGCCTCCTCGTCCGCGGTGAAGGCGAGGACGATGTCGCGCGGCGGGACGACGCCGGTGCGCTTCCAGCGACGGACGACGGCGAGCATCATGGCGTCGAAGTCCTTCATGTCGATCGCGCCGCGGCCCCACAGGTATCCGTCCTTCTCCTCGCCGGAGAACGGGGGCACCGACCATTCGCGCGCGTCGGCGGGGACGACGTCGAGGTGGCCGTGCACGAGCAGGGCGCCCCGCGACGGGTCGCTGCCCGGGATCCGGGCGACGAGGTTGGCCCGTTTCGGCGCCGACTCGTGCAGTTGCACATCGATGCCGACCTCGGTGAGCTGCTCGGCGACGTATTCGGCGGCGACACGCTCGCCGACCGTGGTCCGGGGATCGCCGGTGTTGGTGGTGTCGATCCGGAGCAGGTCGCGGCAGATGCGCACGACGTCGTCGGCGGCGCTGACTGGTTCCATCCGCTCTTCTTACCAGCTCACCGCACGAGGCGTTTGACGCCAGGTCGGGTGCGGGTACCAGGCGGCCGTGTCCGTACATCTGCCTCCCCTGCCGCCGGTCGGCGGCGAGTCCACCGGCGTGAACGTCGCCGACGTGGTGTCCCGTGAGCATCGTGAGCTGCTGGCCCTCTGCGACGAGCTGACCGCCGACGGCACCGACGCGGGTCGACGCCGGGTGCTCGCCGAGGTGGTCAGCGCCGGCTTGTCGCGGCATCTGTCCGCCGAGGAGCAGTATGTCTATCCCGCCGTGCGCGCCGCCGTGCCGGACGGCGAACGGCTCGCCGAGCGGGAGATCGCGGAGGACCGGGCGCTGCTGGAGTCGCTGCGGCTGCTGGAGGACGCCGGGGACGCCGAGCGGCGCGAGCGGGCGGAGGATGTGGGTCGGCGGCTGCGCCGGCACGCGGACGCCGCGACCGGTGAGCTGCTGCCACTGCTGGAGCGGATGGTGTCGGCCGAGGAGCTGATTCGGCTCGGCAACCGGGTGGAGGTCGCTCGGGAGGCGGCGCCGACCCGGCCGCATCCTCAGACCCCGGCGACGCCGCCCTGGAACAAGGTCGTGGACCCCGCGGTGGCCATCGTGGACAAGGTCCGCGACGTGGTCGGGCGGCGGACCACGTACCCCCAAGATCTTTAACTTTACTGATAGTGATAAATGCCGTACACAATGTTTCCGTACGAACGTACTGGTTAGCAGCTTCTGCCCTTTTGGTTAACCCGTTTGTCACAAGTGGAGGATCTTCGATCCGTCGAAGGTCTAGCCGATATCCCGCGAACGTCCTACCGTCACGCTATGAACCTGGAGCTGCGGCATCTCAAGGTGGTCTGTGCCATCGCGGAGACGGGCAGCGTGACGAAGGCGGCGTCGCTGCTCGGGCTCGCCCAGCCGGCTCTGACCGCGCAGCTGCAACGCATCGAGCGCACGCTGGGCGGGCCGCTCTTCGAACGCGACCGGCGGGGCGCTCGGCCCACCGCGCTGGGCGAGCTCGTGCTCTCCCGCGCCCGGGTCCTGCTGCCCGCGATGAAGGGTCTGCAGGACGAGGCGGCCCGGCTCGCCGGAGCCGGTTCGGACCAGGCCATGAGCCGGTACCGGATTGGCTCGATCGGCGGTCCGGTCATCGGCGGCATGGTGCACCGGCTGTCCGTCGCCCAGCCCGACGCACAGATCTCCACCCACGCGTCCTACTACGTCGACGAACTGGCCACCATGGTGCTGGCGGGCCGGCTGGACTACGCCCAGGTCGGGGTCTGCGGCGACGCCATCCCCTCGGCCGACTACGGGCTGGTCTGGCAGACCATCGCCGTTGACGGCGTCTGCGTGCTGATGCAGGAGGATCATCCCCAGGCCAAGGGCGTCGAGGTCGACCTCGCCGAGCTGGCCGACGAGCAGTGGGCGGGCGGACCCGGCGGCGGCTGCTTCGGCGACTGCTTCGCGGCGGCATGCGCCCGGGCCGGCTTCACCCCCAAGCGGATCCTGGAAACCGACATCCGCGGCTGCGTCGACATGGCCGAGTCCGGCCACGCGCTGGCACTGTGTCAGCCGACCTTCCGTCCACCGGCCGGCCTGGTGCACCTGCCGATCAAGGGAGCGCCGCTGCGCTGGCGGCAGGTGCTGGGCTGGCATCCGGACAGCCCCGCGGCCCAGGTCGCCCCCCGCCTGATGGGCATGGCCCGCGACGCCTACCTGGAGGCCTCGTCCCGCAACCCGGGCTACCTCGCCTGGCTAGCCGACCACCCGACCCTCGGCGCCGAGCAACTCACCGCCGCCTAGCCGAGCAACTCACCGCCGTCTAACCGCAACCCCACAGGTCAACCCCCCTCAGCTCAATAACCTGACAACGGCCCCAACCCAAACGTGGTCCAACCGCAACCAGAGTCGCACTGCGCCCGTCGGTGTCGAGGGCGCCGAAACAGACAAGGCGCCCTCTGCCGTAGTCTGTTTCGGTGCCCTCGACACCGACCTGCCTCTGGGCGCAGTGCCCGCCGTAGCGAAGCGGAGGCCAATAATGCAGCCGTTGCTGGTCGTGGACGCCGCCAACGTCGTCGGCTCGAAGCCGGACGGATGGTGGAAAGACCGCGCGGGTGCGACCGCCCGGCTCCGCGACGCGCTGCGCCCCCTGCACACCGAGGGACTGCCGGACCTCCCCGGCCCCGTCGAACTCGTCCTGGTCGTGGAGGGCCGCGCCCGCGACATCGATCCGGCACCGGGCGTACGTGTCGAGCGGGCCACCGGCTCCGGCGACGACGCGATCGTGGCGCTCGTCGCCGCCGAGGGCGCCGGGCGGCGGGTCGTCGTGGTCACCGCCGACCGTGGTCTGCGCGAACGGGTGACAGTTCTCGGCGCGGAGGTGCGCGGACCCACCAGCGTTCCGCGCGGAAACTCCGCGGCCAGGCACGACTCCTGATCGTCGACGTCGGACACCGCGTCGGTGGCGCGGAAACTCCCCACGCGGGCACGACCCGCGCATCACGGACGACTAAGCTGGGCGCGTAACACCGTGACGATTTATTGGAGGCGGCAGGAGTGGCCAGCGTCGCCGAGGTCAGAGCGGCCGTGGACGCCGCGCTCCACCAGGTCACCGAGGGTCAGGCGGCCATTCAGGCGGCCCGGGAGAAGCTCGGCGAGGCCCAGCAGAGCCTGGCCGCCGCGCTCGACGGCTCGGCCAACGACGCGGTCGGGGCCGCGCACGCCTCCCTGGCCCAGGCCGACCAGCAGCTCGAGGAGTGTCTCGGCGCGACACTGATGGCGGTCGAGCAGGCTCAGACCTACACGGCGACCCTCTGACCTCCGATGTCACTGGTGGAGGAACTCGGCGCCCAGTTGAGGGCAACGTCGGAGGAGCTGCCGACCGGCCTCGTGTCCGTCGCCATGGAGCGGTTGCGCAGCGCGTCCGATCTGCTGAACTGGGTCCGTCAGACCTCGGTGGACCCGCTGGGGGTGCCGCAGCTCGGCAACGCCATCGAGCACGCCGAGCATTCCGCCGCCGCGCTGCGCCTCGCCCAGGACGCGATCGCCTCCTATCTGGCAGTGCTGGGCCTGTCGGGTGGCGCGCCGCCGAAGGACGACTACCGGGCGGGGCTGAAGCAGGACGATCCGGCGCCTCCTCGCACCGAGGAGCAGGCGCCGCCACCGGAACGGCTCGGGCCCTGGTGGCAGGAACGGGTCGCCGCGCTCACCGGTGAGGCCCCGCCTCCGCCGGCGGAGGCGGGGGCCGCGGGTGGGCGGTCCGGCGGCACCGCCGAGCTGCTGCGCCGGGTGGCCGCCGGGGTCCGTTCCGGCGACCGGGCCCGGCTGGGCCGCGACCTGCACCGGGTCGACGCCGCCACCGGACTGGGCCTGTCCGCCGCCAGCTCGCCGGTCCTGCACCGGCTCGCCGGCGACCTGCTGGGGCACGAACCGCGCCCGGAGGACATGCAGAGGCTGCGGACGGCCGCCGGCGGCCGGGTCAGGTCGCTGCTGCCCGGCACCCCACCGGCCGTCCTCGACACGCTGCTCGCCCGCATCTGCCGGGCGCCGGCGGCGGCGGAGGCGCCCGCGCATCCCGCCGACTCGGCGGTCACCGCGAGCGTGCTGACCGGTGTCCTGCTGGCCCGCCTCGGCCGCGATCCGGCCACTCTGGACCCGGACGCGCCCGAGCCGTCGCGGA
Organism: Actinoplanes sp. NPDC051346; assembly: GCF_040682215.1. NCBI lineage: Bacteria > Bacillati > Actinomycetota > Actinomycetes > Micromonosporales > Micromonosporaceae > Actinoplanes > Actinoplanes sp. NPDC051346. The sequence continues at coordinate 55,034 of NZ_JBFBAJ010000004.1, read as the reverse complement.
CCCGGGGCGCCGATGCCTGAGTCGGCCGCCCAGCAGGTCGTCGAGGTCCGCGCCGCGCTGTCCCACGCTCTCGGCGTCGCCGAGGCCGCCCTGGAGGCGGCCCGCGCGGAGCACGAGGCGGCGGTCACCCGGCGGGCCCGGATCGTCGGGGCCGCCCGCGAACGCCGCAAGCGCCTCGTCCACGAGCGGGACAAGCGGCTGCGGGAGGTCGACGAGCAGCGCGAGCGTGAGCTGGCCGAGCTGGCGGGAGCCGCCGTCGAGACGGCGCGCCTCGCCGCTCCCGGTGCGGCGGGAGCGCCATGGTCACGGTGGCGGACCACGCCTGCCGTGTCGCCCGCGCCCGCGCCGGAGCTGCGGGTGGGACGACTGCTGCTGCCGTACGACGACGAGGTGCCCGCGCTCGTGCCGCTGCTGGACCACGGCCACGTGGTGGTCCGTGGCCACGACACCACCGGCGACGACGTGGTGGCCGGCCTGCTGCTGCGCGCGTTGGGCAGCGTCGAGCCGGGGCGGATCACCCTCACCGGGTACGACCCGGAGCAGCTCGGCGGCGGGCTGGCCGGGTTCGCCCCGCTGGCCCCGGCCGGCGTGCTGCGGTTCGTCGGCCCCGGCGGGCTCGGCGCCCTGCTCGACGAGCTGGTCGACCACGTACGCCGGATCAACGAGACGGTCCTGGCCGGTGAGCACTCCTCGCTGCGCGAGCTGGCGGCCGCGACGGGCCGCCGCCCCGAGCCGTGGCGGGTCGCGATCCTGCTCGGCGGCGGCCGCCCCGACGAGCTGTCCCGGCACGAGCGCGGCCAACTCGACCGGATCCTGCGCACCGGCGCGGCGTGCGGTGTCCACCTGATCGTGCGCGACCTGAGCGTGCCGGCCGGTCCGGGCATCGAGGTCGTCGACGCGGTCCCCGGCGACGAGGCCCGCCTGGGCGGCACCGGCGACCTGCCCGTCCTGCTCGATCCGGGTCCACCGCCGGCGGTGGTCACCCGCACCTGCCGGCAGATCGCCGACGCGGTCGCGGCGGGGCCGGCACCGGTCGCCCTGGACAGCCTGCTGCCCGAGCGCGAGTGGCAGGAGAGTTCGGCGCGGGCGCTGACCGCCCCGCTCGGCGACAACCCGCAGGGCGCGCCGGTGCACGTGACCCTCTCCGACTATCCGCCGCACGCGCTGATCGCCGGACCTTCGGGCACCGGCAAGACCAATCTGATCTACGCGTGGATGGGCGCGCTGGCGGCCCGCTACTCCCCCGCCGAGCTGGCGTTCTATCTGCTGGACTTCAAGGAGGGCGTGTCCTTCGCCCGGTTCGCGCCGGGCCGTCGCGACCCGAGCTGGCTCCCCCACGTACGCCTGGTCGGCGTCAACGTCAACACCGACCGCGAGTTCGGCCTGGCCCTGCTGCGCTTCCTCGGCGCCGAGCTGCGTGCCCGGGCGGACGCCGCCAAGCGTCACGAGGTGACCAACCTGGCGGAGCTGCGCGCCGAGGATCCCGAGGGCTCGTGGCCGCGGATCGTGGCCGTCGTCGACGAGTTCCAGGTGCTGCTGGCCGGCCGGGACGCGGTCGCCGCCGAGGCGGTCGACCTGCTCGAGGACCTGGCCCGGCGCGGCCGTTCCCAGGGCATCCACCTGGTGCTGGCCAGCCAGGACGTGTCGGGCATCGAGGCGCTGTGGGGCCGCCCGGCGCTGGTGGCGCAGTTCTCGCTGCGGATCGCGCTGCCCCGGGCTCGCCGGGTGCTCGCCGAGCAGAACACCGCCGCCGAGGTGTTGCCGCGTTACCACGCGGTGGTGAACGCCGATTCCGGCGCCACGGAGGCCAACCGGGTGGTCCGGGTGCCCGACGCCGGAGACCGGGACCGCTGGAGCGACCTGCAGCATCGGTTGTGGCGGCGGCGCCCGCAGGAGCTGCCCCCGCCACGGCTCTTCGACGGCGACGCGATCCCGCGCCTGGACGACAGCCCGGACTTCCGGCGGTTCGGCGCGGGGCCGGTGCCCGCGCCCGTGGTGCTGCTCGGCGAGACCATCGACGTCGAGGCCCGGTCCGCGCGGACGGTGCTGCGTCGGGCGCCGGGCCGCAACATCGCGATCATGGGTACGCGGGTCGACGAGGCGTGCGCGATCCTGCACACCGCGGCCCGCTCGCTCGCCGCCCAGTTCGAGCCGGGCGCGGCGCAGTTCGCGGTGGCCTGTCTGGACGCCGACGCGCACGCCGCGGTGGAGGCGCTCAGGAGCGTCCTGCCGGACGACACCGGATACTACGACGGCGACACCGTCGGCTTCCTCCTCGAGGACGCGGCCTCCCGGGCCACCGAGGGCACCGCCGCCGACCGGCCGCTGCACCTGCTGCTGTACGCGGTCGACGCCGCACCCGCACCCGCCCAGGAGCTGTTGCGCCGGATCCTGCGGCAGGGCCCGGAGCGGCGCGTCCACGTCCTCGGCTGGTGGCGCGGGGCGTCGCTGCTGCGCGACACCCTGGGTGGGCAGGCCGCCCGCACGGACGTCATCGGCGCGTGGGTGGCTCTGGACGTGCACGGCAGCGAGCTGTCGCCGTACTACCCGGGGCACGGCTCGCCGGTCTGGTATCCGCGACCATGGCGGGCGCTGCACTTCGACCGCTCGGTGCACCGTGGCGCCGAGGTGATCATCCCCTATGGACCCTCATGACCGCTTCCGACCATGACGGCGTGCTCGAGCGCCGTACCCCCGACTACCGTTCCGTGATCCGCAAGCTGACCAACCTCGACGAGGAGGCGGCGGCGCACCGCGCCGAGGCGCGAAACTGGCACGACACCCGCGCCCGGGAGGCCGACGAGGCGGTGCGCCAGGCCGACCGGCGGATCCGGGAGGCGGTGACGGCGGTCCGTGCGGCGCAGCGCGGCCTCGAGGAGGTGGACGCGCGCGTCGCCGTACTCTGGGCGGAGTTCTCGCATCGGGCCGGCCGGGCGGCGGACCGCTTCGCGGGCGCGCCGCAGCCGGCCGTTCCCCGGCAGCGGAACCGCGACGCGGACGACTACCTCCAGGAGGCGGCGACCACCGCGGCGTGGGCGCCGCCGGCGAAGCCTTTGAAGGGCGCCACCTTCCTCTACGCGGGACTCGGCGCTCTCGGCGGGGCCGTCGGGCTCGCGGCGTGGTCGTTGCTGCGCTGGGCGGGCCGCGAGGGCGGCGGCGACCTGGCCGTCGGGCTGCCGGTGGTGGCGCTGATCGTGGCGCTGCTCGGCCCGATCCTGGCGGTCGTCACGGCCAAGCGCGTCGCGGACCGCGGCGGCATGCCCCTCGACGCCTCCGCGGTCGCCACGGTGCTGATCGCCGCCCTGGTCACGGCCGGCGTGATTCTCACCGTGGTCCGCGCCAACGCCGGCGGCGGCTGAACCGCACGCTGCGACGTCCCCCCTCCACCCCGGCCACCATCACGCGAAGGACGCGAGCCACCGCCCCGGCGAGCGAAGCCACCGCCCCGGCGAGCGAAGCCGCCGGCGCAGCGAGCGAAGCCGCCGGCACGGTTGGCGGCTTGAGTCGGATCCGCCGTGGCACGCTCACGGCTTCGGGTGGGTCAATGTGGGGCTTCGGGGGAGGGGATGACCCACTCCGGGCGGTCAGGCTTGATCCCTGCGTGGGCCATCCCCTCCCCCGAAGCCGTTGTGGTCGTTGTCCGTGGGCTGCTTGCGGCGTCGGGCCGGCGTGGATCAGGCCGGGACGAGGACGGCCTCGCGTAGCAGGCGGCGGGCCAGCACCAGGCGGTCCGCGTCGTCGTCGAGGCCGGGCAGGTCACCCACGCGGTGGGTACGGCCGTCGAGCGCCGAGCGTATGGCCGGAGCGCAGTAGGCGGGCAGGCGCAGCGTGCGCCCGGGCAGTCGCAGGACCACGTGTTCCGGTCCGTCCTCGCGCAGGTCCCAGTGCAGCCCTTCGCGGACCGTGACCCGGTCGTCGGGGCTGAGGGCCTCGGCGTAGGCGAGCTGGGCGAGGGGACGGACCGGCGCCGGCCGGGTCGCCGACCAGGCCCGGGCGCGCAGCCGGTCGGCGATCTGGGCCGGGTCCGCGGTGAGTAGCCAGTCCCGCAGGGCCGTGACCGTCTCGGTGAGTTCGGGGGCGACCTGGTCGGGGTCCGTGACATCCATCCCGTACGGCAGTGTCGCGCGCAGTCGCTGGTCGCCGGAGGCGAGGCCGAGGAGTTCCTCGACGATCGCGTACCGGGTGAGCGCCCGGACGCCGAACGTCAGGTGCAGCGACCGTTCCCCCTGTGCCCGCGCCGAATGCAGCCAGCCGCGCGGTAGGTAGAGGGCATCGCCCGGGGAGAGGACCACGTCGAGTGCGGCGGGTCCGTCGGCGACGGCGCCGACCTCGTCGGCGCGGCCGCCCCAGGCCTGGCGTTCGAGGGGCTCGGGCAGCACCGGCTCGTGGACGCGCCAGCGCTTGGTGCCGTCGATCTGCAGCACGAAGACGTCATGGGTGTCGTAGTGGGTCGCGAATCCCTTGTTGCCGGCCGGCGTCAGGTAGGCGTTGACCTGCACCGGCTGGCGCAGGTGAGCGCCGAGGCGGCCGGCATAGTGGATCAGGGGCGGCCACAGGCGGTGCAGGCCCTGCAGGACGAGCGTGGCGCCGTCGGCGTACAGGCGCATGATCTTGTCGTCGATGACCTGGTCGCCGACCTCGGCGCCGGCGCCGCCGGGTCCGGTGAACGCCGAGGAGGGCAGCACGGTGCCCTGATCGGCCACCCGCAGGAACGGGGTTCGCAGCCCGCGCTCGCCGAGCAGTTCGTCGACCGCCTCGGGGGTCAGCAGGTCACGGAAACCGTCCGGCCCGGCCAGTTCGTCGGCGCGGGTGAGCAGGGGCTGGCGCCCCCAGTACGCCTCGGCGAACTTGACCGGGTCGACGGCCATGATCCGGGAGAGGGCCGGACGGTCCTCGGTGCCGTCCGGCGACGGGTTCGTCATCGCGCGCCCTCTACGCGCTGCCGTCGGCGCCGCCGTCTTGGCCGTTCACTTCCGCGCCGCCGTCCGCCGGGCCCTCGCCCGAGGCGCCGCCGTCCGCACCGCCGTCGACGCCGCTCGCGTTGGCACCGCCGTCGGCCGGGCCCTCGCCCATGGCCGCGCCGTCCGCGCCGCCGTCCTGGCCGGCCGGGTTCGCGCCACCGTCGGCCGCGCCCTCGCCCGCACCGCCGCCGGCACCGCCGTCCGCGCCGCCGTCCTGGCCGCCCGCGTTGGCACCGCCGTCGGCCACGCCCTCGCCGGCGACGCCGCTGCCACCGGTGATGTCATCGTCGCTGAGTCGCATGATCGTTTCTCCTTCGTCGGGTGGAGACCCCGGGTTACCCGTTTCGATCACCGCTAATCTGGAAATCCCCGGTACGTGCTGGTGATGGGTACCTCAGGGTGGCAGTACAAGGACTGGCGTCCCCCGAAGGGCGGCGACGGCACCCGGCCGTACCTCTATCCCGAGGGTCTGCCGCAACGGCTCTGGCTCGAGACGTTCGCCGAGTCGTTCGCCACGGTCGAGATCAACAACGCGTTCTACCGGCTGCCGGAGCGCGACACGTTCGCCCAGTGGCGCGAGCGGACGCCGGACGATTTTTGCTTCGCGGTGAAGATGAGCCGCTACCTGACCCACATCAAGCGGCTGCGGGAGCCGGCCGAGCCGGTCGCCCGCTTCCTGAGCCGTGCCGACGCCCTCGGCGACAAGCTCGGCCCGGTGCTGCTTCAGCTGCCGCCAACGTGCAAGGTGGACGTGGCCGCGCTGGAAGAGACCCTCGGGCTTTTTCCGCGTACGGTGAAAGTCGCCGTGGAGCCGCGGCACGACAGCTGGTGGACCGACGAGGTCCGCGACGTGTTGGAGCGACACGACGCCGCACTGTCGTGGGCGGACCGCAAGGGACGTCCGATGACCCCGCTGTGGATCACCGCCAGCTTCGCCTACCTGCGGATGCACGAGGGACGGGCGACGCCGTGGCCGCGCTACGGCCGGGCTTGTCTGTCCTCCTGGCTGGACCGGCTGCCGGACCTGCCGACGTACGTCTACTTCAACAACGACCCCGGCGGCGCGGCGGTCGTCGACGCCACCGCGATGGCCGACCTGGCCCGCCGCCGCGGCCGGCAGGTGACCCGCACCCCCGAGACCGGCGCGGCCCGCCGGGCACCTTCACCGCCCAGGTCCAGCAGCGGTTCGGGTCCATCGTTGATCATCCCCGCGGAATAGCCACGATCCGCCTACTCTCCCAGGAGTTCCTGGAACGTGGCCGCGTTGCGCTGGGCGAAGTCCGAGCAGCAGTTGTTCATGAAGACCTGGGTCTTCGCGGTCTGGCGGGCCAGCGCGCGCAGCTTCGGCACCCACTCCTCGAGCTCCGAGCGCGGGTAGTCGTAGCCGAACTTCTCGTGGATGTCCTTGCTGGTCCACTTGGCGCTGTGGCCGTGGAAACGGACCACGGCCAGGTCCGCCGTGGCCTCGACCAGGGGCGGCACCGATGACTTGTGGCCCTGCGGCATGTCGACGCAGACCAGGGGCAGCCCGTGCTCGCGCAGGAAGTTGAGGGTCTCCGCGGCGTTGTCGCCGGAGAACCACGAGGCGTTGCGGAACTCGAAGACCGGCCGCAGCGGCTCGCACCGGGCCGCGATCTCGCGCAGATATTCCTTGTGGGACTTCCGGATCCCCCACCACGGTGGGAACTGGAACAGCAACGCGCCCAGCTTGCCGGCGGACACCAGCGGGTCGAGCGCGGACAGGAACCGCGTCCAGATCTCCTCGTAGGTTCGCGATGGCAGATCGTCCGGGTAGACGTTCTTCTTGTCAATATCGGGTCGCAGATCTTTATAGATCGCGGAAACCTTGGTCGGATGGCCGGTTAGCAGGCTGAATGCCTTGATGTTGAACGTGAATCCTTCGGGCGTGCGCTCGGCCCAAAGTCGGGTGGTCTGCTCGGCCGGCGGACCGTAATAGGTCGAGTCGACCTCGACCACGGGGAACTGCTTCGCATAAAAGGCGAGGCGCTTCTCCGCGGTGTCGGCCGTTGCCGGATACCAGCCCGACTCGAGCAGCGTTTTGTCGGTCCATGACGCCGTGCCGACCTGGATCCCACCCATCAGTTCAAGGTAGTCCCAAGACCGGCCCGCCGCCCGGGCACGGGTGGCGGACCGGTGCGAGACGGCCAGGCTCAGCCCGCGCGACGCTCGCGGTTCGACTTGCAGTGCACGCATGTGGTGGCCGAGGGGAACACCTCGAGTCGCTCGACCGGGATCGGGTTGGAGCAGTTCTCGCAGTTGCCGTACGTGCCCTCGTCGAGGCGCTGCATGGCGGTCTCCGCCTGCGTACGACGGTCGAGCAGAGTGCGCAGCAGCGACGTGGCCGCGTCGCGCTCGGCGGTCTTGGAACCGCTGTCGGCCTGGTCGTCACCGGCGGCGTCGCCGATCTCGACCAGCCTCAGCCGGTGGTTCTCGGCAACGGCCTGTTCGTACTCGGCGTTCAGATCGTCGAACCGGGACTGCAGCAGCACCCGGATCTGCTCGATCTCGTCCGTCGAGCGCACCTTGGCGGTGTCGGCACCTTTACCCGTGATGACCGCGCTGTTGACGAGCATGTGCTCCCCCTGCCCTTCCCTCTGCCCCTGCCGGTGGACTCCCCCGTGCCGGCCCGCCGGTGTCGCACCGTGGGGTCCCGCTCATACCCACCGCCGAAGATCGGAAACTCGATCCCCGCAAAAAAGTAACCGCAGCATAACTGTCAGTGCTCGTTACCGCCACGGACTGCGCGAACCTGCTTTCGCGTCGCAGGTCAGAGGGGGTGCGAACGGTGATTCACTCATGTCTGAGCACGACCGCGGGCCGCTGGGGATCGTCCAGACGGACAACGACATCGGCGAATGCGGCGGGATCTACCTCGGCCGCGTAGCGCGCGAAGGCGGGCAGCGTCCACTGCTCCGCCGGGTCGGTGCGGCGGGCCAAGGCCGCCGGGGAGAGTGCGAGATGGACCGTCACGTCGAACGGCAGCCCGGCGCCGAGCAGCAGCGGACCGCTGACAAGCACCACGGCCCGCTGGGGAAGCTCCCGGTACGGCTCGCGGGCGGCCCGATCGGTGGCGGCGTTCCACAGCCGCGTCACGATCCGGCCGCTGCCGAGCGGACCGGCGGGGTCGAGCACCTCGCGGCGCAGCCCGGCCTCGTCGACCCAGCCGGCGTAGAAGGAGTCCGGGTTGGTCCGCCCGAACTCCAGGCGCAGCGAGGCCGGGCGCAGGAAGTCGGCCGCCGACACGTGCACGGCCGGGCGGCCCCGTGCCCGCAACGCGGAGCTCAGGGCGCCGGCCAGCGCGCCGGGTGTCGCGGCGGCCGGGCCGTCGATCGCCACCCGCAGCCGACCCACCGGCCGCCGGTCGTCGGCGAACCGGTCGGCCAGTTCCTCGACGAGCACCTCGGTCGAGACGGGACGCACCTGCACCCCGAAAGCCTAGGACAGGCTCCTGGCGCGTCCCGCCGGCGCCTCGCACCGGACGTCCACCCGCGTAGCAGCGCCACGATCCGGGCGACATCCGCCCAGACGGGAGCGCCACGCTCCAGCCGCGGCTACTCGTGCGGGAGCACCACGATGCGGGCCTCGTCGGAGAGCCGGTAGCCGACCCCGTAGACGGTGGTGATCAGCGGCAGGTGCGAGCCCATCTTGACGCGCAGCCGACGCACGTGGACGTCGACCGTCCGCTCACCGGTGTGCTCGTAACCCCAGACGGCGTTGAGCAGCTGGGTGCGGCTGAACACCCGGCGCGGATGCTCGGCGAGGAAGAGCAGCAGGTCGAACTCGAGCCGGGTGAGCGGCAGCAGCACACCGTCGAGCAGCACCTGCCGCGAGGCGGTGAGCAGTCGCACCTCGACGCCACCGTCGCGGACCGGCTCCGGGGCTTGCGGAAGCTGCTCGGGGCGGGGCTGCTCGAGGGCGACCGAGCCCTGGCCGGCCTCGACCAGTTCCCGGACGGCCTCGATGAGCCGATGGGCTTGCGGTGGCAGGGTGTCTCCGGAGAGCGGGATGTTCAGCGTCACGGTCAGGGCAGCCGCCGCGGGCGGCGGTGTAACCGCAGCGCGCCGAATCGTGGCCATGCGGCCGGGCCCCATCGCGTGTCGTCCCGTGCGCCCCGGCAGGGCGGTGACCGGCATGAAGCCTCCTGCGTCGAAAGAATGAGAGCGTCGCCGTTCACAACGACGATCCAATTAATGCACGCTTAAACCGCGGTCGATATTTCCGGGGCCGCGGCCAACCGGTCAAGACGGCAACCACACTGTGGGAAACTCGTTCCATAACCAACGGATGCATCGTGTTTTCACGCACCGTGAATGCCATTACCGTCACCCCGGTTAACGGCGGGCATCCGTTTCCTGCAGTTATGAATAAACGCTGGTTTCCCGAGGCCGCGCGGGTGGTAGCCGCCAGCCGGGCACCGACGGCCAGCGCACGGTCAGCACGACCGTCTCCCGCTCGCCGGCCTGCCATGAGTGATCGTGGCCGGGGCCCCAGACCACGTAGTCCCCCGGTTCGCGCAGCACCACGGTGCGATCCCGCAACTCGATGTTGAAGGTGCCGCTGATCAGCACCAGCAGGGCCGTCCGCGTCTCCCGCGTGGCCCAGGCGGCGCGCCGCTCGCCGGGCGGGTGCACACCCCACTTCACCTCGACGGCTTCGCTGTGCCGCAGCTCACCCGGGGGCATGAAATGGCCCAGCAGCCAGCCCTGGTTACCCACGCCGTCCTCACCGGCGCGACCGACGTACACTCCGTCGCAGACCCCGTCGCCCACCCTGCCCCCCTCGCGGAATGCAGGCGAGATTAACATCGTAGGCTCCCGGCATGGCCGAGGAATTGGACGCCGAAACGATCGCGTTCGCCCACCGGATGTTCGACCTGGCCCGCGCAGGCGGCGCCGAGGAACTCGCCGGCCACCTCGCCCAGGGCCTGCCCGCGAACCTGACCAACGACAAGGGTGACACGCTGCTGATCCTGGCCGCGTACCACAACCAGCCGGGTACCGTCGCCATGCTGCTCACGTACGGTGCCGACCCGGGCCGGGTCAACGACCGCGGCCAGACCGCGCTGGCCGCCGCGGTGTTCCGCAAGAACGGCGAGACCGTGCGGACACTGCTGGAGGCGGGCGCGGACCCCGAGGCCGGCAAGCCCAGCGCGAGCGAGACCGCCGCGTTCTTCGACCTGCCCGAGATGACCGCCCTCCTGCGCGGAGAGTGACATAGCTCGTGCCACAGACCTGGGGTTGCGGCCGCCAATCGGTTATGCGGAGAGTGACATGGCCCGTGCCACAGGTCTAAGGGCTGCGGCCACCGTTTAGTTATGTGGAGCGTGACATGGCCCTTGCCACAGACATGGCCGAAGCGGCCGCCGCCCTGCTGCGGGCCCGCCCCGAGGCGAGCGTGGCGTTCGACGATCCCGACCGCAGGTGGATCGAGTACCGGCCGGAGCCACGGCCCGGGCTGTCCCTCGCCGACCTCGCACCCGGGCCCCGAAAGGACGTGCACCGGCTGCTCGCCACCGGCCTGAGCCCCGCCGCGTTCGCCCAGGCCATGGCGGTCCTAGCGCTCGAGGAGGTGCTGGACCGGCGGGAGGGCGGCCGGCGCGGCCGGCATAGTGCGGACTACCGGGTGATCGTCTTCGGCACGCCCGGGGACGACGAGTGGGCGTGGCGCTTCGAGGGCCATCACCTGTCGGTCAGCATGACCGTGGCCCGCGGCCGGGTCTCGCCGGCACCGGTGTTCCTCGGCGCGAATCCCGCCCGGGTGGACGCGCTGGGGCGACCCGTGCTGCGGCCGCTGGGCGTCGAGGAGGACCTCGGGCGTGAGCTGCTGCTCTCGCTGTCGACGGGGGCGCGCCGTGTTGCGGTTGTGGCCGACGTGGCGCCGTACGATATCAGGACGGCGACCCGGCCTCGGAGCGCGACGATCGCACCGCCCGGGATCGCCCGGGCGGACCTGCGGCCCGGTGAGCGTGCGCTGCTCGACCAGCTGGTGGCCGTCTATCTCGGCCGGCTGCCCGACGAGCTGGCGGCGGCGCTCGACCCGGCCGGCGGTGAGGTGCACTTCGCGTGGGAGGGTCCGCCGCAGCCGGGCACGCGGCACTACTACCGGGTCCAGGCCGACGATCTCGTGATCGAGTTCGACAACACCAGCGACGACGGAAACCACGCGCACACGGTGCTCCGGCGCCCGCGCGGCGAGTTCGGCGGCGACATCCTCGCCGCTCACCGCGCGGGTCCGTCCCATGCCGGCGGCCAAGCGCCGCCGGCCATCGGTTAGGCGTCGCCTCCGGAGGTGAGGCGGCGGCCGACCGCCGCGATGAGCCGGTCGAGCTCCGAGCCGAACGGGTTGTCGTGCACCAGGTAGGTCCAGGTCGCGCTCGGCCGCACGAGCTCGGCGCGTTCGGGCTGCCAGCCGTCGGTGAGGTCGGTCTCCTCGAACGTCTCGATGGTGCGGCGCTCGATCTCGGTGAAGAGCTTCTGGAAGGCGGGCACCGCCGCCCGGTGGAACTCGTCCAGCGGGTCGAGCTTGCCCAGCGCCCGCAGGTGGACGCCCTCGCGCACCTCGGAGAGCTCGGCCAGGTGCTCGGCCCAGAGGCGGTCCAGGTGGTACAGGGCGATCGAACGGGCCGCCTCGGAGAGCACGTCCTCGTCGGTCTCCTTCGCCTTGTCCGGCGACTTCTCGAGCAGCATGATCGCGGCGACCTCGGAGGTCAGCAGCCGCTCGCGGCGCTCGGCCAGGGCGAGGCGCTGCTGCTCGATCACCACGCTGTAGCGCCAGGTGTTGCGGTGGATCTCGTGGTTGACGCCCTCGGCGACGCGCTGGGAGTGCTCGACGGCGTACTCGACCTGGTCGTCGTGCACGACGCCGTCCATGTCCATCCGTGGCGACGACGGCAGGATGTCGCCGGCGTTGCGGGTGACCAGGTGGTCCTCGAGGCTGACGAAGAACACCGACCCGCCCGGGTCGCCCTGGCGGCCGGCGCGGCCGCGCAGCTGGTCGTCGACGCGGCGGCTGTCGTGCCGGCCGCTGCCGATCACGTAGAGCCCGCCCAGCTCGACGACCTTGTCCCGGTCCTTCTCGTCGCTGCCGCCGAGGCGGATGTCGACGCCGCGGCCGGCCATCTGCGTGGAGACGGTGACCGCGCCGAGGGCGCCCGCCTCCCTGATGATCGCGGCCTCTTCGTCGTCGTTCTTGGCGTTCAGCACCACCGAGGGGACGCCGGCCGCGGCGAGCTGCTTGGCCAGCAGCTCGGAGGCCTTCACGTCGAGGGTGCCGATGAGCACCGGCCGGCCCTTCTCGTGGGCCAGCTTGATCTCCTCGACCAGCGCCTCGTCGCGCATGTCGTGCGCCGAGTAGATCCGGTCGGGCTCATCCTCACGGATGTTCGGGGTGTTGGACGGGATCACCGCGACCTCGAGCTTGAAGTACTCGCGCAGCTGCTCGCCGACGTGCACCGCGGTCGCCGTCATGCCGCAGACGGTCCGGTAGAGCGCGATGTAGGCCTGCACGGTGATCGTGTCGAGGACCTCGCCCTCGGCGGTCGCGTGCAGGCCCTCCTTCGCCTCCACCGCGGCCTGGAGGCCGTCGGGCCACCGCCGCCGCTGGGCGACCCGGCCGCGCATCTCGTCGATCAGCTCCACCGTGCCGTCGCGCACGATGTAGTCGACGTCGCGGCGCAGCAGGGCCCGAGCGTGCAGGGCCACGTTCACCGCGGAGAGCTGGGCGACGTTCTCGTCGGCGTACAGGTCGAGGCCCATCTTCTCCTCGAGGACCCGCAGTCCGGCGTCGGTGAAGGCGACACTGCGGCCGTCCTCGGCCGCCTCGTAGTGCTTGCCCGCCCGCAGGCCGCGGACCAGCTCGGCGGCGTCGTGCACCGGGTCGCTCTCGCTGGAGATGCTGCCGGCCAGCACCATCGGGACGCGGGCCTCGTCGATGAGGATCGAGTCGGCCTCGTCGACGATGGCGGTGGCGCGGTCGCGCTGCACCCGGTCGTCGACCGACGTGACGAGCTGGTCGCGCAGGTAGTCGAAGCCGGCCTCGCTGACCGAGACGTACGTGACGTCGGCGGCGTACGCCTCCCGGCGCTCCTCGGGCGTCGACGCCTCGGTGACCCAGCCGACGGTCAGCCCGAGCAGCCGGTAGACCGGCTCCATCCACGTGGCGTCGCGGCGGGCCAGGTAGTCGTTGACCGTGAGCACGTGCACCGGACCGTTGCCCATGCGCACGTGGCCGTAGGCGGCGACGGTGGCGGTGAGCGTCTTGCCCTCACCGGTGGCCATCTCGGCGACCTTGCCGGACAGCAGCGCCATCGCGCCCATGAGCTGGACGTCGTAGGGACGCTGTTCCAGGGCGCGCCGCGCGGCCTCGCGGCCGAGCGCGCAGATCTCCTCGTAGCTGTCGGCCTCGCCCGCCGCCGCGGTCAGCGCCTCGTCGTCGAGCTCCCGCAGAGCGTCCTCGCGGGCCTCGATCGTCGGCAACCTGCGCTGGAACGGCGCGAGATCGACCGTGGTGCCCGGACGCTGCAGAAACTTGCGGAACCGGCTCTTCAGCCGCTGAGACACACCCATGGCGCGTTACGGTACTTCACTTTTCCGCGCGCCGGTCGCCGACTCCCGCGCGGGAATGTCGACCTTTCGCCACGGAGCGTTTGCCACGGCCCCCCGGCGGGCACAGGGAGCGAGCGACGTGACGGGTGCGGCGCGACGCGGAAGGGGGCCCATGTCGAGTCAGCTTGTCTGCCGACCTGAGCAGGACCTTCCGGTGGCGGTGCTGCGGGTCAGCGGAGTGCTGGACGCCGTCACCGGCGACGCGTTGGAACGGGCCATGGCCCGCTGCCTGTCCGTTCAGCCGCAGTCACTGCTCGTCGACGTCAGCGCCCTCGAGGTCGCCGAACCCTCCGCCTTGGACGTGCTGAGCTCGATCGTCTGCCGCACCGCCGAGTGGCCCGCCGTGCCGGTCGTGCTGTGCGGGGCGGAGACCGAGACGGCGCAGACCCTGCGCGACTGGCCCGGCTGCCACACCGTGAGCACGGAGGAGAGCTGCGAAAAGGCCCTCGCCGACCAGCGGGACGAGCCGGAACCGCGGCGCATCCGGGTGCGGCTGCGGCCCGTGCCCGACGCCTGCCGCCAGGTCCGCCAGCTCGTGTCCCAGGCCTGCGCGGCGTGGCAGCTCCGGGAGCTCGCCGCGACCGTCAGCCTGGTCGCGACCGAACTGGTGGCCAACGTCGTGCGGCACGCACACACCACGATGGAATTCACGCTCGGGCTGAGCGACGGGCGGGTCTGTCTGACCGTACGCGACGGCAGCCGGCTCCTGCCCCGCCCCAAGGACCCGACTGTCAGCGAGGCTGGCGGGCGCGGGCTGCACCTCGTTCGGGAACTCACCGACGCGTGGGGTGTGCTGCCCGTTTCGGACGGTAAGGTGGTCTGGACGAAGCTGACGACGGGAGCGGCGTGACGACCGAGCACCGCGACGTGGTCGCCGTCGGTGCCTCCGCTGGCGGTGTCGAGGCGTTGCGCGCGCTCGTCGCCGGGCTCCCGGCCGACTATCCCGGTGCGGTTCTCGTGGTCCTGCACGTCCCGCGTGACTCGCCCAGCGCACTGCCGGCCATTCTCACCCGCAGCGGACCTCTGCCCGCGGTGAGCGCGACCGACGGCGACGAGCTGCGTCACGGCCGCGTCTACGTAGCCCCCAACGACCACCACCTGCTGGTCCTGGATGGCAGGATCCGGCTCACCAGGGGGCCGGCGGAGAACGGCCACCGACCCGCCGTGGATCCGCTGTTCCGCTCCGTGGCCCGCGCCTACGCCCAACGCGCCGTTGGCGTCGTCCTCTCCGGATCCCGCGACGACGGCGCCGCCGGCCTGGCCAGCATCGCCGCCCACGGCGGGACGACCGTGGTCCAGGACCCGGACGACGCGCTCTACCCGTGGATGCCCCGAGCGGCGATCGCACACCGGACACCGGACCACATCGCGCCCGCCGCCAAGATCGGCGGCCTTCTCGCCGGGATCACCGCCATGGATCTGCCCGAGCATCGCAGCCGCACGGAGGACCAGCTTCTCGACGCGGAGGTCGCCATCTCCGAGCTGGGATCGTTGACCACCGATGATCTCCATGTCGCGCCGAGCGGTTTCGGCTGCCCCGCCTGCGGCGGCAGCCTGTTCCAGATCGATGACAAGCCGCTGCCGCGCTATCGCTGCCGGATCGGGCACGCCTGGTCACCGGAGAGCCTCCTGGACGAGCAGGCCATCGCCCTCGAGGGAGCGCTATGGATGGCGCTGCGGGCGCTGGAGGAGAAGTCCGCCCTCAGCCGGCGCATGGCGGGTTCGGGGGCCCACCGGCACCCGGTGACCACCGCGCGCTTCCACGACATGGCGCACGACGCGGAGACGGCGGGCAAGACGATCCGGAGGCTGATCCAGCAGCTCGGGTCCACCGCCAGGGCGCCGGACCC
Source organism: Actinoplanes sp. NPDC051346 (assembly GCF_040682215.1). NCBI lineage: Bacteria > Bacillati > Actinomycetota > Actinomycetes > Micromonosporales > Micromonosporaceae > Actinoplanes > Actinoplanes sp. NPDC051346. The sequence goes on along the minus strand of NZ_JBFBAJ010000004.1, from coordinate 39,599 downwards.
GGAACCACCTTCCTGACCTGTGGTTCGGCGCCTGCGATACCGTCTGCTCGTGAACCCGATCGACCCGGAATTCGAGGCCCTGCTGGTCTACCTCAAGGAGGCGCGCGGCTTCGACTTCACCGGTTACAAACGATCCAGCCTGATGCGCCGGGTCAGTCGCCGCATGTCCCAGGTCGAGATGACCGAATATCCGGAGTACCTGGACTATCTGCAGGTCCATCCGGAAGAGTTCACCGCCCTGTTCAACACCATCCTGATCAATGTCACGTCCTTCTTCCGAGACGCGGACGCCTGGGACTTCTTGCGCACCGAGGTGCTCGACCCGCTGGCGACCAAGCCCGTCGACGCGCCGATCCGCGTCTGGTCGGCCGGATGCGCGTCCGGCGAGGAGGCGTACACGCTGGCGATGGCGCTCGCCGAGGCGCTGGGTGTCGACGCGTTCCGGGAGCGGGTGAAGATCTACGCGACCGATGTGGACGAGGAACAGCTCACCGAGGCCCGGCAGGCGACGTACGGCGAGCGCGAGATGCAGGCGGTGCCGCCGGAGTTGGCCGCCAAGTATTTCGAGCCGGCCGGCAACCGCTTCACCTTCCGCAAGGACCTGCGGCGTTCGGTCATCTTCGGCCGCAACGACCTGGTACAGGACGCGCCGATCTCCCGCATAGACCTGCTCACCTGCCGCAACACACTCATGTACTTCAACGCGGAGACCCAGTCGAAGATCCTGTCCCGGTTCCACTTCGCGCTCTCCGAGGGCGGCATGCTCTTCCTCGGCAAGGCCGAGATGCTGCTCAGCCACGGCAGCCTGTTCACGCCCCTAGACCTCAAGCGCCGGGTGTTCCGCCGCGTCCCCCACATCATGCCGATCGCCGGCGCCGTCTTCGCCGAATCGGTCACCCCCCTCGACGGCGGGGTCGTCGGGCTGGACGAGCTGCGCAACGAGGCCTTCGCCGCGAGCCCGGTCGCACAGCTCGGCCTCACGCCCGACGGCCTGGTGGGACTGACCAACCGCCGGCTCGAGAAGCTCTTCGGGGTGTCCTCGCGCGACATCGGGCGGCCCTTCCGCGATCTGGAGCTGTCGTACCGGCCGGTGGAACTGCGGCGCTTCATCGAGCAGGCCCAGGTGGAACGGCGCTCCCTGAGGGTCACCGATGTGGAGCTCGGCCGCAACGGCGATATCACCTTCCTCGAGGTGCAGATCAATCCCCTCTCCGGCAACGACGGCAGCCTGCTCGGCGTCAACCTGATCTTCCATGACGTCACCAGCGCGCGCCGCCTGCAGGACGATCTGGAGCACGCCAACCAGCAGCTGGAGGCCGCTTACGAGGAGCTCCAGTCGACCAACGAGGAGTTGGAGACCACGAACGAGGAGCTTCAGTCGACCGTCGAGGAGCTGGAAACCACCAACGAGGAGCTCCAGTCCACCAACGAGGAACTGGAGACGATGAACGAGGAGCTCCAGTCCACGAACGACGAGCTGCAGAGCATCAACGACCAGCTCCGGATCAGCAGCGCACAGTTGGACGCGGCCAACTCGTTCCTGGAGACGGTGCTGACCAGCCTGCGCGCCGGCGTCGCCGTGATCGACCCGGACCTGCGCATCCGCATGTGGAACCGGCGCGCCGAGGATCTGTGGGGACTGCGTGCCGCCGAGGTGGTCGGGCAGCACTTCCTCAACCTCGACATCGGTCTGCCCTTCGAACTGGTCCGACCCACGCTGCGGGCGGCCCTCGGAAACGGCGGTAGCTCCGGCGAGGTGACCGTCGACGCGGTCAACCGACGCGGGCGCGCGATCGTGGTCCGGGTGGCATGTGCCCCGCTGCGAGGTCTCGATGCCATTGCTGAGACGGAGGGCGCCATCATCGTCATGGAGGCGGACGACGTCTGACGTTTCATCGTCGGCGCCCGGGGTACGCGCTCAATTCACTGGGCGGGAAGGGACCAGCTGTGAGCATCGAGACGCTGGTGCGGGCGGAGGTCGGACGGCTGCTCGTCACGATCGTCGGCCACCTTGAGCTGGCCGACGCCGCCAAGGTGCGCAACCGGCTGATGAAGTGCCTGGCCGAGCAGCCCGAGGCGCTCCTGCTCGACGTATCGGCGCTCGACGTCCGTGAGCCGCTCGCGCTCGCCGTGTTCTCCACGATCGCCCGGCAGGCCGAGCGCTGGCCCGGGATCCCGGTGCTGCTCTGCGCTCCACGTCCCAGCGCCCGTCAAGCACTACGTCTCGCGGCGTTCAGGCGACTGCTCGTATTCGCGTCGCTTGAGGCGGCGCGTGCCAAGCTCGATGACGATCGCCGGGTGCGGCCGAGCCTCAGCGACGAGCTGCTGCCCGTGTGCGGTGCCGCCCGGCAGGCGCGCGATCTCGCCACCGACGCCTGCCTGCGCTGGAACCTGCCGCACCTGATCGCCCCCGCGAGCCTGATCGCCAGCGAGCTGGTCAGCAACGTCGTCGACCACGCGCACACGATGATGACGTTGCGGCTGACCCTGCGCCACCGCTACCTGTACCTTTCCCTCCGCGACGGGTCGCCCGAGCCCCCGCGACCGGCCCCGACCAACCCGGCCTCGGCCGGCGGCCGGGGGCTGATGCTGGTGAAAGCGTGCGCCGCCTCGTGGGACTGGCTGCCCTGCGAGGGCGGAAAGATCGTCTGGGCCGCGCTGCGCACGGCCTGAGCCAGGGTCAGCGTCGGACGTCGGCGTCCATCAGGTTCCGCAGGCCGGAGACGCCCAGAATCCGGGCGACATAGGGCTGGGTGCCGGTCAGAGCCAGATCGACATCCGCGACGGCCGCCGCCGACGAGACCGCGAGCAGCACCGCGACTCCCGCGGCGTCGATCAGGGGCACCCCGCTCAGATCGATCACCAGCCGATCACCGGCGGCCGACGAGACGGCGTGGCCCAGCGAGGTCCGCAGCCGCTCGGCGGTGTCGCGGTCGACCTCGCCGTGCACCCGGACGGTGACCACGCCGCAGGCGCGATCCACCGAGACGCGCATGCCGGCGGCCTCCGCCGGGCCGGCGCCCTCCCAGCGCGGCAGCCCGTCGCTGAGCATCGCCTCCCGCAGCCAGGCCAGCGAGCGGCTGAGCAGCCGGGACACGTGCATCTGCGAAATGCCCAGCTCGGCGGCGATCTCGGCCTGGGTGCGGTTGCCGTAGAACCGCATCGCGAGCATCCGCCGCTCCCGGGCCGGCAGCCGCAGCAGCAGTCCCGCGACGGTGAGCCGGTCGTCGACCAGCTCGAGATCGCTGTCCGCCCCGCCGATCAGGTCACCGAACTCGGCGGTGCCCTCCCCGCCCGCCCGGGCATTCAGCGACGACGGCGAATATCCGGCCGCCGACTCCAGCGCCTCCCGCACGGCCGTCTCGCTCACCCGGAGCCGCACGGCGAGCTCCGCCGAGGTCGGCGTGCGCGACAACTCGGTGGTCATCACCATCGAGGCCTGCCCGACCTCGAGACTCAGATCCTGGATCCGCCGCGGCACGTGCACCCCCCAGGTCCGGTCCCGGAAGTGCCGCTTGATCTCACCGGAGATCGTGATGACCGCGTACGCGGTGAAGGAGCCCCGCTCGGGGTCGTAACGGTCGATGGCCTTGATCAGACCGAGGCGCGCCACCTGCTCGAGGTCCTCCAGCGCCTCGCCGCGACCCCGGTAGCGACGGGCCATCCGACCAGCGAAGGGCAGACAGAGCCGGGTGAGATCGTCGCGCAGGACGGCCCGACCCGCCTTCGAAGCCGTCGACGCGCGCGTCGCATAGTCGATCGCCGCGGCGTCCAGATCCTCGAGGACCCGAGCCGAAGCGCCCTCCTGCGTGGGCATACCGCATCCCCCTCGACCGGCACGGAGGAGCCCGTGCGCCGAAACGCCATACGCCGCACCGGAACACCTCGCGCTACGGCGTACCGGGGCGGGCGGCTGACGCGAAGCCCGCCTCTGCCGAGGCTGGTGCCCCAGCGCCACGGAACCGAAACACATCGACCGCGATGGTGACGTTCAGTGTACGACCCACTACCGATTCAGCCGCCCGCTTGTCATGCGGAGGCGACAACGTGTCGCGCCGCCGGGTGACTACGACTGCGGGCGCCTGGGCAGTCCGCTCGGGGTCTCCTCCCCACCGGTCGCCGGCGGCCACGGCGCCGCGGGGCGCTCGCCCTCCGTGGTGGGCTTCTGCCCGGTCAGGCCCGAGGGCGCACCCTGCCCGGCCGGCCCCGCCGGTGCCGCCTGCCCGGTCAGGCCGGACGCCGACCCGCCGGCGTCGTCCTCCGAGCCGTTGACGGGGCGGTTGAGCTGGCCCATCTCCGGAGGCTCGAGCGGCGGGCGGTTCGGGCGCGGAGCCGCCTGCGGCCGGGTGAGGCCGGATGACATCCCGGACGGGGCTCCCGGGCCGGGCGTCTCGCGCGCGAGGCCCGGTGCGGTCTGGCCGGGTGCGGTCAGGCCGGGTGCGGTCAGGCCCGGCGCGGTCAGGCCTGAAGGTGTCTGGCCTGACGCTGTTAGGCCCGGGGCGGTCTGGCCCGGGGCGGTCTGGCCCGGGGCCGGACGGTTCAGCCCGGCCGGCGAATTGCCGCTCGGTGAGGGGCGCTGGAAGGCGGACGACAGGTCGAAGCCGGAACCCGAGCGGTCCGGGTCGGTCGGCGGCGGGGTCGCGGGCTGCGCGGGGGTGGCCTGCGTCGAAGCGGCCGGTGCGGAAGCGGGCTGTCCGAGTCCGGGAGCGGGTGGCTGTGAAAGGCCTGACGGCACGGTGCCGGGTTGGGCCGGGCCGCCCAGCGGGGCCGGGGTCGGTGACGCCGGCTCGGCGCCGGGCTCGCCGATCGGTCGGTTGAGCTGACCGAGCCGAGGCGGTTCGAGCGGCGGGCGGGCCGAACGAGCGGCCGGATCGGCGTTGCGGAACGCACTGTCCGCATTCGAGGGCGCCGGCGTCCCGGGTGCTTCCGCCGGCGGGGCGGCCGGTGGCTTGAGGCCCGACGGAGCCGGGCCGGCCGCGGGAGACGGCGCCGCGGGTTCGGCCGCGCCCAGGCCCGAGGTCGATGCGGACCCGGCCAAACCAGACGGCGCCGCCCCGGCCAAACCGGACGGTGTCGCCCCAGCCAAGCCCGACGGTGTCGCCCCAGCCAAGCCCGACGGTGTCGCCCCGGCCCGACCGGAGGAGGCGGCGGTTCCCGCCAAATCGGACGGTGCGGGACCGGCCAGGCCGGAGGTTGCGGATAGGCCGGAAGCCGAGCCAGTCCCGGTCAGATCGGCGGCAGCGGCCAGGCCGGACGCCGGGTCGGTTCTGGGCAGGATGGAGGTCGCGTCGGCGCCAGCCGTGCCGGAGGCCGGTTCGACGGCGGGCGGACTCGCGCTGGATGCCGCCGGCGGCCTCGCTGGGACGGCGGGCCGGTGGGGCGGAGCGGGCTCTTCCGGCGGCCGGGCCGACGGGGTGAAGCGGGGTGCGTCCAGGGGACGGTTCTGCCGGGCGAACAGTGGTGGGCCGAGCAGAAGCGGGTCCACGTCAGACCCCGGTGCGGACAGGGCGGCCGGCGATTGTGCCGGTGGGGGCAGTTGCCCCGGACCGGGCGACGGCCGTGCACCGGGCACGGTCGCCTGCGCCCCGACTGGCAACGGCGGTTGAGCCGGGCCGGGGTGTGCGGTTCCCTGCTGCGCACCGGGCGGGATCGCGGCGCCGGGCTGCGAGGCGGGAGGCATCGGGGCACCGGGCTGCGCTCCGGGAGGCGTCGGAGCACCCTGCCGGGCCGGAGCGGGATAGCCGGGGCCGGGCTGCACCCCGGGCGGCAACGGCGGCTGGGCCGGTCCAGGACGCGCACCACCCGAAGGCGCGGCAGGAGGCACCGGAGCGCCAGGCTGCGCCCCCGGAGCATACTGCCGGGCCGGAGCGGAATAACCAGGACCAGGCTGCACCCCAGGCGGCAACGGCGGGTGAGCCGGGCCAGGACGCGCGGCGGGCGGGACCGAAGCGCCCGGCTGGCCGCCGGGCGGATTCGAAGCGCCCGGCTGGCCGCCGGGCGGGACCGGAGCGCCCGGCTGCGGCGAGGCGGGCTGAGGGGTGGCCCATGGCGGGGCCGAGTCGGCGGGGGCACCCGGACCAGTGGCCGGCGGGAGACCGGAGGAGTTGGGCCGGAGGCCGGAGGGCGCCCCGGCCGGCGACGACGAACCGGACGGGTGCGCCGCGGGCGGCTGCGGCGTCGGCTGCGGCGTCGACCGCCAGGACGGTGCGGGCTCGGTGCGTGGTTCTCCGATCGGCCCTTGGGCCGGCGGCGAGGACATCGGCGCCGAGAAGGAAAGGCCGGTGGGCTCCGGCTCGGCCGGGGCGGGATCGCGGGGGAACGTGGGCGGCGTGAGCAGGTCCGGCGAGGTCCGCGGGCCAGAACCGGTCAGCGGATCCGAAGCGCTCCGCGAGCCAGAACCGGTCAGCGGATCGGGAGCGCTCCGCGGGCCGGATCCGGTCAGCGGATCGGGAGTGGTCCAGGATCTGGGCTCGGTCAAGGGATCCGAGGCGCTTCGCGGGCCGGGTGTGGTCAACGGGTCGGGAGCGGTCAGCGGGTCCGATGCCGGCGGGTAGGAGGCGCGCTCGAACTCCGGCGGGGTCAGCGGCGGCGGGGAGGCGTAGGCCGGGGTCGGCAGCGACTCGGACGGGGGCGGGAACGACGGCGAGCCGCCGGCCGGGACCTCGGCCGCCGGGAAGCTGGGCGCCGACGCGTACGGGGAGAACGACGACGTCGAGGCGGGCGACGGCGAGGTCGGCGTGGCGGTGGGCAGCGGGGGCAGGTCGACGTGAGCCGCGGGCGGCATCGCGACCGTGGCCTGCTGGGTCGCCGTCGCCGGGGGCAGGCCGAGGGGGGACGCGCCGAGGCCGCCGCGGGCCGCCGCGATGAGGCCGGAGCTTTCCGCCAGGCCCGCCGCGGCGACGACCTCGGCGGCGGCGCGGCCGGCGGTGCACGGTAGGGCCTCGCCGCAGACCGGGCAGATGGTGATGCCGTCGTGCGGGCCCAGGCCGCCCGCGTGCGCCTGGACCATCTCCCAGGCCGTGCGTGCGAGCACGCTGTCCGGATTAACGTACTTCATGCCGACCAAGGCCATGGCGTTCCACCCCCGTAGCTCGCCTGCGACAGGCGTTCACGCTCAAGTTCACCGTGAACGACGCGGCTCCGGGTCGCTTTCGCCCAATCGGTAGACGGACGGGTGGCCTCCGCGATCGCGGGACGGAAGAGCCGGCGGCGGCCATGGTGGCTCGGGGTCGGTTTCCCGCTCCGGTGTTGGGGGCATCGCTGCGCCATGACTGTGACGCCCGAGACGACCGAGGAGCACGGTGCGGTCGTCGTTCCTTACGAGGACGGTCCCCTGCTGGTGCGGGGCACCTTCACCCTGCGGACTCCGGACGGGCGGGTCATCGACCCGGGCCGCGACACGGTGGCGCTCTGCCGGTGCGGAAGATCGGCGATCAAACCCTTCTGCGACGGTACGCACAAAGCGATCGGCTTCCGAGCCGGGACCGGCCGCGACGAACCCTCCCCCCGCGACCGTTAGCGGGGGGACGCTCCCGGAGAGGTGCTCACGTCCGCAGCGACGACTCCCCCGCCTCCCAGCGGGACAGGACGTACTCGGCCCAGCGGTCTTCGAGCGTGAGCACGCAGCGGGCGCCGAAGAGCACGTCGGCGGCCAGTTCGGGTTCGGCCTCACTGAAGGATCCGCACATGTCGAACGCCGCGATCTGCTCGTGCACCGCGTCCGCCTCGACGTGTTCGTCGTAGAACCGGGTCGCGCTCGCGTCGCCGCCGAGGCGGCGCAGGCCGTTGCCGTACGCGCGGTTCGGGCCGGTCGAGGTCATCTCGTACGCGGCCAGGTGCCCGAGCAGCGCCCCACGCCACCTGCGGTGCAGCCCGAACAGGGACATGAGGTTGTTGTTCGCCAGCGTCTGCCAGGGCACCACGTTCACGTATGCCCCGTAGGTGGTGTCGAGGCCGAGCCCGGTCAGCGTCTCCTTGAACATCTCCTGGTGCATGCGGCGGACGGCGCCTCCGCCGTACTCGTCGATCTGGATCTCGATGAGGGCGGCCTTGGGCGCGCCGGCGAGCCGGGGGATCGCGAAGGTGTGCGGGTCGGCCTCGCGCAGGTGGTAGACGGACCGGTGGGTGGCGAACTCGCGGAACTGCTCGTAGGTGGCCCGGCCGCGGATGTAGCCGGACAGCGACGGTCCGCCGGTCTCGCTGGTCATGGCGAGCAGGGCGTGTGGCACGTCGGCGTGGTGCTCGGGTACCGGCAGGCGTCGCAGCTCGGCCTCGAATTCGGCTTCGAGGCGGGCCCGCAGCGCGAGCAGGTCGGGATGCCATTCCCAGGTGTCGTCGACGCCGTCCCAGCCACGGTAGTGCAGCTCGTAGAGGATGAAGAGGCTCAGGTGCAGGTCGTCGTCCGAGCCGGGGTCGCCGACGGTCAACCCGTGCGGCGCGGTGGCGAGGGTGGAAATGACGGCGTCTGACACGGGGCCTCTGGGCGAGGGAAGCTTCATGCGCCACTTCCTGATCGAGCGGGTACGGACCGCTGGGATTCCCGGTTCGCACCCCGCCAAACGATCAGCTCGCCGGCGAGGTGGGTGAAACGTGAGACACAGTTCACTCACCGTGGTCTTGCGGTCGCGCTCCGTACCATGAAAGGCATCTCCAGGAGGTGCTCCCCATGGATGACTCCGACCTGTTCCGCGAGCGGATCCTCCGGCACGCCGGCCCCGTCATCACCGGACGGTTCCTCGGCTACCGCGCCTCGTACACCCGCGAGGTCCGGATCGGGCAGCCGCTTCTGATCGTGGTGTTCCTGACGGCGTCCGTCGCCCGAGCGCTCGGCTCGCTGCTGCTGGCCGCCGTGCGCGGCGGTGGCCGCGCCGCGGCCCGGCGCACGTTCAAGGACCTCAAGAAGGGTCCCGAATACCTCGTGACCCCGCTACGGCTGCGCGACGACCTGGGCCAGACCTACGAGGTGGAGATGCACGGCCAGCTCCCCCAGTCGGCGCTGCACCGCGGCGACCTCGTGCAGGTGCGCACGGCGGAGCAGAAGGACCGCGATCTGCCGGTACGGCTGCGCCAGGTGATCAACCTGGAGACGCTTCAGCCGTACACCCCGCGGATCCCCACGATGTGGTCACACCTGGGCCCGGGACTGCTGATCCAGGCCGTGCTCGGCCTGACTGTCACCACCGCCGTGGCCGCCGCCTGGTTCGCCTGAGACGCCGACGCCGCCGGGACGGCGTGATAACAGCGATCAGTGTCGATGCGGGGTGACTTTCTGTAAAGTACCGGTGACGGGCTCCGCCTCGGCCGTCCGGACCAGACCCTTCGCGCGCGCCCAGCGCTCGAAGACGACGGTGGCGAACGGGGGCACGGAGCTCGCCAGCGCCACCAGCGTCACCCACCAGCGCCAGCCGCCGGCCCGGGCCTGCACCACCGTCACGCCGAGATACGCCACGAACAGGGCCCCGTGGATCGGACCGGCGATCTTCACCCCGATGCTGTCGTGCACCACCACGTACTTGAAGAACATTCCGGTGAGCAGCAGCGCCCAGCTCACCGCCTCGGCGATTGCGACGGTCGCGAAGAGGGCAGGTATTCGGCGCACGCGCGAACCTCCTGGGGGACGGGTCGGCGCGTGCCGTGCGCCGAGGGGCGAACTGGCCGATCATAGATGTGGGCTCCCGGAAGGGTGGTACGCGGTGGGCGAAGAGGTCGAGCGTCGGGATTTCTCCCGCGAGGACCGGACCAGATACCGGCACAAGATCCGCCGCAGTCTCGACGTGTTCGCCTCGATGCTGCGCGAGTCGCGATTCGAGTTCGAGCGGCCGCTGACCGGCATGGAGATCGAGCTCAACCTGGTCGACGACAACGCCGATCCGGCGATGCGCAACGCCGAGGTCCTCGCCGCGCTCGCCGACCCCGACTTCCAGACGGAGCTCGGCCAGTTCAACATCGAGATCAACGTGGCGCCGCGGCGGCTGGCCGGCGACGAGAACGCCGACCTCGAGCGGGAACTGCGGGCCAGCCTGAACAACGCCGAGGAGCACGCCCGCGCCACCGGGTCGCACATGGTGATGATCGGCATCCTGCCGACGTTGCGCCGCGAGCACCTGACCGGCGACTCGCTGTCGGCCAACCCCCGCTACGCGCTGCTCAACGAGCAGATCTTCGCCGCCCGCGGCGAGGACCTCGACATCCGCATCGACGGCATCGACCGGCTCGCCGTCACCACGGACTCCATCGCGCCCGAGGCCGCGTGCACGAGCACCCAGTTCCACCTGCAGGTGAGCCCGTCCCAGTTCGCCGCGTACTGGAACGCGGCCCAGGTGATCGCGGGGGTGCAGGTGGCCCTCGGCGCGAACTCGCCCCTGCTGTTCGGGCGGGAGCTGTGGCGCGAGACCCGCATCCCGCTGTTCGAGCAGGCGACCGACACCCGCTCGGAGGAGATCCGCGCCCAGGGCGTACGCCCCCGCGTGTGGTTCGGCGAGCGCTGGATCACCTCGGTCTTCGACCTGTTCGAGGAGAACGTCCGCTACTTCCCGGCGCTGCTGCCGATCTGCGACGACGAGGACCCCGAGCAGGTTCTGGAGAGCGGCGACATCCCCCAGCTCAGCGAGCTTCGGCTGCACAACGGCACGGTCTACCGCTGGAACCGCCCGATCTACGCGGTCGTGAAGGACCGGCCGCACCTGCGCGTGGAGAACCGGGTGCTGCCCGCCGGCCCGACCGTCGTCGACACGGTCGCCAACGGCGCCTTCTACTACGGCCTCGTACGGATGCTGGCCGAGGCGGACCGTCCGGTCTGGACCCAGATGTCGTTCAGCGCGGCGGAGGAGAACTTCCACTCGTGCGCCCGGCACGGCATCGCCGCGTCGGTCTTCTGGCCCGGGCTCGGCTACGTGCCGGTGTCGGAACTGGTGCTGCGCCGGCTGCTGCCGCTGGCCCACGAGGGCCTGGAGAAGTGGGGGGTGTCGGCCTCGGAGCGCGACCGGCTGCTGGGCATCATCGAGCAGCGCTGCCTCACCGGCCGCAACGGCGCCACCTGGCAGGTGGAGACGCTGCACGCGCTGGAGGGCGACGGCCTCGACCGCCAGGGCGCCCTGCACGAGATGCTGCGCCGCTACCTGCCGCCGATGCACGAGAACGTGCCGGTGCACGAATGGCCGCTGCCCTGACGGACCCGTCAGGCGGGCGGACGCCGCGCGATCGCGACGGTGACGTGCCCCAGGACCCGTTTGGGCAGCACGAGAACCGCGTCGGGACCGGCTGCCGCCAGTGCGGCCGCCTCGGCGACGCTGGGCACGCCGGCGAGCGTGGCGACCCGGGCCGACGGGTGGGGCACCACGACGTCCGCGAGCAGTTCCGGTGGAAACAGCAGCAACGGCCAGCCGCGACGCGCGGCCACGGGTTGGAGCACCGGAGCCCGGCTGTCGAGGGTGGCGAGCGCTACGACCTCGGTCGAGCTAAACCCGACGAGCGCCAGCGCCGTGTCGATCGCCTCGTCCACCGCCGTCGCGGACACCCCGGAGCGCACTCCGACACCGAGCGTCAACGGCCCCGAGGTCACGCCGGGGCGGGGACGGCCGCGGCGGCCGTCACCAGCCGATGCGCGAGCGCCTTGTCGGCGGCCCAGTGCAGGTGCAGGTAGGAGGCGTGCAGGGCGGGGGTCGCGAAGCCCTCCGGGTCCGCGTCCCGCCAGGCCCACGCCGCTCCCCCGGCCGGCTCCAGCAGCAGGCCCGAGCGTGGATGGACGGTGGTGCGGTGGAACTCGTGCCCGGTGATCCGCGCGCCTTCCGGCAGCAGCGGACTGTCCGCCAGCGCCACCGCGTCGCGGTAGCCCAGGGTCAGGGTCGGCGTCATCGCGGCGTCCGCGTCCAGGACCCCGCACATCGGGGCGCCGTCCAGGCTCCGGCAGAGCCACAGCAGGCCCGCGCATTCGGCGACGATCGGTCGGCCCGCCGCCGCGAGCGCGGCCACGTCGCGGCGCAGCGGCTCGTTGGCGGAGAGCTCCGCGGCGTACACCTCGGGAAAGCCCCCGCCGACGACCAGCGCGCGGGTGCCCGCCGGCAGGGCCTCGTCGCGCAGCGGGTCCACCACCACGACCTCGGCGCCCGCGCCCGCGAGCAGTTCGGCCGTCTCGGCGTACGCGAAGGTGAATGCCGGACCGCCGGCGAGCGCGACCACCGGACGGCCCGGCACCGGCGCCTCGGCCGTGGGGCTCCAGGCGGTGGCGCTCAGCGGCGGCGCCGAACGGGCGAGCGCGAGCACCGCCTCCAGGTCCACTGAGGACTCCACCAGGGAGGCCAGGGCCTCCACCGACGCGAGCGCTTCGGCGCGGCGTTCGGCGGCGGGCACCAGCCCGAGGTGCCGCGAGGGCGCCTCGACGGCGGCGGCCCGGCGCATGGCACCCAGGACGGGCGTGCCGACCTCCTCGCAGGCCTCGCGCAGCAGTGCCTCGTGGCGGTCCGAGCCGACCTGGTTGAGGATCACGCCGCCGAGCCGCACGGTGCCGAAGCTGCGGAAGCCGTGCACCAGCGCGGCGACCGACCGGCCCTGCGCGGCGGCGTTGACGACCAGCACGACGGGAGCGTCGAGCAGACCCGCCACGTGCGCGGTGGACCCGGTGTCGCCGGCGCCGGTGCGCCCGTCGTAGAGCCCCATGACGCCCTCGACCACGGCGATGTCCGTGCCCGCCGAGCCGTGCGCGAACAGCGGCCCGATCCGGCTCTCGCCGACCATGACCGGGTCGAGGTTGCGTCCGGGCCGCCCGGCGGCGAGCGCGTGGTAGCCCGGATCGATGTAGTCCGGCCCCACCTTGAAGGGCGCCACCGACAAACCCCTTCTCGCGTACGCGGCCAGCAGGCCGGTCGCGACCGTGGTCTTGCCGGTGCCGGAGGCCGGCGCGGCGATGACGATCCGGGGGATCACCACTCGATGCCCCGCTGGCCCTTGCGGCCCGCGTCCATCGGGTGCTTCACCTTGGTCATCTCGGTGACCAGATCCGCGGCCGCAAGCAGATCCGGGTGGGCGTCGCGGCCGGTGATCACGACGTGCTGGGTGCCGGGGCGCTCCCGCAGGGTGGCGACGACGTCCGCGACGTCGACCCAGCCCCACTTCATCGGATAGGTGAACTCGTCGAGCACATAGAAGGTGTGCGTCTCGGCGGCGAGGTCACGCTTGATCTGGGCCCAGCCCTCGGCCGCCTCGGCGGCGTGGTCGCGCTCGGTGCCGGCCCGCTGGATCCAGGACCAGCCCTCGCCCATCTTGTGCCAGGCGACCGGCGCGCCGCCGCTCACCTCGCCCAGGGCCTTGAGCGCGGCCTCCTCGCCGACCCGCCACTTCTCGCTCTTGACGAACTGGAAGACGCCGATCGGCCAGCCGGCGCTCCACGCCCGCAACGCCATCCCGAACGCGGCGGTGGACTTGCCCTTGCCGTGTCCGGTGTGGACGGCCAAGACGGCCTGGCGGCGGCGCTGGCGGGTGGTGAGCCCGTCGTCGGGAACCGTGGTGACCTGTCCCTGCGGCATCAGGCGGCGCTCCTTGTAGGTCCGCTCGCGGCCAGGGCCTCGAGCGGCATGACGTCGGCGTTGAGGGCGGCGGCCAGGCGGCGGGCCAGGCCTAGGCGTACGGGTCCGGACTCGCAGTCGACCACGACGGTCGCGACGCCGGCGAGCACCGGCGCGAGCAGGGCGGGATCGCCGCCGCTGGTCGCACGCCCGTCGGTGACCACGATCAGCAGCGGCCGGCGACGCGGGTCGCGACGGCGTTCGGTGGCGATGGTGGCGGCGGCCGTCCGCAGCCCGGCCGCCAGCGGGGTGCGACCGCCGGTCCGCAGGCTCGCCAGGCGCAGCACCCCGACCTCGTGGCTGGAGGTGGGCGGCAGGACCTGCTCGGCCCCGGAACCCCGGAAGGTGATCATGCCGATCCGGTCGCGCCGGTGGTAGGCGTCGCGCAGCAGCGACAGCACCGCGGTCTTGACCACGGTCATCCGCTTGCGCGCCGCCATGGAGCCGGAGGCGTCCACGACGAACAGCACCAGGTTTGCCTCGCGTCCGACGTGCACGGACTCGCGCAGGTCGCACGGCTGGACGCCGAGGCGCCGCACGGACACCGCCGCTTCCCGGACGCCGCCGGGCACCGCCGTCGGGCCGAAGCCACCACGGTGCAGCGCGGCCCGCAGGGTCGCCGGGAGGTGCGGGGCTCCGCTGAGCTTGCCGTGCGGCACGCGCGACCCGATCACGCGGCCCCGGCGGGCGAAGGCGGGCGAGCGGCGGCCGGCGTGGCCGCCCTCGCCGCGGGCACCGATCCGCAGCGTCCGCGGCCGATAGGCCGCTCCGGCCGGCGCCACGCTGCCGGCCGAAGGCGCCTGGCCCGGCTCGCCGTCCTCGGCGCGTTCGTCGTTGGCGCGGTTGTCGTTGGCGCGGTTGTCGTTCCTGGTGGGCTGATCCTCGCGTGGCGGGCCGCCGGGCCCGTCCGGACCGCTACCACCGTCGGGGCCCGGGCCGTCGGGGCCGCTGTTATCGGGGCCGCTGTCGTCCGGGCCGCTGTCGTCCGGGCCGCTGTCGTCCGGGCCGCTGTCGTCCGGGCCGCTGTCGTCCGGGCCGCTGTCGTCGGGGCCGTCGCCGTCCGGCTCCGGTGGGGGCGGGTCGCCGGGGTCGTCGTCCGCGCCGGACTGTTCGAGGGCATCCTCGAGGCGCTGCTCGTCGGTGCCGGGCGGGTCGAGCGGGTCCTTGCGGCGGCGATGCGGCAGCGCGAGCCGGGCGGCGTCGCGGACGTCGCCGGCCGTGACCCGGTCCCGGCCGTGCCACGCCGCCAGGGCGACCGCGCACCGGGCCACCACGATGTCGGCCCGCATGCCGTCGACCCCGTAGGCCAGACACACCCGGGCGATGCGGTCCAGCTCGGCGTCCGGCAATTCCACCGACGGTACGGCGGCGCGCGCCACCACGATCCGAGCCGCGAGGGCGATCTCGTCGGCGGCGAAGCGAGCGGCGAAGCCCGCCGGATCGGCCTCATAGGCGAGGCGCCGCCGGACCACCTCCGCCCGCTGCGTCGCGTCCCGGGGCGCGGCCACGGTGACAACCAGGCCGAACCGGTCGACGAGCTGCGGCCGGGGCTCGCCCTCCTCGGGGTTCATGGTGCCGACCAGCAGGAACCGCGAGGCGTGCTTGACGGACACGCCGTCGCGCTCGACGTGCGCGCGGCCCATCGCCGCCGCGTCGAGCAGCAGGTCCACCAGGTGGTCGGGCAGCAGGTTGACCTCGTCGACGTAGAGCGCGCCGCGGTGCGCCGTGGCGAGCAGGCCCGGCTCGTAGGCCTTGACTCCGTCGGCCAGTGCGCGCTGGATGTCGAGGGTGCCCACCACCCGGTCCTCGGTGGCGCCGACGGGCAGCTCGACCAGGGTGGCCGGCCGGTGCCCGCGCGGCGCGCCCGCCTCGTGCGGCCCGTCCGGGCAGCCGGGGTCGGGCGCGGCCGGATCGCAGGCGAAGCGGCAGCCACGCACGACGTCGACCTCGGGCAACAGCGCGGCGAGAGCCCGCACGACGGTGCTCTTGGCGGTGCCCTTCTCGCCGCGGACGAGCACCCCGCCGACGGCCGGTGACACCGCCGTGAGCAGCAGGGCGAGGCGCAAGTCGTCGAGGCCGACGACGGCGGAGAACGGGTACGGCGTCACGCCACGGTCCTTTCCGCGGGTGTCCACGCCCGCGTGTGAAGGGTAGAGCGGCCGGAGTCTCCTGACTCCCGGGCACCCCCACGGGGACCCGGTCACAGTGGCGGGACCGTCCCGGACTCGCACCGGGTTCCTCCGCGACCGCTCGCCGGTCACTCTGTCGCACCGCCGCCCACCGCGTCAACGCGAGCCGTCGTGGCCATGCTCACGCCACACTTACGAGTCCGCCCCGCCGGCCTACGCCCGCGCCCGCGAGTCCCCTCCCGCAGCCTTACCCGCGGCCCCTTCCCGCAGCCCTTACCCGCGGCCCCTTCCCGCGGCCCCTTCCCGCGGCCCCTTCCCGCGGCCCCTTCCCGCGGCCCCTTCCCGCGGCCCCTTCCCGCGGCCCCTTCCCGCGGCCCCTTCCCGCGG
>NZ_JBFBAJ010000004.1:0-23427 GCF_040682215.1 Actinoplanes sp. NPDC051346 | reverse complement strand
CGGCCCCTTTCCGCGAGCCCGGTTCGCGCCGGCTGCGCCACGGTCACCGTCCGCGGGCCGGCGAGGTTTCGGTCCCGGGCGCGCCGACCGCCTTCTCCGTGTCCGGCAGTGGGGATGGTGCCAGCTTGTCCAGCTCGGTCAGCACGTCGGTGACCGCGAGCGCGGACCGCTCCACCAGAGGCCGCAACCGCCGGTAGAGAGCGGCGTCGCGCGGGTCGGGCCGGGTGTGCGCGGTGATGTCCACCAGGGAGGCGGCCCGGTCGAGGTCGGGCAGGCCGCCGATGGCGTGCAGGCCCAGCAGGCACGCGCCCAGGGCGGTGCCCTCCGGGGTGTCCGCGATCGCGACGGGCAGGTCGAGCGCCGCCGCCAGGACGCCGACCCACAGCTCGGAGGCGACCGCTCCCCCGGTCGCCCGCACCTCGCGCATCTCGATGCCCTCGGCGGCGAACGTGTCGCGGACGAGGGCCAACTGTTGGCAGACCCCCTCGACCGCGGCGCGGACCAGGTGCGCGCGGCCGTGTTCGCGGCGTAGCCCGAGGTAGGCGCCGCGCATCCCGCCGCGCCACCACGGCGCCCGCTCGCCGAGCAGGTAGGGCAGGCAGAGCAGTCCGTCGCTGCCCGGCGCCACCGACGCCGCCTCGACCAGCAGCGCGGCGTCACGGACGTCGGCGTCCTCGCCCTCGGCCGCCGGGCGGTCGAAGCCCTCGGCCATCGTCTGACCCGCCCAGCGGATCACCGACCCGGCGTTGTTGATGGCGCCGCCGAGCACCCAGCGGTCCTCGGTGAGGGCGTAACAGAAGAGTCGACCCGCCGCGTCCGCCGTGGGCGCGCCGACCACTGTGCGCAGCGCTCCGCTGGTGCCCAGCGAGACCGCGGCCACCCCGGGCGGGGTGGCGCCGACGCCGAGGTTCGCCAGCGGCCCGTCGGCGGCGCCGATGATCAGCGGGGTGTCCGGCGGCAGGTCGGCCGCGGCGGCGACCTCGGTGCGCAGCGGCAGCACGGTGGTGGTCGGCACCACCTCGGCGAGCCGGCCGGCGTCGATGCCGGCGATGTCCAGGGCCTCCGGATCCCACCGGCGCCCGTGAATGTCGTACAGGCCGGTGCCGGAGGCGACCGAGAGGTCGACCAGGAAACCCTCGCGGGCCAGGCCGGCGAGCACGATCTCCTTGCCCCCGCCCCAGCGCGGGGTGTCCCGCAGCATCGTCGGGTCGTTGGCGCGCCACCAGGCCAGCTTCGCCAGCGGGCTCATCGGGTGCACGGGGGTGCCGGTGCGGGCCTGCAGGGCCTTGGCGCGGCCGGACGCGGCGATCTCCTCGCTCTGCGGCGACGACCGGTTGTCCGCCCAGGTGATCAGCGGTCCGGTGGGGTTGCCGGCGGCGTCCATCGGCGCGAGCCCGTGCAGGAAGGCGCTGAGGCTCACCGCGAGCACCCGGTCGCCGCGCTCGCGGCACTCGGTCGCCACGGTGACGAGCGCCCGCGTCGCGGCGTCACGCAGCCTGCCGGGGTCGAGCTCGGCCCGGCCCGGGCCGGGGACCGACAGCGGATAGTGCACGCTCGTCATGGCGCGCACCTCGCCGTCGAGGCCGGCGGCGATCGCCTTGGTGGCGGTGGTCCCGGTATCGATCCCGATGACGACGTCCATGCATCCTCCCCAGCCCGGCACGCGGCGGCACCTAGGGCACATGCCCAATCGGGTGCCGGCTCATGCCGGCTCGCCGGGGCGCGCGCGGTGCGATGATGATCGGCGTGCGGGTGCTGATCGTGACGTCGGGCTCCACCGGGGACGTGGCGCCGTACACGGGGCTCGGCGAACGACTGCGAGCCGCCGGGCACGACGTCACGGTGGCCACCCACGAGCCCTTCCGGGACCAGGTCGCCCTCGCTTTCGTGCCGCTGCCCGGCGACCTGCGGGAGATTCTTCCGCGGGCGCGCGGGCAGGACGGCAAGGGTTCGGGGACCGGTCCCCGCGCCCTGGCCCGGCTGCTGCGCATCGCACGGCCGCTGGTCGCGGAGCTGGGCGACGGCATCACCGCGGCTGTACGGCAGACCCGCGCCGAGGTGGTCCTGCTGTCCACAGTGGTGGCTCCGCTGGGCTATCAGGTCGCCGAGGCCGCCGGCATCCCCTGGGCCGGGGTCTTCCCGCAACCCCTCTTCCCCACCGGCGACTTCGGACCGGTCCTCGCCGGCGGCCGTTCGCTGGGGCGCACCGGCAACCGGTGGGCGGGCCGGCTCGCCGTGGCGGCCGCGCGGCCGCTGTATCACGGCCCGATCCGGGACCTGCGCGCGCGTCTGGGGCTGCCCCGCCGAAGCCTCCGCCGGCTGCAGCGCGAACAGGAACACCGGTGGCCGACGTTCCACGGCTTCAGCCCGTCGGTGGTGCCGCGGCCCGCGGACTGGCCGCCCTCGCAGGAGGTCGTCGGCTACTGGTGGCCCGCCCGGACGCCGGGCTGGTCGCCGCCCACCGAGGTGACCGACTTCCTGGCGGCCGGAGCGCCGCCGGTGTTCATCGGCTTCGGCAGCATGGCGCCCGGGCACGGCGTTCGACTGGCGGAGCCCGTGCTGGCGGCGGTCCGCGCGGCCGGAGTCCGGGCGGTCGTCCAGGCCGGCTGGTCGGGTCTGCGCGCCGGGGACGACGATCCGGGCGTCCTGAGCATCGGCCCGCTGCCCCATGACTGGCTGTTTCCGCGGATGGCGGCGGTGGTGCACCACGCGGGGGCGGGCACCACTGCGGCGGGGCTGCGGGCGGGGGTGCCGGCGGTGCCCGTACCCGTGCTGGCGGATCAGCCGTTCTGGGCCCGGCGGCTGCACGACCTCGGGGTGAGCCCGGCGCCGATCCCGCTGTCCCGGCTGAGCGCGGACCGGCTCGCGGCGGCCCTGACCACGGTCACGGCGGACCGGCGATACTCCGAGCGGGCGCGGGTGATGGCGGCGCGGCTGGCCGGCGAGGACGGCGCCGCGCGGATCCTCTCCTGGCTCGCCGACCTCCACGACCGGCGCACACCTCGACCAGCCACCCACTGACCCGCGCGGACCAACGGCCGGGAACGCGACCGGCCGCCCCGGCGAGGCCGGGACGGCCGGTTGACGTGCGAGGAACTCAGCGCTCGGTGATCGGCACGAACTGCCGCTCCGCCTCGCCGGTGTAGAGCTGGCGCGGCCGGCCGATCTTCGTGGTCGGGTCGGCCATCATCTCGCTCCACTGCGCGATCCAGCCGGGGAGCCGGCCGAGCGCGAACAGCACCGTGAACATCTTCGTGGGGAAGCCCAGGGCCTTGTAGATCAGGCCCGTGTAGAAGTCCACATTGGGGTAGAGCTTGCGCGAGACGAAGTAGTCGTCGGCAAGGGCGATCTCCTCGAGCTGGAAGGCGATCTCCAGCAGCGGGTCCGGCCGCTCCAGCGTGGCCAGCACCTCCTGCGCCGCCTTCTTGACGATCGCGGCCCGCGGGTCGTAGTTCTTGTAGACCCGGTGGCCGAAGCCCATCAGCTTGACGCCCTTCTCCTTCGCCTTGACCCGGCGAACGAAGGACTGGACGTCGCCACCGTCGGCGCGGATCTGCTCGAGCATCTCCAGCACCGCCGAGTTGGCGCCGCCGTGCAGCGGGCCGGACAGGGCGTTGATGCCCGACGACACCGAGGCGAAGAGGTTGGCCTGCGCGGACCCGACCAGGCGCACCGTGGAGGTGGAGCAGTTCTGCTCGTGGTCGGCGTGCAGCACGAAGAGCATGTCGAGGATCTTCGCGATCTTCGGGTCGACCGGGTACTCGACGGTCGGCAGCCCGAAGGTCATGCGCAGGAAGTTCTCGACGTAGTCGAGCGAGTTGTCCGGGTACGGCAGCGGGTGGCCGATGGACTTCTTGTACGCGTACGCCGCGATGGTCGGCATCTTCGCCATCAGACGGATGGCGGAGATCTCGACCTGCTCGGGGTCGGTCGGGTCCAACGCGTCCTGATAGAACGTCGACAGCGCGGTCACCGCCGAGGACAGCACCGCCATCGGGTGGGCGTCGCGGGGGAAGCCCGAGAAGAAGGCGCGCATCTCCTCCTGCAGCAGCGTGTGCACGCGGATCTTGTCCGCGAACTCCGCGAGCTGCGCCGGCGTCGGCAGCGCGTCGTGGATCAGCAGGTAGGAGACCTCCAGGAAGGAGGCCTTGCCCGCGAGCTGCTCGATGGGGAAGCCCCGGTAGCGCAGAATGCCGGCATCACCGTCGATGTAGGTGATCGCCGACGCGCACGATGCCGTGTTGACGAAGCCCTGGTCCAGGGTGACGTAACCGGTCTCCTTGAGGAGGGCGCTGATCTCGATTCCACCCGGGCCCTCGACCGCCGGGCGCACCGGCAGTGACAACTGGCCACCGGGGTGGTCGAGCTTGACATCCGTCATGTATTTCCCTCACTTCACCGGCAGATGTCGCCAATAACCTGCCGTTCACCGTAAACCCTCGAGCTGAACGGGTCATCAGACGGTCGACCGCTGAGGGATTGATCACGACCGGCGGCAAAGTTGAACCATAGATAATTGCCGCTGGACCGCGTCGTCGTGGTGCTTGATGGTGGTGAACCGATGCAGATTCCGGGCCCTGCTCCTGTCGTCGTGGGCGTGAACGGAACGGCCGCGGGACTGGCCGCGGCGCGGCTGGGCGCCCGGGAGGCGGTGACGCGCGGGGCGCGGCTGCGGATCCTGCACGTGTTCGCCTGGCCGGGCATGCGATACACCGATGATCCCCCGGATTACGCCTCGGCGCGACACGAAGCCGGGCGAATAGTGGAAGAAGCTGTGGCGACCGCCGCCCGCGGCGTGCCCGGCGTGCGGGTCGAGGGCCTGCTCGTCGACGGCCAGCCGGTGCGGGAGTTGCTGCGGCGCAGCCGCACCGCGGGCCTGCTGGTGCTCGGTGCCGACGGCCCGCCGACCGGCCCCCGGCTCCCGCTCGATCCGGTCCTGGTGCAGATCGTGTCCCGGGCCCGGTGCCCGGTGGCGGTGGCCCGCGGGGTGCGTCCGCCGGCCGGACCGCTGCTGGCGGCCGTCGACGACTCACCTACCTCGGGGCCGGTCCTCCAGCTGGCCGCGGCCGAGGCCCGGCGACGCGACGTAGCCCTGGAGCTCGCCCACGTGGTCGCCGACGACGATCGGGCGCCGGCCGGCCGGCGGCTGCTGGAGCGTGCCGCCGCCGCGTGCCCCGATCTCGGGGTGCGGACGAGCCTTCTCTTCGGAGATCCTGCGCCAACTCTCGTACGCGCGTCGCGTGGAGCCCGCATGATGATCGTGGGCCCGCGCGGCACCGGGGGTTGTCTGCTGGGCGCCGTGGCGGGCGAGCTCCTGCGTCACTGCGCGTGCCCGACGCTGTTCGTTCACGGCGATCCCGCCGGGGGCGGCCCGGCGAACGACGCGACGCCGCCCGCGGGAGCGCTGACGAGCTGACGGTGCCGGGGGGCGATGCGCGTGCGAACCGCTGCGTCGTCGGATGCTGGGCGCCGCTGGTGGCAGGTGTTCGGCGCCACCGGCGCCGCGGCGACGGTGCTCTACACGCTGGATCTCTCCGCCGCCACCAACGCCGCCGCTTTCGCCCTCGTCGGCCTTGGGAACGTGCTGGCCTGCGCCTCGGTCCCCCTGCGTACGCCGGCGCGGCCGCGCGCCGCGTGGCCGCTGATGGCCGCCTCCTCGCTGTGCTTTTTGGTCGGCGTGATCCTTCGCCCGTACGTCGTGGCTCAGCCGCTGCTGGCCGACGCGGCGACCGTGCCCGGATTCGTGCTGCTCGGCGTCTTCCTCACGCTCCTGCTGCGGGCCCGGGGCGGGGTCACCCGCCACGCCGTGCTCGACGGTTTCATCGTCTGCCTCGCCGGTGGGCTGGCCAGCGCCCTGCTACTCGCCGCGCCGGCGGCCGAGATCGCGAATCGCCCGGCACTCGTGTCCTTCCTCGCCGGGCTCTATCCGCTGTTCGACGTGGTGCTGCTGGCGCTGGGCATTAATCTGACGTTCACCGCGCGAACCTGGCCGCCCTCGCTGGTGGCCCTCGTGTGCGGCATCGCTCTGACGGTCGCCGGCGACCTCGCCTACTCGGTCATCGGCGTTTCCGGTCACACCTACACGTCCCCGCTTCTCGACGTGCCGTTCCTGCTGTCGTACACGCTGATAGGTATCAGTGCGCTGCACCCCTCGGTGGCGACGCTGGGCCGCGCCGACCGGCACCCGGTCCAGGCCTGGTCATGGCGGCGGATGGCACTGCTGGTGCCCGCGGTGGCCACCCCGTTCGTCCTGCTGGTCGCGGTCGGCGACCGCTCGTCCGGCACCCGGATGCTCGTCGCCGCCGGCGGCCTGGCCATCGTGGCGCTGCTCATGCTGCGGGCGGTGTCCGCCGTGCAGGCGCAGGTGGCGGCCCAGCTGCACTCGGAGTACCAGGCGATGCACGACCCGCTCACCGGGCTGCCCAACCGCCGGATGACCACCGCCGAGGTCGAGCGGCTGGTGTCGGCGTTGCCCGCCGCCGCCCCGGAGCGCGTCTGGGTCTGCGTCCTGGACCTCGACGGCTTCAAGTGGGTCAACGACTCGTGGGGCCACGACACCGGCGACCAGCTCGTCATCGAGGTGGCCACCCGGCTGCGCGCGGCGCTGCCGACCGGCACCACGCTCGCCCGGGTCGGCGGTGACGAATTCGTGGTGGCGTACGTCGGCGAGGAGACCGGGGCGCTGCGGCTGGTCGACAGGGTCCAGAGCTGCTTCGCGACGCCGCTGCCGCTGCACGACACCGAGATCGTCATCAGCGCCTCGATCGGGCTGGCCCACGCGCCGGGCGGCTCGGACCCGGCCCTGACCGCCGAGGCCCTGCTGCGCGACGCCGACACCGCGATGTACCGCTCCAAGGCGGAAGGCCCCGGGCACGCGACCATCTTCGACGTCTCGATGCACGACCGGGTCCGCGAGCGCATCGAGCTGGAGAGCTCCCTGCGCTCGGCGCTCGCCGAGGGCGCGCTCACCGTGGTGTACCAGCCCATCGTGCACCTCGACACCGGCCGCCCCACCGGCGCCGAGGCGCTCGTACGCTGGAATCATCCCGAGCGCGGGCCGATCCCGCCGATGACCTTCATTCCGGTGGCGGAGGAGGCCGGGCTGATCGACACGCTCGGCACGTGGGTCCGCAACGAGGCGCTGCGCCAGCTCGGAAAGTGGCGTGCCGACGGCACCGTGGACGGCGACTTCTACCTCTCGATCAACGTGTCACCCCGCCAGCTCGAGGATCCACAGTTGCCGGCGGTGGTCCTGGAGGAGCTGAGGCACCACGGGGTGCCGGCCTCGGCGGTGGCGCTGGAGATGACCGAGTCGGTGATGGCCGACGGCGGCGGCGTCGCGGCCCGGGTCCTGTTCGACCTGCGCGAGCTGGGCCTGCGCCTGCTCGTCGACGACTTCGGCACCGGCTTCTCCGCACTGGGCTACCTGCGGCGCTTCCCGGTCACCGGCGTCAAGATCGACCGGTCGTTCGTCTCCGGCCTGGGCGAGAGCGGCGAGGACGAGGAAATCGTCCGGGCCGTGGTGGCGATGAGCCGAGCCCTCGGACTGAGCATCGTCGCCGAGGGCGTGGAGACCCGCACCCAGCGCGACGCCCTCGCCACGGTCGGCGTCACCCAGGCCCAGGGATGGCTGTGGGGCCCCGGCGTCAGCGCCGGCGATTTCGCCCTGCACTGGGCCGCCAACCGGCACGTGCCCGGCCCGGCGCCGCTCGTCGCCGGCAGCCCCTGACCATCCCCAGGAGGTGACAAACGTCTCCCCCACCCCTGGCGTATCTCCCGCAAGTCCGGCATTATTCCCTCGGCCAGGATCCTCGCGCGGCCACCCGCGCTGCCGATCACCTGGGACGAGGGGGCGACACATGGCGACTTTGATCGGATCCGACGGCTCGGTGGTCTGGCTCGTGACCGTGCTCATGATCCTCGCTACGGGCCTGGCCGGCGCGGTGCTCGCGGCCACCCGCGCCCAGACCTCGCCGATCCGCGCCACGCGCCGCTCCCCGAAGCGCTGACCCACTCCCATCCGCCGCCATGCGGCAGGCTGGAGCCATGCGCTTCGCGACGTGGAACGTGAATTCGGTCAAGGCCCGGCTGCCGCGGCTGCTCGAGTGGCTTCAGACGACCCGGCCGGACGTCCTGTGCCTGCAGGAGACCAAGGTCGGCGCGGACGCGTTTCCCGCCGCCGAGGTCGCCGAGCTGGGCTATGAGACCGCCGCACACGGCCAGGGTCGGTGGAACGGGGTCGCGCTGCTGTCCCGGGTCGGGCTGTCCGACGTGCGGCGCGGCTTCGACGGTGAGCCCGGTTATCCCGATCCGGAGGCCCGGGCGATCTCAGCGACCTGCGGCGGCGTCCGCTTCACCTCGATCTACGTGCCGAACGGGCGGACGCCCGAGGATCCGCACTACGCCTACAAGCTGTCCTGGTTCGCGAGCCTGCGGGCCGCGCTGGCGTCGTCGACGGGACCGGCGGTCGTGGCCGGCGACTTCAACGTCGCGCCGACCGACGATGACGTGTGGGACCCGAAGGTCTTCGTCGGTGCGACGCATGTGACGCCGCCGGAGCGTGATGCCCTGGCCGCGCTGCGGGAACTCGGGTTCACCGATGTCGTGCCGCGTCCGATGAAGGGCGATCGGCCTTACACGTACTGGGACTACCGGGCCGGGATGTTCCACCAGAACAAGGGAATGCGCATCGATCTGGTGTACGCGACCGCCGACGTGGCCTCCGCGGTGCGGGACGCGGTGGTGGATCGGGAGGCCCGCAAGGGCAAGGGCCCGTCGGACCACGCGCCCATCGTGGTCGACACCGACCCCGGTTCCGCCTTCTGAGCCGCGACGCCCGACCGGCCGCCGCGTAGGGTGGGGGATCGGTGTTATTCGGGCGGGGAGACAGAAAGGGGGACCCTGGTGACAGCTCACCCTCCGCCGCGGGCGCCTGAGCGCCGCGGCGATGATCATACGATCGGTCCGCCGATCGTCGCCCCCGCGCCCGCCCTGCTGCGCGCGGTGCTCGACGCCTCGGCCGAGGCCATCATCCTCTGCACCGCCGACGACCACCTGATTCAGCTGGTCAACGCGGCCGCGTCGGAGCTTCTCCCGGACCTACGACCCGGCTGCGGCGCCAGCGACGGACCGCCGCCGGGCCTCGCCCGCGCCATCGCCGAGGGTGCCGAGACCTTCACCGATGAGTACGCCGGACGCCAGGTGCACGGCCGGCGCCGGCCGCTCGACGAGCATCACTACGCCTGGTATCTGCGCGACTGCACGGAGGAGATACGCCGGGCCGAGGAATACCGCACCGAACGGGCTCGCACCTCGTTCCTCGCCGAGGCGGGACGGCGGCTGTCCGCGTCGCTGCACCAGCGGCGCTGCCTGCGTACGACCGTCGAGCTGGCCGTTTCGCACCTCGCGGACGCCGCGATGGTGGTGCTGCCCGCGCGTCGCCGCCAGAGCGAGTGGACGCGCCTGGTCACCGGCGGCCAGGTCGAAGAGGGGATGCTGCGCGAGCGGCTGCTCGCCGAGGTTCCCGGGCTGGAGGAGGCGCTCGCCGGTTTCCCGCCGATCCCGAGCCGGTGGCTGGACGCCTCGCAGGTGCCGGCCTGGCTGCTGCCCGAGGATTTCGGCGAGGTCGGCGCGCTGCTGGTGACCCCGCTGCCGGGCAACGCGGAACCGGCAGGCGCGCTCGTTCTGGCCCGCCACGGCGCCGACGCCGTGTTCTCGGCCGAGGACGAGATGCTGACGCGGATCTTCGCCGCGCGCGCGGGAGCCGCCATCTCGGCCGCCGCCCTCTATCGCGAGCAGGTCGACACGACGGCGATCCTGCAGGCCGACCTGCTGCCGCCCGAGCTGCCGCAGCCGGACGGCGTCGAGCTCATCGGCTCCTACCAGGCCGCCCGTGACTCGCTGCGGATCGGCGGCGACTTCTACGACGTCTTCGAGTCGGCCGAGCCGGGCGGCGAGACGGTGGTGGTGCTCGGCGACGTCTGCGGGCAGGGCCCCGAGGCCGCGGTGCTCACCGGCAAGATCCGCCAGACGCTGCGCGCGTTGTCCCTCGTGGAGAGCGACCCGGCCGCCATGATCAAGGTGCTCAACCAGGCGCTGCTGGGCGCCGCCCGGCAGCACCGGTTCGTGACCCTGGTGATCGGCGCGATCAGCCGGTCCGACCACGGCCGGGTGCGACTGCGCCTGGCCACCGGCGGTCACCCCGTGCCGCTCGTTCTTCGCACCGACGGCACGGTCGAGGAGGCGCCGGTGAAGGGAACCCTCATCGGGGTCGTGCCGCAGATCACCGTACGCCCGGGCACGATCGACCTCGCGCCGGGCGAGACGTGCCTGCTCTACAGCGACGGGCTCACCGAGGCCCGCGGCGGCGCGACCGGCCAGGAGCAGTACGGCGAGGGCCGGCTGCGCGACGCCCTGGCAAGCTGCCACGGCATGCCGGGCGACGCCGCCGTGGAGCGGATCCGCCAACTGGTCTCCGACTGGGTGCACGGCGGCGTCCGCGACGACATCGCCATGCTGGCCGTGCGCGCCCCCGCGCGTACCAGGCTCAGCCTCATGGGCGCCGGCGCACCGGCCGGGTCGCCCTTCGCCATCGACGCCCGCCGAGGTGAGCGGAGGAACCGCGTCCGCTGATGAGCCTCTCCCCAGGACCACCCCCCGACCACCTATCCGCCGGTGGCCGCCTACGACCAGCGCCAGCACGACGCCACCGTCGAGGATCTCGGGCACATCGTGGATTTCCTGGCCGCGGCCTTCACGTCGACGACGCGCGCGTCTTCACCGACTTCGTGGAATGGACGGCCGCGGTGCTCGAGGCCCGGGGCGTGCCGCCGGTGGCCCTGGAGGTCGGCCTGCGGCCGGTCGGGGAACAGCTACGCGACTTCCCGGCGGCGACGGCGATCGTCGAGGCGGGCCGCTCCCGGACCGGGCGATAAACCGCTGGTGCGGTCACGCGGGCCGGACTACGGTAATCGCATGATCTCCTGAGACGCGCGTTTTCTGCCGCATCCTCGCCCAGCGGGTAGTACCGGCGGCGCCGTCCGCCGTGGGTTCGCCGCATCCGGTGCCCGGGGCTCATCACGATCTTTCCTTTGCCACGGCTTTCCCCCCTCGATCCGACGAGGAGGCTCCTCATGCCTGCAGATTTCTCCGTACCCGTCGACCCGGACGAGCTCGCCCGCCAGGATCTCGCCGCGACGCTGGACGTGCCGTCCACGACCGCCGGCGGGCACAAGACACAGAGCCCGGCCCACCACGGCGCCCGGGACCAGCGTCAGGCCGCGCGTGAACGCTCGGGTCGGGCCCGCGCCGGCCGGGCGTCGGCGGCCAGCGGCGGCCGGACGTACGCGTTCCGCCGCAGCTGAGCCCACGCCGCGCGGCCGCCGCGCCGCGCGGCCGAAGCTGAGCCCACACCGCGCGGCCACCGCGCCACGGCGGACGGCCGCACTTGAGCTCGCGCCGAGTTTTCTGGGCACGAGCTCGCGCCAGGGCCGTTGGCCGCACACGGCGGAAGGCCGGGACCCTTGCCGGGGTCCCGGCCTTCCTCATGTCCGAACCCTCCGCTTTGCCGGGCCGGTGGTGGAGACGGAGGGTTCGGGTCCAGGGGCCGCGCATCAGCTCGGCATACGGCCGCGGCGAATCGGATTTCCTCAGCGCGGCGGCTCGGAGCACGGCCGCAGCGGCCAGAGGCCCCGGGCTTAGCGGATCAAGGTCCGAGGGTCACCGGGCAAGCGGCGGACCGGGCCCACACGACGCCGGGACAACGGCGGGTCGAGGCATGCCGCCGGGTTAACGGCAGGCCAGGACACGCACGCCGCGCCGGGACAACGACGGGTCGGGGCACGCACGCCGCCGGGACAACGGCAGGCCGGGGCACGCACGCCGCCGGGTAAACGGCGGCCGCGTCTGGCGGCGTCAGCCGAGGCGGGCCCATACGTCGTCGAGCAGGCCGTGGTACATGTCGGAGCGGGTGTGGAAGTTCGGGCCGCCGATGCGCAGGGGCAGGTCGTTGTGGATCGACAGCGACGCCGGGATGCTGACGTGGCCGCGTTCGCGCCCGTCGACGTAGATGGTCAGCCGGCTGCCGGAGCGCTGACACATGATGTCGTGCCAGGCGTTGTCCGCGACGCCGACGGTGGAGCGGACGATGTGGACCGTCGGCTTGGCGCCCTGGCCGGCCACGACGCAGTGTGCTTTCGCCTGGCGGGCGCCGATCTGCAGCTTCCACTGGCTGTCGGTGGCGCTGACGCCCTTCTGCATGACGTTCGAGGAGTCGGTGACCTGGGCCTTCGTCAGGCGGACGGTGGCGCCCCAGCGGAACAGGCGGGTGCCGGGGTCGAGGTCCGGATCATCGGTGCCCTCCAGCAGGGCGCGGGGGCAGACGGTGGCCTTGACGGCGCAGGTCGCGGGGAAGGCGGCGTACTTGTCGGCGGTCGTGCCGTTGAAGTGGACGCGTCCCCGGTCGGCGCTGCGGACGACGAGGGGGGCACCACGACCGGAGCGGTCGGCGACCCGGCCGGCGGCGACGGCGCCCGAGTCGAAGGTGTAGCGCGCGACCGTGACGGGCGCGGCGGGGGCCGCGGACCCGGCGGTCGGGAGGACCACTGCGGGAAGTACGAGGACGGTCAGGACGGCGGGGAGAAGTCTGACGGAGTGACGCATTCGAAAAAGGTACGTTCACCGCCAAAGTTCGCGAAGCTCTTAGGCTCGGCGTTTCGGACAAGAACTACAGCAGACCGGCCGACTCGGCGATCATGCAGACGGCCACCAGGCGCATCAGGTGCCACTCGGCGCTGAGCCAGGCGCTGCCGGAGATGTAGGCGTGACCCGGCTGCGGCACCGGCCGGCCCATCCGCTCGGCGGCGGCGGCGATCGACTTCGCGTACGCGGCCAGCCCGTCGGCGTCGACCTCACGGCCGGCGTGGCGCAGCGCCTCGCGGACGGCGGCGGCGTGCTGGTCGACCTGGGCGAGCAGGCCGGCGTCGCCGAGGGCGGCGGCGAGGCCGTCGACCCCCACCCGCGCCATCATCTCGTCCAGCAGCGCGCGGGCCGGGTCGGCGGCGACGGAAGCGGTGGAAATCGGGGCGAAGGCGAGGAATTCGTTCGTCATGGGAAGGACGCTAGGGCCTCGCGGCGTCAGATGACAGGCGGGTAACCGAACGGCACCCGACCGCTCCCCACAGCGCACCCGCCAGCGCTCGAATCAGGCCGGGAGCTGGTCCATCGCCCGGTAGACGCGCTTGTCCGAGACCGGGTACGCCGTGCCGAGCGACTGGGCGAACAGGTTGATCCGCAGCTCCTCGAGCATCCAGCGGATCTCTCGCAGGCCCTCGTCGGCCGGCCCGCCCGACAGCTCCTCGCGCAGGTCGCGGTACTCCGACTCGACCTGCTGAAGCTGGGCCATCAGCTGCCGGTCGCGGGCCAGGTTGCCGCCCAGCCGGTCGAGGCGGTAGGCGATGCCCTTGAGGTAGCGGGGCAGGTGGTGCAGCTGACGCCAGCCCGTGTCGGTGACGAACCCCGGGTATACCAGGGCCTTGAGCTGCGCTCTGATGTCGGCGAGGGCGGGGACCAGCGCCGGGTCGCGGGTGGTGCCGAGGCGCTGACCGATCTCGTACGAGGTGGCGAGCACCGCGCGGACCTGCGTGACCACCGTGGCGGTGGCGTCCACGAGCTCGGCCCGGACCTCCTCGCGCAGCCGGGTGAACTCCGGCGTCGACCAGGCCGGCCCGCCGGCGTCCTGCACGAGCCGGTCGACCGCCGCCCCCGCGCAGTCGTCGAGCAGGTCGGCGATCGAGCGGTACGGGTTGCCCCGCGACAGCTCCAGCTTCGCCCGGTTGTCCAGGCGGCCCTGCAGGTAGCGGGCGGCCGGCGGCAGGGTCAGCAGGAGCAGGCGGCGGGTGCCGGCCCGCATCGCCTCGCGCTGTTCGGCCTCGGTCTCGAACACCCGGACGGCCACGCTGTCGGTCTCGTCGGCGAGGGCGGGGTACACCGTGACCTCGTAGCCGCCCCGGACCTGCTGGACCGTGCGGGGCAGCGTACCGAAGTCGTTGGTGGTGATGCCACGCCGCTCGATGTCGCCGGCGGCGGCGGAGATGGTGGCCTGGACCTTCGGGGCCAGGCTGGCGCGCAGCACGTCGAGGTCGCGGCCCTCCCCCACCGTGGCGCCGTCCTCGTTGACCACCTGGAAGTTCATTCGCAGGTGGTCGGGGACCTGATCGGGCCGCCAAGCGTCGCGCGGGACGACCGTGCCGGTGAGCCGGCGCAGCTCGTCGCCGACGGCGTCGCTGAGCGCGCCCCGGCGGGCCGGGATGCGGGCGAGGACCGCGTCGGCCCAGTCCGGCACCGGCACGAAGCTGGTCCGCAGCTGCTTCGGCAGGGCGCGGATCAGCGCCACGATGATGTCCCGGCGCAGGCCCGGCACGTTCCAGCCGAAGTCGTCGCCGTCGAGCTTGTTGAGCAGGGCCAGCGGCACGCGCACGGTCACCCCGTCGGCGGCGGTGCCGGGCTCGAACTGGTAGGTCAGCGGCAGGCGGACGCCGTCGGCGAGCCACGCGTCCGGGTAGGCGGCCGGGTCCACCGCGTCGCGCCCCGCGTTGACCAGCAGCTCCCGGGTGAAGGTGAGCAGTTGGGGGTTCTGCCGGCGGGCTTTCTTCCACCAGGCGTCGAAGTGCCGGCCGGAGACGACGTCGGCGGGGATCCGGGCGTCGTAGAGGGCGAAGACGGTCTCGTCGTCGACCTTGATGTCCCGGCGCCGGGCCCGGTTCTCGATCTCCTCGATGCGCTTCAGCAGGGCCGCGTTCTCGGCGAAGAAGGCGTGGTGGGTCTCCCAGTCGCCCTCGACCAGGGCATGGCGGATGAACAGCTCCCGCGACAGCTCCGGGTCCACCCTGCCGTAACCGACCTTGCGCCGGGGCACGATCGGCAGCCCGTAGAGCGTCACCTTCTCGTACGCCATGACGGCGCCCTGCTTCTTCTCCCAGTGCGGCTCGCTGTAGCTGCGCTTCACCAGGTGCGGTGCGAGCGCCTCGGCCCACTCCGGCTCGATGCGGGCGTTGACCCGGCCCCACAGCCGGGACGTCTCGACCAGTTCGGCGGCCATGACCCAGCGGGGTTGCTTCGTGAACAGCGCCGAACCCGGGAAGACGGCGAACTTGGCGCCGCGGGCGCCCAGGTATTCGCGCTTGTCGGTGTCCTTGAGTCCGATGTGGCTCAGCAGGCCGGCGAGCATCGCGGTGTGGAACCGCCGAGCGTCGGGGACCCGCTCGTCGTCCTCGACGAGCGTCAGGCCGAGCCCCCGAGCCACCTGCTTGAGCTGGGAGTAGATGTCCTGCCACTCGCGCACGCGCAGATAGTTGAGGAACTCGGCGCGGCACAGCCGCCGGAACTGGTTTCCCGACAGCTCACGCTGCTTCTCCCGCAGGTAGCGCCAGAGGTTGAGGTAGGTGAAGAAGTCCGATTCCTTGTCGACGAACCGGGCGTGCTTCTCGTCCGCCTGCTGCTGCCGGTCGGCGGGCCGCTCACGCGGGTCCTGGATGGACAGGGCCGCGGTGACCACCATGACCTCGGCGACGCAGTCCTGCTCGCCGGCCTCGATCACCATGCGGGCCAGGCGCGGGTCGACCGGGAGCTGGGCGAGCTTGCGGCCCAGCGGGGTGAGCTTGCGCCCGTCGAGCGCGCCGAGCTCCTCGAGCAGCTTGACGCCGTCGGTGACGTTGCGCCGGTCGGGCGGGTCGATGAACGGGAAGGCGGCCAGGTCGCCCAGGCCGAGGTTGGTCATCTGCAGGATGACCGAGGCCAGGTTGGTGCGCAGGATCTCCGGCTCGGTGAACTCGGGCCGCGCCTCGAAGTCCTCTTCGGAGTAGAGCCGGACGCAGATGCCGTCGCTGGTCCGCCCGCAGCGGCCCTTGCGCTGGTTGGCGCTGGCCCGCGACACCGGCTCGATCGGCAGCCGCTGGACCTTGAGCCGGCTGCTGTAGCGGGAGATGCGGGCGGTGCCGGGGTCGATGACGTAGCGGATTCCCGGCACGGTCAGCGAGGTCTCCGCGACGTTGGTCGCCAGCACGACCCG
Source organism: Actinoplanes sp. NPDC051346 (assembly GCF_040682215.1). Lineage (NCBI taxonomy): Bacteria > Bacillati > Actinomycetota > Actinomycetes > Micromonosporales > Micromonosporaceae > Actinoplanes > Actinoplanes sp. NPDC051346. The sequence continues at coordinate 7,361 of NZ_JBFBAJ010000004.1, read as the reverse complement.
CCGGCCGGTGTGGCGTTCGAAGACGCGGTGCTGCTCGGCGGCGGACAGTCGGCCGTACAGCGGAACGATCTCGGTGTCGCGCAGGTCCCGGCGGTTCAGGGCGTCGGCGGCGTCGCGGATCTCCCGCTCGCCGCTGAGGAAGACGAGGATGTCGCCGCGGCTCTCCAGCCCCAGCTCGTCGACGGCGGCGGCGATCCCGTCGACCTGGTCGAGCGGCTCCTCGCGGCCCTCCTCCTCGGTCTGGACCATCAGGGGCCGGTATCGCACCTCCACCGGATAGGTCCGTCCGGAGACCTCGATGACCGGCGCCGGGCCGTGCGGGCCGGAGAAGTGCTCCGCGAACCGGGCGGTCTCGATGGTCGCGGAGGTGATGACGAGCTTGAGGTCGGGCCGCTGAGCAAGCAGCTGCCGCAGGTAGCCCAGGATGAAGTCGATGTTGAGGCTGCGCTCGTGCGCCTCGTCGATGATCAGCGTGTCGTAGCGCCGCAGCAGGCGGTCGTTCTGGATCTCGGCCAGCAGGATGCCGTCCGTCATGACCTTGACCATCGTGTCGTCGGACACCTGGTCGGTGAAGCGGACCTTGTAGCCGACCGTCGCGCCCAGCGGCGTGTCCAGCTCCTCGGCGATGCGCTCGGCCACCGTGCGGGCGGCGATCCGCCGCGGCTGGGTGTGCCCGATCTGGCCCCGGACGCCGCGGCCGAGCTCGATGCAGATCTTGGGGATCTGGGTGGTCTTGCCGGAGCCGGTCTCGCCGGCCACCACCACGACCTGATGGTCGCGGATCGCCGCGAGGATGTCGTCCTTGCGCTGGCTGACCGGCAGTTCGGCCGGATATGACACCGCGGGAACGTTCGCCAGGCGCGCCTCGCGCCGCTGCTCGGCCCCGGACACCTCGCCGGCGATCTCGGCGAGCACGGCCGCGCGGGCGGCGTCGTCGCGGATCCCGCGGATGCCCTCGAGCCGGCGCCGGAGCCGGCGCTCGTCGCGGGGAAGGAGCTCGGAGACGCGGTGCCGGAGCTCGGCGAGGTCCTGGCTGAGGGGTGTCACAGACATAGCGCGTCAACAATAGGCACTCCGCCCGGCGAATGCCTGGTGATTATCGCCGCTCGCCCGCGTCTCGTTGTCACGCGGCAACGATTCGGTCGCGGCCCGTGTCCGCGGACGATCTCGATCTTTGAGCCTGCGACACCGGAGCGACCAGAGCGGGGAATGTCATGATCGTCGTCGCAGAGGACCACGAGGACATCTTGTTCGTCCTGCGCCGGGCCCTGGAGCGGGCCGGCCACGAGGTCATCGCGACCTCCGACGGCGCCGCCGCGCTCGAGGCCGTCCGCCGCCACCGGCCGGACGTCGTGGTCACCGACGTGGACATGCCCCGGATGAGCGGGCTCGAGCTGTGCCGGGCGATCCGCGCCGACGAGGGCCTGCGGCACATCCCCGTCGTACTGGCCAGCGGCTCGCTGCTGCCCGGCGACACCCGTGCCGGCGAGGTCGGTGCCAGCGCGACCCTGCTCAAACCCTTCCTGCCGGCCCAGCTGCTCGCGTGCGTGGCGGATCTGATGCCGCCCCCGCCGGCCTGACGTCGCCGATCCGGTGACCGTCGCCCGGTGCGGGCGGGGTGGCCGGAGCCAGCGGCAGGGTGAAGAAGAAGCGCGTGCCGCCGCCGGGGTTGTCCGCCACGCCGATGACGCCGCCGTGTCGCTCGATGATCCGACGGCAGATCGCCAGCCCGAGGCCCGTGCCGGCGTACCCGGCGGAGCCAGGGGCGCGGTGGAACGCCTGGAAGATGTCCGGCCGGTCCGCCGCGGGGATCCCGATGCCCCGGTCGGCGACCTCGACGCGGATCCAGCCCGGCTCGGCGGGCGTGGCCGCGATCTCGATGCGGGCCGGGTGGCCCGGCGACACGTACTTGAGCGCGTTGCCGACCAGGTTGTCGAGCACGTGCCGCAGCATCGCCGGATCGGCCTCGACCACCGGGAGCGGGCCCACGGAGATCTCCGGCGGCGGCACGTCCGCGGGTCGCGGCTGTTCGGTACGGTCCTCGACCGCCTCGGCCACCAGCGGGTCGAGCGGCACGGCCCGCCGGACGAGCGGCGCGTCCCGCGCGGTCGTGTACGCCAGCAGCATGTCGATCATCGCGGCCATCCGGTCCACCGCGCGGGCGATCCGGTCCAGGGAAGCCCCGGCGGCGGCCGTCTCCGGGCGCGACGGCAGGTCGGCGAGCCCGTCGGCGGCGACCTCGCAGTGCCCGCGGATCACCGACAGCGGCGCCTTCAGGTCGTGGGCCACGACGCCGGCGAAGATGGCCAGGTCGGTCTCGTAGCGGCGCAACTCGGTGATGTCGTGGAAGACCGCCACCGCCCCGCGCAGCCCGGCGCTGGGGTCGAGCGGGCGGCCGTCGACGCTGACCAGGATGCCGTCCGGCCGGTTCTCGTTGCGGATCACCATCTCGACGCCGTCGGAGGCCTCGCCGCACAGCGCGCGCACCAGCGGCAGCTCCTCGGCCGGGAACGGCGTACGGCCGTCGGCGCGGAACAGGCCGTAGTGCTCCTGCCAGCCCCCCGGCCCGTCGACGTCCTCGCTCACGCCCAGCAGCGCCTTGGCCGCCGGGTTGTGCAGCAGGAACCTCCCCTGCTCGTCGACCACGCCGACGCCGTCGCCGAGGCTCGCCATGATCGCGCTCAGCAGGCCGGCCTGGCGGCGGCTCTCCGCCTCGGCGCCGCGCAGGTCGGCCGTCGCCACCAGCACCCGGGCGCGGGCCCGCTGCCGGCCGGTGGCCAGGATCCAGACCAGCAGCGCCAGCATGACGCTCACGATGATCCCGCCGAGCAGCACCGTGGTCGGGGTGCTGCTGCGCGCCCCGGGCAGGTACCGGGCGTCGGCGGCGGTCACCAGGGCCCACTGCCGGTCGGCGACCGGGAAGGCGGCCCGCCGGGTCAGGTCCCGGCCGCCGCGGGCGTCGTAGGCGGCGACCTGGACGCGCCGCCCGCCGCTGTCGGTGGCGTACAGCTCGCCGTCGAGCAGGCCCTGGCTCGCGGTGCTGAGCACCCCGCCGAGGAAGTCCCGGCCGTGCAGGCCCATCGCCAGCCAGCCGCGGAAGGTCGCGTCGGCGCCGAAGACCGGCGCCACGAACAGGAACGACAACTGCTGCCGGTGCGCGGGCAGGGCGCGGTCGCGCAGCAGCACGTAGGCATCCGACACGGAGGGTTGCCCCGTACGCCGGGCCTCGGCGAGCGCGGCGGCCGCCTCCGGCGCGGACGCGACGTCGATCCCCAGCGGGCCGGCGCCGCCGTCGTCGTTCAGGCCCCGCCGCAGGACCGAGAACAGGTGCTCCCGGGGCGCGCCCCGCGGCCGCAACACGAGGTCCGGGACGCCACGCGAGCGCCAGAGGCGCTGAGTGCCGGCGACCTGCCCGGGCGTGGCGGCGACCACGAAGGCCACCGAGGTGGCACCGACCAGACCGGCCCGGTCCAGCGGCGCGGTGGCGGCGGCGAAATCGGCGGCGGTGAGCCGGTCGTCCGTGCCCAGGCCGGCCGCGACGACCTGGATGAGGTCGCGGTAGCGCCCGGTCTCGCCGGCGAGGGCGGCCCGGGCGACAGCCGTGCGCTGGTCCATCACCCGGTCCGCGTCCACGCGCTGACGCTCACGCAGGGCCCCGGCCGCGAACAGCGTGGCGGCGACGCCCGGAACGAGGACGAGGGCGGCGAGGGCGGGACCGACGAAACGGGCCCGCCGGATCCCGGCGGTGTCGTCCAACGCACCCCAGCTCCCCACCGGAGCGAGCATAAAACGCGAATCACCCCCGCCGGCGAGGTTCCGCCGACGGGGGTGGGAGCGACCGCCTACTTGTCGTACTGGTACAGGTTCCAGGAGGCCATGATGCCGGTGACCTTGGTGTAGTAGTTCGGGTCGGTGGCGTAGCCCGCCTTCCACACCTTCCAGATGAACTTGTTGGCGTTCTTGGTGTGGGAGAACGCCGGCTTGTAGCGCGGGTTGACCCGCAGGAAGCTGCCGTGGTCGCGGAACGAGTGCGCCTGGGTGGCGTAGGTGCGGAAGGCATCGGAGATGTAGAAGCACTTGCCGCTCTTCTTCGAGCATTCCTGCGTGCGGTAGGTGTGGCAGCCGTTCGCCAGCTTCCCGTGGTAGCCGTTCTGGCACTTGATGCCGAAGTAGTTCTTGTCGACCGAGGAGAGGCCGCTGCGGCCCCAACCCGACTCGAGGATCGCCTGGGCGATCGTCACCGAGGCGGGGACGCCGAACTCGCGGTAGCCCTTCCTCGCGCCCGGCACCGACGCCTTGATGAACTGCTCCGGGGTGAGCGACACCGTCGGGGCGGGCACCGACGAGCCGGTGCAGGCCTTCAGCGGGCCCGAGTACATGTAGCCGTGCGAGACGTAGCGGCCGGCCGAGGTCAGGTCCCACTGCTTGGTGGTGCGTACGGTGCCGTCGACGCTCTCGCCGGTGACCGCGCAGACCAGGTCGACCTTGGCGCCGTTGGCGACCGAGCCGAGGATCGTCGACGAGGTCGACGGGTTCGAGCGCAGGTTGACCCGGCCGTCGAAGCTGCGGACCGTACCCACCACGTACTTCTTGGTGGCGGCGACGGGCTTCGCCCGCGGGGGCACCGCCGTCGGCGAGCCGGAGGCGCAGCGCGGCAGCGTGCGGGTGGTCTTCACGTACCCGTGCGAGATGTACCCGCCCGAGCTCAGCCGGTCCCAGAGGGTGGTCTTGCGGACCGAGCCGCGGATGCTCTGACCGGTCACCGCGCAGGTGACGGTCACCTTGGCGCCGTTGCGCAGGGACCCGACCGCCTTCGCGGCCAGCGACGGCGCGGACCGCACCTTCAGCGAGGTGCTCACCTTGACGCTCGTGGAGACTCCGGCGGCGAGGGCGGCCTCCGGTGCCACGGCCAGCCCTGCGCCGAGGGCGGCGACCAGCAGCGGCCCAGTGAGCAGTCGGCGGGCGGTGTGCAACATGAACATCCCCTCGGTCGCGGCGTCGGCATCCGTGCTTCGGCTCCGTTCGAAGATCGCGGGGTGCCGTTGCGGGCCAAGAGCGCGCGGGGGTGCAGTCGAGTTGCGGCGGGCGGAATGAGGCGTGTGCGACAGGTGCGCTTGAGATCCGCGCCCGGTGGGCATTGCGGAACCGCCCAGTCGTGACGTCAGGAGGACAACCGCCGATGACGGCTTTGGCTTCGCGCTCGACGCGGCCCCGGGCGGGCGCCCCGGGCGGCGGTCGTGGGGTGTCACACGTGATCGCCCACGCGTGCGTCGCCGTGCTGGCCGCGGCGCTCGTGGCGCTCGTGTACTACGTGTGCGTGCGTACCGCGCCCGGCCAGAGCGCCGACACGCTCGCGATGCGCGGCGCGGACGTCCACCACCCGCGGATCGAACAGATCCTGCGGCGCGCGCTCGACGCCACGTCACTGGTCAGCCTGGTCGCCGTCAGCCTCGCGGCCGCGGCGATCGGGATCGTCCGGCGCCGCGCCGACCTGACCATCGCCGCCGCCGTCCTGGTCCTCGGCGCCAACGTCACCACCCAGCTGCTCAAGACCCGGCTGCCGCGCCCCGACCTCGACAACTTCCCGGCGCCGAACTCGTTCCCGAGCGGCCACACGACGGCCGCGGCGTCGGTCGCGTTCGCGCTCATCCTGGTGCTGCCATTCGCGATCCGCGGCACGGTCGCCCTGGCCGGGGCGGCGTACGTGACCACCATCGCCGTCGCCACGATCTGGGCGGAATGGCACCGCCCGAGCGACACCGCCGCCGCCCTGCTGATCGTCCTCGCCTGGAGCGCCCTGGCGTCTGCCCTCGTGCGCGCCCGCCGGGTCCGCATCACCGGCGTCGCGGCCCGCCCGAACCGCAAGGCGTTGCTGCTGTTCAGCGTCGTGGGCGCGCTCGGCACCGGATGCGCCGCGCTCGGCCTCGGCGCGACCGTGCTCTCGGAACTGGCCGCCCCCGACCTCGTCCCCGGCCGGCTCGCCTTCGCCGCCGGCGTCGCCGCGGTCACCGCCACCGTCGCGGGAGTCTTCGCGATCTGGGTCCGGCTCGCCGCGGGCGACCGGCCGTCAGCTCCGAACGCCGTCGTACCCGCCTCGGCCCGATCCGCCGCCCCGCCCCGCTGACCCCCTCACATCCGCGGAACCCCTCTAGGAGGACCACATGACAACCCCCGTCGAACCCACCATGCCGGGCGCGTCCGGCACCGTACCGCCCGGCCCGACCGGAGTCCCGGCCACACCCGCGGTCGACCCGGCCGCGCAGGCCCAGCACCCCGCCCCGACCGTCTCCGTGGCGACGTACCCCAACTATCTGCAAGCCCAGCAGGCCGTCGACTACCTCTCCGACAACAAGTTCCCGGTCGAACGGACCAGCATCATCGGCACCGACCTGCGCCTGGTCGAGAACGTCCTCGGCCGGGTCACCGTCGGCCGCGCCGCGCTCGCCGGCGCCGCCAGCGGCGCCTGGTTCGGCCTGTTCATCGGCATCTTCTTCGGCCTCTTCGGCAACTCCAGCTGGGTAAGCGTCATCCTGCTCGGCCTGATCATCGGCGCCGTCTGGGGCGCCATCTTCGGCGCCATCGCCCAGGCCATGAGCGGCGGCCGCCGCGACTTCACGTCCCGCAGCTCACTGCAGGCCGCCCAGTACGCGGTGATCGTCGACGCGGACGTCGCCGACGGCGCCCGCCAGCTGCTCACCCGCCTCAACTGGCAGGCCAGCGGCGCCAGCTGAGCGTTCAGTCACGCGCCGTCTCCGGGTCCTTCGAGCTTCCGGGGGCGGCGCTCTCTTTTCAGATACGCGCACAGCCGCCCACCGTTTGTGACGGGGTCGAGCCCTCAGGGCCCGCGATCCCCCGCCGAGCCCACTCCGCTGCCGCGCCGCACGCACCTGCCAACGCCCGCGAGCCACGACCCGCCGCCGGCGCCGGACGGCGCCTCCGCGACGCGGGCGGAGGCGTTTCAACATGAGGCCGGCGCTCCCGCACGACCGGTGCACTCCGAACGGGCGGCGGTCTCCACTGCGCGGCACGAGCAGAGGCGGGGCTCCTCGCACGCGAGCGCCCCCAGGCTCCCGCACGGACGACGCTCCCGCACGCACGACGCTCCCGCACACACGACGCTCCCGCACACACGACGCTCCCGCACACACGACGCTCCCGCACACACGACGCTCCCGCACACACGACGCTCCCGCACGGACGACGCTTTACACGACGGCGCTCTTCGCGTCGCCAACTCCGCATAGGCGGCACTCCCCCGCGTGGCGGGGGACTGTCTCGCTAACGGTGTTTCCGGCGTCTTTGGTTAGTAGGTTTCGGCGGCCGGGAACCGGTCGCCGAAGGTGATCGAGAAGGCGTTCAGG
>NZ_JBFBAJ010000003.1:342031-673381 GCF_040682215.1 Actinoplanes sp. NPDC051346 | reverse complement strand
TCCGCCGACGCCGCCATCAAGCCCGCGCAAGAAATAGCCACTACGCCCGACAAGCCCTCACCAAGCCGTGATCACGATCCCCGGCTGGAGTACTAAGCGACGACGTAGAGAGCACCCCGACGAAGCCGTCGCCCACGATCATTCCTTCCCGGCCGAACAACATCGCCGAGCTGCCTGTCACTCCCACCCGCGATGCCGACGCTGAACGCGAGGCCGTCGAAGCCTCCGCCAAGGCGGACCGCCAGCGCCAAGAGCAGGAGGCGCGGGAAGAGGCGGATCAACGGCGCCAGGAGCAGCAAGCGCGGGAAGCGGCGGAACTCGAACGCGCAGAGCAGCGACAGGAGGAGGAATCCGAAGAGGAATCGCAGTCGGCGTACTACGCGAACTGTTCCGCGGCGAGGGCGGCCGGCGCGGCCCCGCTCTATCGCGGCGACCCGGGCTACCGCAAAGGCTTGGACCGCGATGACGACGGCGACGCCTGCGAGTGACCAAGGCGGGCTCGCCTCCACCGACGGGTTGAATCGCAAAAGTACGCAGTACGCATCGCCGACCGGTAGAGAGGAACCTGCTGTGCCAGAGGACGCTGAGGCGCTGGCGGAATTCGGGTACGAGCTGGGGTTGCTGATACGGGTGAGGCGTTCCGGTTGGTGGCATGCCGGCGTACGCGATCCGGAGTCTGTCGCCGAGCACAGCATGCGTGCCGCCCAGTTGGCCGCGTTGATCGCGGTCGAGGAGGGTGCTGATCCGGCTCGGGCTGCGCTGCTGGCCCTGTGGCACGACACTCAGGAAACCCGTACCGGCGACCTCCCGCATACCGCCGCCGCCTATGTGGCCAAGCCCGATCCGCGCCAGATCACCGCGGACCAGACGGCAAGACTCCCCGAGCGGTCGGGGGCGATGGTTCGCGGCGCTGTCGACGAGTACGAGGCCCGTGAGACGCTCGAAGCCCGCTGCGCCAAGGACGCTGATCAGTTGGAGATGCTGCTGCAAGCCGTCGAGTACCGCGATGTCGGGGTGCGGCGCACGGCGGGCTGGATCGACTCGGCGCGCAAGGGTCTCCGTACCGAAACCGGTAGGCGGATTGCCGAAGTAGCGGTCAACCTTTCGCCGCTCTCCTGGCGCGACCGCTGATCAAGATCCGCGCCTGAGCCGAGACCGGCGTTGATGTCGTGGAAGTGGGAGTTCGGTGCTGCCGTCTTTGGCTCCCACCGTGGTGTAGCCGGCGCGTTCGAGGGCGAACGTGAGCATGTGGCGCAGGTCGGTGTCGTCCTCGGCGACGAGGATCAGGTTCTCGTTCAAGTGGGCAGTCATCGGCGGGATCGGTCGCGATGATCTTTGTGATACATCGATCACGCTGAGAATCCGCGCGCCCTCGCGGCGTTGTCGGGGTTGGGGTAGGAGACTGCAGGAATGCTGGGACGAAACTCATCGCACTTCTGGGGCGTGGTGCTCGAGACTCCCGATCCGCTGGCTCTGGCGGAGTTCTATGCGGCGCTGATGGATTGGAGAATCGTCAAGGACGATCCGGACTTCGTGGCCCTGGCGCCCCTGGGTGACCATGTGGAGTATCTGGCCTTCCAGCGGTCGCCGGACTACGAGCAGCCGACCTGGCCCAACAAGGCGCACAAGCAGCAGATGATGATGCATCTCGATATCGAGGTGCCGGATCTGGAATCGGCGGTGAAGAGCGCCACCGCGGCGGGTGCGACCGAGGCGGATCATCAGACTCAGGACACCGTACGGGTGATGCTCGATCCGGACGGCCACCCCTTCTGCTTGTACGTCGACACAGAAGCTTAGGGCTTCGCCAAGCTCGTGGTGGTTTCGTTGTAGTTGTTACGACCGATCGGTTGACCGGCGGGCGCGGCACCGGATCATCAGCGATATGACCTCCTTCATCGCTCAGCTCAGCGACTCTCACCTCACCACCGGGCCGTTGGGGGGCGGCCCGGCTGCCGGGCTCCAGCTCGCCCTGGCCCGCGTCATGGCGCTCGATCCGCGGCCCGACTGCGTCGTCGTCACCGGCGATCTCACCGACAACGGGCGCGAAGAGGAGTACGCCGCCCTCAAGGAGGTCATCGGCGACTTCCCGTTGCCGCTGCATCTGACCACCGGCAACCATGACGACCGGGACGCCATGGTGAAGGCCTTCGGGGGTGAGCCCTACTACGCGGTCGACTATCCGGGGTTCACGCTGATCGCGTTGGATTCGTTGATTCCGGGTTCGCCGGCCGGGCGGCTCGGCGCGGAGCAGCTCGAATGGCTCGACGCGGTGCTGGCGACGCGTCCCGGCGTGCCGGCGATGATCGGGCTGCATCATCCGCCGATGCCCATCGGCATTCCGTTCCTGGACGGCATGCGGCTGCTCGACGGCGAGCGGCTCCACGAGGTCGTCTCCGCGCACGACAATGTCGCGCGGATCATGGCGGGGCATATCCACCGGCCGGTCACCGCCGCGTTCGCCGGGTCGGTGCTGACCGTGGGCCCGAGCACCTGGCGTCAGACCGGGCTGCTGCTGAATTCCGACGCCCCGCCCGGGTACGTGGCCGAGCCCACCGGCTTCCTGTTGCACATCCTCGAGGGCCACGACTGTGTGACCCATACCGTGCAGGTCAGCCACGCCGCGGCTCTGCTCGGCGCATACTGACAGCCACTCGGCGCAGCGATCATCGAAGTGTCGTACCCCCGCTATACGGTCGATGTTCAGCGGGAGGGGAGACCGATGATCGACCACGTCATTCTCGGGGTGCACCACCTCGACGAGAGCCGGCACTTCTACGAGCATGCCCTGCGTCCGCTCGGGCTCAAGGTCGTGATCGCGGGGCCCCAGATGATCGGCTTCGGGAACGACAGCGGGCGGCCGTTCTTCTGGCTGGCCGTGCGGGAGCCGACGCACCGCGTGCACGTGGCGTTCACGGCGGCGGACCGCGCGGCGGTTGACGCCTTCCACGCCGCGGCGCTGCACGCGGGCGGGGTGGACAACGGCCCTCCGGGGCTTCGGCCGCATTACCACGAGAACTACTACGGCGCCTTCGCGTTCGACGCGGACGGAAACAACATCGAGGCGGTCTGTCACCGACCTGGATGAGCAATATGGCCGAAATGACGGCCTTGCTACTTTTGGGTGGTACCTCTGAAGGCAGTCTCGGAGGTGACCGTCATGCAAGCGCCCCTGCCCACCAATGAAATTGACCGTCTCGCCGCCCTCTACGAACTCAACATCCTCGACTCCGCACCAGAGAAGGACTTCGACGACATCGTCGCGCTGGCCTCCACGGTGTGCGGCGTGCCGATGGCACTCGTGTCGCTGGTCGACGTCGACCGCCAGTGGTTCAAGGCTCGGATCGGCACCGATCTGACGGAGACGCCGCGCGACCTGTCGTTCTGCGCTCACACGATCATGGGCAAGGATCTCCAGGTCGTTCCCGACGCCACCCAGGATGAGCGGTTCGCCAACCACCCGACCGTCCTCGGCGAGGGCGGGGTCAGGTTCTACGCGGGGGCACCGCTGATCACCACCGGCGGGTTCGCCCTGGGCTGCCTGTGCGTCTTCGACACACACCCGCGCCGGCTCGACGGCGAGCAGTTGCAGGCCCTGCGCGCGCTCGCGCGCCAGGTCACCTCGCAGCTCGAACTGCGGCGGTATGCCTCCAGCCTGGCCAACACCACCGCCCGCCTGCAGGAGCTCGAACGCCGCAAGGACGCTCTCGCCGGGCTCGTCGACGGATCGCTGCGCGCGCCGCTGCGGCTGATGCGGTCATATCTGGCCGACCTCGGCGACAAGGGAGTGCACAACGCGGAGCTGGCCGATCTCGTGGGCCGGGCCACCGCCGCACACGTGCGGGGCCTGACCGACCTGCTCGACCACCTGTCCTCCATGGCGCAGGCCGGGCACGGCGCCGACAGCCTCCACATGCGCGAGATCGACCTGACCCGGCTCACCCAGCGCGCGGTCGAGGCGGTGCGGCCCATCGCCGCCACCAAGCGGATCTGGATCCTCAACCACGCCGGCGGGCCGTCGCTGCCGATCATCGCTGATCCCGTACGCCTGGAGCAGGTCCTCATGCAGTTGCTCTTCGCCGCGGTGAAATACACGCCGGCCGGCGGTCGGGTGCGCGTCGGGACCGAGATGGAGTCCGGGCCCGCGGTGCACCTCGACGACATGGACCTGCCGGACGGTCTGCGTCCGGACCTCTTCCCGCATCTGTACTACGGCACGATGTCGCACCCGCCCTCGGAGCCCGGCGCCGATCAGGGGCTGGCCGTGGCCAAGCGCATCCTCGACGCCCACCACGCCACGGTGGCGCTCTCCGACCGCCCGGGTGACGGAACGTCCTTGCACGTGGTCTTCCCCGTCGCGGAGAAGGAAAGGGAGCTGGTCGGCGTGTGACACCCAGACCCGCTCCCGCCCGGCTGCAGTTCGGGCGGGAGCGGTCCGGTCGGGAATGCGGCGGATCGTGACGCGAGCCCGTCACGAGCGGCCGGTCACCCCCGAGCCCCGCGCGTGAAGCCGGGGCCGGAACCGCCGCCCGGGGGCGAGCCGGCCGACGGAAGGTCTTCGGGTGGCAGGACGCGATCCTGCGGATTCGGGCTCTGCGTCGGAACCGGCGGCCGGGCCGTGGCCCGCCCCGACGCCGGATGGGTCGCCGGGAGCCGCTGATCGCCGCTCGGCGGCCAGGTGTCCACCGCCGGAGCGACGCTCTGCTGCGGCAGGACGACCGAGGTCTTGGAGGCGGGCACCGACATCCCGGCCAGCCCGGCGCGGTGCAGCTTGTGCCAGCGCAGCCGGGCGCCCGTCATCGCGGTCATCGCGGACTGGATCAAGACCAGATACATGAGCTGCCGGTACGCGAACTGCTGCAGCGGCAGCCGCCACAACGGCCGCAGCGACTCACGGTCGAACCGGAACGCGACCGCCGCGGTGAACATCTGCAGGGCGAGCATGCCCAGCCAGGCCGTGACCGTGGCGCCGAGCTCCCAGAACACGATGCCGTACAGCAGCATGATGTCGACGACCGGCGCGAGCATGGGCAGCGCCACCCCGAACAGCGCGAGGAACGGCAGCCCGACCCGGCCGAAGCGGCCCGAGTCGCCGGTGTCGGTCAGCGCCCCCCGGTGCTTCCACATCGCCTGCATGGTCCCGTAGCTCCAGCGGTAGCGCTGGCGGTAGAGCTGCTCCAGCGTCGCCGGCGCCTCCGTCCACGCCCTGGCGCGCTCCTCGTAGACGACCCGCCAGCCGGCCCGGCACAGCGCGATCGTCACGTCGGTGTCCTCGGCCAGCGTCTCGTCGCTGATGCCGCCGACCTCGGCGAGCGCCGTACGCCGGAACGCCCCGATCGCCCCGGGCACGGTCGGCATGCAGTTGAGCACCTCGTAGAGCCGGCGATCGAGGTTGAAGCCGATCACGTACTCGATGTGCTGCCAGGCCGAGACGATGTTCTCCCGATTCCCGACCTTGACGTTGCCGGCGACCGCGCCGACCGCCGGGCTGGCGAACGGCTGCACCAGCATGCGGATCGAGTCCGGCTCGAAGATCGTGTCGCCGTCCACGGTCACGACGATGTCGTGCCGGGCCATCGCGATGCCGGTGTTCAACGCGTTCGGCTTGCCGCCGTTGGGCACCCTGATCACCCGTACGTTGCTCAGGTGGAGACGTTCCACGAGGTCCGCGGTGCCGTCGGTGGAGCCGTCGTCCACGACGACGACCTCGATGTCCGGATAGTCGCCGCCGGCGAGCGAGCGGACCGCCGCCTCGATGCCCGCCTTCTCGTTGTAGGCGGGCACGATCACCGACACCGGATCGGTCACCGGTGGGCCCCAGGTGAAGGTCTTCTTGCGGCGCTGCCGGGCGTGCCGGGTCGCGAGCACCAGAAGCAGCACCGTACGGGCCACGGTCAGCGACCCGACCACGAGGAAGAGTCCGGCGATCGCCCAAACCAGGCCGTCGGCTGTCCGTACGGTCCACAGCAGGGCCGATCCCCGCAGGCGATCCGTACCCTCGGCTTCGGGGTTGACCGGCAGTAGCGGGACCGGCGCGGCCGCTTGCCCCTCCTGCTGGCCGATGGCGAGGTTCATGCCCTCGGTGACCGTGGTGAAGGAGTAGCCGCGCGCCTTCATCATCGGGATGAAGATCCTGAGCGCCGCGACGGTCTGCGACCGGTCACCACCCGCGTCGTGGAAGAGCACGACCGCGCCGTTGTCGCCGGCCGGGGTCGCGTTGCGCACGATGGCCTCGACGCCCGGGCGCTGCCAGTCCTCGCTGTCCAGGTCGTTGACCACGACCAGGTAGCCGTTCGCGCCGGCATCCTTGATGATCTCCCAGTTGATGTCGTCGATCGCCTGCGGCTTTGACGAGTACGGGAACCGAGCCAGATTGGTACGCACGTTCGCGGCGCGGGCGATGGCGACCTGGGTCTGCGACAGCTCGAGATGACGCCGCCACGGCGCGATGCGTTGCAGGTTCGGATGGGTGAACGTGTGCAGCCCTACCTCGTTGCCCTGGTCGGTGATCCGCTTGGTCAACTCGGGATGCCGGGCGACCTCGGCGCCGACCACGAAGAACGTGCCGTGCGCGCCGTTCTCCGCCAGCACGTCAAGGATCTTGGGCGTCCAGGTGGGATCGGGGCCGTCGTCGAAGGTCAGCGCGATGGTCCGGGCCGGCAGCCGGTTCGAACTCTGCTGGCCACCGGTGGTGTTGATGATCGGCCCGCCGCCGCGGATCGCGGCCGGGACGCCGGCCTGGTCACCGACCTCGGACTCGACATGGTCGCCGCGGAACTCGGCGTTGATGTACGCCTGCACGACGAGAACGCCGACGAAGAGGCCGATCAGGAGCACACCGAGCATGACCCGGGGGCGCGGCAGGATCCGGCGCCGGGAGCGACTCCGGTTGCGGTTGCGGCGCTTGGTCACCGGGGGGCCTCGTCGCCGGGATCGGTCCCGGGTTCGTCGGAGCCGATGGGGTCCCCGGCAGGCTCGTCGGTGTCGGCGGGGTCGTTGGCCGGGGTGGTGGGTGTCGTCGTCGGCGCGCGGCCGTCATCTCCACCGCCGGAGTCGCCGCCTCCGCTTGTGGAACCGCTGCTGCTGCTGCTGCTGCTGCTGCTGCCGCTGCCGCTGCCGCTGCCGCTGCTGCCGCTGCCGCTGCCGCTGCTGCCGCTGCTGCCTCCGCTGCCGCCGCCGTTCGTGCTGCCTCCGCCGCTTCCGCTGGTGGTGTTGGCGCCGCTGCCGCCGCTGCCGCCGCTGGCTCCGCCTGCGCTGCTGCCTTGGCCGCTTCCGCTGGTGGTGCTGCCTGGGGTGCCGCCTGCGCCGTCCGTGTCGCTGTCTTCATTGCGGGTGCCGCCGCTGGTGCCACCAGTGCCACCGGTGGCACCGCCGCCGCCGGTGCCTCCGGTTCCGGGGAGGGGCGGCGGGGCGGGCGGCGCGGGTGGCGCGGGTGGGGGCGCTTCGACCGGGGTGGTCGGCGTGCTGGTGGGCGTGGTCGGCGCTGGGGTGGGCGGCTTCGTCGTGCTCGACTCGACCGGCTTCGTCGTGGCCGTGGGGGAGGTCGGGGTCGGGGTCGGCTTCGGATTCGGGGTCCGCGCGGGACGGGCGGCGGGCGTCACGGACCTCGGCAGCTCACCCGACTCCACCGTGTGGCGCGTGACCGGCACGTTGCGACGGGGATAGATCTCCAACACCGGGTGGGTGCTCGGCGTCGCGGTGAAAGGATCCGGCGTCGGGCTTGGCCGTGGCGCGGCGACCGCCTGGTCTTCGTCGCCGTCCGCGAGGTCAGGCAGGGGCAGAACCGCGTTCGGACTCACCGGCCCGCCGGCGAGACTGACGCTGATGAGTCCCCCGTAGACCATGCAGAGGGCACCGAACCCGTACGCGACGCGTCGCAGCAGACGCCGGCGGCGTCCGGTCGAGTCCACGAACACCGGGGAGGGGTGCGCGACGACGATCACCTCGGTGTCCGGGATCTCGGCGTCGGCGAAAAGCTGGTTCTCAGACTCCTGCAATGTCACGCGGCGAGCTTAGAAACATCTACGAAGATCATGATCGGACTCACCTGATCAGATGACGTCCATATGCGGTAGGGAAATCATCCGAAACGGTGAGGGTTTGCGTTTGACCTGATCACGCAGGTGTGCGTCGCTGATATGCGGCCCGTTCTGACCTGCGGGAAAAGGTCATGAGGCAGAAGGTTACGCGCCTTTATCGAAGGTTCAGTTGTCGCATTCGCGACTCCCGTTCGCGCCATTTCCGAATGCTATTCACCAATAGATAAATGGCTTAAAGGGCAATATAGCCTTATGTCTGGTTTATCGCAAACGGTGCGAGTCGTGGTGCGCTTACGTCAGTCGGGGCCCGGAATTCCTGGGGGGCGCGGCCGCGACGCATCGATCGCTGACGTTCCCGCAGGCCCCGGGTCGGGTTCGCGGGCGAGGATCGTAGGCGGTGACCAGGTCGGCCGAGCCGGCCCGGGTCGGCCCAGGTGGGCGCAGCTCGGCAGGGGTCTGTCGTTGGGCGCGGAGAGAAGATTCCGACAACCGACGGACTCCACCCGTTGTGTCCGCCAACAACGCTCGTTAAGCTTCATCTTGCGCGCCCCTATCGCCCGCTTCCCCCGTGGCAGGCGATCGGGGCGTTGCCTATCTCGGTCATCCGAGCCGCAGCCCTCCAAGCCGCCACCCACCCGTGGCGGCTTTCGTGCGTCTAGGTCGGCAAGCGCGCGTCCGACGGCATGACGGCCCGGCGGGACGGGTGGGGGCCGCTCAGATCCAGCGGCTGCCCAGCCACATCCGCGCCGACCAATCGTCATACGGCAGCAGTTGCCCCACGAAGATCGGATGGAAGTAGGCGAAGCACAACGCGACGAGCAGCACGTACACCCCGGCAACGATCGTGCCGATCAGCTGCCGGTCTGTGCGCCGGGCACCCTCGGCGGTTCCGGATGGCGGGGTCATGAGGGCGCCCAACGCGTAGACGACCGCCAGGATGAGGAATGGCAGCGCCGGCAGGACGTAGAACGCGAACATCGTGCGGCTGTCCGCTAGGGCGAAGTAGAACCACGGCAGCAGGCCGGCCACTACGCCCGTACCGATGGCGAAGGCCCGCCAGTCGCGGCGGGCGATGCCGAACCAGAGCAGTGCCGCCAGGGCCGGCAGGAACGACCACCACAGCAGCGGCGTGCCGAGCAGCAGGATCTCCGCGGCGCAGCTCGGGGCGCCGCAGTTGCCGTCGCCGTTCCAGTAGAAGGCGACCGGGCGGCCGAGCAGCAGCCACTGCCACGGCCACGACTGGTAGACGTGGTGGTCGTCCAGACCGCTGTGGAATGTGTACGCCTCGTGGTGGTAGTGCAGGAGGTTGAGCAGGGCGCCCAGGATCGGCGGTTCGTCGAGCCCGTTGGCCTCGCGGTAGTGGCGGAAGTAGCCGGTGTCGGTGACGAACCAGCCGGTCCAGGTGGCGAAGTAGACCAGCACCGTGAGGACGAAGCTCAGGATCAGGTAGCCGAGATCGCCCACGATGCCGGAGAGGATCGGGCGGCGTACCCCGGCCGAGCGGCGGGCCTGCACCCGCCAGATGACCACCAGCAGGGCGAAGAACGGGGCGAAGAACAGCGCGCTCCATTTGACGCCGCAGGCGAGCCCGAACGTCCCTCCGGCGGCGAGCAGCCACCACGGGAAGACGGAGATGCGGCCGCGCGGGCTGGTCGGGTCGTGGCCGTCCGCCAGGGCCCTGAGCCAGCGCCTGCGGTAGTGGTCGCGGTCCAGCACGAGGGCCGCGAAGGTCATCAGGATGAACAGTCCGAGGAAGATGTCGAGCAGCGACGTCCGGGACAGCACGAGGTGGAAGCCGTCGAGGGTCATCAGCAGACCCGCCGTGCCGGCCAGCACGATCGAGTGGAACAGCCGGTAGGCGACGCGGATCAGCACGAGGATCATCAGCGTGCCGGCGATGGCGGCGGGGAAGCGCCAGCCCAGCTCGTTGTTGCCGAACGCCTTCTCCCCGAGGGCGATCAACCATTTGCCGAGCGGCGGATGCACCACGTACGCGGGACCGTTGGTCTTCTCGTCCCACTCGACGCCGTGCTGGAGCATGTCCCACGCGTCGGTCGGGTAGTAGACCTCGTCGAAGATGTACCCCTTCGGGCGGTGCAGCCCGACCAGCCGCAGCACCGCCGCGATACCCACGATGGCGGCGGTGACCAGCCACGAGTACGGGTTCAGCCAGTTGTCGAGCGTGCTCAGCCGGCGCCGTACGGCTTCCGGAACGCCGCGTACGCCGCCGGCACCGTCGCCGGGGATCTCGTCCACGGGGGTGGGGCTCGGGGTGTCCGTCTCCGCTGTCGCCGAAGTCACCCCGCGATCGTAGGCCGCGCGACTGAGAACCGGTGCTCGCAGGCCACGGCCCGTCGCGGATGTGATGGAGCGGATGTGATGGACTCGGGTCGTGGACGAGAACGGGGCAGGTCGGGTCGTGCTGGTCGGTGCGCCGCTCGGCAACGTCGGCGACGCCTCGGCGCGGCTACGCGAGGTGCTGGCCAGCGCCGACGTGGTCGCCGCCGAGGACACCCGCCGGCTGGCCCGGTTGGCCCGCGACCTGGGCGTCACCGTCGCCGGGCGGGTCGTGTCGTATTTCGAGGGCAACGAGGAGCGGCGTACCCCCGAGCTGGTCGAGGCTCTGCGCGGCGGCGCGGTCGTCGCCGTCGTCACCGACGGCGGCATGCCCAGCGTGTCCGACCCCGGCTACCGTCTGGTGCGCGCCGCCCTGGACGCCGGTTTCCCGGTGACCGCCGCGCCCGGTCCGAGTGCGGTCACGACCGCGCTAGCGCTGTCTGGGCTGCCCAGTGACCGGTTCTGCTTCGAAGGCTTCCTGCCGCGCAGCGGATCGGGACGCCGGTCGCGCCTGCGCGAGCTCACCGCCGAGCCTCGGACGCTGGTGTTCTTCGAGGCGCCGCACCGGATCGCCGGCATGGTGCAGGACCTCGCCGGTGCGTTCGGCGCCGAGCGCGAGGCCGCGGTCTGCCGTGAACTGACGAAAACGTACGAGGAGATCCGTCGCGGTCCGCTCGGGGAGCTGGCCGTCTGGGCCGCCGAGGCGGGACCGCGCGGCGAGATCACGGTGGTCGTGGCCGGCGCGCCCGCCGGCCCGGCCGAGCGGCCGGCCGACGAGGACCTGCGGGCGGCGGTCGCCGAGCGGGAGGCCGCCGGCGCCTCGCGGCGGGACGCGGTCCAGGCTGTCGCCGACGTGTACGGCCTGCGCAAACGCGAGGTGTACGAGTTGGTGCACGCCGCTCAGTAGGCGACGAGCAGGAACCCGGCGAGCAGGGCGAGCGGGCCGGCGAGGCTGGTCAGCAGCGCGGCGCGCCGGGACCGGGCGGAGTCGAGCCGCCACGCCCCGGTCAGGCCGGCGATGCCGAGCCCACACAGCACCACGAGCACGAAGCCCAGCGACCAGCGCAGGTGCACCAGGGTGCCGGTCGCGCCGACGTACGCCTGCCTGCTGTCCTGGCTGACCATCCGCGCGGAGGCGACCGACCCGGTGGCCCGCTGAGCCGGCTCGACCCCGAACAGGGCGATCCGCGGAACGGTGTAGACGCCGTCGGCGGAAGTGAATTGTCCGTAGCAGCGTTGGGTGACGCCGTCGCCGGTGCATCGCGCGATCGTCGCGGTGCCCGCGTGGCCGTGGCCGACCGCGAGCCAGAACGGTTCCGCGCTGACCCAGGAGAAGAACGTGGCCACCAGCCCGAGGGCGAGCAGCGCCAACAGTCCGCTCACCGGCCGGCGCGGTTCACGCGGCTTGCGCCTCGGCGGCCGGCCCGTGCCCCGGGGAGTCTCGTGCTCCGGCGCCGGGGTGCGCTGTTCCTCGCTCAGCCAGAACGGTGAGGTTTCGAGCAGGGCGGATGCGCGCTCGGCGCGTACCCGATCCTGAAGGGCCCGGTCGGCGCGGGCGTGATCCTCCCGGGCCCGGCCGAGGGGTCCCTGACCCGGCACGGCCCCCCGGTCGATGGCCACCGTCGGCCGGTCGCGCTCCGGTTCCGGCAAAATCATCACATCGGGTACGGCGGCAGCGGCCGGTTCGCGCTCCGCGGGTGGCCCGGGCGGCTCCGCGGCGAGCAGGTCCACGATCGTGGGTTCCTGGTCCTTCTCGTTCGCCCTCTGTGGTGGGTCGGCGCTCTTGCGGGGTTCGTATGCCGCGGCCGTGCCCTCGGTGTTGAAGCGTTCGGCGTCCGGCTGGTCGTGGTCGCGTTCGACGGCCTTGGGCGCTTCTGGAGTCTCGGCGGGTTGTTCGAGGGCGGCCGTGGCGTCCCGCACGCCGGCCCGGTGTGCCTCGGCCGCGTCGCCGGTGCGTGCGGTGGTCTGTGCCGGCTCCGTCGCTGGTCCGGCGCCTTGTGGTGGCTCCATCGTGGGCGCGGCGGCCGGTGCGTTCACCGACTCCGGGGCGGCGGGTGCCGCGCTTTCCGGGGCGGCGGGTGCCGCGCTTTCCGGGGAGGCGGAGGCCCGCGGCGACTCCATCGTGGGCGCGGCGGGCGCGGCAGGCGCGGTGGGCGTCTGCGTCGTGGGCGCGGCGGGCGTGACCGGGGCCGGGGCTGGGCTCAGAGCTGGGCGGCGCTGGTGCCTCGGTTGGGGGCGGGCGGGGGCGTCCGCGGGCGCCGGGTTCCCCTCCGGGCGCCACCAGGCGCCGGTGCCGGGGTCGTGCCAGGACCACGGGTTTCCCTCGGTCCGCGGAGTTTCCCCAGGCTGCGGCGCGTCTCCGGTCATGGCTCCCATTGGACTACGCGCCGCACCGTGGTTCCGGGAGATGACGGGCGTGTCGGAGCAAAAAGGGCGGATGCCTATCCGTTCGCGAGGTGGACCCCCGAGTCACTACGCTTGGTCGTCATGAGTCACGTTCTCGCCGCGGTCGCCTGGCCCTACGCCAACGGTCCGCGCCACATCGGTCATGTCTCCGGCTTCGGAGTGCCCTCCGACGTATTCAGCCGGTTCATGCGGATGTCCGGCCACGACGTGCTCATGGTCTCGGGCACCGACGAGCACGGCACGCCGATCCAGGTGCAGGCCGACGCCGACGGCGTGAAGCCGCGCGAGCTCGCCGACCGCTACAACCGGGTGATCGTCGAGGACCTGCACGGCCTCGGGCTGTCGTACGACCTCTTCACCCGTACGACGACCACTAATCACTATGCCGTCGTGCAGGACCTCTTCACGGGACTGCACGAGAACGGCTACATCGTCGCCAAGACGACGCTGGGCGCGATCTCGCCGTCGACCGGCCGCACCCTGCCCGACCGCTACATCGAGGGCACCTGCCCGATCTGCCGCTACGAGAGCGCCCGCGGCGACCAGTGCGACAACTGCGGCAACCAGCTCGACCCCGAGCAGCTGATCGACCCGAAGTCGCGGATCAACGGCGAGACCCCGAAGTTTGTCGAGACCGAACATTTCTTCCTTGACCTGCCCGCGTTCGCCCAGGCGCTGGGCAAGTGGCTCGACACCCGCGACGGCTGGCGCCCCAACGTGCTGAAGTTCTCTCGGAACCTGCTCGAGGACCTGCAGCCGCGGGCCATCACCCGGGACCTCGAATGGGGCGTACCCATTCCGCTGGACGACTGGCGTGACCGCACCGACAAGCGCATCTACGTCTGGTTCGACGCGGTCATCGGCTATCTGTCGGCGTCCATCGAGTGGGCGCGACGTTCCGGTGACCCGCAGGCGTGGCGCAAGTGGTGGACGCCCGGGGGCGGCTCCCGCGGTTACTACTTCATGGGCAAGGACAACATCGTCTTCCACTCGGTGATCTGGCCGTCGCTGCTGCTCGGCTACTCGGGCGAGGGCGACCGGGGCGGCAACGCCGGTGCGCTGGGAGCTCTGGATCTGCCGACCGAAGTGGTCTCGAGCGAGTATCTGACGATGGAGGGGCGCAAGTTCTCCTCGTCGCGCAAGGTCGTCATCTATGTCCGCGACTTCCTCGAGCGCTACGACGCCGACGCCCTGCGGTATTTCATCGCCGCGGCCGGCCCGGAGTCGAACGACACCGACTTCACCTGGTCCGAGTTCGTGCGGCGCAACAACGACGAGCTCGTCGCGGGCTGGGGCAATCTGGTCAACCGGTCCATCTCCATGGCGGCCAAGAACTTCGGTGCCATCCCCGAGGCGGTCGACCTGACCGACGACGACCGTGCGCTGCTCGAGGTGGCCCGGGCGGGCTTCGCTACCGTGGGTGACCTCATCGGCAAGCACCGCCAGAAGGCGGCCATCGGCGAGGCGATGCGGGTCGTCGCGGAAGCGAATAAGTACCTTTCGGATCAGGCGCCGTGGAAGCTCAAGGACGAGGCCTCGAAGCTTCGGATGGGCACGATCCTGCACGTCGCGTTGCAGGTGGTGAGCGACGCCAACACCCTGCTCACGCCGTTCCTGCCGCATTCCGCGCAAAAGGTGCACGAGCTGCTCGGTGGCACCGGCGTGCACGCGCCGATGCCCTCCATCGTCGAGGTCGACGATCTGGACGGGGGCCCGGGCTATCCCGTGCTGACGGGCGACTACTCCATCGGCGCCCGGTGGGAGTCGGTGCCGCTGGTGGCCGGCACGCCGCTGGCCGCCCCGAAGCCGGTCTTCCGCAAGCTCGACCCGTCGGTGGTGGAGGAGGAGTTGGAGCGGCTCGGCTCCTGACCAAACTGGCGTAAAAAGCCCATCGATGCCCGCGCATCGGTGGGCTTTGTCATGTTCGGGCCGGAACGGGATTGATCAACGCGCGCTAGTCGTATACCTTCGGCGCCGACCACGGGGGAAACGCTTGCGTTTCATCGGTCCGACACCGTTCCATCGTGAACGAGAATCGGGTCGTGTCGTTTTGTCTCCTTCGTCCAGGTCGAGCCCCTCGAAGGAGTTTCCTTGAATTCACGTCTTTCGCGTCCGCTGCTGGCAGTCGCCATCAGTGGTGCGCTTCTGGCCGGTAGCGCCCTCGTCGGCACCTCGCCGGCCTTCGCCGCCGACACGAACGAGTCGACCGCCGCCGTCCGGGAGGTGCTCGGCGACGACCCCGGCACGGACCCGACGACGCCGCCCCCTCCGGGCACGGGTACCGGCACTGAGCCGGGCACTGGCACGGGCACCGAGCCGGGCACTGGCACGGGCACCGAGCCGGGCACTGGCACGGGCACTGAGCCGGGCACGGGTACCGGCACTGAGCCGGGCACTGGCACGGGCACCGAGCCGGGCACGGGTACCGGCACCGAGCCGGGCACTGGCACGGGCACTGAGCCGGGCACCGGCACGGGCACTGAGCCGGGCACTGGCACAGGCACTGAGCCGGGCACCGGCACAGGCACTGAGCCGGGCACCGGCACGGGCACGGGCACCGAGCCGGGCACGGGCACCGGCACCGAGCCGGGCACGGGCACGGGCACCGGCACCGAGCCGGGTACCGGCACGGGCACCGAGCCGGGCACGGACACGCCGACTGACAAGACCCCGCCGGTGGGCAGCTTCACGCTGGGCGTGACCTCGCTGTGGATCGGGCAGCGGGTGACCCTGACCCAGGGCGACGTCACCGACGAGACCAGCACCCCTGAGCAGATCAGCCGCGTGGTGAACTGGGGCGACGGCACGTCGACCACGCTTCGCGCGGACAAGGCGCCGGTTCGCAAGCAGTACACGAAGGTTGGCCGTTTCACGATCACGGTCACGCTCAAGGACGCCGCGGGCAACTCGGCCGAGGCGAAGGCGCCGACCACCAACGCGGTCACGGTGACGAGCCCCGGCAAGTTCAAGCTGAGCAAGACCACCCTGTGGCCGGGTCAGCGGTTCACCGTCTCGATCAGCGGTGTCCCGAGCGGCACCAAGGAAATCCAGCTGCACTGGGGCGACGGTTCCACCAGCAAGCTCCCGGGCAAGAGCCAGTCGATCACCACGTTCTACCCGCAGAACACGGGCAAGGCCAAGCTGAGCGCGACGTTCGTCAACGGCAACGGCGCGTCCTCGGCGGTCCCGGTCGGCACGATCACCGTGAACAACGACCGCTGGAAGCCGGTCGTCAAGGTCAACAAGCCGAAGAACTCGAACCGGCTGAAGTCCTGGAAGTACGCCACCGGCACGGTCAAGGACAAGGGCGCCGGCGTCCCCTACGTCTTCGTGCTGGCGACCCGCATCACGGGCAACAAGGTCTACTGCTTCACTCCGAAGAAGAAGTGGAAGCGCGTCTACAACGAAGCGCAGTTCCGCAACTGCGTTCCGGTCGCGGTGAAGGTCTCCAAGGGCAAGTGGTCGCTGAAGCTGACCGGCCTGAAGAAGGGCACCCTCTACGTCGACACGATCGCGCGGGACTGGGGCGGCAACCTGAGCAAGGTGGCCTCTGTCAAGGCGAAGATCACCCGTAACTGAGCAAGGCACGTAGCAACACGCGGGGTCCGGCACACACGTGCCGGGCCCCGCGTTCGTGTGCGGTCAGAGCTGGTACGGAATCTCCGCGATGCCGTGGTCGGTGAGCTCCCGCAACGGCGCCCACACCTCGTACACGCCGCGCTCGTAACAGCGCGCCCCCACCGCCGAGACCGAGTCGGCGTCGGGGCGGACCAGTCTGAGCCGCGCCCAGTTTTCGTCGCGTTGCAGCACCCACATCGGCACGGTGCGCCACAGGGCCCGCTCGGCGCGGCGGACCAGAGAATGCACGGGGTAGCGGGCGGCGCGGGTCAGCGCCCGGACCCGGAAGTCCTCCGGCGGGTCGGCGACCGCCTGATATTCGTGGTCGCCGACCCGGCCGATGAAGCGTGCCGAGCCGGCGTCGGTGCACGGGAGGTATTCGCGGTCCGGACTGACCCCGGGCACCCCCTCGAGCAGGTGCCGCCAGCGGGGACCGGCCAGCCGCAGCCAGCCGTGCTGCTCGGGCTGGTAGGTGTAGAGCACGACCTCGTCGCCGGTGCCGGGATAGGCCAGCAGCTGCGCGTTCGCCGGCATCGGCAGGTCGGCGAATCCCGCGGTGACGAACTCCGGGATCAGGTCGCCGGTGCTGGGGGTGAAGCCGGTGCCGAGCACCATCGGACCGATCCGGGAGTGGGCGGGCAGGGCGGGCAGCCCGGGCTGCACATCGCCCATCGGCACCTCGAAGTCGATCGGGTCGGTGGCGCGCCAGCGCAACGCGTACACGACCGGCTGGGTGTCGGCGCCGTCGGTGCGCAGCAGGGACAGCTCGCCCGGCGTACGCAGATGGGCGATGTCGCAGGCGCGGTAACAGAACCCGTACGGCAGCCAACCGGCCAGGTGCCCGGCGAGCTGAACGGCGGAGAGCACTTTGGTCATACGCGTGCCGCGGCACACGGCGGCGGTGGCCCGGATCCCTTGCAGCACGGGATCGTCCTGGTGCCCGAGGGACTGGGTCATCGACTGGACCCGCTCCCAGGAGAGTTCGCGGCGTAGCGGCGCCATCAGGGGCGGCTCGAGCGGATCGCTGCCCACGGCGGCGTCCTCACCGGTCAGGGTCACTCCGCACAACCTAGGGGGACGGGGTTGATTTCGGGTGAACGCGAGGTTATGTCGTGTGTGATGCTGGACGGCGATGAACACGCAACCGTCCGAATCTCGCAAGCAACGTTCCGCCCGCCGAGCCGGCGAGTTTCCGCCCCCGCCCGAGCCGTTGGCCGTGCCGGTCTTTGACAGCCACACCCACCTGGACATCACGGTGCACGAGGCGGGCGTGCCCGGTGGTGGCGACGACCCGGTCGAGGCGCTGATCACCGCCGCCGCGAAGTCCGGTGTGGACCGGCTGGTGCAGGTGGGCGTCGACGTGGCGTCGTCGCGCTGGGGAGCCGAACTGGCCGCCCGTCATCCCTCGGTTCTCGCGACGGTCGCGCTGCATCCCAACGAGGCGCCGACCCTGGCCGACCTCGACGAGGCGCTGCGGGAGATCGAGACCCTGGCGGCCGAACCGCGCGTGCGCGGCCTGGGAGAAACGGGCCTGGACACTTTCCGTACGGGCGAAGCCGGCCGTCCCGCCCAGGAACACAGCTTCCGCGCCCACATCGCCATCGCCAAGCGCTACGGCAAACCGCTGATCATCCACGATCGGGACGCGCACGAGGACGTGCTGAGGGTCCTGGACTCCGAAGGCGCACCGGAGTCCGTGGTGCTGCACTGCTTCTCCGGCGACGCGGAGTTCGCGGCCGAGTGCGTGCGCCGGGGCTATCTGCTGAGCTTCGCGGGCACGGTGACGTTCGCCAGCGCGGGCGAGCTGCGGGCGGCAGCGGCACTGACGCCGCCGGAGCAGTTGCTGGTCGAGACGGATGCGCCGTACCTGACGCCGGTGCCGCACCGGGGGCGTCCCAACGCGTCGTATCTGATCCCGGTGACGGTGCGGGCGCTGGCGGAGGTGACCGGCCGGGATCTCGACACCCTGTGCGCGGCGATCTCCGCGAACGGTGAGCGGGTCTTCGGGCCTTGGCGCTGATCCTCGGGGTTGGTTGTGGTCACTGTGGGGGCTTTCGGGGGGAGGGATGACCCACTCCGGGCTGTCAGGCTTGATCCCTGCGTGGGCCATCCCTCCCCCCGAAAGCCGTGGTGGTCGCGCTCGCGAATCGGCCCTGGCCGTGGTGGCGGCCGGACGGCGGCGCCAGGGCCTGTCCCAGGCCGGTCGCTAAGCCGGAAGGGGATAGGCGGCGCAGTCGAGGCGCTCGCCGAGTCCGCCGAGGAGCTTGGCGAACGCGGTCGGGGCGGCGTGCAGCGGACCGCGGGAGACGAAGCGCACCGCCCAGCGGTGCCCCGGGGCGACGTTGAAGATGCGATAGACCACCAGGGAGCCGCGGTCGTCCGGTTCGACGCTGGTGACCCCGCGATACCACCATTCGCCCTGCTGGGCGACCGAGCGCGCGGCCCGGTCGATGGTCACCGTCATGGTGCTGCCGTCCCTGGTGACGGTGAACTCGTCGCCCTTCGAGGGCTTGGCCGAGCCGGTGGCCGCGATCGGCGACCGCCCGCCCGGTCGCGCGTCGAGCAACACGGCGGCGACCTCGTCCGGTGTCGCCTCGACTACGCCTCGCAGTTCGAGCAGCTCCGTCATGCCCTCGTTGTACTCCCTTCGCGCATCTCGCCGCTGCCTCGTGACTCAGCGTCACGCGAACGGCGCCCCGACCGCCGCCAGCCCCGGGAACGCGTCCCGTGACGCGATGCCCCGGTCGGCCGCCGGACTCGGGACGACGTCCCGTGACACGGGTGCCCGCCTGTTGCCGGACCGGACGATGGCTTCACGTGAAACGGCGTCCGGCCCGGCCAATGGCGTTGCCGGCGGCGCCGTAGGCTGTGACGTCATGGCTGACGCACTGCTCGGCCCGGCGGAGATCCGGGAGCTCGCCGCGCGGCTCGGTGTCGCGCCGACGAAGAAGCTCGGCCAGAACTTCGTGCACGATCCCAACACGGTTCGGCGCATCGTCGCCGCGGCCGGCCTCACCGACGCTGACGTCGTGCTGGAGGTCGGTCCGGGGCTGGGTTCGCTGACCCTGGGGCTGCTCGGTGCCGCCGCACACGTGCACGCCGTGGAGATCGATCCGGTGCTGGCGGCGGCGCTGACGGCGACGGTGCAAGAGCGGGCGGATGCTCAGAAGCTGTCCGTGCACCCCGCCGACGCGCTCAAGGTCACCGCGGACCTGTTCCACCCGGCGCCGACCATGCTCGTGGCGAACCTGCCCTACAACGTGGCGGTTCCGGTCGTGCTGCACCTGTTGGCCGCCCTGCCGACCCTGCGGGGCGGGCTGGTGATGGTGCAGAAGGAGGTCGCCGACCGGCTCGTCGCCGGTCCCGGGTCGAAGATCTACGGCGTGCCCTCGGTCAAGCTCGCCTGGTACGGGGAGTCGCGCGCCGCGGGTCGCGTACCCCCGGCGGTCTTCTGGCCGGTGCCCAACGTCGATTCCGGCCTGGTCGCTTTCACCCGCCGCGAGCAGGCGTTCGACGTGCCGCGCGGGGTCGTGTTCCAGGTCATCGACGCCGCCTTCGCGCAGCGGCGCAAGACGTTGCGGGCCGCACTCGCCGGATGGGCCGGTGGCGCCGGCGCGGCCGAGGAGATCCTCGTGGCGGCGGGGGTCGATCCCCAGGCCCGGGGCGAGTCGTTGACCGTACGGGAGTTCGCCGCGCTCGCGGCGGCGGCGATCTCTCTGGGGCACGGCGGTAAGCTCAGCGCTACCGGAAGGCGGCACGAGGAGGTGGACTCATGACGGCAGGACCGCAGGGGCCCGTCGTGTGCTCGTCGCCGAGTTGCGCACCGGTGATCCAGGATCCCGCTCCGTGACGGAGGCTTGGGGGCCGGACGACGACAAACCGCGCCGGTTTCCCGGTCCGGTGCGGGTCCGCGTGCCCGCCAAGATCAATCTGCATCTCGGGGTCGGCCCGTTGCGCGCCGACGGCTTCCACGAGCTGAGTACCGTCTACCACGCGATCAGCCTGTTCGATGAGCTGACCGCGCGCCGCGGCGACACCCTCGCGCTGACCATGGAGGGCGAGGGCGCCGGCGAGCTGGAGCTGGACGAGAGCAATCTGATCATCCGGGCGGCCCGGGCGCTGGCCCACAAGGCGCGGGTGCCGGCCCATGCCCGGTTGCACCTGCGCAAGACCATCCCGCTGGCGGGCGGCCTCGCCGGCGGCAGCGCCGACGCCGCCGCGACCCTGCTCGCCTGCGACCTGCTCTGGGGCACCGGCTACAGCAAGGAAGAGCTGGCGGAGATCGGCGCCGAGCTCGGCTCGGACGTGCCGTTCCTGCTGCACGGCGGCACCGCGCTGGGCACGGGGCACGGCGAGGCGATCAGTCCGATCCTGGCCCGCCCGACCACCTGGCACTGGGTGGTGGCGATCGCCGACGGCGGGCTGTCCACGCCGGCGGTCTACCGCGAGCTGGACCGCCTCCGCGACAGCCCGTGGCCCCCGACCCCGCTGGAGAGCCCCGACGAGCTGATGGCCGCCCTGCGCCAGCGCAAGCCGGAGGTCCTGGGCGCGGCCCTCGCCAACGACCTGCAACCGGCGGCGCTGTCGCTGCGTCCGGCCCTGTCCGACGTGCTCAAGGCCGGTTACGACGCGGGCGCGCTGGCGGGCATCGTGTCCGGCTCCGGGCCGACGTGCGTCTTCCTCGCCACGGACGGCAGGCACGCGGAGCAGGTGGCGGGACTCCTGGCGGACAGCGGGGTCTGCCGCACGGCGGTGACCGCCCGCGGACCGATGCCGGGCGCCCGAGCCGTCTGACGCGCCGCGGCGGACCGGGCGGCGATGTCTGCCCCGAAGACCTCAGCGACCAGCGGGTCGGCCACACCGGCGGACCTCGGCGCGGGGACTTGTCGCTCGTCAAGGTAGGCTGGACGGCATCGTGGCCAACATTGTCAATCTGGACCGGGTCAACAAGGGCTACGGCGCCGCCGGTCAACTGCTCACCGACGTCTCTCTCGGGCTGGACGACGACGCCCGGGTCGGCATCGTCGGTCTCAACGGCGCCGGGAAATCGACCCTGCTGCGGCTGCTCGCCAAGCTCGAGGAGCCGGATTCCGGCCGGGTCACCCACCGCCGCGACCTGCGGGTCGCCGCCCTTCCGCAGAGCCTCGTCCTCGCCGGCGAGGCGACCGTGCGCGACGTCGTGCTGGGCACCGCCTGGCTCGCCGAGGGCATGGGCGCCGATCATGAGTGGGCCGGCGACTCCGGCGTTCGCGAGATCCTCGACGGGCTCGGCATGGGTTATCTGGGCCTGGAGACGCCGGTCGGACCCATGTCCGGCGGTGAGCGGCGCCGGGTGGCCCTCGCCGCCCTGCTCGTGCGCGAGTCCGACCTGCTGATCCTCGACGAGCCCACCAACCACCTCGACGTGGCCGGCGTCGACTGGCTCGCCCGTTACCTGCTCGGCCGTCGGGGCGCGCTGGTCGTCGTCACGCACGACCGCTGGTTCCTCGACGCCGTCTGCACCGCGACCTGGGAGGTCGTCGACGAGCAGGTCCACACCTACGAGGGCGGCTACGCGGCCTGGACCCTGGCCCGGGCCGAGCGGCAGCGGGTCGCCGCGGCCGTCGAGGCGCGGCGGCAGAACCTGCTCCGCAAGGAGATCGCCTGGCTGCGTCGCGGTCCGCCGGCCCGAACCTCGAAGCCGCAGTTCCGCATCGACGCGGCGAACGCGCTGATCGCCGACGTCCCGCCGGTGCGCGACACGGTCAGCCTCCAGCGGCTGGCGACCACCCGGCTGGGCAAGCAGGTGTACGACCTCGAGAACGTTCGCCTCGACGCCGGTCCCAAGAGCATCTTCTCGGATCTCACCTGGCATGTCGGCCCCGGCGACCGGATCGCGATCCTGGGCGCCAACGGCGCGGGTAAGACCACGCTGCTGCGCATGCTCGCCGGCGTCACCGAGCCGGACGGCGGGCGCCTGGTGCGGGGCTCGACCGTGCGCCCCGCGTTTCTGTCGCAGGAGCTCAAGGAGCTGCCGGGGCACCTGCGCCTGCTCGAGGCCGTCGAGGAGGTGGCCAAGCGCGTCAAGCTCGGCGACCGGGAGTTGTCGGCGGGGCAGCTCGCCGAGGTGTTCGGCTTCACCGACAAGCGCATCTGGACCCCGGTGAGCGACCTCTCCGGCGGCGAGCGGCGCCGGCTCCAGTTGCTGCGCCTGCTTGCCGCGGAGCCGAACGTGCTGCTCCTCGACGAGCCCACCAACGACCTCGACACCGACACGCTGGCCTCGCTGGAGGACCTGCTCGACTCGTGGCCGGGCACGATGGTGGTGGCCAGCCACGACCGCTACCTGGTCGAACGGGTGACCGACACCGCGTACGGAATGTTCGGCGACGGCCGGCTGGTGCACCTGCCCGGCGGTGTCGACGAATACCTCGCGCGGACGTCCGGGGCGCCCGTGGTGTCGACCTCGGCGACGGCGGCGGGGCAGAATTCGGCCGCGAGTGCCGAGAGTGTCGCGGGCGCGGCGGGCGCGGGGATGTCGGCGAGCGAGCTGCGGACGGCCCGCAAGGATCTGGCCCGGCTCGAGCGGCAGCTCGCCAAGTTCGCCGAGCGCATCGCGAAGATCAACGAGGGCCTTGCCGAGCACGGCAGCGACTACGACAAGATCATGGAGTTGGACGCGCAGCTCAAGGCGGTGCAGGCGGAGCAGGCGCAGGTCGAACAGGCCTGGCTGGAGCTGGCCGAGCAGGTGCCCGACGCCTGATCCGGGGGTGCTCCTGCAGCCGCCGGAGGGATGCGCGAGAATCTCTCCAGACCCATACCGACGTTGGAGACGGACACCATGGCGCACATTCCGGTCAATCACCCGCTGCGGCCGATCTACCGCGCCCTGGGCGCGCTGACCGGGGTCTACCTCATCCTCTTCGGGATCGTGGGCATCATCGTCACCGCCAGCGACGGCCTGTTCGCCAACGGCGGCGACCGGGTCCTCGGGCAGGGGGCCAACCTGTTCTGGTCGATCGTGTCCCTGCTGGTCGGGGCCATCGTGGTGCTCGCCTCCGTCATCGGGCGCAACTCCGATGTCGAGGTCGACAAGTACTTCGGCTGGGGCCTGCTGGTCGTCGGCAGCTACGAGCTCGCGGTGATCCGCACCGACGCCAACTTCCTCGACTTCACCGTCTCGACGGTCGTGGTCACCTACCTTGCCGGCCTCATGCTGATCATGGCCAGCCTCTACAGCAAGGTCGCTCCGGCCGCGCAGACCGGCGAGCCGCGCCAGGTGCGGCAGGCGCGGGCGACCCAGAACGTCTGATGGCCCACTACCCCGTCAACCACAGCCTCCGCCAGACCTATCGCCTGCTCGCCGGCGCCGCCGGGGCGTACCTGATCCTGGCCGGAGCCGTCGGCGTCGCCGCCACCTGGGGCGAACCGTTCTTCCACCGCGGCCACGACTGGGCGCTGGGGCTGCGCATGAATCCCGCCGGGGCGTGGCTGGCCGTCGTGCTCGGTCTGGCGGTGCTGGGCGCCGTGCTGCTCGGCGGCAACGTGCACCATCACGGCAGCCTGCTGATGGGCTGGGGCGTGCTGAGCGTGTCCATGGTGCTGCTGGCGCTCATCCAGACCGACGCGAACGTCCTGAACGTCTCGATGGTCAACATCATCGTGCTCACGCTGCTGGGCCTGGTGGTCCTGACCGCCGGACTGTACGGAAAAGTGGGCGATCCCGAGGCCGAACGCGCCGAGAACGAGCTGGCGCACCGACGCGGCTGAGCCGGGCGTCAGCGGGCCTTGCGGGTCAGCGGGCCCCGGGGATTGCGGGCCCCGGGGATTGCGGGCCCCGGGCATTGCGGGCCCCGGGCTGCGGGCCCCGGGTATTGCGGGCTGCGGGCTGCGGGCCCCGGGCATTGCGGGCCGCGGGTCAGTGGGCAGCGGGCCGCGGGTCAGCGGGCCTTGCGGGTCAGCAGGGTCGGCTTCGCCTCCAGGTTCGACAGGCCGTTCCAGGCCAGGTTGACCAGGTGCGCGGCCACCATCTCCTTCTTCGGCTTGCGGGCGTCGGGCCACCACTGGCCGACCAGGGCCACCATGCCCACCAGCGCCTGCGAGTAGAGCTCGGCGAACCTGGGTTCCAGCCCGCGGGCGGTGAACTCGCCGCCGAGGATGTGCTCGACCTGGTGTGCCACGTCGTTCATCACGCTGGAGAAGTTGCCCGCCGGCTGCAGCACCGGTGACTCGCGGACCAGCACCCGGAAGCCGTGCGGCTCCTCCTCGATGTAGTCCAGCAGGGCGAGTGCGGCCTGTTCGAGCAGCTCGCGGGGGTGTCCGGCGGTCAGGGCGGTGGTGACCCGGTCGAGCAGGGCGCGCACCTCCCGGTCCACGACGACCGCGTAGAGGCCCTCCTTGCCGCCGAAGTGCTCGTACACGACCGGCTTGGAGACCTTGGCGCGCGAGGCGACCTCCTCCACCGCGGTCCCCTCGAAGCCGCGCTCGGCGAAGAGCTGGCGGCCGATGGCGATGAGCTGTTCGCGTCGCTGCGCCGCCGACATGCGTACGCGGGAGGAAGGTGTGCCCGCGCCCCGGCTCGCCCCCGTGGCCGGGCGCACGCGGCGACCGCGGGGGTGGTTGCTGGTCTCGCTGTGGTCGGTCACCCGGCCATCCTGCCAGTACCGGACGGTTCCCACCGACCTGCGCGCCGCTGGTGAGCGGGCGCCAAATGTTAACAACTTACGCTTACGTCACCGTAACTTACGGCCGCTCCGGACCGGCGGGGCAAGCTCTGTCGGACCTTGGACCACGCTTGCCATGATCACCCTCCGAAGTGAGATGTGGATCATAAGCAACGGAGTGAAGATCCTGCTGGTGGCCCTTGTGGAACCCGCAGTGACGACGGAATGACGCCCGGTGGAAGACAAAATCTGCACCTTGTCCATCGAGAAGGTGTAACGCCGCTGTAACTCCAAGTCGATAACGTGCGCTCCGAGCAACATTCATGTATCGACATCTCTCTTTTCTCCTCTGCCCTTGCGTGCCTGTGCGACGGTGTCCGAACCATTTGGCGGGAGTCCGATGAAGACAGTGCGACAGACGAGGTCACTGGTGCTGGCCGTCAGCGGTGGCGCCGGTCTGGAAGCGAGTCCGCACCAGGTCACCGCCGCGATGCGGGCCGGGGGCGTCGGCATCGTGGACCTGGGGCACGGCGACGCCTGGAGCCTGCGGGTGCTGGCGCAGACCGCCCGCCGCGCGGGCGAAGGGCTCGGGGTGCGCGTCACCGCGGCTTGCGCCGCGACCGTGGCCGATCTGGAGCGCGTCGCCGGCGCGGCCGTCGAACTGGTGGTCGTCACGGCGGACGCGGGCTGGGATGTCGCCGCCCTGGCCGACCGCTACCGCGTCTTTGTCGAGGTCACCGATCTCGCCGAGGCTCAGGCCGCCGTCACTCTGGGTGCTCACGGCCTGGTTGCCCGCGGTATGGAGTCGGGGGGTCGGGTGGGCGACCTCAGCTCGTTCGTGCTCCTCCAGCAGCTCGTCGGCGTCGGGTTGCCGATCTGGGTGGCCGGCGGCATCGGTCCGCACACCGCGGCGGCCTGCGTCGTGGGCGGCGCGGCGGGCATCCTGCTGGACACCCAGCTGGGCCTGCTCCCCGAGTCCACATTGTCCGATCAACACCTTTCGTTGCTTCGCCGGATGGATGGCACCGAGACGGTGCTGCGCGACGGCGTGCGAGGCGTCGAGAGCGGTGGCACGCTGGTGCCCATCGGCCAGGACGGCTGGCTCGCCGGTGACTTCGCCAAGCGCTACGCGGACACCGCCGCGGCCGTACGCGGCATCCGCGACTCGATCCTCGAGGCCCTGGACCACGCCGAAGCCGGCGAGGCGCTGAGCCCCGGCGCGCCCCTGGCCCGCACGCTCGGCGTCGACCTTCCCGTCGCCCAGGGCCCGATGACCCGGGTGAGCGACGTGGCCGGTTTCGCCCGCTCCGTCGCCGACGGCGGAGCCCTGCCCTTCATCGCCCTGGCCCTGGCCAACGCCGAGCAGACCCGGCGGATGCTGACCGAGACCGCCGCGGCGCTCGGCGACCGCCCCTGGGGCGTCGGCGTGCTGGGCTTCGCGCCCGAGCACCTGCGGGCCGCGCAGATCGAGGTCGTCCGCGAGGTCCGCCCCGCGGTCGCGATCATCGCGGGTGGCCGTCCCGCCCAGGCCAAGGGCCTCGAGGCCGACGGCATCAGCTCCTTCCTGCACGTGCCGTCGCCAGGCTTGCTGCGGCAATTCCTGCAAGCGGGCTCCCGCAAGTTCATCTTCGAGGGCGCCGAATGCGGCGGGCACGTCGGCCCGCGCGCCAGCTTCCCGCTGTGGGAGGCGCAGCTCGGGGTCATCGAGGAGTTCCTCGCCGGACGTCCCGAGGGCACGGCCGCGGAGCTGCAGATCTTCTTCGCCGGCGGCATCCACGACGAGCGGTCGGCGGCGATGGTGGCCGCGATGACGGGCCCGCTCACCCGGCGCGGCGCGCAGACCGGCGTGCTGATGGGCACGGCGTACCTGTTCACCGCCGAAGCCGTCACCCACGGCGCGATCCAGCCGCTGTTCCAGCAGCAGGCGATCGAGGCGACGCGGACGGCGCTGCTGGAGACCGCACCCGGCCATGCGACCCGGTGCCTGCAGTCGGGCTTCGTGGACGACTTCCACAGCCTGCGCGAGCAGCTCGAGGGCGCCGGCGTGGAGAACCGCGTCGTCTGGGAACAGCTCGAGATGCTCAACGTGGGCCGGCTGCGCATCGCCAGCAAGGGCATCACCCGCGACGGCGATCAGCTGGTGACCGTCGACGAGGCGACCCAGGCGGCCGAGGGCCTGTTCATGGCCGGGCAGGTCGCGGTCCTGCGCGACGCCACGACCACGATCGCCGGCCTGCACGCCCAGGTGAGCACCGCGGCCGCGGCCGCACACGCCGATCGGGTCGCGGACCTTCGCGTCGACCTCGGGCTGGACCCGGTCGGAGAGCCGGAGGTCGTCGACCCGCTGGACATCGCGATCGTCGGCATGGCGTGCGTCTTCCCCGGCTCGCCGGACCTGGCCGCCTTCTGGGAGACCGTGGTCAGCGGCGCCGACAAGGTCGGCGAGGTGCCGGCGGACCGCTGGGACGTCGACACCTACTACGCGCCCGAGGTCGGGCCCGGGCAGACCGGCCGGATCACCGTCTCCAAGTGGGGCGGGTTCATCGACCCGGTGCCGTTCGACGCGATCAAGTACGGCATCCCGCCGGCGGCGCTGGCCAGCATCGACCCCACCCAGCTTCTCGCCCTGGAGATCTCCCACCGGGCGCTCGTCGACGCCGGGTACGCGTACGACTCCGGCCACGACCACGGGCGCACCGGGGTGGTGTTCGGCGCCGAGGCCGGCAGCGACATGAGCCAGACGCAGACGCTGCGCACCCTGCTGCCCGGCTACCTCGGCGACCTCCCCGAGCAGCTCGAGGGCCTGCTCCCGACGGTCACCGAGGACACCTTCCCCGGCGTGCTCGCCAACGTCATCGCCGGCCGGGTCGCCAACCGCCTCGACCTCGGCGGGCCCAACTACACCGTGGACGCCGCCTGCGCCTCGTCGCTGGCCGCGATGGACTCCGCCTGCAAGGAACTGATCGCCGGCGACAGCGACCTGATGATCTGCGGCGGCGCCGACCTGCACAACGGCATCAACGACTACCTGATGTTCACCTCGGCGCACGCGCTCTCGCCGACCGGCCGCTGCCGCACCTTCGACAGCACCGGCGACGGCATCGCGCTGGGCGAGGGTGTCGCCGCCGTGGTGCTCAAGCGGCTCGCCGACGCCGAGCGCGACGGCGACCGGGTGTACGCCGTGATCAAGGGCCTCGGCGGCGCCAGCGACGGTCGGGCGCTGGGCCTGACCGCGCCGCGCGCCGAGGGCCAGCGTCGGGCGCTCGACCGGGCGTACGGCGGCGCGGGCATCTCCCCGAGCGAGGTGGGGCTGGTCGAGGCGCATGGCACCGGCACGGTCGTCGGTGACCGCACCGAGCTGGAGACGCTGACCCGGCTCTTCACCGAGTCGGGCGCGCGGCCCGGCACCGCCGTGCTGGGCTCGGTCAAGTCGCAGATCGGCCACACCAAGTGCGCGGCGGGCATGGCCGGGGTCATCAAGGCCGCGCTCGCCCTGCACACCGGCGTGAAGCCGCCGACGATCGGCCTCAGCCGGCCCAACCCGGCGTGGAACCCGCAGACCAGCCCGTTCGCCTTCCACACCGAGACCCGGCCCTGGGCGGCGCCCGCCGCCGAGCGGATCGCGGGGGTCAGCGCGTTCGGCTTCGGCGGCACCAACTTCCACGTGGTCCTCAGCGCCCACCCCGCCACCGCGGACCCGCGGCACACTCGCCAGGAGTGGCCAGCCGAGCTGTTCATGTTCCGGGGCGCCACGGTGGAGGCGGCCCGCCGCGGCGTGGCCAAGCTGCTGGACAAACTGCCCGGCAACGGCCTGCTGCGGGAGCTGGCCGCCACGGCCGCGCGGGAGTCCGACGCGCGAACCGGCCCGGTGCGTATCGCGGTCGTCGCGTCCCACGTCGACGACCTGGCCGGTCTGCTGCGCCGCGCTCTCGACGGCGAGCACGATCCGCGTAAGGGCCTGATCCAGCCGGCGGCGAGCACCGAGCCGGGCAAGGTCGCGTTCCTCTTCCCGGGCCAGGGCAGCCAGCGGCCCGGGGCTCTGTCCGACCTGTTTGTGGCCTTCCCGGAGCTGCGCGAATATCTCGAGCTCGGCCGGGAGTGGGCGGATCTGCTCTTCCCCCCGACCGCGTTCGGCGAGGAAGCCGAGAAGGCCCAGGCCGACCGGGTCCGCGACACCCGCGTCGCCCAGCCGGTCCTCGGCATCGGCGGCCTCGCCGTCGACCACGTCCTGCGCCGCCTCGGCGTGCGCCCGGACATGGCCGGCGGGCACAGCTATGGCGAGCTGGTCGCGCTCTGCACCGCCGGCGCCTTCGACCCGGCCACGCTGCTCGACCTGAGCCGGGAGCGGGCCGCGGCCATTCTCGCGGCCGCCGGAGACGACCCGGGGACGATGGCCGCTGTCAGCGGCACCGCCGAGCAGGTCGGGGCCGCGCTGGCCGCCGCAGGGCTCGACGGCGAGGTCGTGGTTGCCAACCACAACGCGCCGACCCAGGTCGTCGTCTCCGGCCCCACCGAGGCGGTCGGTCGCGCGACTGCCGCGCTGAAGGAGGCCGGCCTGCGGGCCAGAGCCATCCCGGTTGCCGCCGCCTTCCACAGCCCGGTCGTCGCCCAGGGAGCGGTGGCCTTCGCCGAGGTGCTCGCCGCTCGCGAGATCACCGCGCCGACCGTGCCGGTCTGGTCGAACCACAGCGCCGAGCCGTACCCGCTGGACGCGGGCGGGGTCCGCGCCGGGCTCACCGCGCAGATCGGCTCGCCGGTCCGATTCGTCGAGCAGATCGAGGCGATGTACGCCGCCGGCGCCCGCGTCTTCGTCGAGGCCGGCCCCGGCCAGGTCCTCGGCAAACTGGTCGCCGCCGTGCTCGGCGACCGCCCGCACCTGGTCGTCACCGTCGACGGCCGTCCGGGCCAGGGGCTGCGCGCCCTGCTCACCGCCGCCGCCGAGCTGGCCTGTGCGGGGGTGGGAGTGCAGACCGGCTGGCTCTTCGCCGGCCGGGACACCTCCGGCCCCACGGCCCCGGCGGCCAACCGTCCCACCTGGACCGTCGACGGCCAGGCCGTGCGGGACCGCACCGGACAGTGCCTGCCCGGCGGGATGACCCCCGCCCGGCGCATCGAGATCGAGGAGTTCACGATGACCGCAGTGCAGGGCACCGACGGCGCCCGCGACAGCCGTAGCGAACTGGTCAGCGAGTTCCTGCGGACGAGCCGGGACCTGATCGCGACCCAGCGCGACGTGCTGCTGGCGTTCCTCGGCGAGGGCTCCGGCGGCCGCCTGGTGTGGCAGCCCACCGAGGCCGCGCCGACCCAGGCCCTGGCAGCGGCGCCGGCATCGGCACCCGTGGCGGCGGCGCCCTCGATGCAGGCTGCGGCGCTGGCCGCTCCCGTCAGTCCCGCGCCCACGTCGATGACCGCGGTGCACTATCCGACGATCGCCGAGACGGAAGCGCTGCTCGCACCGCAGCCCGCGCGTCCCGACCTGGACGTGCAGGGTGCCGTGCTGGCGGTGATCAGTGAGCGGACGGGTTATCCGGAGGAATTGATCGAGCTCGACCTGGATCTCGAGGCGGATCTGAGCGTCGACTCGATCAAGCGGGCCGAGGTGGCCGGCGAGGTCGCCAACAAGCTGGGGTTGACCGTCGAGGGTGACGAGTCCGAGCTGGAGGATCTGGTCAAGGCCCGCACCGTACGGGCGATGGTGACCTGGCTCGACACGAAGATCAACGCGAACCCCACTCCCGTCACGGTCGCGGTGGCTGTCGCGCCCGCCGCACCGGCCATGGATGTGCAGGGTGCCGTGCTGGCGGTGATCAGTGAGCGGACGGGTTATCCGGAGGAGTTGATCGAGCTCGACCTGGATCTCGAGGCGGATCTGAGCGTCGACTCGATCAAGCGGGCCGAGGTGGCCGGCGAGGTCGCCAACAAGCTGGGGTTGACCGTCGAGGGTGACGAGTCCGAGCTGGAGGATCTGGTCAAGGCCCGCACCGTACGGGCGATGGTGACCTGGCTCGACACGAAGATCAACGCACCGGCAGCGCCCGCCTCGGCCGCACCCGCCCCGGCGGTGGCCGTCGGAGCACCCGAGGTTCGAGCGCTCGAGGCGCCCCCGCGGGCAGGCATCGCGCCGCAGCGGCTGGTCTCCCGCCTTCAGCCCGCGCCGCCGGCCGAGGCGGACGGCACCGGGCTCGCGGATACCCGCTTCCTGATCACCGGCGGCGGCGCGACCGGCGTCCGGCTCGCCGAACTGCTCGCCAACGCCGGAGCGAGCGGGGTGAGCGGCTCGACCGCCGACGACCCCGCAGGCCTGGACGGGATCATGCTGCTCGATGGCCTGGGCGCAGACGGTGGCTCGCTGCTGCCGGATACGTTCGGCTTCCTCAAGCGGGCGCTGTCGGCCGGGCCGCGCTGGCTGATCGCCGCCGGACCGCAGGCGGGCAGCGCGCGTACGGACGGGATGACCGGCCTGTTCCGCACGATCGCCCGGGAGTATCCGGAGACGGTCGTCCGCTTTGTCGAGGTGGACGCCACGGCGTCCGCCGACGACATCGCCCAGGGGCTCGTCGAGGAACTGCACGACCCCGCCCCGGCCCCGGTCGTCTACCGACGGGCGGACGGGCGGCACGTCGGGCAGCTCACCGAGGCCGGACTGGGCATGTTGGCCGACGGGGGAGCGGGGCCGGCCGGCGACGGCGCGGCCGAGGCGCGGGCGATCGGGCTCGACCCCGACTCGGTCGTCGTGCTCATCGGCGGGGCGCGGGGGATCACCCCGTGGTTCGCGCGGACGGTGGCCGCCGCCTCGCGGTGCCGGATCGAGCTGGTGGGTCGTACCCCGCTGCCGCAGACCGACGAGGACCCGGAGCTGGCGGCCGCCGGTGACAAGGCGGCGCTGCGGTCGGCACTGGCACGGCGAGGCATGCGCTCGCCCTCGGACATCGACCGCACCGCTTCCGCCATCCTCGCCGCCCGCGAGGTCAACGCGACGGTCGCGGAGCTGACCGAGCTCGGCGCCCACGTGCGCTACCACTCGCTGGACGTCCGGGACGACGAGGCGACCCGCCGGCTGGTCAAGCGGATCCACGACGAGTACGGGCGCATCGACGGCCTGGTCTACGCCGCCGGGATCATCGAGGACAAGCTCATCGGCGACAAGGACCCCGCCTCCTTCGAGCGGGTGTTCCGCACCAAGGTCGACGGCGCCCGGTCGGT
Organism: Actinoplanes sp. NPDC051346; assembly: GCF_040682215.1. Lineage (NCBI taxonomy): Bacteria > Bacillati > Actinomycetota > Actinomycetes > Micromonosporales > Micromonosporaceae > Actinoplanes > Actinoplanes sp. NPDC051346. The sequence continues at coordinate 641,136 of NZ_JBFBAJ010000003.1, read as the reverse complement.
GCTCGACGCCCTGGACGGCTGCGGCGCCGCGCCCCGGTTCGTGGTCATGTTCGGCAGCATCGCGGCCGCATACGGCAACCGCGGCCAGAGCGATTACGCGGCCGCCAACGACGCGCTCGACGCCATGGGCACCCGCTGGTCGCAGGTCACCGGTCATCGCGCGCTGACGGTGCACTGGGGACCGTGGGCCCCGGTCGGCGCGCACGGAGGCATGGTCACCCCCGAGCTGACCGCCGAGTACGCCCGCCGCGGCATCGGCCTGATCGATCCGGAGGAGGGCGCGCTGAGCCTGCTGCGGGAACTCGCCTTCGGCGATCCGGCGCAGACCTCGGTCGTGCTCACCGCGTCGGGCTGGTAGGGCCGGCGATGGAGCAGATCGCCATCGTGGGGATGGCGGCGATCTTTCCCGGCGCCGCCACCATCGAGCAGTACTGGCAGAACCTGGTCAACGGCAAGGACATGATCTCCGACGTCCCGGAGGACCGCTTCGACGCGATCTTCTACGACCCGGAGAACGCGCACCGGCCGGACCGGCTCTACACCCGGCGCGGGGGCTTCCTCGACGACCAGGCGGTGTTCGAGCCGCTGAAGTTCGGCATCATGCCGAACTCGGTCGGCGACATCGAGCCGGACCAGCTCATCGCGCTGGAGGTCGCCACCGCCGCGATCGCCGACGCGGGCGGGGCGGCGCGGATGCCCGACGCGGACCGGATCGGCGTGATCCTGGGCCGCGGCGGCCTGCTCAACCCGGCCGCGTCCCGTTACGCCAACCGGGTGCGCATGGCCAGCCAGGTCATCAGCCTGCTGCGGGAGCTCATGCCGGACCTCGACGAGGATCGCCTCGGCATGCTGCGGGACCGCATCGACGAGCGGCTCGGCAAGCACCAGCCGGAGGGCACGATCGGGCTGGTGCCCAACCTCGCCGCGTCCCGCGTGGCGAACCGGCTCAACCTGCGCGGCCCGGCGTACACGATCGACGCGGCGTGTGCGTCCTCGCTGCTCGCGGTCGACCAGGGCATGACCGAACTGCTGAACGGCCGGCTCGACGCCGTGCTGGCCGGCGGCGTGCACCACGTGCACGACATCAGCTTCTGGTCGGTGTTCAGCCAGCTGCAGGCGTTGAGCCGCAAGGGCGAGATCCGGCCCTTCGACGCCGACGCCGACGGCGTGCTGATCGGCGAGGGCACCGGCATGGTGGTGCTCAAACGGCTGGCCGACGCCGAACGCGACGGCGACCGCGTGTACGCGGTCATCCGCGGCAGCGGCACCTCCAGCGACGGCCGCTCGGCGAGCATGTTCAACCCGGCGAGCTCCGGTCAGTCGCTGGCGATCCGGCGCGCCTGGGAGATGGCCGGGCTCGACCCGACGGCTCCGGACGCGCTCGGCCTGCTCGAGGCGCACGGCACGGCGACGCCGACCGGAGACGCCGCCGAGCTCACCACGGTCGCCGAGGTGTTCGGGCCGCACACCGGTGGCGGCGATCGGCCGGTGATCGGCTCGGTGAAGTCGATGATCGGACACGCGATGCCCGCCGCCGGGGTCGCCGGCCTGATCAAGGCCACACTCGCCGTCTACCACGGCGTGCTGCCGCCCACCCTGAACGTGGTGAAGCCCCGCGCCGAGATGGCGAAGACCCGCTTCCGGCCCATCTCGTCGGCGCAGCCCTGGCAGGGCACCGCGCCCCGGCGGGCCGGCGTCAACGCGTTCGGCTTCGGTGGCATCAACGCGCACGTCATCGTCGAGCAGTACGCCTCGGCCACACCGGCGGTCATCGCCGAGCCGGAGCGCGTCGTGTGGCTGTCCGCCGCCACGACCGACGAGCTGGCCGCGCTGCTGGAGCGCGACGACGTCCGGGAGCTGCCGCGCTCGCTCACCGGCGGACCGGTGCGCCTGGGCATCGTCGACCCCACGGACCAGCGTCTCGGCATCGCCCGCAAGATGGTCGCCCGGGGCGAGCCGTGGCGGGGCGGCCGTGACATCTGGTTCACGCCCCGGCCGCTGCTCGGCCCCGGCGGCGGCAAGCTCGCCTTCGTCTTCCCGGGCGTGGAGGCGGAGTTCGCGCCGCGTACGGCGGACATCGCCGCGCACTTCGGGCTGCCGCACCGCGAGTGGACGGCCGAGGACCTGGGCCACCACGGCACCGGCCTGGTCGAGGTCGGCAAGCTTCTGGACGCGGCCCTGCGCCGGATGAACGTAGCGCCGGACGCGGTCGCCGGGCACAGCATCGGCGAATGGACGGCCGCCGCCGTCACCGGACAGATGAGCACCCAGGGCGTCGACGCGTTCCTCGGCCTCTTCGACGCCGACAGCGTCGAGGTCTCCGGGTATGCGTTCGCGGCGGTCAGCGCGCCCATGGAGACCGTGACCCCGCTGCTGGACGGCTATCCCGGCGTGGTGCTGTCGCACGACAACGCGCCCAACCAGTGCGTCGTCAACGGCCCGCGCGAGCAGGTGCAGCGACTGGTGGACGACCTGCGCGCCCGCACCATCCTGTGCCAGCTGCTGCCGTTCCGGTCAGCGTTCCACACCCCCGTCTTCGCCGAGGGGTTGCAGGCCATCGGGGCGGCCCTGGGTCGCTGGGAGGTGCACCCGACGGAGGTGCCGGTCTGGTCCGGCACGATCTCGGCGCCGTTCCCGTCCGACCCGGACGAGGTCAACCAGCTGTTCATCCGGCACATGATCGAGCCGGTCTGGTTCCGTCGGACCGTCGACGCCATGTACGCCGACGGCATCCGCGTCTTCCTGCAGATGGGTGCGGGCCAGCTCGCCTCGCTCATCGACGACAACCTGCGCGACCGTGAACACCTGGCGATGCCGGTCAACGTCTCGCGCCGCGACGGCCTGGCCCAGCTCCGCCGGGTCGCGACGGCACTGTGGGTCGACGGCGGCGACCCGGACCTGGCGGTGCTCGATTCGGCCCCGATCCTGCGGGCCGCGCCCAAGGTCAACACCGTCGCGGAGCCGTCGGCCCGCAAGGGCCCGGCGATCCGCCTCGACCTCGGCGGCCCCCTGGTCAAGCTGGGAGACGGCGCCGACCAAATCCTCGGCCTGAACGCGGGAAACAGTCGGCAAACGACGCCGGCGGCACAAGCACCACAGCCGCAGGCGCAGGCGCAAAGTCAGCCCCAGACGCAGAACCAGCCCCAGCCGCAGGTTCACTCACAAGCCGAGCAAGCCGAGGCGCACAGCGCGGCGTTGTCAGCGTTGAGCAAGATGGCCGGCACGTCGAAGGCTGCCGCCGAGCTCGCCGCCCTGCTCCAGGAGACCGCGAGCGACGCGGTCACGGTGATGAACGCCGCGGCGGCCTCACCGGCCCGCCGCCCGGTCATCCCGCGCCAGACACCGCCGCAGGCACCGCAGCGGCCAGTGATTCCGCAGCAGCGACCGGCGACGGAGCCGGCGGCGCGCCCGGTAGCGACACCACCGCCGGTAAACGCTGGGCACGGATCGACGGTGTCACGGGAGTCGGTAGCCGTACATAAAAAGACAGCCGGCAAAGCAGAAGCGGAAGAGGTCGTCTTCAGAAAGACCCTCGATGTCTCTGTGGAAACGATGCCCTACCTGCGTGACCATTGCTTCTTTGTGCAGCCGGACGACTGGCCGCGGGTCGAGGATCGGTGGCCCGTGGTGCCCGCGACGACCGTGGTGCAGCACATGATGGACGCTGCCGAGCAGGCCGCGCCGGGCCTGAAGGCCGTCGCGGTGCGCGACGCGAAGTTCAACCGGTGGCTGATCGCGGCGCCCCCGCAGCAGGTCGAGATCACGGTCAAGCGGGCCGGTCCGGGTGTGTTCACCGTGATCTTCGGCGGTTACGCGCGCTCGACGGTCGAGGTGGCGGCGGCCTATCCGGAGCCGGCGGAGCGGCCATGGGACCAGGATCCGGCGACGGAGTTTCCGCCCACGACCAGCGCCGAGCAGATGTACGCCGAGCGCCTCATGTTCCACGGTCCGCTCTTCCAGGGCGTCACCGCGGTGCACGCGCTGGGTGACATGCACGTGCGTGGCATCGTCACCGCGCCGACGCCGCCCGGCGCCCTGCTGGACAACGCGTTGCAGTTGATCGGCAACTGGCTCATCACGACCCAGCCGTTCCGCACGGTGGCCCTGCCGGTGGGGCTGCGTCACGTCAGGTTCTATGGCCCGCAGCCGGCGCCCGGGACCGCGTTCGACTGCGCGGCCCGGGTCCGGTCCATCACCGACGGTGAGCTGATCGCCGACACGCAACTGTCGGTGAACGGCCGGGTGTGGGCGCAGATCGACGGGGCGACCGATCGGCGCTTCGACAGTCATCCGACCGCGCGGGCCTGCGAGCGGTTCCCGGAGAAGTACCCGATGTCGCAGCGCCAGCCCGGCGGGTGGACCGTGGTGTTCGACGCCTGGACGGACCTGGTCACGCGCGGCATGGCCGCGCGCGGCATCCTCGGCGGTGAGGCGGCCGTCGAGTACGAGCGCATGCCCGGCGCCAAGCGCAACCAGTGGATGCTGGGCCGGATAGCGGCGAAGGACGCGGTGCGGTTCCGGCAGTGGGACGCCGGGCACACGGACGTGTACCCGATCGAGCTGACCGTGCGCAACGAGCCGAGCGGGAAGCCGTACGTCGAGCTGCGGCCGGGCCGGGGCCTGCTGGACTGCGCCGTGTCGATCGCGCACACCGGCGAGGCGGGGGTAGCCATCGCCGGTCCGGCGGGCGCCGCGGTCGGCATCGACGTGGTCGAGATCGTGCCGCGGGACGAGACCACCTACCGCTACGCGCTCACCGACACCGAGCGTGCTCAGCTCACGGACGACCGCAGCTTCGCCCGGCTGTGGGCGGCGAAGGAGGCCGCCGGCAAGGCGCTCGGCACGGGGCTCGACGGCGCGCCTCGCCGGTTCGTGGTGTCCCTCACCGACGGCACCGTGACCGTCGGCGACCGGGTCCTGCGGGTCGCCTGGCAGGAGATCGAGAACCCGCCGGAGCTTCCACCGCGCCGCTACGTCGTCGCCTGGACCAGTACCGAAGAACACTAAGGAGCACCGCCATGCCCACGGATCAGACCGCCGTCCTCGCCGACGTCTCCTCGATGCTGCGTTCGGTCCTCGGTGACTTCGGCGACGATGCCGACATCGCCATGGACACCACTTTCAGCGACGACCTAGGCATGGAGAGCATCGACGTGGTGTCGCTCGCGGGCCGGTTGCAGGCGCGCTACGGCACCTCGGTCAACTTCGCGCTCTTCGTCTCCGGCCTCGACGTGCAGTCGGTGGGTCAGTTGAAGGTCGGCGAGCTCGTCGATTACATCGTGGACTCGCTGAGGAAGGCGCCGGCCGGGTCATGAGCATGGTCAGCGCCAACGGGGTCGATCTCCATGTGGAGGAAGTGGCGCCCATCGGCACCCGCCGGGGCACGGTGGTGCTTCTGCACGGCATGACGTCGGACAGCATGGCGAGCTGGTTTCTCACGCTCGTCCACCCGCTCGCCGAGGCGGGGATGCGGGTCCTGCTCTACGACCTGCGCGGCCACGGTCACAGCTCCCGGCCGGCGACCGGCTACCGGTTGGACGACTTCGTCGACGACCTGGAGGCGCTGATCGCGCACTGGGCCGTCGACGGTCCGGTCCACCTGTTCGGCAACTCGTTCGGGGGCACGGTGGCCTTCGCCTATGCGGCCCGCCACCCGGACGCGGTGGCCGGCATCGTCGCGATCGAGTCCGCCCCGCCGACCTCCGCCTGGTTCGCCCGGATGGCCCGCCGGCTGGCCCGGGCCGCCGAGACCCTCGCCGACGCGGAGGCGGTGGCCAGCAGCCGCCCCCTGCTCGCCCGGCGGCTGCGCGCCGCCTCCGCCCTGCTCGCCGACACGGACATCGGCGAGGAACTGCCCGCCAGCACCCTGCCCGACCCGTCGGCCTTCACGGCGATCACCTGCCCGGTCCTCTGTCTGTACGGCGGCGACTCCGCGGTCAAGGAGCTCGCCGGCCAGACCCAGCGCCTGGTGCCGCAGTCGAAGCACGTCGTCGTCGCCGGTCAGAAGCACACCCTGCTCATCAAGGCTCCCGACCAGGTCCGCGCCGAGGTGCTGCCCTGGCTCGCCACCTGCGTGCATTAGGAGATTCCATGGACCGCGCCATCATCATCAGCAACGGCCGCTGTGGTTCGACCCTGCTCTCCGACCTGATCGTCGAGGAGCGGGAGACCTGTTCGGTCCAGGAGTTCTTCATGTCGGTGGCGCCGTGGAACCGGAGCACCGAGATCATCACCGGTCCCGAGTACTGGCGGGTGCTCAGCGGTCCCAAGGAGGAGCTGTCGGTCCTGTTCCGGATCGGCGTGCCGCCCAAGGAGGTCCGCTACCCGCAGTCCGGCCGCTTCAACGACGACCTCGTCAACCTGCCCCGCATCCTGGCCATCACCCTGGCGAAGCTGACCGACGACCCGGACGCGCTCTTCGACCGGCTCGCCCCGCGGGTGCAGGCGTTCGAAACCCAGTCCGTGGGCGCCCACCACCAGGCGTTTCTCGATCTGCTCACCGAGTTGACCGGCAAGAAGCGCTGGGTCGAGCGTTCCGGCGGCAGCAGCCAGGTCACGACCTCACTGCTCGAGAATTTCCCCAGCGCCAAGATCGTGTATCTGACCCGCGACTGGGCGGCCACCGCGAAGTCGATGAGCCGGCATTCGTCGTTCCAACTCGTCCAGCTCCGGGTCGAGGCGGTCGGCCGGTACGGCGTGGACCCGCTCACCGCCGACCCGGACGACGACATGCCCGACGAGGTCCGGGCGTACCTGCCGGACCGCCTCACCGCCGAGTTCCTGCGGGAGCGGGGCAAGGACCCGAAGCGGTTCATCGGCCTGTGCGCGTTCATGAGCAGCCAGGCCGAGCAGGCACTCGCCGACCGGCCGCCGGCGCACCTGCACACGATGGCCTACGAGGATCTGGTCGCGGACCCGGTGGGGCAGCTCACCGCGCTGGGCTCGTTCCTCGGGTTCGCCGACCCGGCCGGCTGGGCCGCCTCCGTCGCCGGCCGGGTGCGTGCGCCTGAACCTGTGGCGGTGCCCGCATGAATGCCCTGGCCGGGTTGGCGGCGGCGTTGGTCCTCGGCGCGGGGGCCGCGGTCGCGCCGGCGCCGGCCGTGGCCGACACGTACGCCTACCAGCTGTTGGGTAAGGCCGCGCCGGACGAGTGCTTCGCCGGCATCGGGCAGCCCTATCCGCCCGGGCCGCCGTGCGCCCAGGGCCAGGCGAAGGTCAACCAGTCGTACGTGTGGGGCATGACCCGCGTCGGCCGGCAGGTCTGGTTCGGCACCGGCGCCAACACGCACTGCCTGACCAGTGGTTCGGGCCTCGCCGACACGAACCCCGTGGTCAACGACGACTATGTCTGCGAGTTCGCCGAGAGCCAGGTGGCCAAGGAGCACCCGACCGTGCCGGACGCGCTGGGCGACGTGCGGGTTCCGCAGATCTGGCTGTATGACGCCGGCGTCCTGACAAATCGGAGCGCTGAGGTGCTGGCCGCGGACGCCGACGCCCGCCGCCTGCGCAGCACCCTGGGCCTGCGTGCGGCCGGCACCGCCAACGGCGTCGTGCTGTTCGCCGGGCCGTCGCTGTCCAGCACCCTCAACATCTTCGCCTTCGACGCCGTCACCCAGCGGTTCCTCGGTTCCCGCACACTCGCCCAGTACGGCAACGCCCGCACGTTCCTCGCCGCCGCGGGCGACCTCTACCTCGGCGCCGGCATCGGCCCGGACGGCAGCTTCGGCGGCGCGGTGCTGCGCTGGCGCGGCAACCGGATCGCCCCGTTCCTCTTCGACCGGGTGGCGACCCTGCCGGCGCAGGCGGCCGACCTCGCGTACGCCGACGGCCGGCTCTACGCGACGACCTGGTCCACCGCCCGACCGACCACGGACGCTCAGCTGGCCGGGGTGTGGCGCAGCCCGGCGCTGCCCCTCGACGGTGGCGAGTGGACCCAGATGTGGCAGGCCGGCTCCTACGAGAAGGATCCGCTCACCGCCACCACGTACGGCGTCGGCGGGGTCGCGGCGTACGGCGGCTGGCTGTATTGGGGCAGCATGCACGTTCCGCTGAAGGCGACCAAGGCGCATCAGGCGGCGTATCCGCAGCCCACCGAGGAGACCAGGAACGCGCAGATCCGGTTCACCCAGCGGGCGGCGACCATCTGGCGTGGGCGCAACCTCGGCACGCCCGAGCAAGAGATCGAGCTGCTGTACGGCGAGTCGACGCTGCCCGTGTATCAGCCCGCCACCGGCGCCTGGACGCCCGCGCAGACCGGTTGGACCGCGCGGTACGGCAAGTCCGGCTTCGGCAACGTTTTCAACAACTACACCTGGCGCATGACGGTCGCGGGCGATCGTCTCTACGTAGCGACGATGGACTGGAGCTACCTGGTCCACCTGCTGTCCGACACCGCGCCTCCGACCGATCCCGCCGGGTGGGGCGCCGACCTGTGGACCTTCCCGTCGGCCGACGAGGCCGCCCAGCCGGTCGACGTCCGCGGGTTCGGCAATTACCTCAACTACGGCATTCGGACCATGGCCGCCGATGGCGACGACCTGTATCTCGGCATGGCCAACCCGATGAACCTGCGTACCGACCCGGCCGATTCCGTCCCCGAAGGCGGCTGGGAGCTTATCCGGCTGATGAGAACCGTGTCCTGAGAGGACCCGTCCCGTGAGAGCAACCCTGCGCAGACTCGGCACCGGCGCCGCGGCCGCCCTGCTGCTCCTGACCGCACCGGCCGGCGCGGCCGCCGCCGACGGTGACACCTACACGTTCAAGCTGCTGGCCAAGGCGGCTCCCGACGAGTGCTTCAACGGCATCGGCAACCCCTATCCGCCGGGGCCGCCGTGCGCCCAGGGGCAGGCCAAGGTCAGCCAGGCGTACGTGTGGGGCCTCACCAAGGTGGGCGGTGACATCTGGTTCGGCACCGGCGCCAACGTCAACTGCCTGGTCAGCGGCGCCACGCTGGACAGCGTCACCCCGGTGGTCAACGAGGACTACGTCTGCGAGTACGCCGAGAGCCAGATCGTGCACAACGACCCGGACTGGCCGGCGGAGATCGGCGACCAGCGGGCCCCGGAGGTGTGGCTCTACAACGCGTACACGAAGCGGAAGGTGAACAAGAGCGCGGAGATCAGGGCTAAGAGCACCGGCGACGCGGAGCGGCTGCGCACCACCATCGGCCTGCGTGCCGCCGGCAACCTCGACGGTGTCGTGCTGCTCGGCGGCCCGGCGCTCAACGATTCCCTCAATCTGTTCGCCTTCGACGCCCGGACCAGGCGCTTCCTCGGCTCGGTCAACCTCCCGCAGTACGGCAACATCCGCACCTTCCTGGTCGCGGAAAACGAGATGTACCTCGGCGTCGGCATCGGGGCCAACGGCGGCTCGGGCGGCGGCGTGCTGCGCTGGACCGGCGACCTGACCAACCCGTTCGCCTTCGAGATCGTGGCGAACCTGCCGGTGCAGGCGGCCGACCTCGCCTACCACGACGGGCGGGTCGCCGCGACCAGTTGGCCGGCCAACCAGCCCACCTCGACGGCCCAGCTCGCCGGCGTCTGGCTCAGCCCGGCACTCGCCGACGGCGCTCCCGGCCTCAACGCGGAGGACGCGGCCGGCTGGAGGCAGGCCTGGCACGTGCGCCAGTACGAGACCGACCGGGTCGTCGCCGCGACCTATGGCGGGGGTGGCGTCGCGTCCTACGGCGGCTATCTCTACTGGGGCACGATGCACGTGCCGCTGAAGTCCACGAAGGTGCACCAGCAGGTCTACCCGCAGCCCACCGACGAGACCAAGCAGGCTCAGGTGGCGAACACCCAGCGGGCCATCAGCATCTGGCGCGGCAAGGATCTGGGCTTGCCGACCCAGAAGATCGAACTGCTCTACGGGGCGACGGCGCTTCCCGCGTACGACCCGGCGACCGCGGCCTGGACCTCGGTGCCTACCGGCTGGACCCCGCTCTACGGCAAGTCCGGCTTCGACAATCCCTTCAACAACTACACCTGGCGGATGGCCGTCGCCGGCGGCAGGCTCTACGTCGGAACGATGGACTGGAGCTACATCGTCCAGCACATCGTCGCCGAGAACCCCGGCATCAGGGTCAAGGACGTCGCTCCGCCGCCGATCGACCCCGCGATCTACGGCGGCGACCTGTGGATGTTCCCGTCCACCTCGGAGAAAGCCCAGGCGGTGAACACCCAGGGCGTCGGCAACTACCTCAACTACGGGATTCGGAACATGGTCCCGGACGGTCCGGACCTGTATCTCGGCATGGCCGATCCGATGAACCTGCGGACCGACCCCACCGACGACGTTCCGGAGGGCGGCTGGGAGCTGATCAAGCTCACCGCGCCCTGCACGTAACACCGCAAGCGTGGGCGGGCGGCGCATCCCACGACGCCGCCCGTCCACTCACCACCTCTTACGCGCCCCTGCGGACACCCCGCGGCGGGCGCTCGTTGCGTCTCGGAAAGGAATTCAGGTCGATCAATATGAGAAGACTCTTTGCCGTCGGGGCGGTGGCTCTCATGGCCGTCGGCGCCGCGGTATCGCCCGCGACGGCCGCCCCCGCACGGTTCGACTACACCTTCACCCGGCTGGCCAAGGCCAAGGCCGATGAGTGCTTCGACGGCGTCGGGAAGGCGTACCCCGCCGGCCCGCGGTGCAAGACCGGCAAGCCCAAGGTCAACCAGGCGTACGTCTGGGGCCTCACCCAGGTCGACAAGACCCTCTGGTTCGGCACCGGCGCGAACGTGCACTGCCTGGTGAGCGGCGCCACCCTCGACTACGTCAAGCCCACCGCCAACGACAACTGGACCTGCGAGTACGGCGAGAGCCAGGCCCGCACGAACGACCCGGCCATCCCGGACTACATGGGCGACATGCGCGCGCCCGAGGTGTGGACGTACGACACCACCACCGGAAAGTCCGTCAACAAGAGCGCCGAGATCCGCGCGAAGTCTCCCGACGACGCTCTGCGCCTGTCGCACACCGTGGGCCTGCGTGCCGCCGGCCACCTCGGCAACGTCGTGCTGCTCGGCGGGCCGGCGCTCGAGAACACGCTCAACATGTTCGCCTTCGACGCCACCACCCAGCAGTACCTCGGCTCGATCAACTTCCCGGACTTCGGCAACATCCGTACGTTCCTCGTCGCCGAGGACGCCCTCTACCTCGGCGTCGGCATCGGCCGCAACGGCTCTGCCGGCGGCGCGGTCTGGCGCTGGACCGGCGACGTCACCACCCCCTTCAGCTTCACCACCGTCGCCGCCCTGCCCGTGCAGGCCGCCGACCTGACCGTCTACGACGGCCGCCTCGCCGCCACGAGTTGGCCCGCCGAGCAGCCGACCAGCCAGCAGATGCTCGCCGGCCTCTGGATCAGCCCCAAGCTCGCCGACGGCCTGCCCGGCCTCAACGACGAGGACAAGGCCAACTGGCGTCAGGTCTGGAACGCCCGCCAGTACGAGCAGGACCGCGTCGTCTCCGCGACCTACGGCGGCGGCGGCATCGCGGCGTTCGACGGTTACGTCTACTGGGGCACCATGCACGTCCCGATGAAGTCCAGCATGGTGCACGCCACCGTCTATCCGCCCGCCACCGATCAGGCGGCCAAGGACCAGTCGGTCAAGACCCAGCGCGCGATCAGCATCTGGCGCGGCAAGGACCTGGGCCTGCCGACCCAGAAGATCGAGCTCCTGTACGGCGAGAAGACCCTGCCCGCCTGGGACCCGGCAACCTCCACCTGGTCGGACAAGCCCACCAACTACACGCCGCTCTACGGCAAGTCCGGCTTCGGATACCTGTTCAACAACTACACGTGGCGTATGACCGTGGTCGACAACAAGCTCTTCGTCGGCACGATGGACTGGAGCTACCTGGTCAAGGACCTGTTGGCCGGCGCGGCGCCGCAGCCGCCGGTCAACGCCAAGGCCAAGCGCGCGCTCGCCGACCCGGACAACTGGCACACGCCCCTGATCGATCCGACCAAGTTCGGCGGCGACCTCTACATGTTCCCCGACTCGAACTCCCCGGCCCAGGCCGTGAACGTCCGTGGCCTCGGCAACTACCTCAACTACGGCATCCGCAACATGGTCCCGAACGGCAAGGGCGGGCTCTACGTCGGCATGGCCAACCCGATGAACCTGCGTACGGAGAAGTTCGACCTGCGCCCCCAGGGCGGGTGGGAGCTTCTCGAGATGAACAAGCGTTGATCGCACGCCGGGCGGGTATCCACCGTGGATATTCGCCCGGCCCCCTTGCTGACCGCACCCGAACAATCCCCGAACATCGCCGAGGAAGGCTGGTTCCATGAAGCGCCAGACCGCCCTCGCGGCCGTGCTCCTGCTGTTCCTCGCCGGCTGCACCGCCCGCGACCGCCGTGACCCGTCTCCCGCGCCGACCTCCGCCGGCGCCTCCCATGCTCCCTCCGGTTCCGCCTCCGCGCCGCCGACCGGTGAGTCCGGCGCCCCCGGCCCCGCGCCCACCTCCGCCCTGCCGCTGGGGAGATCCAGTGCCTCGCTGACCGTCGACGGTCGCAAACGCACCTACCTGCTCTACAAGCCCGGCTCCGCCAAGGCCAGTGCGCCCCTCGTCGTCGTGCTGCACGGCGCGGTGGGCACCGGGCGTCAGGCCGAGCAGGCGTACGGCTGGGATGCCGAAGCCGACAAGGGTGGCTTCATCGTCGCGTACCCCGACGGGGTGAACCGCACCTGGAACGTGAGCCCGGACTGCTGCGGGGTCGCGGCCCGCGACGATGTGGACGACGTCGGCTTCATCACCCGCCTGGTGGCGGCGGTGCCCGGGGTCGACCCGAACCGCGTCTACGCGACGGGCATCTCCAACGGCGCGATGCTCGCCTACCGCCTCGCCTGCGAGACGACCGTCTTCGCCGGCATCGGCCCGGTGGCGGGCACGATGCTCAACGGCTGCGACGACCCCGCGCCGATCTCGATCATCCATGTCCACGGCGACAAGGACCCCACCATTCCGTACGGCGGGGGCCCCGGCAAACGCAGCAACAGCGGCTCCGGCCGGCTCCCGGTGAAGATCGACGGCCCGTCCGTACCCTCCCTCATCGAGACCTGGCGTGAGACGGACGACTGCCCGGCGCCGATCAGCACCAAGTCGGGCGTGGTGACCACGTCGCTGGCGACGTGCCCGCAGGGGCGAGCGGTGGAGCTCATCACGGTGGCCGGCGCGGGCCACCAGTGGCCGGGATCGAAAGCGACCCCGGTCGCACAGCGCCTTCTGAAGCTGGATCCGCCGTCGACGGCTCTGAACGCGACGTCCACGATCTGGGCCTTCCTGAATGCCCATCCCAAGCGGTGACGTCCACCGTGGGCGGGTTGCGCGGGAAGACGCACAATCCGTCCACGGATCGCTGTCAGGTCGGGGATTCTTATCGTGGCTGTGCCACGGGTGGATCGAGGACGTGATGCGGGCGGGGGAGACGCTAGTATGTAACCCGCGAACATGACCTAGGTCGCTTTGTCCGCTCTACCCTCCCGGGTCGTCTAATGGTAGGACCGCGGCTTTTGGTGCCGTTTATAGGGGTTCGAATCCTCTCCCGGGAGCTTTCAGCCCGCGGCTGAGTCGGCGCCGCTTCTCTGACACACTGCGAACAATGGAGTCCCGCGTGAGCCAGGCCTCGAGTCGTACCGTCGTCGTCCTCGCCGCCGGCGAGGGCAAGCGGATGAAGTCCGCCCTGCCCAAGATGCTGCACCCGCTGCTCGGGCGGACGCTGCTCGGGCACGTCCTGCACGCCGCCGAGGCCGCGCGCGCGTCGCGGACCGTGGTGGTCGTGGGGCACAAGGCCGATCAGGTGCGCGCCCACCTCGCCGAGATCGCGCCCGGCGCCACGCCGGTGCTCCAGGCCGAGCAGAACGGCACCGGGCACGCCGTGCGCATCGCTCTGGACGCCATCCCCGAGGCGGCCGGCACCGTCGTCGTGCTGAACGCCGACGTGCCGCTGCTGCGGCCGGAGACCGTCGAGGCGCTCATCGCCGCGCACGAGAGCGCCCAGACCGGCGCGACCGTGCTCGCCGCCGAGGTCGCCGACCCGTCCGGGCTCGGGCGGATCGTGCGCGGCGCCGACGGCAACCTCGAGCGCATCGTGGAAGAGCGGGACGCGACCGCCGAGGTCCGGGCGATCCGCGAGATCAACGCCGGCATCTACGTCTTCGACGCCCTGCTGCTGCGGGAGGCGCTCGGCAAGCTCTCCACCGACAACGACCAGGGCGAGGAATACCTCACCGACGTCTTCGGCATCCTGGCGTCCGTCGGCCACCCGGTCGGCGTCTACGTCGCCGCCGACGCGCGGGAGACGCTCGGCTGCAACGACCGGGCCGAGCTGGCGCGGCTGCGGTCATTGCTGCGCGAGCGGGTCAACACCGCCTGGATGCGCTCCGGCGTCTCGATCCTCGACCCGGCCACGACCTGGATCGATGTCACTGTGACCCTCGAGCCGGACGCCGTGGTCGACCAGAACTCGCAGCTTCAGGGCTCCACGACGGTCGCGACGGGTGCGGTGATCGGGCCGGACACGACGCTGGTCGACACGACCGTGGAGGAGGGTGCGACCGTGCTGCGATCGCACTCGCTCGGTGCGGAGATCGGCCCCGAGGCGTCCGTCGGGCCCTATTCCTATCTGCGGCCGGGCACGCGGCTGGGGCGCAAGGCGAAGGTCGGCGGCTTCGTGGAGACCAAGAACGCCGAGCTCGGCGCGGGCGCCAAGGTGCCGCACCTGTCGTACGTCGGCGACGCGACCGTGGGCCCGAAGGCGAACATCGGCGCGGGCACGATCTTCGCCAACTACGACGGGGTCGCCAAGCACCACACGACGATCGGCGAGGCGGCGTTCGTGGGCAGCGACACCGTGCTGATCGCGCCGGTGGAGATCGGGCCGGGTGCCTATGTGGCGGCGGGCAGCGCGATCGCCAAGGACGTCCCGGCGGGCAACCTGGGCGTGACGCGCGCGCAGCAGCGCAACGTCGAGGGCTGGACGGCGCGCAAGAGGCCGGGCACGGTCTCCGCGGAGGCGGCGGACAAGGCGACCTCCGACTCCGGCGAGTAGCGAGGTGGTCGCCTCACCGTGCCGGGAACGCGTCCGGCGCGGCCCTAGTCATCGGGCCGCCGGTCGCGCAAGCTGGGGTGAGTCATCCCACGACGCGGATCCGGCACGTGGCCTTCCGGCGGCCGCGGGTAATACTTCACGTGAACTCACCCCTCGAGCCTGTAGGAGCGGACGAGCCCATGGGCAGCATCGTCGCGGAGAACCGTAAGAGTCTGATGCTTTTCTCCGGGCAGGGCTTCCCGGAGCTGGCCGAGGAGATCGGCCAGGTGCTGGGCGTCGCCCCCACCCCGTCGGACTCGTATGAGTTCGCCAACGGCGAGCTCTTCGTCCGGTTCAAGGAGTCCGTGCGCGGCTCCGACGCCTTCGTGGTGCAGTCGGTGACCGAGGGCGTGAACCGCTGGGTCATGGAGACCCTGATCATGATCGACGCCCTGAAGCGGGGGTCGGCCAAGCGGATCACCGTGGTGCTGCCGTTCTACCCCTACTCGCGGCAGGACAAGAAGCACCGGGGCCGGGAGCCGATCTCGGCGCGGCTGGTCGCCGACCTGCTGAAGACCGCGGGCGCCAACCGCATCCTCACCGTCGACCTGCACACCGCGCAGATCCAGGGCTTCTTCGACGGCCCGGTGGACCACCTGTTCGCGATGGACATCCTGGCCGACCACGTGCAGCGCAAGTTCGAGGGCCGGCCGATGACGGTGGTCGCGCCGGACTCGGGCCGGGTGCGGGTGGCGGAGCGCTGGACGGACCGGCTGGGCGGCTGCCCGCTGGCGTTCATCCACAAGACGCGCGACCCGCTCAAGCCCAACCAGGTCGTCGCCAACCGGGTCGTCGGCGAGGTCGAGGGCCGGGTCTGCCTGGTGGTCGACGACATGATCGACACCGGCGGCACGATCACCAAGGCCGCGGACATCCTCTTCGACGCCGGTGCGGCGGATGTGATCGTGGCCTCGACGCACGCGCTGCTGTCGGACCCGGCGACGGAGCGGCTGAAGAACAGCAAGATCTCCGAGCTGATCGTGACGAACACGCTGCCGCTGCCGCCGGAGAAGCGCCTCGACAAGATCACCGTGCTGTCCATCGCGCCGCTGCTGGCCCGGGCGATCCGTGAGGTCTTCGACGACGGCTCGGTGACCACGCTTTTCGGCGGCCTGAGTTAATCCCTCCAAACGCCGCTGCAAGTTGCATCGGGCGGGTGAAAATTTCGCAGGGAGAGTGAGCCCTCGGGACCCGCCCGCTAAGGCGCGGATTAACCAGGTAAGCTGGTGCGGTTGCCACGGCGAGGGTGCCACGCGGTCTGTTGCAGTTCTGCAGAGTTCGCTTGAGGCACCGTGATCGACGCGGTGCTCCGGGCCTGTGCCCAGTGCGCCCCTGCCGAGCACTGAGCACCACCCAAGCTCGGCTCCGCCGATCACCGCCCGTAGCCCGCAGACTTAGACGCAGCCCGATCAAAGTTTCAGGAGTTTCCCCGTGTCCGAGGTAAAGATCAGCGCCGAGCCCCGCACCGAGTTCGGCAAGGGTGGTGCCCGCCGCACGCGCCGGGCCGGCCTGGTGCCCGCAGTGCTGTACGGCCACGGCGAGAAGCCGCAGCACATCGCTCTGCCGGCGCGTGAGTTCGCGGCCGCGATCCGGCACGGCGGTCTCAACCAGGTGTTCACCATCGACATCGTCGGTGGCTCGGGCACCACGCTCGCGCTGCCGAAGGCGATCCAGCGTGACCCGATCCGGGACACCTACGAGCACGTCGACCTGATCATCGTGAAGCGTGGCGAGAAGGTCCAGGTCGACGTCCCGGTGACTCTGGTCGGCGAGGCCGCCAAGAACACCCTCGTGGTGAGCGAGAGCACGACGCTTTCGGTGACCGCCGAGGCGCTGCACGTGCCGGCCGCGCTCGAGGTCTCCATCGAGGGCCTGGAGGCCGGTGCGCAGGTGACCGCCGGCGACGTGACGCTGCCGAAGGGCACCGAGCTGGCCGTGGACCCGGGTCACGTCATCGCCATCGTGTCGCAGGCGCAGTCCGCCGCGCAGATGGAGGGCGACACCGGTGAGGGCGCCTCCGCGGAGGCCGCCGAGGGCGAGGCGACCCAGGAAGCCGCCAGCTGAGACGACGAACCGCCGAACAGGGAAAGTGCCGACCGGCACTTTCCCTGTTTTCGTGAGGAGGGTTGATGGCGCAGGACGCACCCTGGCTGGTGGTCGGCCTGGGCAATCCCGGCCGGGAGTACGCGGCCAACCGGCACAACGTCGGATTCATGGTCGCGGACCTGTTGGCGTCCCGGGTTAATGGCAAGTTCGGGCGGCACAAGCGCGCGGTGGCCGAGGTGGCGGAGGGGCGGCTCGGTTTCGGTGGCCCGAAGCTCATTCTCGTCAAGCCGCTGACGTACATGAATCTTTCGGGTGCTCCGGTAGTGGCGCTGGCGCAGTTCTTCAAGGTGCCGATCGAGCAGGTGATCGCCGTGCACGACGAGCTGGACGTGCCGTACGGCCAGGTGCGGGTGAAGCGCGGCGGTGGTGAGGGCGGTCACAACGGGCTGCGCTCGATGTCGAAATCGTGGGGCAGCAAGGAGTACGCGCGGGTGCGGTTCGGCATCGGCCGGCCCCCGGGGCGTCAGGATCCGGCCGACTTCGTGCTCTCCGACTTCTCCGGCGTGGAGCGCAAGGAGCTGGAGTTTCTCGTCGATCGGGCGGCCGACGTGGTCGAGGCCGTGGTATTCGAGGGCGTCGAGTGGGCGCAGAACAAATACCACGGGAATTGATGGCGTGAGGCCGGAATGGATAGATCGTTTGGACCGTTTTGTCCGTCTATCGGTCCCGTGACGCTGCCTGCCGTTAGCGCGTTGGTCACATAGCGCACCGAATCGGTGCGCATGATCGACGGCGCGGGGGAGGTTCGGGTGACACAGGACCTGTCCGGAATCCACAAGGCGACGCTGGACGAAACGACGGTGGTCCTCCCGACGATCCAGCGGCAAGGTGGTCCGGAACCCGTCCGGGTGGACATTCCGGAGCACCAGGGCCTCGCGAACCATCCGCCGGCCAATCACGGTCCCCGCCCGCATCGCCTGGCGCCGCAGCGGGACCGCGGCCGCAACAGCAAGATTCCTCTACCCACCCGGCCCGCGAGCGACGAGGACAACGCGCCGCCGCAGGCGGGTGCCGGTGGGCTGCTGGCGGGCGAGCGGGCGAAGAACCAGGCGGCGGACCGCCTCTGGTCCCCGCGGCCCAACCGGTCGTCGGCGGCCCGGCCCGCCGCCCGGCCCTTCGTTCGGGTCCGCGGCAAGCACGCCGCGATGTCGCGGCGGCAGCGCTGGGAGCGCCGGTACGTGCGGGCCCTGGTCCTTTGTGACCTCTTCGCCGGGGTGGCGGCGGGGGCGGTGACGTTCGGACTGCGCTTCGGCGACGAGGTGACCACGTACAACCGGTGGTATCTGCTGCTGTCGGCGCTGTTGCCGGTGGCGCTGCTGGCCGTCCTGGTGGTGAGCCGGGCGTACGAACGCCGGTTCCTGTTCGTCGGCACCGACGAATACCAGCGGGTGTTCCGCGGTGGCGTCGGACTGATCGCGGGCGTGGCCGTCGTCTCGTACGCGCTGGAGCTCGAGCTCGCCCGGTCCTATGTCCTGGCCGCGTTGCCGACGGCGATCGTCTCGGCCGTGGTGCTGCGCTTCGCCCTGCGCAAACGGCTGCACCTCGAACGGGCGCGGGGAGCGAGCCTGCGCCGGGTGCTCGTGGTGGGGCACGAGCTGTCCGTCATCGGAATCACCCGGCAGCTGCGCCGCGAGCGCTACCACGGCCTGGAGGTCGTCGGCGCCTGCCTGCCCGCCGAGCACGATGGCGGCATCGACCGCGCCGAGCGGCGCGAGGGCCGACCCCGGCCGAAGGCCAGCGACGTGGACCTGCCGGTGTACGGCACCTTCGACGACGTCGCGAATGCCGTGGACGCCGCCGAAGCGGACACGGTGGTGGTGCTGAGCTGCCCGGAGCTCGACGGCGTCGCGCTGCGCCGGCTCGCGTGGCGGCTGGAACGCGACGAGGTCGACCTCGTCGTGGCGAGTGCCCTGATCGACGTGGCCGGGGCGCGCACCACGATCCGCCCGTTCGACGGATTGCCGATGCTGCACGTCGAACATCCGCGGCTGCACGGCGGCGCGCGGATCGTCAAAGATCTTTTCGACCGCTTCGGCGCCCTGTTCCTGCTGGTCCTTTTCGGTCCGGTGCTGTTAACCGTCGCACTATGCGTGCGGCTCACCTCGCGAGGGCCGGTACTCTTTCGGCAGGTTCGGGTCGGTCGCGACGGGTCCGAATTCCGGATCTACAAGTTCCGCAGCATGTATGTCGACGCCGAGGCCCGGCTGGCCGAGCTCCGGCACCTCAACGAGCACGACGGTGTGCTCTTCAAAATCCGCGACGACCCGCGTGTCACCCCGGTCGGCCGGTGGTTGCGCAGGCTCTCGCTGGACGAGTTGCCGCAGCTTCTCAACGTCCTCTCGGGCCAGATGTCGTTGGTCGGCCCGCGGCCGCCACTGCCGTCGGAAGTCGCCGTCTACGCCGACGACGTGCGACGCCGACTCGCGGTCAAACCGGGCATGACGGGCCTCTGGCAGGTTTCCGGTCGCTCGGACCTTCCGTGGGAGGAGGCGGTCAGACTTGACCTGCGCTATGTGGAGAACTGGTCGCTCAGTTTGGACCTGGTGATCCTTTTGCGGACCATGACCGCCGTGGTGCGATCGTCGGGAGCGTACTAATCCATGAGGAGAGCGATGAGCGAGCAGACAGGGACGTCGGCACGCATAGCGGGGCAGCGGGAGCCGGAGTCCGGCGGCACGCCGCCGGTGAACGACTCCGCGTTCGCCCGCTGGCTGGCGGACCGCGCCGGGCAGGTTCTGCTCCAGGTCCGTGCGGAGCTGGGCCACGCGGACGGCAAAGCCCTGAAGGCCGCCGGCGACAAGGCCGCACACGACCTGTTGCGCGCGGAACTCGCCCGCTGGCGCCCGGCCGACGCCGTGCTCTCGGAGGAAGACGACCACTCCCGGACCGCATGGCAGGACGGCGAGCGCGGCATCGTCCGACCGGACCGGCTCGACGCCTCCCGCGTCTGGATCATCGACCCGCTGGACGGCACCCGCGAGTTCTCCGAGGAGGGCCGCGCCGACTGGGCGGTGCACGTGGCGCTCTGGACCGCCGACTGTTCCAGCCCGAGCTGCCTGGCGGCCGGGGCGGTCGCGATGCCGGCCCAGCACCGGACGCTCGCCACCGACAACACCCCGGCGTACCCGCCGCTGCCCCTGACCGCGGCCACCGGCGGCCCGATCCGGATCGCCGCGAGCCGCACCCGGCCGCCGGCCTTCGTCACCGCCCTCGCCGAGGACATCGGCGCGGAGCTGGTTCCCATGGGATCGGCCGGCGTGAAGATCGCCGCGGTGATCAGCGGGGAGGCCGACGCCTACGTGCACGCGGGCGGCCAGTACGAGTGGGACAGCGCGGCGCCGGTCGCTGTGGCGTCAGCCACTGGACTTCACGCTTCCCGAATTGATGGAAGTGAGTTGAAATACAACCAGGCCGATCCCAAACTGCCGGATCTCGTGGTCTGTCGTAAGGACCTTGCTCCCCGATTGCTTGCAGCGCTGCAGCGTCACCTCCCGCTAACCTGACCCCCTGCACACACGCACATCGAAAGGCTAGGGATCCTGTGAGCCAGGCGAAGCCCTATCGCGTATCCCATCTCGATGCCCTGGAGGCCGAGAGCATCTTCGTGATGCGCGAGGTCATGGCCGAGTTCGAGCGGCCCGTGCTGCTCTTCTCCGGCGGCAAGGACTCGATCGTGATGCTGCGGCTGGCCGAGAAGGCCTTCGCCCCGGCCCGCATCCCGTTCCCGGTCATGCACGTCGACACCGGCCACAACTTCCCCGAGGTGCTCGAATACCGCGACGCCCGGGTCACCGAGCTGGGCCTCAACCTGGTGGTCGCCAGCGTGCAGGAGGCGATCGACTCCGGTCTGGTCCGCGAGCTGCCCGACGGCACCCGCAACCGCATCCAGACGCCGGTGCTGCTCGCCGCCGTGGAGAAATACCGCTTCGACGCCCTCTTCGGCGGCGCCCGCCGCGACGAGGAGAAGGCCCGCGCCAAGGAGCGCATGTTCAGCTTCCGCGACGAGTTCGGTCAGTGGGATCCGAAGAACCAGCGCCCCGAGCTCTGGTCGCTCTACAACGGCCGGCACCACCCCGGCGAGTCGATCCGCGTCTTCCCGCTCTCCAACTGGACCGAGCTGGACGTGTGGCACTACATCGCCAAGGAGAACATCTCACTGCCGAGCATCTACTACGCCCACGACCGTGAGGTCGTCGAGCGCGACGGGATGTTCTACGCGGTCAACGAGTTCATCACCCCCCGCGACGGCGAGAGGGTGGAGACCCGCCGGGTGCGTTACCGCACGGTCGGCGACGCGTCGCAGACCGCCGCCGTGCTCTCCGACGCCGACACCGTCGAGAAGGTCATCGACGAGGTGGCGGCGACCCGGATCACCGAGCGGGGCGCCACCCGGGGCGACGACAAGGTCAGCGAGGCCGCGATGGAAGACCGCAAGCGGGAAGGCTACTTCTGATGAGTCAGGCAGTTCTGGAGACCGAGGCGGCCGCCGCCCGCAACATGGACCTGCTGCGGTTCGCCACCGCGGGCAGCGTCGACGACGGGAAGTCGACCCTGATCGGTCGGCTGCTCTACGACACCAAGTCGCTCTTCTCGGACCAGCTCGAGGCGGTCGAGGCGGTCAGCGCCGCGCGCGGCGACGAGTACACCAACCTCGCACTGCTCACCGACGGCCTGCGGGCCGAGCGGGAGCAGGGCATCACGATCGACGTGGCGTACCGCTACTTCGCCACGCCTCGGCGCAAGTTCATCATCGCCGACACCCCCGGGCACATTCAGTACACCCGGAACATGGTCACCGGCGCCTCGACGGCCGACCTGGCGCTGATCCTGGTGGACGCGCGCAAGGGCCTGGTCGAGCAGTCGCGCCGGCACGCGTTCCTGACCTCGCTGCTGCGCGTGCCGCACCTGGTGCTCTGCGTCAACAAGATGGACCTGGTCGGCTGGGACAAGGACGTCTACGACCGGATCGCCGACGAGTTCACCTCGTTCGCCGCCAAGCTGGACATCACCGACCTCACGATCATCCCGATCTCCGCGCTCGAGGGCGACAACATCGCCTCCCGCTCGGAGAAGAGCCCCTGGTACGAGGGCCCGTCGCTGCTGCACCACCTGGAGCACGTGCACATCGCGTCCGACCGCAACCTGGTCGACGTCCGCTTCCCGGTGCAGTACGTGATTCGTCCCCAGTCGACGACGGTGACCGACTACCGCGGCTACGCCGGCCAGGTGGCCTCGGGCGTGCTCAAGCCCGGCGACGACGTGATGGTGCTGCCGTCCGGCATGACCAGCAAGATCGCGGCGATCGACACCGCCGACGGCCCGGTCGACGAGGCGTTCCCGCCGATGTCGGTGACGGTCCGGCTCGCCGACGAGATCGACATCTCGCGCGGCGACATGATCTGCCGGCCGCACAACGCCCCAGCGGTCGCCCAGGACCTCGAGGCGATGGTCTGCTGGATGGACGAGACGGCACCACTGCGGGTCGGCTCGAAGTACACGATCAAGCACACCACGCGCACCGCCCGTACGGTCATCCGCGGGCTGCAGTACAAGCTCGACGTGAACACCCTGCACCGCGACGAGGGCGCGCCGCAGCTCGGGCTGAACGAGATCGGCCGGGTCCGCCTGCGCACGACCCTGCCGCTGCTCGCCGACGAGTACCGCCGCAACCGCACCACCGGCGGCTTCATCCTGATCGACGAGACGACCAACCGCACGGTCGGCGCCGGCATGATCATCGAAGCCGCCTGACCGCTCACCCGGGATGTTCCAGCCCGTCCGGCTCTCGCCGGGCGGGCTGGTGTCGTGTCAGTGGTCTTCGTCGCCCGTCGTCGCGTCCTCGATCGCCGCGCTGACCGCGCC
This sequence comes from Actinoplanes sp. NPDC051346, assembly GCF_040682215.1. Classification (NCBI taxonomy): domain Bacteria; kingdom Bacillati; phylum Actinomycetota; class Actinomycetes; order Micromonosporales; family Micromonosporaceae; genus Actinoplanes; species Actinoplanes sp. NPDC051346. The sequence continues at coordinate 618,080 of NZ_JBFBAJ010000003.1, read as the reverse complement.
GGTGATGTCGCCGGCGGGCACCGCGATGCTCTCGCCGTCGACCCGCTCGGCCGGCTCGACCCGCTCGCCCGACTCGGCCGGCTCGGTCGTGCGGGCGGGCTCGGGGGCGGTGGCGGCGCCGGCGAAGCCGTGCTCGTTCGGCCGGTGCTCTTCCGATTCGACTGTCATGCCCTGCGCATACCCGCGTGACCCCGCGGATATGCCAGTCAGAGGCGGCGGGCGCCCGGGCCGGGGGTGGCGGACCAGGCGGTCGGCGCGGCGAAGGACCGGGCGCGGTAGGCCTGCTCGATCGCGGTCGCCACGGCACCGGCCCGGTCCGCGTCGATCAAGGCCAGGACGCACCCTCCGAAGCCGCCGCCGGTCATCCGGGCGCCGTACGCCCCCGCGGCGAGCGCCGCCTCGACCGCCACGTCGACGCGATCCACGGTGATCTCGAAGTCGTCGCGCATCGAGGCGTGCGACGCCGTCAGGAGCGGGCCGATCTCGCGGACGCGTCCCGCGCGCAGCAGAGCCACGGTGTCCAGCACGCGCTGGTTCTCGGTGATGATGTGGCGGACCCGCCGCCGCATGACCTCGTCGTCGAGCCTGGCCAGCGCCGCGCCCAGGTCGCCGGTGGTGACGTCGCGCAGGGCCGGCACGTCGAGGATGCGGGCCGCCTGTTCGCAGGATGTCCGGCGGGCGCCGTACTCGCCGTCGACGTGCTGGTGCGGGGCGTTGCTGTCGACGACGAGGATGGACAGGCCCGCGGCCGTCAGGTCGAACGGGATCTGCTCGATCTCCAGTGACCGGCAGTCCAGGAAGAGCGCCCGGCCGGTCTCGCAGCGGATGGACGCCGACTGGTCCATGATCCCGGTCGGCGCGCCCACGTAGGCGTTCTCCGCGCGCTGGGCGAGTGCGGGCCGCCGCGCGATCGGCAGGTCGAGCCCGCCCAGGTCGGCGAGCGCGGTCAGCACCGCGGACTCCAGCGCCGCCGAGGAGGAGACCCCGGCGCCGACCGGCACGTCCGAGGCGAGCGCGATCCGTGCGGGCGGTACGGCGTAGCCCGCCTCCCGCAGCGCCCAGACCACGCCGGCCACGTACGCCGCCCACCCCTCGACCCCACCGGGCGCCGGTTCGGCGAAGGTCACGGCGTCCGGGGCGAAGTCCGTGCAGACCGTCCACCCCGAGCCGTCGCCGGGCGCCGCGGCCGCCACCACCTGCTGCGGCAGGGCGAAGGGCAGCACGTAGCCGTCGTTGTAATCGGTGTGCTCGCCGATCAGATTGACCCGGCCGGGCGCGGCCCAGAGACCGGCGGGATCGGTGCCGAAGGTGGTGCGGAAGGCCGCCGTTGCCGAGGACGCGACATCCATGGCGATGATCAGATCACGCGATGTGGGCGCGGTAGAAATCCCAGGCGTCGCCGATCATGTCCCGCAGCGTGTTCTTCTCCGGCACCCAGCCGAGCTCGTCGCGGGCCCGCTGCGAGGAGGCCACCAGGGTCGCGGGGTCGCCCTCGCGGCGCGGGGCCATCTCGACGCCGAACTCGGCGCCGGTGACCTCGCGGGCCACCTCGACGACCTGACGGTTGGAGAAGCCGTTGCCGTTGCCCAGGTTGTAGATCTTGTGCTCGCCGCCGGTCGCCGCCTCCAGGGCGAGCAGGTGGGCGCGGGCGAGGTCGGCAACGTGGATGTAGTCCCGGACGCAGGTGCCGTCGGACGTGGGGTAGTCGTCGCCGAAGAGCTGCAGCTTGTCGCGCTTGCCGGCGGCGGCCTGCAACGCGATGGGAATGAGGTGGGTCTCCGGGTTGTGCCGCTCGCCGATGGCGGTGCCGTCGGCGCGGATCAGGGCCCCGGCCACGTTGAAATACCGCAGCGACACGGCGGCCAGCCCGTGCGCGAACGCCTCCGAGGTGAGCGCGAAGTCGAAGGTCAGCTTGGTGGCGCCGTACGTGTTGGTGGGTGCCTTGGTCGCGGACTCGGTGATGGGCAGCTCGGTGGGGTTGCCGTAGACGGCGGCGGTGGAGGAGAAGACGAAGCGGGGGACGCGGGCGGCGCGGACCGCGTCGAGCAGCGCCAGCGACCGCTGGACGTTGTGGTCCCAGTACAGCTCGGGCTTGGTCATCGACTCGCCGGCGGCGATGAGGCCCGCGAAGTGCAGCACGGCGTCGAAGTTCGAGCCCGGGGTCAGGACCGAGGCCGCGTCGGCGATGTCGGCCTCCACGAAAGTGGCGTCCGGTGCCACCGCTTCCCGGAAGCCAGTGCTGAGGTTGTCCAGGACGACGACCTCGTGACCGGCGTCGAGCAGCAGGCGGCTGGTGACGCTGCCGACGTAGCCGGCGCCTCCGGTGACGAGAAGTTTCACCACACGACCCTTCGTAACGGTTGAGTTCACCCCTCAGGGTTGCTCAATAACACTCACAAGTCAACATGTTCGAACACTGACCCCGAGCGCGGCGGGCGTTTGACGAGACGCCTGACGAGACTGACACAATGGCGCTCATGTCCGACGCCGACCGCCGCCCCCGGGTGCTTTCCGGCATCCAGCCGACCGCCGACTCGTTCCATCTCGGCAATTATCTCGGAGCGGTCCGCAACTGGGTGGCCATGCAGGAAACGGCGGACGCCTTCTACTGCGTGGTCGACCTGCACGCCATCACCATGGGACACGACCCGGTGGCCCTACGGAACAGGACCCGGCTCTCGGTCGCGCAGCTGCTCGCCCTCGGCCTCGACCCCGAGCGCTGCACCCTCTTCGTGCAGTCGCACGTCCCCGAGCACGCCCAGCTCGGCTGGGTGCTGAGCTGCATCACCGGCTTCGGCGAGGCCGGGCGCATGGTGCAGTTCAAGGACAAGTCGGCCAAGCAGGGCTCCGACACCACCAGCGTCGGCCTGTTCACCTATCCGATCCTGCAGGCCGCGGACATCCTGCTCTACCAGGCCGACGCGGTGCCGGTGGGCGAGGACCAGCGGCAGCACCTCGAGCTGACCCGCGACCTGGCGCAGCGGTTCAACACCCGCTTCGGGCGGACGTTCACCGTGCCCTCGGCGTACATCGTGAAGGACACCGCCAAGATCACCGACCTGCAGGACCCGACCTCGAAGATGTCGAAGTCCGCCTCGTCGCCGAACGGCATCATCGAGCTGCTCGAGGACGCCTCGCGCTCGGCCAAGAAGATCAAGTCTGCGGTCACCGACACCGGCCGGGAGATCCTCTACGACGAGGAGAACAAGCCGGGCATCAGCAACCTGCTCACCATGTACGCCGCGCTCACCGGGCGGACCATAGACGAGCTGCTCGAGCAGTACGACGGACGCGGCTACGGCGACCTCAAGAAGGACCTCGCCGAGATCGTCGTCGAGTTCGTCAGGCCGGTCCAGGAGCGCACCCGCGCCTACCTGGAGGACCCGGGCCACCTCGACAAGGTCCTCGCGATCGGCGCGGACAAGGCGCGGGCCGTGTCGGCGGCGACGCTCGCGAGTGCGTACCAGAACATCGGCTTCCTCAGCCCGTCCCGCGGAGCCTGACGCCGGTGGCGCGGACATCCACGACGCGGATCGGCGTCGCGATCGACATCCCCCAGCCGTGGGGGCACGAGCTGACCCGACGCCGGGCGGAGGCGGGTGACCCGCAGGCCGCGTACACGCCCGCGCACGTCACCCTGCTCGGCCCGACGGAGGTCTCCACCGCGGCGCTGCCGGCGATCGAGAAGCACCTCGATACGGTCGCCACCGGGCAGGAGCCGTTCGCCATCCACCTGCGCGGCACGGGCACATTCCGGCCGATCACCGAGGTGGTGTTCGTGACGCTGGCGGTCGGCATCAGCGAGTGCGAGCTGCTCGCGGAGGCGATCGCCGCCGCCGAGGGGGTGCACCGCGACTCGCGGTTCCCCTACCACCCGCACGTCACCGTCGCCCAGGACGTCTCCGCCGAGGCGCTCGACGCGGTCTTCGACGACCTGGCCGAGTTCGAGGCGCGGTTCGACGTGCCCGCCTTCACGCTCTTCTCGCACGACCTCTCCGCCGCCGGCGACGGTCCCTGGCAACGCCGCCGCGACTATCCGCTCGGCGTACCGCGGCGTTCTTCGCCGGTTCTCTGACCAAGCGTGAACGTCCGTGGACGCAGCGCCAGGTGAAAGGCTTTTTCGGGTACGGTCACCGGCGTGAACGCCATCGACCGGGCGTACGCGGTGGTCGAGGCGCGGATCATGGCCTGGCGGCACCGCTCCCGCTATTTCGACCACCTGTGCCGTGCCGCCCTGCGCTACGACGAGGTCCTCGGCGGACGGCTCGCCGCGGCGATCGCCTACTACGGATTCTTCGCGGTCTTCGCGCTCGCTTTGATCGGCTACTCGATCTTCGGTTTCTTGATCAATTCCAATGTGGGCCTCTTCGGCGTCGTCCAGGGCTTCCTGGCGAAGAACCTGCCGTTCCTTGACATCCAGGCGATCCTCGACAGTGGCAGGACGGTCGGCATCGTCGGCATCGTCGGCCTGATCTTCACCGGCATCGGCTGGGTCGAGGCGATCCGGTCGTCGCAGCGGTTGATCTGGCGGCTCAACGAGCATCCGGGCTACTTCGGCGTACGGCAGGCGGTCGACCTGCTGGTGCTGGTCGGCATCCTGGTGCTGCTCACGGTCTCGGTCGGAGCCGTCTACGGGCTGGAGGCGCTGCTCGAATGGCTCGCCGACGGGCGGGTCGGCGTCCTGCTGTCGGCGGTCAGCGTGGTGCTCACCATCGTGCTCGACATGCTGCTCGCGGCAGCGCTGCTCGCCGCCGTGCCACGGCTGCGGATGACGGCACGGCGGATGGCCCCGCCCGTGCTTCAGGTCGGCATCGGCATCTACCTGCTCAACACCGTGGGCAAGTCGGTCGTCGGGCTGATCCAGCGCAACCCCGCCTACGGTCTGGTCGCGAGCGCCGTCGGTCTCCTGGTCTATCTCTACGTCTTCAACCAGCTGCTGCTCTTCGGCGCGGCGTGGGCGGCGACGAGCCCGCACGGGCGCGTCGTCGACCTCTCGGCAGACGATAAAACCGCTCCGGTGGGGCAAAATACCTGGATTCGGCACCGCCGCCCGGAATGATGATCCCGTGGGCACTCTCGTGACGCTGCACCTGCCGCCGGGTTCACCGGTGGCCGACCTGCCGTGGATCATCACCATCGGCCCGCTGGACGACGACGAGGGCTGGGAGCCGCTGGTCTGCGGCCCGTACGAGCGGCCGCACGCCCTCGCCCTCGCCCAGGCCGTCGTCGCGGACGAGGATCTGATGGCGGTGGTCGAGCCGTTGCTGCCCCTGGCGGACGCCGAGGCGATCCGCGCCGAGGTCGAGCTCGCCAAGTCCGGTGCTGCCGGCGACGCGGGCACCGACGAGTTGTCCGCCGAGAGCTTCGACCGCGACGGACCGCGGCGCACCACGCCGGGCCGCCCGCCCACGCGGGCCGAGGTCCGCGCGGGGTTCGCCCGCATCGCCGACAAGCTGACGTCGGCCGGCTAGGGAGGGTCTCGCGCCGGACCCGCATACTGGTCCCGTGGTGCTCTCCCGGAAGTGGTCCGCCTTCCTGATCGCGGTCGGCGTCTGGACCTGGCTGATCTGGCCGCGCTTCGGCGTCGCCATCGTCAACGACGACAGGTCCTTCGCGGGCGGATCGCCGACGTCGTTCCTCTGGGTGCACGCGCTGCTGATCGTCGCGTCCCTCGCCGTCGGCACGACGGTCGGCGTCCTCGGCGTCCGCGCCTGGCGGGCGGCGGGCTCACGGCCTTCGGCCGTCGAGGATTCCGCGGCATACGCCGCCAATTCGCCGGAAAAATAGCCGGCCGGTAGCGGGCACGCTGGCTTTTCCCGCAGTTTGGCATCTGAACGCCGGTTCGTTCCGACTCGCGGTTGCGGCCAGGTAACGGTGCGCCAACAGTCCGGTCCGAATTCCTGACGCGGACTTTACCTGCGGCTACGCTCCCGACCTGAGATGCACCGCGCTGTGTCGGTGCGCTGTGGAAGGAGGGCGTCTTGCGCCCAGTAAGTGGGAAGCGAATCGTTGCGATTCTTGCGGCGGGTGGGCTGACGCTCGCCGCCGCTGCCTGTGGCGACGCCCCGAAGGAGACCCCGAGCGGTTCCGGCGCGAGCGCCGCCGCGGGATATAAGGCGTGCATGGTCACCGACACCGGTGGCATCGACGACCGGTCCTTCAACGCCTCGGCGTGGGCCGGCCTGCAGGCCGCCAAGCAGGCCCAGAGCAACATCGACCCGAAGTACGCGCCGTCGACGGCCGAGGCCGACTACGAGCCCAACCTGCGCGGCTACGTCACGCAGAAGTGCAACTTCATCCTCTCGGTCGGCGGCCTCATGGGCGGCGTGACCAAGAAGGTCGCGGCGGAGAGCACCAGCCAGCAGTTCGGCATCGTGGACAGCGCCGTCGAGGGGGCGACCAACGTCTACCCGATGCAGTTCGCCACCGAGCAGGCCGCGTTCCTCGCCGGCTACCTCGCCGCGGGCTACTCGAAGAGCGGCAAGGTCGCCACGTACGGCGGTCTGAAGATCCCGCCGGTTACCGTCTTCATGGACGGCTTCGCCGACGGCGTCGCGCACTACAACAAGACCAAGAGCAAGAACGTGGTCGTGCTGGGCTGGGACAAGGCCAAGCAGAACGGCACCTTCGCCGAGAACTTCGGCGACCAGGCCAAGGGCAAGACGATCACCAGCACGTTCGTCTCGCAGGGCGCCGACGTGATCATGCCGGTCGCCGGCGGCACCGGCCTGGGCACCGCGGACGTCGCCAAGGCGTCCGGCGACAAGCTCGCGGTCATCTGGGTCGACCAGGACGGCTGCAAGAGTGCCGAGCAGTACTGTGACGTCTTCCTGACCACCGTCGTCAAGAACATCGCCGGCGCCGTGGAGCAGGCCGTGGTCGACGGCGCGCAGGGCAAGCCCCTCGCCGCCACCCCGGGCTACCTGGGCACGCTGAAGAACGAGGGCGTCTCGCTGGCGCCGTACAGCAAGTTCGACAGCAAGATCGACGCGGGCCTCAAGTCCGAGGTCGACAAGCTCAAGGCGGACATCATCGCGGGCACCATCACGGTCGAGTCGGCCAGCGCCCCGAAGAAGTGACACTGAATTTGATCTAGCAAACCGGCCGCCGCGCGGTCGCGGGGACACACCCCGCGGCCTGCGCGGCGGCTCTGCTCGGGCAGTCGCCGCGCCCCTCGCGTCGTGCGCCCGGCCCCTCGTCTGCAGGAGATTCCGCTGAGACTCGAGCTGCGCGGCATCACCAAGCGCTTCGGCGACCTGGTAGCCAACGACCACATCGACCTGACCGTCGAGCCCGGAGAGGTTCACGCCCTCCTCGGCGAGAACGGCGCGGGCAAGTCCACCCTGATGAACCAGCTCTACGGCCTGCTGCAGCCGGACGAGGGCGAGATCCTCGTCGACGGCGAGGCGCGGACCTTCCGCAGCCCCCGTGACGCCATCGCCGCCGGCATCGGCATGGTCCACCAGCACTTCATGCTGGTCCCCGTCTTCACCGTGGCCGAGAACATCGCGCTCGGCGCCGAGAAGACCCGGGCGGGCTTCCTGGACCGGCGCCGGGCCCGGCGCGAGGTCCTCGAGGTCTCCGAACGGTACGGCCTGCCGGTCGACCCCGACGCGCTCGTCGAGCACCTGCCGGTCGGCGCGCAGCAGCGTGTGGAGATCGTCAAGGCCCTCACCCGCGACGTCGACGTGCTCATCCTCGACGAGCCGACCGCGGTGCTCACGCCGCAGGAGACCGAGGAGCTGCTCGCGGTCATGCGCGGCCTCTCCGACGCGGGCAAGTCCATCGTCTTCATCACCCACAAGCTCAAAGAGGTCAAGGCCATCGCCGACCGGATCACGGTGATCCGGCGCGGACGGACCGTGGGCACCGCCAGCCCGGACGCCGCCGAGGACGAGCTGGCCTCGATCATGGTCGGGCGCGCGGTGAACCTCGAGGTGAACAAGGCGCCCGCCGAACCCGGTCGCGAGGTCCTCCACGTCTCCGGCCTGATCGTCGATGACGACCGGGGCGTGCGCGCCGTCGACAACGTCGACCTGACCGTGCGCGCGGGCGAGGTGCTCGGCATCGCGGGCGTGCAGGGCAACGGGCAGACGGAGCTCGTCGAGGCGGTCATGGGCCTGCGCCGGCCGCGCGCCGGGTCGATCAAGGTCGACAACGAAGAGCTCACCGGCATGTCCACCAAGCAGATCCTGCGCTCGGGCGTCGGGTACGTCCCCGAGGACCGCAGCCTCGACGGCGTGGTCAAGGAATTCACCGTTGCGGAGAACCTGGTGCTCGACCAGTACGACCGGGCGCCGTACGGCAACGCGTTCCAGCTCAACCCGGCCGCGGTCGCGGAATCGGCGCGCGAGCGGGTGGAGCAGTTCGACATCCGCACGATGTCGGCGGAGACCGCCGTGGGCACGCTGTCGGGCGGCAACCAGCAGAAGGTCGTCGTGGCCCGCGAGCTGTCCCGGCCGCTGCGGCTGTTCATCGCCGCTCAGCCGACCCGGGGCGTGGACGTCGGCTCCATCGAGTTCATCCACAGCCGGATCGTGCACGAGCGCGACGTCGGCACGGCCGTGATCGTGGTGTCGAGCGAGCTGGACGAGGTCGTCGGGCTCGCGGACCGGGTGGCGGTGATGTACCGCGGACGGATCCTGGCGATCGTCTCGCCGGACACGCCGCGCGAGGAACTGGGCCTGCTCATGGCCGGCATCACCGGCTCGAGGGACACGCCGGCGACCGACGCTGACGGTGCCGAAGAGAAGGGGACGAAGTGACTACCGACGGACCGGTCGGCACGTCGAAGGACGCCGACGAGACGGCCGCGGAGACCGCGCCGGAGGCCGCCACCGCGACGGCTCCCCAAGAGCCGAAGAACGACAGCGCTGAGGAATCCTTCCTGAGCCACTTCGTGCACAACCTGTGGGCGGCCAACACCGTGACGGTGACGCTGCTCTCCGTTCTGTTGGCGATGGTCATCGGCGCGGTCCTGATCGTCATCTCCGACCCCGCGGTGCTCAGCACGTTCTCCTACTTCACCGCGCGCCCCGGCGACGCGATGAACGCCAGCTGGACGCTGGTCAGCACGGCGTACGCCGACCTGTTCAAGGGCGCGATCGTCGACCCGGCCGCCATCACCGCCTGGGCCGACGGCTCGGGCACGTGGAAGCAGGTCTTCGCCCCGATCTCCGAGACCCTCACCTACGCCGCGCCCCTGGTCTTCACCGGCCTCTCCGTGGCGGTGGCGTTCCGGGGCGGCCTGTTCAACATCGGCGGCCAGGGCCAGGCGATCATCGGCACGATCATCGCGGCGATGGCGGGCTTCCTCCTGCCGTTGCCGCCGGTGATCCACCTCTTCGCGGCACTGCTGGCCGGCGCGCTCGGCGGCGCGCTCTGGGGCTTCGTGCCGGGCATCCTCAAGGCCCGCACCGGGGCCCACGAGGTCATCGTGACGATCATGCTGAACTACACGGCCAACCTCTTCCTCGGCTGGCTGATCCTGCAGAAGGGCATTCAGCAGCCCGGCCGCAGCGACGCGATCAGCAAGACCGTCGACGAGTCGGCGCAGCTCCCGTCGTTCGGCGGCGAGCTGCGGGCCAACGTCGGCATCATCCTCGCCGTGCTGGCCACGGCCGGGGTGGCCTGGCTGCTCAACCGCTCCGCGTTCGGCTTCGAGCTGCGGGCTGTCGGGCACAACCCGGCCGCCGCCAAGACCGCGGGCATGAGCGTCGCCAAGACGTACACCATGCTCATGGTCACCGCCGGCGCCCTCGCCGGCCTCGGTGGGGCGACCCAGGTCCTGGGCACCGCGCACGCGCTGACCCCGCAGGTGGCCGGCAACATCGGCTTCGACGGCCTGCTCGTGGCCCTGCTCGGGCGCAACCGTCCCTGGGGCACGCTGCTCGCCGCGATCCTGTTCGGCGCCCTGCGCGCCGGCGGCAACCGGATGCAGTCGTTCACCGGCATTTCCCTGGAGCTCGTGACCGTGGTCCAGGCCCTGATCGTCATCTTCATCGCCGCACCGGCGCTGGTGAAGGCGATCTTCCGACTCCGCGCCGCCCGCACCGCCCGGCTTGGCGCCTCCATGGCGAAGGGCTGGTGACCGGCGTGTCGACGGCGACAGTGGAAGAGATCGTGCCGACCGCGGCACCCGCGCGGTTCTGGGACCGGCAGCGCCGCCTCGGCGTCGGCGTGGTGTTCATCGGTCTCGTGGCGACGGTGGTCTTCGGCGCCCTCGCGGCCCCGGATACCGCCCGGTTCACGCTCAGCGACGACGCCGAGGGCGCCGCGCTGTCGATCAACGGCCAGTTCGGTGCGATCCTCTTCGGCATTGTCTCGCTGGCGGCGGGCGCCGTGCTGCTGGCCGGCCTGCTCCGCAAGTACCAGACGGGTGTGCTCAGCCTCGGCATCCTGACCTTCGTCCTGTCGTTCCTGTGCTGGCAGGTGGCGGGCAAGTTCCTGCCGCTCGTGGACACCGCCAGCGGCACCCTGGAACTGGCCGTGCCGCTGATCCTCGGCGCCCTCGCCGGCGTCCTGGGTGAACGCTCCGGCGTGGTCAACGTGGCGATCGAGGGCCAGTTCCTCATGGGCGCGTTCGGCGCCGCCCTGGTCGGCACCATGGCCACCAGCGTCTGGGCCGGCGTGCTCAGCGCGGCCCTCGGCGGCGTGCTGATCGCGGCGATCCTGGCCGTGCTGGCGATTCGCTACCTCGTCGACCAGGTCGTCGTCGGCATCGTGCTCAACCTGCTCGCGCTCGGCGTGACCGGGTTCCTCTACGAGCGGCTGATGCAGCCCGACGCCCAGTCGTACAACCAGCCCCCGAAGATGCCCGAGTGGAGCATCCCGGTCCTTTCCGACATTCCCGTGGCCGGCCCGGTGCTGTTCCAGACCAACGGCCTGGTCTTCCTCGCGCTGATCCTGGTCTTCGCGGTGCACTTCGGGCTCTCGCGCACACGCTGGGGGCTACGCACCCGGGCGGTCGGTGAGCACCCGACGGCGGCGGACACCGTCGGCATCCGGGTCCGCGGCCTGCGCTACCTGAACGTCCTCATCGGCGGCCTGATCGCGGGTGCCGGCGGGGCGTACTTCACCCTGGCGGCGACCGGCAGCTTCAACAAGAACATGACGGCGGGCGCGGGCTTCATCGCGCTGGCCGCCCTGATCTTCGGTCGCTGGACCCCGTTCGGGGCGCTGGGTGCGGCGCTGTTCTTCGGCTTCGCGCAGAAGCTGGCCACGTACCTCAGCGCGGTCGGTAGCCCGGTGCCGAGCCAGTTCCTCAACATGCTGCCGTACCTGGCGACGATCATCGCGGTGGCGGGCCTGGTGGGCCGCGTGCGTGCCCCGGCGGCCGACGGACAGCCGTACATCAAGAGTTGATCCGTTGGGGTGCGGAGCGGCCCGTTGCCGGGGAGCCGCTTCGCACCGTAACGGCGTGGGGCAGAATCGGCGGCATGGAGATCGACTGGGGATCGCTGCGGGCCGCGGCCGTCGAGGCGATGCGGCACGCGTACGCACCCTATTCCGACTTTCCCGTCGGGGTGGCCGCGCTGGTGGACGACGGCCGCGTGGTCGTCGGATGCAACGTGGAGAACGCGTCCTACGGCGTCACCCTCTGCGCCGAATGCGGGCTGGTCAGCTCGCTGCACGCCACGGGTGGTGGCCGGCTGGTAGCGGTCTCCTGCGTCGACGCCACCGGGCAGCCGCTGATGCCCTGTGGGCGCTGCCGCCAGCTGCTCTACGAGCACGGCGGCCCGGAGTGCCTGGTCGAGGCGGTGCCCCGGCCGCTGCGGATGGCGGAACTGCTGCCGAACGCGTTCGGCCCCGACGACATCGACAAGGTCACCGGGCCGGCCGCCGTGCCCGCCGTGCCGGCTGAGCTCGCCCGGTGGCGCGGTCGCGGCACGGTCTTCGTGCATCCGGATCTCTCCGGCGGCACGCAGGTCTGGACCGGCTACTGGGAACGCTCCGGCGGCAGCCGCGAGGAGAGCGACGCGGACAAGGGCATCCTCGAGGAGGGGCCCATCTTCCCCACCGCCGCCGCGGCGGTGACCTGGGGTCGCACCCGTACGTCCCGGGTGGTTGTGGTGGACGCGGAAGGCGGGCTCTCATGGGCCGGCGAAGGAGAACCGCCGGAAGGCATCGGCGCTAGGTGGGAGCAACAACAATGACGGAATTCGCGGCTGTCGATGTCATCCGCACCAAGCGGGACGGGCACACGCTGTCCGACGCGCAGATCGACTGGGTCGTCGACGCGTACACGAAGGGCGTCGTCGCCGACGAGCAGATGTCCGCCCTCGCCATGGCGATTCTGCTGCGCGGGATGGCGCCCGGCGAGATCGCGCGCTGGACCGCCGCGATGATCGCCAGCGGTGAGCGGCTCGACCTGTCCGCGGTGACCCGCCCGACCGTCGACAAGCACTCCACCGGTGGCGTCGGCGACAAGATCACGCTGCCGCTGACCCCGCTCGTGGCCGCGTGCGGTGCCGCCGTGCCGCAGCTCTCCGGCCGCGGCCTCGGCCACACCGGTGGCACCCTCGACAAGCTCGAGTCGGTGGCGGGCTGGCGCGCCCGGATGAGCAACGACGAATTCGTCCGGCAGCTCCAGGACGTGGGCGCGGTCATCTGCGCGGCCGGCGAGGGCCTGGCCCCGGCCGACCGCAAGCTGTACGCCCTGCGCGACGTCACCGGCACCGTCGAGGCGATCCCGCTGATCGCCAGCTCCATCATGAGCAAGAAGATCGCCGAGGGCACCGGCGCGCTGGTTCTCGACGTGAAGGTCGGCACCGGCGCCTTCATGAAGGACCTGGACATGGCTCGCGAGCTCGCCAGGACGATGGTGGAGCTCGGCGGCGCGCACGGCGTCAAGACGGTCGCGCTGCTCACCGACATGAACACGCCGCTGGGCCTGACGATCGGCAACGCCATCGAGGTCGAGGAGTCGGTGGAGGTCCTGGCCGGCGGTGGACCGGCCGACGTGGTCGAGCTGACCCTCGCCCTGGCCCGCGAGATGCTCGCCGCGGCGGGCATCGACGCCGACCCGGCCGAGGCGCTGCGGTCCGGCGCCGCGATGGACTCGTGGAAGGCGATGATCCGCGCCCAGGGTGGCGACCCGGACGCGCCGCTCCCGGTGGCCCGCGAAACCGAGTTCCTGCGCGCCACCGAGGACGGCGTGGTCGCGTCGGTGGACGCGCTCGGGGTCGGCCTGGCGGCGTGGCGGCTGGGTGCCGGCCGGGCCCGCAAGGAAGACCCGGTGAGCGCCGGGGCCGGCGTCGTGCTCAAGGTGCGCCCTGGCGACCGGGTCAGCGCCGGCGATGTGCTGCTGGAGCTGCGTACCGATGAACCCGGCCGGATCCCCGCCGCGCGGGCCGACGCGGCCGGAGCGATCCGCATCGGACAGGACGCACCCGAGCCCGGGCGGTTGCTCCTCGACCGCATCGCCTGAGCCGGCCATGAAGGCCGCCCCCGACCCCCGCGCGGTACGCGAAGCGAGCCTGGACGAGCTCGAGCGGCTCGGCCTGCCGCTGCCGCCGCCGGTGTTCCCGCTGGTCTGGGAGCCGGGTGACGGCGTGGAACTGCGGCCGACGGCGGAGCTGGAGGCCCGGGCGGCGGTGCTGCACGTGGTCGTGGCCCGGTGCTTCGGCATGCCCGCCGAGACCGCGATGAGCTGGCTGCTCGCCTCGAAGCTTGTCGATTTCGTCACACCGCCCGAGTGGCAGTTCGTCGCCGGGGGCAAGGGCGATCACCGGTCGTTCGTGCTGCACCACGACGCGGCGTTCGCCCTGGCCTGGCTGCTCGGGCTCAGCCGGCACCTCGACCCGACGGCCCCGCCCGAGGACAGGTTCATGCGGCAGATGCCGGACCTGCCCGGCGGTGAGCTGTTCAACGCCTGGCGGTCCCGGTCGCTGATGTCGCCGCGGGACCCGGTCGAGGCCGCGGTGCTCCTCGACCTCTACTACTGCCTCGACTGGGCCTTCCAGGAGGCCGAACGGGCCGGGGTGCGCCCCCCCGGCGAGGTCGACAGCAATGCCGTCGGGCAGCGGCGGTGGGCCCTGGAGTGGGCGGTGCTCTTCTCGGGGCCGTACCACGACGCCCCGCCCGAATGGGAAGAAGTCGACCTCTCGATCTAGATCGGCTGGTAGGCCGTGAGGTCAACTGCCGCGGTCACCTCGTGGGTCCCGGCCGCGTCGCGCGGGACGTGCCGGGCACTCGGCGTCATTCCGATCAATGTACGGGTTTCCGCCTCCGACAACCGCAGCGTGCGGTGATGCCTCGACGTGCTCCGCACGGCGAAGCCGCCGCCGAGGGAGTCCGCCACCCGTTCCGCCTTGTCCGGGTCGACCTTGATCAGCCCGAACTCCGCGATGAGTTCGGCGAGATGATCCGCGGCCGGGGTGACGACCAGCAGCAGTCCGTCGGAGCGCAGGACCCGGCGGAATTCCGGGCCGTTGCGGGGTGCGAAGACGTTCAGCACCGTGCTGGCCGAGGCGTCGGCAAGGGGCAGTGGGCTCCAGAGGTCGGCGAGGGCGGCCGCGGCCCGGGGGTGCGCGCGGGCGGCGCGGCGCAGGGCCGGCTTGGAGACGTCGATCCCCAGTCCCCGTGCCGCCGGGTGGGCGTCGAGAACCCCGGCGAGGTAGCGGCCGGTGCCCGTACCAGCGTCGACCACCAGGCCGTCGCCCGGATGTGCCGCCTCGGCCAACGCCTCGGCGATGAAGTCGTAGTGGCCCTCGGCGAGAAACGCCTCCCGGTCCTCGATCATCTCGACCGAGTCGCCGGAGTGGGGGGTACGGCCCGCCGTCAGGTTCACGTACCCCTGTCGCGCGATGTCGAAAGAGTGGCCGAGTGGGCAGCGCAGCGCCCGTTCGGCGGGGCGCGTGAGTGCTCCGCCACACACCGGGCACCGCAGGTATGGCAATGCGCCGTCGATCATCTGCCGCGCCCCTCTAACATCTGCTGATGACTGCCATCTCCTACGACGACATCATCAAGGCCCCCAAGGCTCTCCTGCACGACCACCTCGACGGCGGGTTGCGGCCCGCGACGATCGTGGAGCTGGCGGCCGCCGTCGGACACGAACTGCCCGAAACCGATCCGGAACGGCTGGGGGAGTGGTTCGTCGCCGCCGCC
This sequence comes from Actinoplanes sp. NPDC051346, assembly GCF_040682215.1. Taxonomy (NCBI): domain Bacteria; kingdom Bacillati; phylum Actinomycetota; class Actinomycetes; order Micromonosporales; family Micromonosporaceae; genus Actinoplanes; species Actinoplanes sp. NPDC051346. The sequence goes on along the minus strand of NZ_JBFBAJ010000003.1, from coordinate 602,969 downwards.
GATTCCGGCTCGCTGGAACGCTACCTGGAGACGTTCGCCCACACGGTCGCGGTGATGCAGACCGAGGAGGGTCTGCACCGGGTCGCCAAGGAATGCGCCCTCGACCTCGCCGCCGACGGCGTCGTCTACGCCGAGATCCGGTACGCGCCCGAGCAGCACCTCGAGGCCGGCCTGAGCCTCGACCAGGTGGTCGACGCCGTGCACGCGGGCTTCGAGGAGGGCACCGCCGAGGCGGCGGCCCAGGGCCGGCGGATCCGCGTCGGCACCCTGCTGACCGCGATGCGGCACGCGGCCCGCTCCCAGGAGATCGCCGAACTGGCCGTGCGTTACCGGGACACCGGCGTCGTCGGCTTCGACATCGCCGGCGCCGAGGCCGGCTTCCCTCCCACCCGGCACCTGGACGCCTTCGAGTACCTGCAGCGGGAGAACTTCCACTTCACCATCCACGCGGGCGAAGCCTTCGGCCTGCCGTCGATCTGGCAGGCGATCCAGTGGTGCGGGGCGGACCGGCTGGGTCACGGGGTCCGGATCGTGGACGACATCACCGCCGGAAACCTGGGGCGGCTGGCGTCGTACGTGCGCGACAAGCGCATCCCGCTGGAGCTGTGCCCGTCCTCGAACGTGCAGACCGGCGCGGCCGCCTCGATCGCCGAGCACCCGATCGGGCTGCTGAAGGATCTGCGGTTCCGGGTCACGGTCAACACCGACAACCGGCTGATGAGCGGCACCTCGATGTCGCGGGAGATGGCTCTGCTGACGGAGGCGTTCGGTTGGGGCTGGAGTGAACTCCAGTGGCTCACGATCAACGCGATGAAGTCCGCTTTCATCCCGTACGACGAGCGGTTGGCCATTATCAACGACGTGATCAAGCCGGCATACGCGAAGTTGCTGGTTTAATGTCCGGTTTTAACCGGCATGTGAGACACCGACGTACTTTCGGCTTACGAAACTACCGATTCGGTGGAGGGGGTCAGCCGTTCGGACAGATGGCGTCTACAAACACTGCATAATCCGGCATCTTGCCTTGCCGTCGGCTTCTGTGCGAGCCATCGTCTGTGCAGCACGATCGAAAGAGATCGGGCCAGATCGGCACGGACGGGGACCCGGACGCGCCGACCGAATCGAGTGACGTTAAGAGACTTGCCATATACGAGCAGTGATGACTGGCCGGCGATGTCGGCGTCTCCGGACGCCGCGTCGCGTCACACAAACGGTCCGGGTCAGGCTGCTCTTTCTCTTTGACACTCGTCGTGATGGAATCTCGGGGGCCCGACCGGCGTGTCGGCCGTGTGCGGTGCCCGGTGATCCGAAGCCCGGGTCCGAATCAGGAGGACGGTGACGTGAGCAAGCGCCCCAAGACGGCGAACGCTGTCATGTCGCGGCTCCGCCGGCCGGCGGGTCGGCTGCGGGACCTCCCGATCTGGTCAAAGCTCGGGCTCATCATGCTGGTGCCCACCCTGGCGACGATCGTCGTCGGCACGCAGGGCCTCATCGACCACATCGACGAGGCCACCAACGCCGAGCGCGCCCGGACCCTGTCCGTGCTGTCCAAGGAGGCGGGTGGTCTCGTCGACCACCTGCAGAGCGAGCGCGCCTTCGGCGTGATGATCGCGACGACGCGCGCCGATTCCGAGGAACGCAAGGCCGCCGACGTCAACTACCGGCGGGAGCACCAGAAGGTCGACGCCGCCAAGCTGCCGTACTCGCAGCAGAAGGCCGCCCTGGACGACATTCCCCCGCAGGTCAACACCCTCCTCACGCGGCTCGACCGCAACCTGGAGGAGCTTCCGGCGCTGCGCAGCCAGACGACCAACGACGACCTCTCGGTCAAGATCATCGACGCCAGCTACAGCACGATGATCAACGACCTGCTCAACGTGCGTGACGCGTCCGCACAGCTGGCGCTGGACACCGCGCTGAGCGACCGCCTGCGCGTGGTGGCCGGCATCGCCCGGTCGAAGGACTTCATCGCCCAGCAGCGTGACGTCGGTCACGAGGTGCTCGGCGGTGGCGACTTCACGACGGCTCTGCGCCGCAAGTTCCTGCTGACCGACACCGGTTTCCAGATCTCCGACGCGGCCATGCGTCAGGTCGCCACCAACGAGGACCTGGCGCTCGTCGACCGCGTCATCACCGGTCCGTCCGAGCGGAACGCCACCAACCTCACCAAGCCGCTGCAGGCACTCGCCGCGACCCGGTCCACCCAGATCCCGTTCAACCGGGAGCAGTGGGAGACCGCCATGATCGGCTACAACAACCTCTTCCGCAGCGTGGAGAACCGGCTCGACGGCGAGATCGTGGCCCAGGCCACCGACATCCGTGACGACGTGCAGCGCCGCGTCTTCGTCGAGACCAGCATCCTGCTCGGCATGCTCCTGCTCGCCATCGTCTTCGCCTGGCTCGTCGCCCGGTCGATGGCCCGGTCCCTGCGCGAGCTGCGCCAGGGTGCGCTCAACGTCGCCCAGTTCGGCCTGCCGCAGGCGGTCGAGAGGCTGCGCGACCCCGCGCTCACCGGCTCGCTCACCCCGGCCCAGGTGGCCGACCAGGTCGCCGAGCCGCTGCCGGTGCGCAGCCGGGACGAGTTCGGTCAGGTGACCGAGGCGTTCAACGCCGTCCACCTGGAAGCCGTCCGCACCGCGGCCGAGCAGGCCGCGCTCCGCTCCTCCGTCTCGACGATGTTCGTCAACCTCGCCCGCCGCTCGCAGATCCTGGTCGACCGGCTCATCGGTCACCTCGACCGTCTGGAGCGCGGCGAGGAGGACCCGGACCGCCTGGCCGAGCTCTTCCAGCTCGACCACCTGGCCACCCGAATGCGCCGTAACGACGAGAACCTTCTCGTTCTCGCCGGTGCCGACTCCACCCGCGTCCAGCGCGAGCCCGCCGCTCTCATCGACGTGCTCCGCGCCGCGCAGTCCGAGGTCGAGCACTACACGCGTATCGAGTTCGGCATGATGGACCGCGACATCGAGGTGTCCGCGCACGCGGTCAACGACATGGTCCACCTGGTCGCCGAGCTCTTCGACAACGCGACCGCGTTCTCCCCGCCGAACTCCCACGTCGTGGTCGAGGCCCGGCGCCTCGGCGACGGTGTGGTGCTCTCGGTCGAGGACCGCGGCATCGGCATCAGCCGCGAGCAGCTGCGCGATCTCAACGAGCGGCTGGCCAACCCGCCGATGGTGGACGTCGCCGTCTCCCGGATGATGGGCCTGGTCGTGGTCGCCCGCCTGGCGAACAGGCACGGCGTCAAGGTCGAGCTGCGGCCCGCCGACACCGAGCGCGGCACGGTGGCCGATGTCGGCCTGCCGGTCGGCGTGCTCGCGTCGTCGGCCTCGGCCGCTCGGGTCCCGGCCGGTGCGACCGCCGGCGTCGGCTCCTTCGGGGGCCCGGAGCAGGCCCGTCCCGCGTTCGCCGAGCCGCCGCTGGCGCTCGAGAGCGGCACCAACGGCCGGGGCGGTTACCCGGGCGGACGGCCGTTCGACCCGAACCCGCCGATGCCCACCGGCGGCATGCTCGGCACCGGTGGCGGCCGCTCCACCCCGGCGTGGTCCGACCTGACCGGCGCGCCGTCCAACGGCTTCGAGCCGCCCAGCGGCTTCGGTGGCCCGTCCAACGGCTTCGGCGGACAGCCGAACGGCTTCGCCAACGGCGCGGGCGGTGCCAACGGCTTCCACGGACCGCGCAGCAACGAGCCGATCCCGCCGCTGCCGCATGCCGGCCCTCAGGGCTTCGCTGGTGGCGAGGGCCTGCCGCAGCGCCGCAACGGCGAGACGTTCCGGCCCGACGACACGGCCTCGTTCGGTCACACGATCCCGCGCCAGCTCCCGCCGAGCTCGGAGTCGCAGAACCGGTCCTCCTTCGCGCCGCCGCCCGTCTCGGCGCCTCCGGTTCCGCCCGTCTCCGCGCCTCCGGTGTCGTCCGCCCCGCCGTTCGCCGGCGGCCGCCCGATCTCGGTGCCGCCCGTGTCGGGCCCGCCGATCTCGGCTCCGCCGAGCGTCGACCGGCCGTACTCGGCCCCGCCGAGCACCAACCGGCCGCAGTCGGGCCCGCCGAGCACCAGCCGGCCGCACTCGGCTCCGCCCGCCGCCGCTTATCCGCCGGCGTGGCCGCCGGTATCGGCCGACCGCGAGCACAGCACCCCGCCCGTCCCGGAGAGCCTCGCGGCCGCCCTGGACCTGACCGCCGAGTTCCCGCACTACCGTGCGGAGCGCTCCGGCGCCGGGTCCCAGCCGCGGGCCGCCCGTCCGACCACCCCGCAGAGCGGAGCGCCGTCGACCGAGTCGACGCCGCAGAGCGAGGCCGAGCGGTCGGCAGCGGCCGCCGCGGCGGCGCACGAGGCAGCGACCCAGCAGGCCGCGGCCGCCCAGGCGACCGCCGCCGCGCAGATCGCCGCCGCGCAGGCCGCTGCCCGTCAGCGGGCCGCCGGCGACGGTCCGGCGAAGTTCTCGGACGAGACGATGGAGCTGCCGATCTTCCGGGAGCTCGAGTCGGCCTGGTTCGTCACCGCACGCCCGGCAGAGCCTCGGATCACCGAGTCCCGCGCCAGCGAGCCCCGGGCCACCGAGCCCGAGCCGTCGGCCGCGGACGAGACGATCACCTCGCAGCGCTTCTCGACCGGGGAGCCGGCCCGCACGGCCGCCGTGCCGCAGCAGGCCGCCTCGCCGGAGACGCGTGACGGTGACCGTGACCGTGACCCGGCCCCCGTGGGCGCGGTCGCCAACGGTTCGGCCGCCGCGAACGGTTCGTCGACCGCGAACGGTTCCGCTGGCGCGAACGGTGCGGCCGCTGCCAACGGCTCGGCTGCCGCGAACGGCTCGGGTGCCGCCAACGGCTCGGGTGCCGCCAACGGCACCTCTGGCCCCGGCGGACCGGTCAACCCGTGGCAGACCGCGGCCGACGAGGGCTGGCAGGCCGCCCGCAAGGCCGCCGAAATGCCGGTGGAGACCACGACGACGGCCGGCCTACCGCGCCGTACGCCGATGGCACAGCTCGTTCCGGGCGGTGTCGACCGGGCCGAGACCTCGGTCCAACGCCGCACTCCCGAGGCGGTTCGTGGGCTACTGTCCGCGTATCACCGTGGGGTGCAGCGGGGTCGCACGAAGGATCAATCGACCAACCCGGAGGAAACTCCGGGAGGGCAGCAGTCCTCGCAGGCTGGCAAGGAGCATGAGGCATGACAAGTACGCAGGATCTGGGTTGGCTGCTCGCCAACTTCGCCGACCGCGTTCCCGGGGTTGCGCACGCGATCGCGGTCTCCGCCGACGGTCTGCTGCTCGCGGCCTCGCGGGACCTCCCCCGTGACCGGGCCGACCAGCTGGCGGCCATCGCCTCCGGCCTGGTCAGCCTGACTCAGGGCGCCGCACGGTGCTTCGAGGGCGGTGCGGTGCTGCAGACCGTCGTGGAGATGGACAACGGGTTCCTCTTCCTGATGTCGATCTCCGACGGCTCCTCGTTCGCCGTACTGGCGGCCCGGAGCTGCGACGTCGGTCAGGTGGGCTACGAGATGGCGCTGCTGGTCGACCGCGTGGGTGAGGCTCTGACGCCGGCTCCGCGCTCGGCCGCCGGGGTGCTCGGCTGAACGGATGGCCGACCGGATCCGTCCGGTATCTGTCCAAAACCTTGACAACACGAGACACTTCTATGGGCCTAGGGATGGGGTGAGCGGTGACGATGCCCGAACGCGATGAGCCGACCGGCGCACTGGTCAGACCGTACGCCGTGACCCGTGGCCGGACCCGGCCCAAGCTTGAGATCGCGCTGGAAGCGCTCGTCGAGACCACCGTCCGCGGCCGTTCCACCGGGACCGGCAGGGGCGGGAGCGAACACCAGTACATCGCGGCGATGTGCGACGGCGGCAGAGTGCAGTCGCTGGCCGAAATCGCCGCACGCATGCAACTGCCGCTCGGGGTGGCTCGAGTGATCGTCGCCGACATGGCCCACGACGGCCTGGTGGCGGTCTACGAGCCGACATCCCTGGAGGATGAAACCGATGCGGTGGGTACGGAACTGCTGGAAAGGGTGCTGAGTGGACTTCGCAGGCTCTGACATGTCGCGCCGGCCGACCGCCGGACGCGTGACATCGGCGAAGATTGTAATCGCCGGTGGGTTCGGCGTCGGTAAGACGACGCTGGTGGGGTCCGTCTCGGAGATCACCCCGCTGACCACGGAGGCGATCATGACCTCCGCGGGCGTGGGCGTCGACGACAACCGGCAAGTGCCGGGTAAGACGACCACCACGGTGGCGATGGACTTCGGCCGCATCAGCATCGATCGCGACCTGATCCTGTACCTGTTCGGCACGCCTGGCCAGACGCGGTTCTGGTTCATGTGGGACGAGCTGGTCCGGGGTGCGATCGGTGCGGTCGTCATGGTGGACACGCGTCGGCTCGCCGACTGCTTCGCCGCCATCGACTTCTTCGAGCACCGGCGGCTGCCGTACCTGGTAGCCATCAACTGCTTCGACGGCATGCAGTACCACAACGCCCAGGACGTTCGCGACGCCCTCGCGATCTCCAGCGACGTGCCGGTGGTGAGTTGCGACGCCCGCAACCGCGAATCGACGAAGAACGTGCTGATCTCGCTGGTCGAGTACGTTCTCACGATGCGCCGGTCGCGTGCGGTAGCGCCCGCCTGACAGTCGGTCGAAAGTCCCGCTCTGTGCGACAGAGCGGGACTTTTGCATGCCCGGAGCTTCCTCATCTTCAGGAGGGTGCTTCCTCGGCTGTCGCGGGCGGTGCTTTATCGGCTTTCGTGAGCGTGCTTCCTCGGCTAGGAAGGACGAATGGCTGGCGAAGTAACCATTCCCCTGTTGCCCTGCGCGTCCATCGATGACCTGGCCGACTTCTACCGCGCCCTCGGCTTCGAAGTGACCTACCGGCAGACGAAGCCAAACCCCTACGTGGCGCTGCGGCGCGAGGACCTGAACCTGCACTTCTTCGGGCTGCCGGACTTTGATCCGGAGCGGTCGTACGGTACCTGTCTGGTCCAGGCGGAGGACATCGGTGCCCTTCACGCGGCCTTCGCGAAGGGGCTGCGGGAGCGGTATGGCAAGGTGCTGGTTTCGGGCATTCCCCGGATGACGCGGCCGAGGCCCAAGAAAAACATGGACGGTCTGACCGGCTTCAGCGTCATCGACCCTGGCGGGAACTGGATCCGCATCACTGCCAAGCCCGGCTCGCCCGCCGCCCAGCCCGGCCCGTCCGCCCCCGCGGTTGCCGGGCGGCTCGCCGCCGCGCTGGAGAACGCCGTCGTTCAGGGCGACAACCGGGGAGACCACGGTCAGGCCGCGAAGATTCTCGACGGTGCTCTGCGCCGCGCGGATGCCGCCGACGATCCGGCGGTGGAGGTCCAGGCCGTGGTCTACCGTGCCGAGCTGGCCCTGGCCATGAACGATTCGCGGAAGGCCGCCGAGATGTTGACGCGAGCCCGGGCGATCGAGCTGACACCGGCAGAGCGCCGCCGCGCGGAGGCGGCATTGCAGACGGCGGAAGAACTCACCCATTCCCTCGACGCCGAGTAGCCCGACTGCTGGGGAACCGCCGGCTTCCGAGCCCATAGGGCGCCGAACCCGCTGAACGGGAGGCTAAGCGCCGAATGTCCCAGGGATGCCGCCGAGGCTAGGCCTTGAAGGCTAAGCCCCGGAAATCCGCTCTGAGCCTGGATCGCCCCCGAGCTGGATATGCCCGAGTCGGGTCGCGTCAGCGGCTGGGGTAGCCCGCGTTGCGGTAGTCCTCGACTTCCTGGCCGTCGCGGCTGAAGTCCCAGCCGCCCGCCGCCTCGCGTCCGGGGCGTCCGCCGATCGCGTAGCCGCCGATTTCCTGGCCGCGACGCCAGCCGCGGAAGTAGCCGGTGGTGTGTGCCGCGATGCTGGCCGCGTCGCGGACGATCCGCAGCGGACGCTCCTCGCGCAGGGGAGAGCCCGGCACCAGGTTTGCCTGTGGGACGCGCTTGGGCAGGCCCGCCGAGGTTTCCGCGGTCACCTCCGGCGCCGAGGCCTTCTCGGCCGCGCGCCAGCCGGTGTCCATCGGGCTGGTCCAGTCGAGGTCGGCGGCCGACGATGTCGAGGACTCGTCGTGGCCGGTGAACCAGGCCGAACGGGCCGCCGCGAAGATCAGCAGGTCGCCGTCGCCCTCGGCGGGGACCGGCGGGGTGGTGCTGCGGTCCAGGGCGGTCAGCGTCGGCGCGGCGCGGCGCACCGGCGCTCGGCCGTTGCGACCGCCGCGGTCGTCGACCAGGCGCAGGGACGGCGGTTCGGTGATGGCCGCGAGGTCTGCCGAGGCGTTGGCGAGGCCGGATTCGACCAGGCGCAGGGCCGGCGGCTCCTTGGGCATGTCCTGCCATGGCGGCTTGACGCGACCGTCGGCGGGCGAGCCGCTCACCGAAGCGGCCGGCAGGGTGGCCGCCGGAGTGGCCGGGGGGCCGGCCGGTTCGTCGCTGTTGAGCAGCGGCCAGTTGGCGCGTGAGCCCGGCTCCGGAGTCTCCGAGGCCGACCGCTGGACGGGCATGGGCAGCGAGTAGTCGGTCGCGCCGTTCGCCGCTGGCGGTGCGCCGTTGCGGGTGCTGGGCGGAATGACCGTGCGCTGCCGTTCGGCGCGGGCGCTGCTCATCGCGGCGTTGGTCAGGGTCGGGCGGAACGGCTGCCCGGAGTCGGCCGGGGGCACCGAGGACGGGCGCGTACCCGGGGTGATCGGGGTCATTCCCGGCGGCGGTGGCGGCACCGAGACCGGGCGACTGGCCGGGCCCGGGTTCGGGACACGGGCCGGCAGGCTGGCGGCCGGGGCCACCGGAGGCGGCGTCACCGGACGCGGCGCCAGCGGCGGCGGCATGATCGGCTCTGGCGCGACCGGCGGGGAGGTCAGCGGGCGGGGCGTCGCCGGGCCGTTGCCGGAGACGGCGGGCTCGGGACGGCCGCGGCGGCCCATGCGCGCCGCCGCGCTGGCGGTGCGGGTGGGCAGGCTCGCGGCGTCCGGCTCGGTGGCCCGGCGGGAACCCGCCTGACGGCGACCCTGGCTGCCGGCCTGCTGGCTGACCCGGGCGGCGAGGGTGCCGACCAGGGCTTCGCAGGCCGCGTCGCAGGACCGGACCGCGGCGACCGCGTGCCGGACCGTGTCGGCGGCGGCCGGGGCGAGTGCCTTGTTGACGCCGCCTCGGCGGGGCGACTCGTTGATCGCCACGACCAGCGCGGTGACCGCCGATACGACCTGGTCCTCGGTGCCGGCGCCGGCGCGGGTCAGCTCGACGGCGACCTCTTCGGCAACTCCCTCGGCGTCCTTGCCGCGGCTGGTGAGGCGGCCGGGCTCCGGGAGCGCGTCCAGCACGGCCAGGGCCAGCGGGTGGGCGGGATCCGGGTACGCCCGCAGCGCCGCCGGATACAGCTCCCGCAGCACCTCGCGCAGGGCGATCGAGGCGGAATGCCGGCCGTTGAGCATGGCGATGTGGGCGGCGAGCACGGGCTTGTAGCTGACCAGCTCGCGCGGGGCCGGGATCGTGACGGCCGCGATGGCGCCGGCCTGGAGCGCGCGGGCGAGGCCCACGGCGCGACGGGCGGCGGGCGGCGCGGCGATCTCCTCGGGGGAGTCGTCGTCGGAGAAGCGCTCGGCGAAGTCGTCGGCGGAGTCGTCGTCGGCCACCACGAGGGGGCGTCCGGCGGCGGTCAGCAGCGAGGTGACCATGTGGTCGTCGCTGTCGGCGGCTACCGCGGCCTCGGCGAAGCCACTCGTCCTCTCCACGAGCAGCGTCCCGAGCTGGGCGTACCCGGCAGGGTCGTCACTGATCTCGTGGACGCCGAGCAGCCGCCCCGCGTCGTCCACCACGGCGATGGTCAGTGCCGATCCGGCCGAGGCCGTGCGCACCGTCTCATCAGCCGACGCCAGACCGCAGTACACGCGCACGAGCGCCACGGCGTCGTCCTCCTCCCCAGGTGAGGGTTGTTCGGCCAACGACTGATGGTCCCTGGTGAGGGGTCAGTCGCGCCAGTCCACAGCGGCAGAGATCTTGCCGATGACCGAACGCCAACCCAGACTCGCCTGCTGTGCACCGATTTTACGGAGCTTGCGGCGGCCGAAGAAACCGCCCATTCCGCCACTTTCCGCGGACCGCAGGGACTCATCCAGGTCGTCGAGTGGCGATCCGGGAGCCAACGCCAGGATCACGGGCTTCAGGCGCAACGCGTGACCCAGGTCGCGGGCCACCTCGCCCGCGGCGATGAGCAGCGGCAGGTCCCATGTGTCGTGACCGCCACGCAGGTTCTCCACCACGAGGTCGAGCTCGTAGCGATCCTCCGGCAGCGGGTCGATGTCGGTCGACTGTACCCGCTCGGCCACGGTCGCCCAGGTGTCGAGTTGCGCCAGGTCGTGCGGGGCACCCGATCGAATGAAGGCGACCAGCGACTCGGGGGACTTGAAGGCCAGCAGTTTGCCGCGGTGGCTCAGGAAGACGGGTACGTCCTCATCCTCCGGTTGGCTGTCGGCCTCCTCCACCACGTCGTCCTTGAAGTCCTCGGGGTCCGGCTCCTCGACGACTTCGCCGTCCTCGTTGCGCAGGACCTCGCCGGCCTTGCGGTCCTTCGGGTCGGCTTCCCCCTCGGCGACCAGCGCGGAGAACTCGTCGTCGACGATCACGCCCTCTTCCTCGGCCGCGCGCGCGGCCGCGGCGCGTTCACGCGCCTCGAACGGGTCGTCCTCGTCGACCTCGATCTCGGTGGGGACGAGCTCCGAGGACTTCCGGTGCGCCCGCAGGGTCAGCGCGACGCCACCCGGCATGGCGATCTCCACCGGCGAGACCCGGACGTCGTCCCAGAGCGCACGGCCTGAGAGGCCTCCCTTGGCCGACGAGGTTTCTGCGGCCTCTTCGGGCGACTGGCTGGCCACACTGACCTCCGGGTTGGTTCTCGCGAGCTGTTCGGACGGGTGAGTCTGGGCACACACCTTAGTGGTCCAACCTGGAAGCAGGCCGACCGCGGTCGGAAACACCCCTCCCGCGGGTCAGAAGCCCTTCGGGTGCCAGACGGTCTTGGTCTCCAGCAATGCCGTCATCGCACCCAGACCCGGGTCGGCGGTGAAGTCGGGCTCCGAGACCGGCGGGCGGACGACCCGCTTGAGGCTGCCGGCGGCGGACCGTTCCAGGTCGGCGGCGAGCGCCGGGTCGGTCACGCCGGTCAGGTCGAGCGCGTTCACATCGTCGTGCGAAGCCAGCCAGGGCGCGGTCTCGGCGGCGTGGCCGGTGAGGATGTTGACGACCCCACCCGGCACGTCCGAGGTGGCCAGAACCTCGGCGAGGGTGATGGCGGCCTGCGGTGCGGCGGCGAGCACCACCACGGTGTTGCCGCTGACGATCGCCGGGGCGATCACGCTGACCAGGCCGAGGAAGGACGGCGGTGCCACCACCGCGACAACCCCGGTGGGCTCGGGCGCCGAGATGTTGAAGAACGGGCCGGCGACCGGGTTGGCCCCGCCGTGCACCTGGGCGATCTTGTCGGCCCAGCCGGCGTACCAGACCCAGCGGTCGATGGCGGCGTCCACCTCGGCGGCCGGCACGCCCCGGGCGACGAACTCCGCGTGACGCGCCTCGAGCATCTCCGCGACGCGATAGAGCACTTGTCCCCGGTTGTAGGCGGTCGCTCCGGCCCACTTGGGCTGTGCCTTGCGTGCCGCGACGACGGCGTCCCGCGCGTCCTTGCGGGAGGCGAGCGCGACGTTGTCGCCGTCCACGAGATAGGTCCGTCCTGATTCGCTGCGCGGGAACGCCCCGCCGATGAAGAGCTTGTAGGTCTTACGGACCGCCAGCCGCCCGGGCGTGCCGGCCGTCCCGGCGGTCGCGACGGCGGGGACGGCCGCGGTGGAACCGGCCCGGACCGCGGACGACCGTCTGACCGCGACGGCCTTGCCGGCCGCCACGGTGCCGGGCTTGCGCGAGCGGGACGAGGAAGATTCAGGCAAGGTACGCCTCCAGACCGTGGCGGCCGCCCTCACGGCCGTATCCGGACTCCTTGTAACCCCCGAAGGGCGAGGTCGGGTCGAACTTGTTGAACGTGTTGGCCCACACCACGCCCGCGCGCAGCTTGTCGGCCACGGCGAGGATCTGGGAGCCCTTCTCGGTCCAGATGCCGGCCGACAATCCGTACGGCGTGTTGTTGGCCTTCTCGATCGCCTCGGCGGGGGTGCGGAAGGTCAGCACCGACAGCACCGGACCGAAGATCTCCTCCCGGGCGATCCGGTGCGCCTGGGTGACCCCGGTGAAGATCGTCGGGGCGAACCAGAAGCCCTGCGCCGGCAGCTCGCACGGCGGTGACCAGCGCTCGGCACCCTCCTCGGCGCCGATGTCGGAGAGCGTACGGATGCGCTCCAGCTGCTCCGCCGAGTTGATCGCGCCGATGTCTGTGTTCTTGTCCAGCGGATCGCCGACCCGCAGGGTGGCCATCCGGCGCTTGAGCGCCTCGATCACCTCGTCGTAGACGGACTCCTGGATGAGCAGCCGCGAACCGGCGCAGCAGACGTGCCCCTGGTTGAAGAAGATGCCGTTGACGATGCCCTCGACGGCCTGGTCGATCGGCGCGTCGTCGAACACGATGTTGGCCGCCTTGCCGCCGAGCTCCAGGGTGAGGCGCTTGCGGGTGCCGGCGATCGAGCGGGCTATCTGGCGACCGACCTCGGTGGAACCGGTGAACGCCACCTTGTCGACCCCGGGGTGCTCGACCAGGGTGCGGCCGGTCTCGCCGGCGCCGGTGACGATGTTGACCACACCGGCCGGCAGGTCGGCCTGGCGGCAGACGTCGGCGAAGAACAGCGCCGACAGGGGCGTGGTCTCGGCCGGCTTGAGCACGACCGTATTGCCGGTGGCCAGCGCTGGGGCGATCTTCCACGCGAGCATGAGCATCGGGAAATTCCACGGGATGACCTGCGCGGCGACGCCGAGCGGCCGGGGGTCGTCGCCGAAGCCCGCATGCCTGAGCTTGTCGGCCCAGCCGGCGTAGTAGAAGAAGTGCGCCGCGGCGAGCGGAAGATCGACGTCGCGAGACTCCCGGATCGGTTTGCCGTTGTCGAGCGACTCGAGCACCGCCAGCTCGCGGGAGCGCTCCTGGATGATCCGGGCGATGCGGAAGAGGAATTTGGCGCGCTCGGCGCCGGGCAGCGCGGACCAGGTCCCGGCCGCGCGCCGGGCGGCGGCCACGGCCCGGTCGACGTCTTCGGGTCCCGCGGTGGAGACCTCGGCCAGCACCTCCTCGGTCGCCGGGTTCACGGTCTTGAAGACCCCGCCAGAGGACGCCGGCGGCACGAACTCACCGTCGATGAAGAGACCGTACGAGGGTGCGATGTCGACGACCGAGCGAGACTCGGGCGCGGGGGCGTATTCGAACATTTCTACCGGTTTCTCCTCGCAGTGCGGCGGAGCCGCTTCTAGCCGGCTCAGTCCAGCGTGAAGTAGTCAGGGCCCGCGTAGTGGCCGGTGGCGAACTTGGTCCGCTGCATCAGCAGATCGTTGAGCAGCGAGGAGGCGCCGAAACGGAACCAGTCCGGGTCGAGCCAGTCGTCGCCGACGGTCTCGTTGATCATCACCAGGTACTTGATCGCGTCCTTCGTGGTGCGGATGCCGCCGGCGGGCTTGACCCCGATCTGCCGGCCCGTCCGGGCCCGGAAGTCGCGGACCGCCTCCAGCATCACGAGCGTGACCGGCAGGGTTGCCGCGACCGGCACCTTGCCCGTGGAGGTCTTGATGAAGTCGGCACCGGCCAGCATCGCCAGCCAGGAAGCGCGGCGGACGTTGTCGTACGTCCCCAGCTCGCCCGTCTCGAGGATCACCTTGAGATGCGCGGAACCGCACGCCTGCTTCACCGCGACGATCTCGTCGAACACGTGGTCGTAGCGTCCGGCGAGGAACGCGCCCCGGCTGATCACCATGTCGATCTCGTCGGCGCCGGCGGCGACCGCGTCACGGGTGTCGGCGAGCTTGACGTCGAGCGGCGCCTGGCCGGACGGGAAAGCGGTGGCCACGCTCGCCAGGTGAACGCCGGTGCCGCGCAGCACCTCGGCGGCGACCGGGACCATCGCGGGGTAGACGCAGACCGCGGCGACGCTGGGACAGCTCGGGTCCGCCGGATCGGGCCGCAGTGCCTTGGCGGACAGCGCGCGCACCTTGCCGGGTGTGTCGGCGCCCTCGAGGGTGGTCAGGTCGACCATGCGGATCGCGAGGTCGATGGCCGCCAGCTTGGCGCTGGTCTTCACCGACCGGGTGCCGAGCGCCGCCGCCCGCGCCTCGACGCCGACCTTGTCGACCCCGGGCAGTCCGTGCAGGAAAGACCGGAGGTTGAAGGAGGAATCGGACAGTGAGGACAGCCTCGACGTCGTCGTCGCAGTCATGAAAGGGATTCTACGCGGCCCACCGACAGTTGATCTTGAAATACCCCGGTAGGTTGAGCCACGTGGACGTACTTGTTGTTGATCACCCGCTGGCCCAGACCCGACTCACCGTCATGCGCGACGCCCAGACGGACTCCGGCGTGTTCCGTGCCGCCCTGCACGAACTCACCACCATGGTCGTGTACGAAGCCGCCCGCTCCTTCTCCGTCGAGCAGTTCCCGATCAGCACCCCGGTCGCGCCGACCCAGGGCACCCGGCTCGCCAACCCGCCACTGATCGTGCCCGTGCTGCGCGCGGGCCTCGGCATGGCCGACTCCGCGCTGGCCCTGCTCCCCGAATCGTCCATGGGCTTCGTCGGCCTCGCCCGCGACGAAGACACCTACGAGCCGCGCGCCTACATGGAGTCCCTGCCGGGCGACCTCTCCGGCCTGCCGGTGCTCGTCCTCGACCCGATGGTGGCGACCGGCGGCTCACTGGTGCACTGCTGCCAACTCCTCGTCGACCGCGGCTGCACCGACGTGACCATCTGCTGCGTGCTCGCCGCACCCGAGGGCATCCAACGCCTGAAGGACTCCGGCCTCCCGCTGCGCCTGGTGACCGCGAGCATCGACGAAGGCCTGAACGACAAGATGTACATCGTCCCCGGCCTCGGCGACGCGGGCGACCGCCAATTCGGCGGGATGCCCAGGTTCTGATCCCGGCTGGGCTGCTGATCCCGGCTCCGCCGGGATGGGGATTTGCGCCCCGGGAGGTCGGTGTCGAGGACGCCAAAACAGACCACGGCAAAGGGCGCCTAGTCTGTTTTGGCGCCCTCGACACCGACGGGCGCAAATCCGAGTTGGGTTGCGGTTACTTCCCCGGGGGTCTCAGGTGCGTTCCCGGGCGCCTTAGGTTGCGGCCATCCCGGGGGTTAGCGCTCCAGGAAGGTGAAGAGGGCTTCCCAGCGGTCGATGATGGAGTCGGGGGAGAAGCGGCGGACGGATTGCCGGCCGGCTGATCCGAGGCGTTTGCGGAGGTCGGCGTCCTTGATGAGGCGTTCGAGGGCGGTGGCCATGCCGAGGATGTTGCCGGCCGTGATGACGATTCCGCCGCTGATCTCGTCGTCGATCAGTTCGCGGATGCCGGGGGCGCAGTCGAAGGCGACGGTTGGTAGGCCGTAGGCCATAGCCTCCATGACGGCGATGGGGAAGCCCTCCTCGCGGGAGGGCAGGGCGTAGATGGACGCGGCGGAGAGCGCGGCGTCGATGTTGGTGGTCTTGCCCTGGAAGATCGGCTTGTCGTCGAGGCCCAGTTCGCGGGCCTGAGCCCGGAGCTGCTCCTCGTCGGGGCCCGCGCCGAAGACCTTCAGGTTCCAGTCCGGGTGCTGCGACGCGACGAGTGCCCATGCCTCGAGCAGCATGTCGATGCCCTTGTCGTGGGAGAGCCGGCGGAGGGTGACCACCGTTTTCTCGTCCAGCGTCGGCAGGGTCGCCGGCACGGTCATCAGCGGGTTCGGCATGGCGCCGACGTTGGTCATGCCGGCGCGGGCCCAGGCGTCCGCGTCGGCGTCGGTCAGGGCCAGGTGGATGTCGGCCTGGGTGTAGTACTCGAGGACGCGGGCGTAGCGGCTGCTGTTGCGGGACGCCTCGAAGGACTCGTGGGACATTCCCACCACCACCATGTCCGTGGTGTAGGCCCGCACGACCCACTCCATCGCCCAGATCTGGGCGGCGATCACCACGGCGCCGGGGCCGGCCTCCTTGAACAGCGCGGTCAGCTGCCGGGCGCCCCGCTCCTGGAGCGACTCGCGCAGGCGGTTGCGCCTGCGGACCGCCGGATTGAGCCGGTCGAGACCCACCATCTTGCGACGCCGGGGCAGGTGATGGTCGTGCAGCGTGATCGTCGGGTACGGCAGATCCGACCCGTAGTCGCGCGCCTCCGTGGCGGGCTCGACGCCGATCAACCGGACCCGGTGGCCGCGGGCGGTGAAGAGCTTCGCGACGTCGTGCGCCCACTGGACCAGGCCGCCGAGCTCGTTGACGCTGTTGCAGACGATGAAGATGTCACGGGTCTCAGCCACGGCGTCCTCCCGGACGGAAGAAGCGGTCGACGATGGCCTTGGCGGCGTTCCCCGTGTCGTACTCGCCGTACTGGGCGACGAAGTTCTTGCGCTGATCGCTGTAGCGGCCGGCGAGCTGATCGAGGTCGGCGATCGCGGTGAGTAGGTCGTCGGAGGTCCGGGTCAACGGTCCGGGCGCGACGGTGGCCAGGTCGAAGTAGGAGCCGCGGCTGCTGCCGACGTAGTCGTCGTAGTCGGGCACGTGGAAGATCATCGGCCGGTTCAGCAGCGCGTAGTCGAACATCAGCGACGAGTAGTCGGTGATCAGCGCGTCCGAGATTTCCAGCAGCGGCGTCACGTCGTGGACGTGTGCCGCGTTACGTACGGTGTGACCGTACTTCGGGGGAAGGGCGAAGTGGGTCAGGTAGTGCGGCCGGACGAGCAGCACGGTGTTACCGCCGAAACGCTCGACGAACTCGTCGAGGGAGAACGGCAACTGCAGTCCTGATGACCCCCGCCCGAGCTCCTGCGGACGGAACGTGGGTGCGTAGAGCACGACCCGGCGGCTGTCCGCCAAGCCGAGCGATCGGCGCAGCTCCGCGGCCTCGGCCCTGTCCTCGTGCCGCACGAGCGCGTCGTTGCGGGGGTAGCCCACCCGCATCAGCTCGGCGTCGACGCGCAGGCCCTTGGTCAGGGTGCGTACGTCGTGCTCGGAGCGCACCAGGAACACGTCGAACCGGTCGATCGCGTTCTTCAGGCGCCGCTGCTGGGCCGCCGTCTGGCTCTTGATGGTCGCCTCGTCGAAGCCCATCCGCTTGAACGCCGACCCGTGCCAGGTCTGGATGTACGTGGTGCCCCGGCGCTTCTTGATGTCGAACGGGAAGCCCTGGTTGTCCACCCAGAAGGCGGCACGACCGAGCTCCCGCAGGTACGCCAGCGACTGCCGGCGTACCAGCTTCACGCCCGCGGGGAAGCCCGTCGGGTGCTTGCCGGCGTAGGACCAGACGGCCCGGAAGTCGACCCCGGCCCGCTTGAGCTCCTCGTAGATCGCCCGGGGGCTGTCCGAGAACTGCTTGCCCATGTGGCTTTCGAAGACCACGGTCCGCTTGTCGATCGGCACCCGCGTGAACACGTTCTCGTAGAGCGCCATCTTGGTGGTTCGGCGCTCGAGCAGGGCGCGGGTCTCGCGTTGCAGGCCGCGGACCGCGTTCCAGGCGCGTCCGCCCAGACCCGTCGCGCGCAGCCGGCAGATGGTGGAACTGCCGACGACGGCCGCGCGTCCGGCCGCCCCCAGCCGCAGCCCGACGGAGTAGGCGTCGGTTCTGTAGGCCTGCAGGACGTCGGCGGCGAATCCGCTCAGCCGTGGGCGTACGGGAAGGACGAGCTTCTCCATCACGGACGGCTCGGCGAACAGATGCAGCTCGGTCGCGTCCTGCCCGGCGGTGAGGCGCAGCCGCATCGAGTAGAGGGGGTCGACGAAGCCGATCGGGCGCAGGGCCTTGGCGGGCGCGAACCGGGCCGTCCAGCGCACCCTGGTCGCGTCGACGTCGAGGCTCACCGGCACCGAGAACGTGCGTCGCGACGCACGCCGATCCCGGAAGACGAGCTTGGCCTTGGTCTTCCCGGCGGGGATTCGGCCCAACGGGTTGATGAGGACGCCCTCGAGGGTCATCTCGTCGCCAGAGGCCCGGACGTCGAGGATCTTGCTGCCCAGTTTTAGTTTGGACAGCGGGAGATCCTGGAGGCCGAGCGAGGTGACGTCGAGAATCTGGCGGCCCAGCGGGTCGTCCAGGTGGCGGTCGCACCAGAACACCCGGCCGTCGTGGATGGTGAGATCGGTCCTCAGGAACGCCCGGTGACTCCTGCTCACCATGTAGTCGTGCACGATGGCGACGCCGGCGTAGTCGCCCTCGCGCGCCAGGTAGGCGGCGACGGCCGGCAGCGGCTTGGCCTGCCGGAACGCCTCCGGATCGAGCGTCGCGAGGTACGGCCGGGCGATGTCGACCAACCTCCGCTGCGTCTCCTCCGGCAACTGGCTCAGCCCGGAGAGATGCGTCCGCAGGTCGTTCTCGATGAACCGCACGTCCTTCTGCAGCCGCAGCTCGTCGGTGCCGTACTCGACGAGGAGCTTGTCGATCTCCTGGGCGACGGCGATGCGGTCGATGAGGTTGCGCTGGTCGCCGGAGCGGTTCGTGACGGACAGCGTGGCGGCCTTGCGCTCCACGTTCCACGTGTAGATGCGCTGCGGGATCACCGCGATCTTCTTCGCGGTGAGGTAGGCGTGGGCCGAGAACAGGTTGTCCTCGTAGAGGCGCCCCTCGGGAAAGCGGAGGTTTTCCCGGGTGAGGAAGTCGTGGCGGTAGAGCTTGTTCGTCGACAGCACGTCGTAGAGCAGGTCGGGCTGGTCGCAGAGCGACTCGTGCACCACCTGGTTCTGCACGAGCCACGGCATCCAGGAGTGCTCGCTGCCGCTCAGGACGTCCCTGCGTACGCACCGGCCGATGACAAGGTCGGCGCCGGAGCGTTCGGCCATCGCCAGCAGATTGCGGCAGGCGTGCGGGTCGAGCGTGTCGTCGCTGTCCAGGAACATGACGTAACGCCCGGCGGCGTGCTCGATGCCGACGTTGCGGGGACGGCCGGCGGCGCCGGAGTTGGCCTCCAGCCGCAGCGAACGGACGCGATCCGGATATTCCGCGGCGAGTCGCCCCACCACCGCGGGGGTGCCGTCGGAGCTGTAGTCGTCGACGACGACGACCTCGTGACTGCGCAACGACTGGTCGAGCACCGAGCGGACCGCCGTCTCGACGCGCGCGGCGTCGTTGTAGACGACCACGATGACCGTGACATCGGGCCGGGGAGTTGGCGAGGTCACGGGAAACCTACCTTCCGGGTCGTCTGGGGGCTCGCCAGTCGCCTCGGGTGATCGCCGCGGAGCGGGACGAGCGACCGGGCGGTCGCGTGCCGTCGGGCGCATCACCGTGAGGCATCGACGCGCTGAGCGCAGGACGTGCAGCATGCTCGGCGTGCCAGCATCAGACTACAGCCGGTGAGCGGCGCGGAGGCCCGCGAGCGGTGCCGTTCCCGGTTTTTCGGACACCGTGTGCGACCTGGCACAAGACGGATTTCGGGCGGAAGATTGCCGGCCGCGCCCGGGACGCGGGACTGTACCCCGACCACTATCCTCGTGAGCCATGACCTCCATCCCTCTCGCCGAGGAGCTCCTCCTCCTGGCGTATGACGACCAGACCGGCAAGGCGACCGGTTCCCGCATCGGGCTCGACCTCGGCATGGCCGCGGCCGTACTGGTCGATCTCGCGTTGGCGGGGCGGATCGCGTACGTCGACGGCTTCCTCAAGGTGACCGACCCCACGCCGATCGGTGAGCCGATCGCGGACGCGGTCCTGGCGCGGGCCGCGGCCGACGAGCCGCACACGCCCGCGCAGTGGGTGCAACGACTGCGCCACCGGCTGCGGACCCGGGTGCTCGAGGACCTGGTGGCCCGCGGCGTGGTGTGCGACGTCGACGAGACCGCGCTCGGCGTCATCCACGTGCACCGCTACCCGACGACCGACCCCGCCTACGAGGCGGAGATCCGGCGACGGCTGGCGGAGGCTCTGACCAGCAACGACATCCCGGACGAGCGGACCGCCGCGCTGGCGACCCTGCTGTGTGCGTGCCGGATGGAGCCGGCGCTGCGGCTGCGTCCCGAGGAGGCGGGCCAGGCGCATCAGCGGCTTGAGGCGATCGCGTCCGGGGCCGGTTTCTCCGGCGGCGCCAACCTGGAGGACTCGATCGTGCGTCCGAGCGTCGCCCTGGTGGTCGCCACCCTGAGCCGGGCGATCCAGGCCGCGCTGGGCAACCCTAAGGTCGTCTGACCCGCGCCGCCGGCCGGGCGCTGCCACGCCCGGCCGACATCGACGCTCGCGCGGCTATGCGACGCCGAGCGTTGTCGCGATCTCGCTGCGTAGCGTGCGCAGGTTCTCGGCGGCCCGGGTACGGGCGGCCGACAGGTCACCGTCGGTGACCTCCGCGACCACTTCCAGGTACGCCTTGAGCTTCGGTTCCGTGCCGGACGGCCGGATGACGACCCGGGCGGTGTCGGTGCGGAACGTCAGCACGTCGTTGTCCGGCAGGAGGTCGAGCACCTCGGTCACCGGGGCACCGACCAGGGCGGCCGGCGGTTGCCGCCGTGCCCGGCTCATCGCCCGGCCGATGTCGGCCAGGTCGTCGACGCGGATCGACAGCTGATCGGTGGCGTGCACGCCGAACTCGACGGCCAACTCGTCCAGCCGGTCCGCGAGCGTGCGTCCCTCCACCTTGAGCGCGGCGGCCAGCTCGGCGACGGTCAGGGCGGCCGTGATGCCGTCCTTGTCGCGGACCAGGTCGGGAGCGACGCAGTAGCCCAGCGCCTCCTCGTAGCCGAACGCCAGATCCTCGGCGGCGCGCACGATCCATTTGAAGCCCGTCAGGGTCTCCGCGTACGGGACGCCGCGGGCTGCGCAGATCCGGCCCAGCAGCTGCGACGAGACGATCGTGGTGGCGTACGTGCCGGGTGTGCCCCGGCGCATGAGGTGGTCGGCGAGCAGGACGCCGAGCTCGTCGCCGCGCAGGGGGCGCCAGCCGTCCGCGGCGGGGATCGCCACCGCGCACCGGTCGGCGTCCGGGTCGTTGGCGACGGCCAGGTCGGCGGCCCGCTCGGTGGCCAGGGCCAGCAGCCCGTCCATCGCTCCCGGCTCCTCCGGGTTGGGAAACGCCACGGTGGGGAACTCGGGGTCGGGCGTCGCCTGGTTGGCGACCACCGCCGGCTCGTCGAAGCCCGCCGCAATGAACGCGGCCGTCAGCACCTCGCCGCCCACACCGTGCAGCGGCGTGTACGCGACCTTGAGCTCGCGGGCACCGGCCGGGATCACGGCGGCGGCGCTCTCGACGTACCCCCGGACGATGTCCTCGTCGAGGACCGTGCCGGGATCGCCGAGCTTGACGTCGGTCAGCGTGCCGACCGCCTGGATGGCGGCCTCGATGCCGGCGTCGGCGGGCGGCACGATCTGGCCCCCGGCGCCGCCCGGGCCGCCGAGCCGCACGCCCAGGTAGACCTTGTAGCCGTTGTCCTGCGGCGGGTTGTGGCTGGCGGTGACCATGACCCCGGCGACGGCGTCGAGCTTGCGGACCGCGTACGCCAGCACGGGCGTCGGCAGCGGGCGCGGGAGCACCAACGCCTCGCGTCCGGCGGCGGTGGCGACCCGGGCGGTCTGCTCGGCGAACTGGCGCGAGCCGTGCCGCGCGTCGTACCCGATGATCAGGGGTCCCTCGCCGCCCTGGGCGGCGAGCCAGCCGACCAGGCCGGCGGCGGCGCGGGTGACGACCGCGAGGTTCATGCCGTTCGGCCCGGCGCGCAGCCGGCCGCGGAGACCGGCGGTCCCGAAGGTCAGCGGGCCGGCGAACCGGTCGGCTAGCTCGGCGGCGCTGTCCGGGAGCCGGTCGAGCAGCGCGCGGATCTCCTCGCGGCCGGCCGGGTCGGGGTCGTCGGCCAGCCAGGTCTCGGCCAGCGTGCGAAGGTCGTCAGTTGCCATGCCATGTGGATAGCACGGCAACTGTCCCTACCTGCTCTTGCCCTTGGTTTTTGAGCCGGCGGGCTCAGCCGATGGCGAAGGTTCTGACCAGTTCCTCGAAGACCGGCTTGCTCTCGGCGAACTGTTCTTCCGTGCTGGTCAGGTAGAACGAGTACGCCTTGCCGTTGCGCATGACCGCGCCCCAGAGGCCGTGGCGCTTGTCATCGCAGGTGTATTCGAGGACAGCGCCGGGCTGTCCGGCGATGGTCCGGTCGGTGAGGCCGACCTGCGCGTACGGCTTCGGGCAGCTGGAGCCCTTCTTCTTGAGGTTGTTCTCCGCGATCTTCAGGAAGCCCTGCGGCGAGCCGTTGCCCGACTCGACCAGGAGCCGTACCTTGCGCTCGGCGCCCCCGTCCACGTAGTCGACCCAGCTGCCGCCGCTCTTCTTCGTCCAGCCCTTGGGCACCGACACGCTCGTGCCGCGGCCCTTGTAGGTGACCGTGGGGAACGGTGCCTGCGGGGCGGCGCTGGTCGTCGGCCCGCCGGCGGCGACGGGGGTCTTGGCGTCGCCGCCCCCGGAGAGGGCCAGGACGAGCGCGAGCACCAGCAGCACCGCGAGGCCGCCGCCGGCGGCGAGCTGGGTGTTGCGGGGCCAGCCCCGCACCGTGGTGACCGCCTTTGCGGTGGTCTCCCGGGCGGTGGTGATCGTCTTGTCGATGACCGCCTTGCGCTTGGCGCCGGGGCTCATCACGACGGTGCCACCCACCATCGGCTCGCGGGCCGCGCGGGCGCCGTCCCACTGCCGCCGGGGCGGGATCACGCTGGTGGTGTCGCCGCCACCCGACGGCGGGATCACGCTGGTGGTGTCGCCGCTCTGCCTGGGTCCCGGGTACGGGCCCGTCGGCTGGTCGGCGGCGGCGTTCCCAACGTCGCGGCGCGGGCCGCCGTCGGCGTCGTTGTGCTTGAGCTTGGCGAGGTGCCCCGACAGCGACTCGCCGGGCGCCAGCATGGCCCGGCCGCCGATCTGCCCGGTGGGCTTCGCCTGCGGCGGGATGGGCTGGGTCTCGGCGGCCGGCGGGCGTTGCGACGGGACCACCGAATAGGGGTCCGTCATCAGATGCGCGGGCGCCTTGCTGGCCAGCGGCCCGGCGAGCTGCTGGCGCAGCATGGTGCGGGCGGTCTGCACGTCGAAGCGGCGGGCCGGGTCCTTTTCCAGCAGGCCCATCAGCATCGGCGTCAGCGAGCCCGCGCGCACCGCCGGGGTGGGCGGGTCCTCGACGACGGCGTGCATCGTCTCGATCGGGTCACCCTTGTCGAACGGCGGCCGGCCCTCGATCGCGGTGTAGAGCGTGACGCCGAGCGAGAACAGGTCGCTGGGCGGGCCGAAGTCGCTGCCCATGGCCCGCTCGGGCGAGATGAAGTGCGGCGAGCCGAGCACCATGCCGGGCGTGGTGAGCTGCACGTCCGTGGGCATCCGGGCGACGCCGAAGTCGGTGAGCACGCAGCGGCCGTCGGTGCAGATCAGCACGTTGGCCGGCTTGACGTCGCGGTGCAGGACGCCGTGGGCGTGTGCCACCTCGAGGGCGCCGAGCAGGGCGATGCCGATCTTCGCGACCACGCGGGCCGGGATCGGGCCGTCCTCGATCACCATGTCGGCGAGGCTGCGCGCCTCCAGCAGCTCCATGACGATCCACGGCCGGCCGTTCTCGTGCACGACGTCGTAGACCTGCACGACGGCCGGGTGCTGAAGCGCCGCGGCAGCGCGCGCCTCGCGCATCGTGCGTTCATACATCGCGTCGCGGTCGGTGGGGGCCAGGCCGGGCGGGAGGATGACCTCCTTGATGGCCACGTCACGCCGCAGCAGGGTGTCGGCGGCACGCCAGACGGTGCCCATGCCGCCGTGCCCAACCGCTGCGCGCAGCGTGTATCGCCCGCCGATGAGCGTGCCCGGGGCTGCGCGTCCGCTGGTCGGAGCGGTGCTGCCACTGCTCCACGTCGGGATCTGAGTCACGTAGGTGCCACCGAAGGGGGTCTAGGGGGCGGTCGGCCAACCCCGCTATCTTGCCGGGTCATACCCCTTTTCGAAAAGCCGCTGGTCGGGTGTTCTCTGGATCTCGACCCTGCGTGGTCGCGGCGTTGCGCAGGGTGGAACTTATCGGACGGTGTGTACAAAATCCCTCACGCGCACCGGAGGATGAACGACGCCTTAGGATCCGTGGGGTGAACGCAGAATCCGGGTTCGAGATCAAGCCGGTTTACGACAGCGGCGACCTGCCCGACGACGTGGCCGAAAAGCTCGGCCGGCCCGGCGAGTACCCGTACACCCGCGGCGTCTATCCGACGATGTACACCAAGCGGCCCTGGACCATGCGGCAGTACGCGGGCTTCGGCACCGCGGCCGAGTCCAACGCCCGCTACCACCAGCTGCTCAAGGCCGGGACGATGGGCCTGTCGGTCGCGTTCGACCTGCCGACGCAGATGGGCTACGACTCCGACGAGTCGATCGCCAGCGGCGAGGTCGGCAAGGTGGGCGTCGCCATCGACTCCCTCGACGACATGCGGCGGCTCTTCCGCGACATCCCGCTGGACAAGGTGTCCACCTCGATGACGATCAACGCGCCGGGATCGGTGCTGCTGCTGCTCTACCAGCTCGTCGCCGAGGAGCAGGGTGTGCCCGGCTCGGCCCTGCAGGGCACGATCCAGAACGACATCCTCAAGGAGTACATCGCCCGGGGGACCTACATCTTCCCGCCCAAGCCGTCGCTGCGGCTGGTGGCGGACACCTTCGCCTACTGCCGGGCCGAGATCCCGAAGTGGAACACGATCTCGATCTCCGGCTATCACATGGCCGAGGCCGGCGCGTCGCCCGCGCAGGAGATCGCGTTCACCCTCGCCAACGGCATCGAGTACGTCCGCGCCGCGATCGCCGCCGGCCTCGCCGTGGACGACTTCGCTCCCCGCCTGTCCTTCTTCTTCGTCGCCCGCACCACCCTGCTGGAGGAGATCGCCAAGTTCCGGGCGGCCCGGCGGATGTGGGCGCGCATCATGCGCGACGAGTTCGGCGCGAAGAACCCCAAATCCCTGATGCTGCGGTTCCACACCCAGACAGCCGGGGTCCAGCTCACCGCGCAGCAACCCGAGGTCAATTTGGTACGGGTGGCAGTGCAGGCCCTCGGCGCGGTCGCCGGCGGCACCCAGTCGCTGCACACCAACGCGTACGACGAGGCGATCGCGCTGCCCACCGAGAAGTCGGCGCGGCTGGCGCTACGGACCCAGCAGGTGCTCGCGTACGAGACCGGGCTGGTCGACACCGTGGACCCGTTCGCCGGCTCGTACGTCATCGAGGCCATGACCAACGAGGTGGAGGCCGCCGCCACCGCCCTGATCGAGCGGGTCTTCTCGCACGGGTCCGCGGTCGACGCGATCGAGCAGGGCTTCCAGAAGCAGGAGATCGAGGCGTCGGCGTACAAGATCTCGCAGGAGATCGACGGAGGCGACCGGGTCGTGGTGGGCGTCAACCGGTTCGGCGCCGACGAGGAGGAGAAGTACGAACCGCTGCGCGTCGACCCGAAGATCGAGGCTGACCAGGTCGCCCGCCTCGCCGCCCTGCGCGCCGACCGGGACTCGACGGCGGTCGAGGCGGCGCTGGCCGATCTGCGCAAGGCCGCCGAGGGTACTGACAACGTTCTGCCATCAATGCGCGAAGCCTTGCGTCGCCGTGCCACCGTGGGAGAGGTGTGCCACACGCTGCGCGGCGTGTGGGGGGTGTACCACCCGGTGGAACACTTCTGACAGCGACGACGATTGATTCTGACAGCGACGACAATTGAACCGCGTCACCTCCGAGATCCGTAACCCGTTGTAGGAGGTGATGGGACGGATGCTGCCCGCAGAGCGCTCTTATCAGGGCTTTCGTGACACTGCGCAACCTCGTCCGTACGGGAATGGCGTTGCACAGCGTCACCAAAATGGGTCTAGGCTGTCGCGCGTCGCCGAAACCGGCCCAAACCTCGAGAGCGATAGAGAATCCGACGTGACGAGTGCATTGACGGCGCCCGAGGGCGCGGATACGGCACCTTTTCCGGGCCCGCCCCCCGGAGCCGAGCCCCTGCCCGGCCAGCTCGACCGCTGGCTGGCGTCCCGGGGCGCCGAGCTGGTGGCCATCCGCCGTCACATCCACGCCCACCCGGAGCCGTCGAACGCCGAGTTCGAGACCGCCGCGCTCATCGCCCGGGAACTCGCCGTCGCCGGGCTCAGCCCGCAACTGTTGCCCAAGGGCAACGGTCTGATCTGCGACATCGGCCAGGGCGACCGGGTGATCGCCTTCCGCGCCGACCTGGACGCGCTGCCGTTGCAGGACACCAAGGACGTGCCGTACCGCTCGACGGTCGAGAAGGTGGCGCACGCCTGCGGTCACGACGTGCACACCACGGTCCTGCTCGGGCTCGGCCTGGCCCTGGCGCAGCTCAACGAGCAGGGTGAGCTGCCCGGCCGGGTACGCCTGATCTTCCAGCCGGCCGAGGAGTGCGTGCCCTCCGGGGCGCCGGAGGTGATCGCGGCCGGGGCGCTCAAGGACGTGGACGCCATCTTCGCGCTGCACTGCTATCCGCAGCTTCCGGCCGGCCTGGTCGGCGTCCGCTCGGGACCGTTCACCGCGGCCGCCGACACCCTCCAGGTCAAGCTCACCGGCCCGGGTGGCCACACCGCCCGGCCCCATCTCACCGCCGATCTGGTGCACGCGCTCGGTCGGGTGATCGTGGACGTGCCGGCGCTGCTGGACCGCCGGGTCGACCCGCGCGCCGGGGTGTCGTTGGTGTGGGGCGCCGTGAAGGCGGGGCAGGCCTTCAACGCCATCCCGGGCGAGGGCGAGGTGCTGGGCACCGTACGCATCCTCAACCGGGAGGCGTGGCGCGACGCCCCGGAGCTGATCACCAAGCTGATCCGCGACGTGGTCGCGCCCACCGGCGCCGAGGCCGAGGTCGTCTACAACCGTGGCGTCCCACCGGTCATCAACGACCGGATGGCCGCCGCGGTCATCGCCGGTGCCGCCGGGGCCGCGCTCGGCGCCGACCGGGTGGTCGAGGCCGAGATCAGCATGGGCGGCGAGGACTTCGCGTTCTACCTGGAGAACGTGCCCGGCGCGATGATCCGCCTGGGCACCGGCACGCCGGGCGCCGAGACCAGGTACGACCTGCACCAGAGCAACTTCGACGTCGACGAGCGCTGCATCGGCTACGGCGTACGGGTAATGGTGCACACCGCCCTGGCCGCGCTCGCCACCGGCGCTTTCTGACCGCCCTCCCGTCTACTTTGTCTCGACCGCCGGGACAGTAGCCACGGCCGGCCGCACCCGGCGGCGGCGTCGCACGAGGTGGACGACGGCCCATGCCGGCAGGCCGAGCAACAGCAGCCACGGCAGCAACCAGCCCAGGATGGTCGCCAGCACGCCGAGCGAGACGAGCACGCCGTTCCAGCCGTTGCGCAGCCCGGCAAGGAACCCGGCCGGATCGTCGTCCTCCGGCGCCGCCGCGGACTGCGGGTCCAGCAGCACCAGAGTGATGGTGGACAGTGCGGTCAGGTCCGTCAGTCGGCGCTGTTTCGCCTGCAGCGACGCGAGGTCGGACTCGCGGGTCGCCACCTCGCGCTCCAGCATCACGAGGTCTTCGAGGGACTTCGCCTGGGCCAGCAGTTTGCGGCCGCTGACCACCCGGGCCTGCTGCGTCGCGATCCGGGCCTGGAGGTCGATCGTCGCGTCGGTGGCGTCCTCGGTGTCGATGCCGCGCCGCTCCTCGTCGCCGAGCTCGGCGAGCTGGTTGACCACGGCGTGGAACTTCTCCGCCGGCACCCGCAGGATCAGCGTGGCATCGGACGGCCCGTTGCCTGAGCTGCTGCGCTTGTCGCCGCCGATGAACCCGCCCACGCCGGCCACGATGCCGGTCGTCTGCGCGGCCGCGATGCCGACATCCTTGACCCGTACGGTGATCGAACCGGTGTAGATGATCGACCGCCGGCCCACGCTCAGATCCGGGGCCTGGGCGGCGCTGTCCTTGCCCTGCGGCGGCGCGGCACCACCCTGCTCGACCGCGTCGGCCTGGTCGGCGGCGCCGCCCGGGTTCGCCGGGGCGGGCGCGGCGACGCCCTCCCCGCGGCTTGACGTCGCCACCGAGTCGCTGCTGCTGTCGCCGCTGCAACCGGCCAGCGCGAGCGCGGCGGCGATCCCGACGGCGCAGAGGCCGGCGGCCGGCCGGTGCAGTGCTGATCTGTTGGTCGAACCCGCCATGGTGAATCTCCTGTCCCCGGTGAGGTCTGCCCCCTGGGACGTGCGGCGCACCTCCACCGGTTCCGGCAGACTGCGGGGTGGACGGTCACGATTCGGCAGCGGAGGAGACCCGTGCGCGTCACCAAGTTCACGCATTCCTGCCTACGTTTCGACGGCGACGGCGTGCTCGTCGTCGACCCCGGCGCGTTCAGCGAGCGCTCCGCCCTGCGCGGCGCGGACGCCGTGCTCATCACCCACGAGCACTTCGACCACCTGGACACCGACGCCCTCGCCGAGGCCGTCGCCACCCGGCCGGAGCTCACCGTGTACGCCCACGCCGACGTCCTGCCCGCACTCGGCGGGTTCGCCGGCGAGGTCACCGCGGTGGAGCCCGGCACCGAGTTCCGCGCCGCCGGCTTCACGATCCGGGCGTACGGGGGCCGGCATGCGGTCATTCACGAGGACATTCCGCGCATTGCCAACCTCGGCTACCTCGTCTCCGACGGCACCGACTCGGCGTACACGCCGGGAGATTCCTTCACGGTGCCGGACGAGGAGGTGGGCACGCTGTTCGTGCCGTTGAACGCGCCGTGGATGAAGCTCAGCGAGGCGATCGACTTCGTCCGCGCGGTCCGGCCGGAACGGGCGTACGCGTTGCACGACTCTTTGCTGACCGAGACCGGCGCGAAAGTCTCCAACGGCCACCTGGAACGCCTGGGCGGCACGAAGTACGCACAGGTCGCCCCCGGCACGATCCTCTCCTGACGTGGCCACACCCGAGACCGACGAGCTGATCCGGCGGCTGTACGAGGCGCCGCCGGAAGGCTTCGTCGCGGGCCGGGCCGCCGCGGTCGCCGCCGCCCGCAAGGCCGGTGACAAGGAGGCGGCCCGACGCCTCGCGGCCCTGCGCAAGCCCACCGTGGCGGCGTGGCTGGTCAACCTGCTCGCCCTGCGCCGGCCCGACCTCATCGAGGACCTCGTCGAGCTCGCCACCGCGCTGCGCCAGGCCCAGCGCAGCCTGCGGGGCGACGACCTGCGCGAGCTCTCCCAGCAGCGTCGCCAGGTGATTTCCGCGCTGGTCCGATCCGCGCAGCAGCTCGCGGTCGAGGACGACCCCGCGCTGCGGACGGCGAAGCTGCCGATGGCCGAGGTCGAGGCGACCCTCGGCGCGGCCCTGGCCGAACCCGACGTCGCCGAGCAGGTGCGCAGCGGCCGACTGATCAGGGCCGCCGCCTACGCCGGTTTCGGCGAGGTGCCCCGGCCGCGGCTGCGCCTGGTCACGGCCGACGACGCAGCCGACGACACCGACGACGCGGACGACGACACCGACGACGCCGATGAGTCGCCGGAGCCGGAGTCGTCCGCGTCGTCGGAGTCGTCGGTGCCGTCGGAGTCGGAGACTCCGGACGAGGCCGAGCCGAAACGCGTCTCGGTGCTGGACGAACGTCGACGTCGCGCCGAGGAGAAGGCCCGGAACGAGCGCGCCGCCAAGCGCCGCGACCTCCAGCGCGAACTCACCCTGGCACGCACGGCGGACCGCAAGGCGAAGACCGCCCTGGAACGCGCCGACGAGGCCGAGCGGGCGGCGAGCCACGCCGTCGACGAGCTCGAGGAACACATCGCCGAACTCGAACGCCAGCGCATCGTGGCCCAGGCCGAGGTGTCCCGCCGCAAGCTGGCCCGACGCTCCGCCGAGCGGGAGGCGTCGGCCGCCCGCAGACAGGTCGGCGACGTGGAAGCGGCACTCGAAGATCTCGATGCCGAGGAACCGGACTAACGGCGGTTTTCCAGAATCGGTCAGGGAGAGCAGAATCGGGCGGTGACCCCCGAACAGGCAGCCGCCAATGCCCGGCCGGGACTCACGTCCCTCGTCGGGGCGTTCGCCGAGTCCCCGCAGACGCTGCGTCGCGCCCGGCTGATGGGGCTGTCCGGATGGGCGTACCACGTCTCGGCCCGGGCCGGTGTGCTCGGTGACGTGCGGCCGGAGACCGTCGCCGCCGCCATCGGGTTC
Source organism: Actinoplanes sp. NPDC051346 (assembly GCF_040682215.1). Classification (NCBI taxonomy): domain Bacteria; kingdom Bacillati; phylum Actinomycetota; class Actinomycetes; order Micromonosporales; family Micromonosporaceae; genus Actinoplanes; species Actinoplanes sp. NPDC051346. The sequence goes on along the minus strand of NZ_JBFBAJ010000003.1, from coordinate 572,761 downwards.
ATCGCCCCCGACGCCGTGACCGACGGCTGGGAGTCGGCGGCGAAGACCATCCCGCCCGTCGAGGTCGCCACCTGGCACCTGCACGAGCTGTGCCGGTGGGGCATCGACCAGCTCGGCGGCTTTCCCCGGCTCACCCGCCTCCTCGAGTTGTCGAAGCGGATCGTGTCCGCAGTGGACTGCGCGGGACTGCCGCTGTTCGCCGCATGGCGGGCGATGCCGGTGCCGGACGCGGCGCCGGGGGCGCAGGCCGCGGTCATGCTGCACCTGCTCCACGAGCACTGGCTCGGCGTCCACGTCGTGGCCGTCCGCGCCAGCGGCCTCACCCCGCTGCAGGCGATCATCGCCGGGCCCGAGGGGGAGACGGGCGCGGTGGCGTTCGGCTGGCAGCCGCCGTACCCGCCGGCCGGCCCGATCGTCCGGCGTCTCATGTGGGCGGAGGCCGTCGCGGGATCGCTGGCCGGCCAGGCGTACGCCGCCCTCGACCGCGCCGAGCGCGTCGAGCTGATCGGCCTGCTCGAATCTCTGTCGCACCGCCTCTCCCGATGAGGCAGGCTGGCGCGGTGACCGAACTGCCCGCCGGATGGCACACCCGCCGGCCCACCCTCGACGACGTCCCTTCCATCCTGGCCCTGGCCCACGCGAGCGACATCGCGGCGGTCGGCGAGCCCGACTTCACCGCAGACGAGGTCAGGGAAGCGCTGACCGGCCCGAACACCGACATGGCGAAGGACTGTTGGCTGGCGTTCGACGCCGACGGCGCGCTCGCCGGGTGGGCATATCCGAACAACCCCAACGGGGAGGACCGCGACTTCCTCGAGATCTATGTGTGGCCGGAGCGCGGCATCCCCGCGCAACGGCCGCTGCTGGAGCTGATGCTGACCCGCGCGGCCGAGCGCGCCGGCGAATTCGGCCACAAGAACTACACGGTGCGGGCGGGCGCCATCCCCAGCGAGACGCCGTGGATCGAGACGCTGACCGCCGCCGGTTTCGTCTTCCTCAAGCAGCACGCGCGCATGACCATGTCGCTCGACGGCGTGTCGCCGGAGGCGCCGCGGCCGCCGGCCGGTGTCACCATCCGGCCGGTCCGCGCGGACGAGCTTCGCCGGTTCCACGCCACCATCGCCGAGGCGTTCCGCGACAGCGACCACCCGTCCCTCGGGTACGAGGAGTGGTCGTCCCAGGCCGGCGACGCCTCCGACGACTGGTTCGTGGCGTTCGTGGATGACGAGTGGGCCGGCGTGCTCCAGTCATCCGACTCTTCCGCGGAGGAGGGGGAAGGGTGGGTGCGCTCGCTCGCCGTGCTTCGGGCGTACCGAAGAAGGGGTGTGGGTGAGGCCCTGCTGCGCCGGGCGTTCGCGGCCTATGCGGCCCAGGGACGCACCCGGGCCGGCCTGGGTGTCGACCTGGCGAACCCGACGCGGGCCGCGCGGCTCTACCGCGCGGTCGGCATGCACCCGCTCTACGAGGCGAACATCTATCAGCGCGAGATCGAGATCTAGATCTCCGGCGAGGAGGTGCGGGTCGGCCGCTGCCGCAACTCGTTGACGTAGTCGTCGGGAGCGCCGGCCTTCTCGGCGGCGTTCGCGATCTCCGAGAGATACCACGCCGTCGGCATGCCGCCCTCGTAGCCGTCGAAGACATAGACCCAGGCGCTCAGGTCACCCTCCAGCGTCGAGACACGCACGGTGAGCTTTTGGTACGCCCCCGCGGTCACGCCCTCGACCTCGTCGAGCTGGGCCGCGTCCCAGGGGTGCACGTCGTAGAGCGCGACGAAGACCCGGTCGCCGGGAGACTCGACGATCGTGGTGACCGCGCCCTCCCAGCCGAGGTCGCCCTCGCCGGCGAAGGTCAGGCGCCAGCCCTCGACCCACCCGACTCCCACCATCGGCGAGTGCGGACAATAGGCCCGCATCCGGGCCGGATCAAGGTTGGAACCGTACGCGGCGTAATGACCCACGGCGATGACGATAGCCCGGCACCCGGTTGGGGGAGAATACGAGGCGTGCGTGTCGGCACAACTCAGTCACGTAAGTGACGAAACGTAACAATGGAGGTAGAGCGCGTGAGTCGGATCGTAATCATCGGCGGTGGTCCGGGCGGGTACGAGGCGGCGCTCGTCGCCGCGCAGCTCGACGCGGACGTGACCCTCGTCGAGGCCGACGGCGCCGGCGGAGCGTGCGTGCTCTCGGACTGTGTCCCCTCCAAGACCTTCATCGCCAGCTCCGAGGTCGTGACCGGCTACCGCCACAACGAGCGGTTCGGCGTGCGCTCCGCGGGCCTGGAAGGCGTGACCGTCGACGCCGTGGCGGTCAACGAAAGGGTGAAAAAGCTCGCACTCGCGCAGTCCGGCGACATCCAGGCCAAGCTCATCAAGGCCGGTGTGGACGTGGTGCAGGGGCACGCGCGGCTGGGCGAGGACACGCTGGGCCACACCCACCAGGTCCTGATCACCCCGCACGGCGCTTCCCCGTACGCGGTCGACGCCGCCACGGTCCTCGTCGCGACCGGCGCGACACCCCGCGTTCTGCGCACGGCCGTACCCGACGGCGAACGCATCCTCGACTGGCGCCAGGTGTACGACCTCACCGAACTGCCCACCCACCTCGTCGTCATCGGCTCCGGCGTGACCGGCGCCGAATTCGCCAGCGCCTACCTCGCGATGGGCGTAGCCGTGACCCTCGTCTCCAGCCGTGAGCGAGTGATGCCCCACGAGGACGCCGACGCCGCCATGGCGATCGAACGCGTCTTCCGCGAACGCGGCATGACGATCCTCAACCAGTCCCGCGCCGACTCCGTGGTCAACACCGGCGACGGCGTCGAGGTCACCCTCGCCGACGGCCGCACCGTCACCGGCTCACACGCCCTGATGGCGGTCGGCGCGGTGCCCAACACCGCCGACCTGGGCCTGCGCGAATACGGCGTGGAGGTGGCCCAGGGCGGATACGTCACGGTCGACCGGGTCTCCCGGACGAACGTCCCCGGCATCTACGCGGCGGGCGACTGCACCGGCGTCCTGCCGCTGGCCAGCGTCGCCGCCATGCAGGGCCGCATCGCCATCTGGCACGCCATGGGCGAGGCCGTGGCACCGCTGCGACTGCGCACGGTGTCCGCCAACGTCTTCACCGACCCGGAACTCGCCACCGTCGGCGTCTCCCAGAATGATGTGGACGCCGGCAAGGTCCCGGCCCGCCAGGTGATGCTGCCCCTCACCGGCAACGCCCGCGCCAAGATGGCGGGGTTGCGCGACGGCTTCGTCAAGCTCTTCTGCCGCCCGGCGACCGGCCAGATCGTCGGGGGTGTGGTCGTGGCACCGAAGGCGAGCGAGCTGATCCTGCCGATCACGATGGCGATCGAGAACAATCTGACGGTCGATCAGTTGGCGCATACGATCACGATCTATCCGTCGTTGTCCGGGTCGATTGCTGAGGCTGCTCGGCAGTTGATGCTGCACGAGCGTCAGTAACGGTGTTTTTGTCGGGCCTGGGCTGCGTTTTCTTTGGTTGACGGTCCGGGCTTCGCCGGTTTTCGGCAGGTGCGGGCTGGTTGTTCCGCTTGTTCCGGGGGCTGGTTGGTCCGCGGGCTGCTTGTTCCGCGGGCTGGTTGTTGTGCGGCTTGCTTGCTCTGGGGCCTGCTTAGTTCGCGGGCTGGTTGTTCTGCGGCTTGCTTGCTCTGGGGCCTGCTTAGTTCGCGGGCTGGTTGTTCTGCGGCTTGCTTGCTCTCCGGCTTGCTTGCTTCACGGCCTCTTGCGTTGTGGCTGGCTTGCCTGGCTGGCGTTATTGCTGGCGGCCGAGACTTCCTATCGCGGGTGGACGGGCTGGACCGGGGCGTCATGGACCGGCTCGTCCTCGCCGGCGGCATCCGCGGGAAGGTCGTCGGCGTCCTTGCGCCCGCCGGAGAGCGCCAGGACCCAGCCCGCCGTGCCGAAGATGACCGCGGCGGTCGCGGCGATGGAGAAGAGCCGCCACGCCGACTGGGTCACCGCGGTGCCACCGACATGGCCGACCAGCCCCCCGTAGGTCGCCCAGGCCAGCGCGGCGCCGCCGTCGTAGAGCACGAAGAGCTTGATGGGGTAGCCGGTCCGTCCGGCGTGGTAGCCCGCCGCCATCCGCCCGCCGGGGACGAAGCGGCAGAGCAGGAGCACCAGCGGGCCGGGTTTGCGCAGGCCACGAGTGAAACGCTGGGCGGCTCGGCGGGTGCGGGAGCCGCTCTTGCCCGGACCGCCGTCCCGGCCCAGTCCCCGGCCACCGCCCGGGTCGAGTCCGCCGCCCGTGCCGTGTCTGTTGGCTGGCCCGTGTCCGTTGGCCAGGTCGTGTTTGTTGGCCAGGTCGTGTTTGTTGGCCAGGTCGTGTTTGTTGGCCAGGCCGCCTGCGTTGGCCAGGCCGCCTGCGTTGGCCAGGCCGCCTGCGTTGGCCAGGCCGTGTGCGTTGGCCGGTCCGTGTGCGTTGGCCAGGTCGTGTTTGTTGGCTGGCCTGTGTGCGTTGGACAGGCCGTTTCTGCTGGCTGCGTCGTGGATGTCGCGCGGGTCGTCGTCGTCCGCGCTCTCAGCGCTGGGCGTGAACCGGCTGCGCAGCGCGGCGAGGCGGCCGCCGCCGCCACAGTTCTCGGCGGCATGCCCGGCGGTGCGGCCGAGGAAGAACGCGATGGAGTCGCCGGTGAACATGCCCAGCGCCCCGACGGCGATGACCAGAGCCAGGTTGAGGTTGCCGTATACGGTGAGCGCACCAGACGTGATCATGATCGCCTGGGTCGGCACCACCGGAATCAGCGCGTCCACGGTGAGGAAGCCGAAAAGAGCGAGATAGGCCCAGGCCGGTGTTGCCAAAATGGTCAACAGGTCGGTCATCGGCTCGGCCACCTCACGGTTCCAGGTTCCACGGCATTGTCCGTGGGCGCACCTGAGAATGGGCTGAGTTCAGCATGCGCCCCGATCAGGCCCGGCTAACGGTGATGCCCGACACGGTACGTCCTCCACGGTGCACACACTGCGCGCGACGCGGGAGGTTTCCACCCATCCCTGGCATACCCGCCGCCGAATCGCAATAAGGACACACTCCTGCCGCCGACGAACGGATTTCGCAGCCCGGCCAAAGTCGGCCCGATGAGGATCCGCTGGGGGTGTTCGCTTCGCTGGGGGTGTTCGCTTCGCTGGGGGTGTTCGCTTCGCTGGGGGTGCTCGCTTCGCTGGGGGTGCTCGCTTCGTTGAGTGCTTGCCCGGCTGGGTGCTTGCCCGGCTGGGTGCTTGCCCGGCTGGGTGCTTGCCCGGCTGGGTGCCCGCCCCTGTGCGATTGCCCCCTGAGTGCCCGTGTCGCCGAGTGTCACCTCTGCTCGGTCTGTTTCTCATCGGGCGCCCCTAGTGGGGCGGGTGTCTGCTCTGCTGGGCGCACTCTGGTGGGGCGCTTGCTTCTGCTGGGCGCTTGTTTCGAGTGCGGTGTCTGCTTCTGATGAGGCGCTCGCACGCGTACCTTGGTTAACAGTCCGGACGCCGGGTCTCCCGTTCCCGACGTCCTGGACGAGTTGGCGCCCGCCCGGCCATCGGCGTGGTGGCGCGGCGCCTGGGCCGTCGGTAGGTCCCGTACCGGCGGCCCGACTTCTGCCGCCGGTGTGCGACGGTCCAGGCTGTGCTCGAAGTCCAGGCTGTGCTCGAAGTCCAGGCTGTGCCGCCTGGGTCAGTCGTCGATGGTGCAGATCGTCGAGCCGGCGGTGACCGTGGTGCCGACCTCGGCGGTCAGGCCGTTGACCGTGCCCGCGCGGTGTGCCTGCAGGGGTTGCTCCATCTTCATCGCCTCGACGACCACGATGACGTCACCCTCGGCCACGGTGTCGCCGTCGGCGGCGGCGACCTTGACGATGGTGCCCTGCATGGGGGCGGTGAGTGCGGCGGCGCCGCCTGGGGTTGCGGCCGCTGCTCGGGCGCCCGAACGGCGGGAGGTGGGGCGGGCTGCGGGGGCTGTGCCCGTACCCATCGTGAGGTTGGCGGGGAGGCGCACCTCCAGGCGCTTGCCGCCGACCTCGACCACGACGGTTTCGCGTGCCGGCGCGTCCGGCGTCGGGGTGGCGGTGGGGGTGAAGGCCGGGACGCCGCCGGACCATTCGGTTTCGATCCAGCGGGTGTGCACGGAGAACGGTTCGTCGGTGAACGCCGTGTCGCGCACGACGAGGCGGTGGAACGGCAGGACGGTCGCGATCCCCTCGATGACCGTCTCGTCCAGCGCCCGGCGGGCCCGATCCAGGGCTTCGGCCCGGGTCGCCCCGGTCACGATGATCTTTGCCAGCATGGAATCGAAGTTGCCGCCGATGACGCTGCCCGCCTCGACGCCCGCGTCGACCCGTACGCCGGGGCCGGACGGCCAGGTCAGGCCGGTGACAGTGCCCGGAGCCGGCAGGAAGTTGCGGCCGGCGTCCTCGCCGTTGATCCGGAACTCGATGGAATGCCCGCGTGGCTCCGGATCCTCGGTCAGCGCCAGCGGCTCGCCGTCGGCGATGCGGAACTGCTCGCGGACAAGGTCGATGCCGGCGGTCTCCTCGCTGACCGGGTGCTCCACCTGGAGCCGCGTGTTGACCTCGAGGAACGAGATCGTGCCGTCCTGCCCGACGAGATACTCGACCGTCCCGGCGCCGTGATAGCCGGCCTCCCGGCAGATGGCCTTGGCGCTGCTGTGGATGCGCTCGCGCTGCTCTGCGGTGAGGAACGGCGCCGGCGCCTCCTCGACCAGCTTCTGGTGCCGGCGCTGCAGCGAGCAGTCACGGGTGCCGACCACGACCACGTTGCCGTGCGTGTCGGCCAGGACCTGCGCCTCCACGTGACGAGGCCGGTCGAGGTAGCGCTCGACGAAGCACTCGCCCCGGCCGAACGCCGCCACCGCCTCGCGGGTGGCCGACTCGAACAGGGAGGGAATTTCCTCCAGCGTGCGAGCGACCTTGAGACCGCGACCACCACCACCGAAGGCGGCCTTGATGGCGACGGGAAGGCCGTGCTCGCGCGCGAACGCGACGATCTCGTCCGCACCGGCGACCGGCTCGGCGGTGCCCGGCACGAGCGGCGCGCCGGCCCGCTGCGCGATGTGCCGCGCGGTGACCTTGTCGCCCAGGTCGCGGATCGCCGCCGGCGTCGGACCGATCCAGGTCAGACCTGCATCGAGTACGGCCTGAGCAAACTCGGCGTTCTCACTGAGGAAGCCGTAGCCGGGATGCACCGCGTCAGCACCGCTGCGGGCGGCCACGTCGAGGATCTTGTCAATGCGCAGATAGGTCTCGGCGGCCGTCTCGCCGTCGAGCGCCCACGCCTCGTCGGCGAGCCGCGCGGGAAGCGCGTCCCGGTCACTGTCCGCATAGACAGCGACACTGGTCAGGCCCGCGTCCTTGCAGGCCCGAATGACACGGACGGCGATCTCGCCGCGATTAGCGATCAATACCTTGCGCACGGCCTGAGCCTATCGTCAGGTGTCACCGGTGCGCTCGGACCTGTGGATGGAGCGCGCGGAGGCCGTACAGTATGGCTGGATTGTCCTGTTGCGCCCGCGTCCCTGGCCGTCAGGCGTCGGTCTTTTTCCACAACGCGGGAACGCTGACGCCGAAGGTCTGCAGAAGCCGGCGGAAAAGCGGCAGGGACAAGCCGACGACATTGCTGTGATCGCCCTCGATCCGCTCGACGAAGGCACCACCCAGCCCATCGATGGTGAACGCCCCGGCGACGTGCAAGGGCTCGCCGGTGGCAACGTACGCCTCGATCTCAGCGTCGCTGACATCGGCGAAGTGCACGACGGTCGCGCCCACCGCCTCCACCTGCTTGCCGCCAAGATCGGTCAGATGATGCCCGGTGTGCAGCACCCCGGACCGCCCCCGCATGGCACACCACCGCCGAACAGCCTCCGCGGCGTTGGCGGGCTTGCCCAGGATCTTGCCGTCAAAGGCGAGTACGGAGTCACAGCCGAGCACGAGAACGCCCGGGTCGGGAGAGAGCGTGGCGGCCACGGCCCGAGCCTTCATCCGCGCCAGAGCAAGGCACAGCTCATGCGCCTCGGCGGCCTCGACTACGGACTCGTCGACCCCGCTGACCTGCACCGACGGGTCGAATCCCGCGGCTCGGAGCAGAGCTAGGCGGGCAGGGCTGGCGGAGGCGAGAATGAGCCGGGGACCATGGTCAGTACGCACAGAGCCCTACGCTACAAGCAGTGACGGGAGGGTCAGCGCGCCCCACCGGACGAACGCCGCCGAACCCACAAAACAGCCCCAAGCCCGGCGACGAGCACGGCAATGACAGCCCCGGCGATGAGGGGGGTGTTGTTGCTGGCGGGCTTGGTTTCCGGGGCTGCCTTGGGTGTTGGGGTGGGTGTGGAGGGGGTGCCGGGCGCTGAGCTGCTTTGCGGGCCGGGGGTGGGGGTGTCGCCGGCTTTGAGGGCAGCCACGATGTTGACGATGCCGTGCCCGTACTCGTCATCTACGCCGGGAGCGCCTTTGTCGGTGGCGGTGTCCTCAAGTCGCTGGACTACTTCTTTAGCGGTCATGTCCGGATACTTGCTGCGCAGCAACGCCGCAGCACCGGAGACAATAGCCGCGGCGTCTGATGTGCCGGTCTGTTTGATGGTGTACTGATCGGCGTTCGAGGTCGTCGTGATGTCCTCCCCGGGAGCCGCCAGGTCAATTGCTGGTCCAGTAACCGAGACGTCGGATATTTTCCCACCACGATCGGTTGCTGTAACCGCTACTACGCTCTCGAAAATCGCCGGCGAGATCACCCCCGCGTCACGAGGTCGATTTCCTGCGGCGGCAACTATAACGACATCCGCGTCTGCGGCTGCTCTCACGGCCTTGATGGTTTTCGGCGACGTGCCACCGCCAGCCGAAATGTTTATCACTTTAGCTCCATGTTTTACTGCGAAGTCGATAGCTGGGCCGAGTTCGAGTTCGGCCTCTCGGTTATCCTTAAGGACCCGTATCGGCAGGACCTTAGCTCCCGGAGCGATTCCCAGAACGCCCCTGCTGCCCTTCCCGTGCGCGGCGATGAGGCCGGCCATGGCCGTGCCGTGTCCGTCCAGATCATTCCGGCCGTTGCCGCCTGGGTCGATGAAGTCGGTTCCCGATACTATGCTGCCAGCCAGATCTGAATGCCCGCTGACGCCAGTGTCGACAACTGCGACTGTAACGCCTCGTCCGGTGCTTATTGTGTGAGCCTCAGCCACGCGTAGGTATTGCAAATGCCACTGCATATCGCGGAATTCGTCCGCAAGCGCCGGTACGCCGAAGAGGGCTGAGCCGAGGGTTGCGAGAATTACAGATGAAGTCGAAAAAGCAGTTCGGATCATCTGGCATGACCAATGGCGGGTCCGGGGTCGATGGGGCCTGGATCTGGCGGTGGTAAGAGCACCGGCTCTACCCCCTCCTTTGTAGCCCACGGGTTATCTGGGTCCCAGTGATTCTCATTTATTGCGCTATCGCGGCCAGTGGGATTTCGGCCTAGATGGCCAGCAAGGCTCAACGTGCCCGGACCGGATGGCGCGCGACCGGCTGCGACGCCACCTCGTCCAGCGGGGCCTCCAGGTTGGCCAATAACCCCGCCAACGGGATTCACTCTGGAAACCGTGTTTCCTTCGCGCGGACCAACGGCTCTTGACGGCATTTGCCCAATGATTCCGCTGCCGGGACTGGCTCCCACGACCCCGGACGGCGGCGAAACTCTACCGCCAGGCCCGCTGCCAAGGTTTGATCTGGCGCTCGGCCCCTCAAGGGGCTTTTGCGGTAGCTGGCCGCCTGGAATTATCAAACCAGTGTTCGCAACCGGAGGTGCAAAATTGGAGATCAGCCCCGGCGTGGTTGTTTGAAGCGAGGAGCTCGAAACAGGCGGCGATGGGGTGACATTCAGTCCGCCAGGCGTCACCGTGCCCGGCCCTGCGCTTCCCAGCACGGGGCCACTCCCGACTGTCCCGCCAACCACCGCACTCGAGTGCGAGGGCGCAGCTCCTGATGACGGAGTTGGACCTGCATGGCTGGCTGAGGAGTTTCCAATCGACGTCAGTGGTGTTGCGCCGGTGCTGCCACCACTGCCAGGTGGCGGGATGATCGGAGGAACTGCGAAGGTGTCGGTTTCCGCTCTCCCGGCCTGATCGCCATTCACGGCTTCGCCGGCGCCGGCAGGATTGTACGGCTTTGGCTTTTGCAGGGCCGCCTGTCCGCTGATCACCGTGCTGCTCAAGTCATACATGATGGCTCGCGCCTGGGAATTCAGTCGTTCCTGCTGTGCACTAGACACCGGCGGAACCGAGAACTTTGGCGGCTCTGTCGGATTGGCCGCCTCCGCCTCCCGCTTCGCCTGCCAGGCGAGGTTCGCCTTCTCGTTCGCCTCGTACTGCTCGAGCAGCGGCTGCAGCTTGTTGCGGGCCAAGCTAAGAGTCAAGGTCACCGTCGAGAAGGCGGTGTAGTTGGCGGACGCAGCGTCATGGGTCGCTTGGAGATCAGCGATCAAGCTATCCAGCCGTCCGAGATAAGCGGCCGACGCCGCGCTCTTGGAGGGCGGCCAGACCGATGCGAGGTTGTCGCGATACATCCTGACCTGACCGAGATGGGTCAGGGTCAGTTCGGCCGTCTGCCGCCATCCCGACACCACGTCGAAGTGACTGTCGGTTTCCTGATCCGCGACCGCCGCCCACATGTACCGGACGTCCTTCGAGTTCCAGTCGGTGCCGCCGTAGCCGCCGCCTCCATCGGCTATGAGCATCAGTTCGTCTCCGTCTCTGAGGCCAGCGGCTGCGGGGCGGCGTCGGAGAAGGCCTTTTCGACGTCGGTCACCTTGGCGTGGGCGTACGCGTCAGCGTTGCGGTACTCGTCGCTGATGGACTGCGCGGCGGTGGCGAAGACGTGGGTGCCGTCGCGGAAGTTGAAGGTGTTGGCGAAGGTCTGGTTCTGGACCTCGTTGTGCGCCGTGAGGAAGGTCTGCAGCTCGGGGAAGAGCTGGCTGGCGGCGGGCAGCTCGGTCATCATCGCGGCCGTGACCCGTTGCAGGTTGGGGTCGTATCCGGCCTGGACCTCGTTCGCGAGGGTCTTGGCGAACTCCTCCATCGCTTGGATGTCGGTTTCGATCGAGGCGAAGCTGGTGATGGAGCTGTCCGGCAACTCGTGCATGTGCCTGTGCCCTCCCCCGAGAGTGCGAAATCTCCCGCGACACTAGTCCGCGCCGGGGCTGTCTTTCGACCCCCGGGCCGCGGCTGTGGACACTTCCACGATACCGAGCGCTGTCTATGTCTCGGTCTGGTCTCAGCGGGGGAGGCTGGACTCTCGCCATGAGCCGCGGCCCGCTCCCGGGTGGGCGCTGCGGGTCCAGGCGTTCGTCGATGCTCGGGGCTTCGCGGGATCCGTACCCGTGGATGATCCGATCAAGGCCCCTACCAGGGCGGCCAGCTCTTCTGTGGTCGGCACGCCACGCACCACGCTGACCAGCGGTTCCTCATTCATTGATCAAGCGTACGTTCTGTTACCGCGATGCGCGGTGACACGCGTCCCACACTCGGCTGATCGATTCGCTGCGGGTCGACAGGACCGGGTATTTTCTGCGTGATGTCTACTTCCCCCCCGCTCGTTGTCGCTGACCGCTACCGGCTCGTCGCGCCGCTCGGTCAGGGCGGGATGGGTCGTGTCTGGCGGGCGAACGATGTCGTCCTGCACCGTGATGTTGCCATCAAGGAGCTGGTTCCGCCTCCCGGCCTCACTCCTGACGAGCGTCAGGAGATGCGGGAGCGCTCGTTGCGGGAGGCGCGGGCGATCGCGCGGCTCAACAACATCAACGTGGTGCGTGTCTTCGACGTGCTGCGGACGGACGCCGATCCGTGGATCGTCATGGAGTACGTGCCCTCACGCTCCCTCCAGGACATTCTGGCCAGCGACGGGCCCTTCAACGCGGTCCGCGCCGGCGAGATCGGGCTCGGCGTCCTCGGGGCGCTGCGGGCCGCGCACCGGGCCGGTGTCGTGCACCGCGACGTCAAGCCCGGCAACGTGCTGATCGGCGAGGATGGCCGCGTCGTGCTCACCGACTTCGGCCTCGCCACGGTGCCCGGCGACCCGAACGTGACGCGGACCGGCCTGGTGCTGGGCTCACCCGCGTACATTTCTCCGGAGCGTGCTCGGGACGGCACAGCCGGTCCGGGTGCCGATCTGTGGTCGCTTGGCGCGACGCTCTACGCCGCGGTCGAGGGTGCGTCTCCCTTCGCGCGGCCCTCCGCGATCGCCACCCTGGCCGCTCTCGCGACCGAGAACCCACCGCCGGCCCGCAACGCCGGTCCGCTCAAGCCGGTCCTCAACGGCCTGCTGCGCAAGGATCCCGCCCACCGCATCGACGCGGACGAGGCCGAGCGCCTCCTGCTGCGCGCCACCGGCCGCCGATCGCGGCTGGGCTTCCCGATGAGCTCGACGATGCGTCGACCCGGCGCTGGTCGCGAGCGCCCACCGATCGTTCCCGGGGTCTCGGCCAGCGCGCCCGTCGTTCCCGGACCGCGGCCGCCGGTCACCTCAGGCCGGCCGCCGACGCCGCCGACCGCGTCCGGCCGCACCGGTTCCACCTCGATCCCCCCGGACCGGGGCACCCCGCCGCCTGTCACCCCCGGTCGGGCCACTCCGCCGATCACCTCGGGGCGGGCCGGGATGCCGCCGGTCACTCCGGGCCGCGCCACGCCGCCGGTCACCCACGGTCGTGCCACGCCCCCGACCACCTCGGGCCCGTCGGATCCGCCCCCCACCGGTCGCCCGACGATCTTCACTCCCGGCAAGGCCACGGTCGGCCGCGCGCCGCGTCCCGCGGACGCGCCGACCCGCATCGACCCCAAAACCCCGGCTCTGGACGCCACCCGGGTGGACAAGCCCGCAACCTTTTTAGGTACGGGCACAGCAAAGCCGCCGCCCCCAGGACAAGAAGCAGAACCCGAAACCACCCCCGCCCTGGACGCGACGATGCGCGGCGCGGGCTCCGCCCTGGGGTCCTTCACCGCCGAAGAGGTCGCCGCAGCCCGCCACGGCCATCCGGGCCGGCCCGCACAGTCAACGCCCGCCCCAACACCCCCGCCCCCACACTCAACCCTAAGCGGCGAGGAATCACCGACCCCACCCAGGCCGGAGACGCCGTCCTCCGCCGAGGCTGCCACCGGCTCCGAGGGGGCCGACTCTGTAGATGTTCCGAGCAGCGTCGCTTCAGCCAGCCTGGCCACGGCCGTTCCCGAGACCGCCGCGTCCTTCGCGGCGTCCCTTCCCGAGACTGCCGCGTCCGAAGCGCCGTCTTCCGCCGGCAGCGCACCGTCGGCCGGGTCCGGGACCGCCACGAACGCGAAATCGTCGCGCGAGCCGTTCGGCCCTCGCCGCACGAAGCCCGCCCCCAAGGCAGCGACCACCGACACGGGCACGACCGCCAACAAGATCACCCAGACCGACAGCGCGGCAGCGACCAACGGCCCAGCGGCCGACGGCGCGGCAGCGGTCGATGGCTCAGCGGTCGACGGCGCGGCAGCGGCCGATGGCTCAGCGACCGGCAGCGCCGCAGCCCTTGACGGCGTAGCTGGGCCTGCCGAGGTGGCGTCTCAAGAGGCGACTACCGACGAAGGTGCACAGGCAGACGACGCCGTGAGTGACAAGGCCTCGCTGCTGCAAGACGACGCTGACGAGTCCGAGGGCGGCGATCCCGAGCCCCAACCGGACCAGGCCAAGCCGGAGCCCCCATCGGCCAAGCCCGCGGTAGGAGCTCGGGCCGGAGCGGCCTCGACGACCAAGGCCGTCCGGAAAAAGGGCCGTGGCCGCCAGGCGGCGATGGCTGTTCCGAAGTCCGCCAGGCCCTCGGTCGGCCAGGCAGCCGAGGACGCAGAGCCGAGCGACGCCGAGAACGCAGAGCCCAGCGACGCCGAAAAAGCCCCGCCCGGCACGGCAGAGACCCCTGCTGCCACGGCAGAGACCCCTGCTGCCACGGCAGAGACCCCTGCTGCCACGGCAGAGACCCCTGCTGCCACGGCAGAGAGCCCCGCTGCCACGGCAGAGACTTCCCGTGGCACGGCACAGACCGCCGCAGAGGCGGCGGAGGGCGACACCCCCGGCGAAGCGGTAGAGGCTGAATCCGCCTCCGGCGGCACAGCAGATGCGAAGACGGCGGCAGCGTCCATTCCGGCCCAGGCAGGTAAGGCTCAAGCACGTAGGGCCCAGGCTGAAAAGGCGCAGGAAGAGGCCGCCGAGCCGCTGCGCAAGGGCAGCGGAGCGCAGTCGCGAACCGAGAACGCCCCAACCGACGTCGAAACCGACGTCGAAACCGACCCGGAGGCCGAACCTGAGCCCTCCGACGCCGAAGTGGCAGCCGGCACGAACGCCGCTTCGGATGCGACGATCCCCGGCAACGCGCCGAAGGGTGCAGAGAGCAGCGCCTTCGAGAAAACCGGGTCCGAAAGCGACACGCCCGAGGACAGCACAGCTGAGGACGGCGAGCTCGACGACAGGCAGTCGAAGAGCGGCAAGTCCGAGAGCGGCAAGTCCGAGAGCGGCAAGTCCGAGAGCGGCAAGCCCGACTCGGAGTCGCATGCCAGGGTCATCGCACCCTCCCGGAGTGAGTCGGTTGCGCCGGTCTCCGGGGCGCCGGGGCTGTCGAGTCGGCCGGCCTGGCAGCCGATGAATTTGCGGGAGCCGTCGGCCGGTCGGCGGGGGCTGACGGTTTTCGGGGTCACGCTGACGCGGCGGCAGACGGTGGTCGTGGTTGGTGTTCTAGGCGCCGTACTGTTGCTTTTGGCGGTGATTGTTCCGATTGCCTTCGTGAACGGCGGGGATGGCGGGCAGAAGCAAGCCGGGCCGGCGAAGAGTGCGGGCAAGCCGCAGTCTTCCGCGCCGGGTGGTGCGCCGCCGTCCGCGGGGGCTACGCCGTCGAGCGGTCCGCAGCCGTCTTCGCCGGCGGCCTTGGTCCTGCCGCGCGGTTGGCGGATGTATGGGGACGCCAAGACCGGTTTCCGCGTGCCGCTGCCTCCGAAGGCCGAGGTAAATGACTCGAACCCGGAGGAGATCCGCATTCAGCTCCCGAACCGGCTGCTGATCATCGCGCAGACCGACAGTCCGGCGCCGGATCCCAAGGCCGACTGGGAGCAGCAGGAGGCCGCTCGCGCGGGGACCACGTACCGCGATTACGACCGAATCAGGATGGATCCGGTGAATTACTTCCAGAAGGGTGTCGACTGGGAGTTTTACTACACCACCTCCAACGATTTCCGGCAGCGGGTCCTGAAGCGGAACTTCCTGACCGGTCCCAAGAAGGCCTACAGCATCAACTGGTACGTCTCCCCCGACGACTGGGATGCGTCCTGGAAGGATCTGGAAGTCATCTTCAAGGGGTTCGAGCCGCTGCCGTGATCTCTCTTGCATGAGGTGATCGATGAATGGGTACTCATCGGCCACCGAATCAGGAGGTGCACGATGTTTCGTCGACACGGCAGCAAGCCCGCACTCGCACTGTGGATGCTCGTCGCACTCGCCGACATCGCCATCCTCGTGGCGGCCGCGGGTGTGACGACCGTGCTCCTGGCCGCCGCCGGAGCGATGCTCGTAGCGTGCGCCGCCGCGGGCGCCTGGCAACTGCACCGCCGCACGGCACCGCAGCCATCATCAGCCCTACGCCGCCGCGCCTGAGCCGCCGGCCTGACCGCCATGACGATCGTCCGCGGCAGGCCACGACCAAGCACACGGCGGGCTTCGACTGGAGCCCCCCGACAGGCCACGGCTGAGCGGTTCGGCGGGAGCCGCCAACAAGCCGCGGCTGGAGCGCCAACAAGCCGCGGTTGGAGCGCCAACAAGCCGCGGTTGGAGCGCCAACAAGCCGCGGTTGGAGCGCCAACAAGCCGCGGTTGGAGCGCGGCTGGGCCGCGGTTGGAGCGCCGCCGGGCCGCGGTTGGAGCGCCGCCGGGCCATGGCTGGAGCGGCCGCTGGGCCATGGCTGGAGCCGCCAGCAGGCCACGCCCCAGTGGCCGGCGCCCTCGGCTGGAGCCGTTGACAGGCCACGATCAAATCTGCTGCCGGCCCTCGGCTGGAACTGCCGACTGGCCCCCACCAAAGCTGCCTGCCGCCGCGACAGAAGCTGCCGCGCAGGAGACGCCCTAGGAGCGCCGGGGGCCGCCAGAACGTGATACGGCGCGGCTGGGCTGGGCGGGAGGCTGCGGTGATCCGCTACGCTCCCGGGCTGTGTCGATCGACTCGGTGACAGATCTCTGGGAGACGCTGTTCAGCGCCCAGCCCGACCCGCCCGGAACGCTTGTTCTGGTGACGG
Organism: Actinoplanes sp. NPDC051346; assembly: GCF_040682215.1. Taxonomy (NCBI): domain Bacteria; kingdom Bacillati; phylum Actinomycetota; class Actinomycetes; order Micromonosporales; family Micromonosporaceae; genus Actinoplanes; species Actinoplanes sp. NPDC051346. Next base: position 556,500 of record NZ_JBFBAJ010000003.1, on the reverse strand, counting down.
CGGTGATAGCGCTCCTTGTGGTCGCTTTCCGCCCGCTGTGGCGGGTCGCCCGCAATGCCGTCACCATCGCGCATGAGGGTGGGCATGCGCTTGTTGCGCTGCTGACCGGGCGGAAGCTTCGGGGGATCCGCCTGGAGTTCGACACGTCCGGCCTGACGCTGTCCGCCGGGCGGCCGACCGGGCCCGGCATGATCTTCACACTGCTAGCCGGGTATATCGCGCCGTCGCTCATCGGGCTGGGCGGAGCCTGGTTGCTCGGTGGGAACCGGATCACTCTGCTGCTCTGGCTCGCGGTCGTGTTGCTGCTGCTCATGCTGATCAACATCAGGAACGTCTTCGGCGCGGTCTCCGTGGTGGTCACGGGTGCGATCGTCTTCGCCGTTTCCTGGTACGCGTCCGCGCAGGTGCAAGCGGCTTTCGCGTACGTGGGGGTGTGGTTCCTGCTGATCGGCGGGGTGCGTCCGGTGTTCGAGCTGCAGAGCCTCCGCGGCCGGGGCCGGATGAGGGACTCGGACGCCGATCAGCTCGCCGGCCTGACCCACATCCCGGCGCTCTTCTGGGTCGGCGTCTTCCTCGCCGTCGACGTGGCGGCGCTGGTCATCGGCGGTTTCATGCTCGCGGGACAGTGGCTTCCCGAGCTCGGCACCACCCCCTGAGCCGGGCTCGGCACCACCCCCTTGAGCCGGGCTCGGCACCACCCCTTGAGCCGGGCTCGGCACCACCCCCTAACCGCAACGTCGGGTAGTCCGACCGTGGCGCATTGAGTACGTGATAACGATGCGGGTCGGGCGCGTCGGCCGTTAGCTTCGGCGTATGGCTGCTGGGCCGGGCATGGCGTGGAGTACCGCGCTGGTGGCGTTCGTGGGTGCCGTGCCGCTGTGGCGCTACACGACCAATGCGATCACCGTTGCCCACGAGGGCGGCCATGCCGTGTTCGGGTGGCTGTTCGGTTCCGCCGTCAAGCACGTCAAGATCTTTCACGGCGGCGCCGGTGAGATGCTGCCGGGCGAGGAGAACTGGGTCTCGAAGTTCGTGTCTCTGGTGGCCGGCTATCTCGGGCCTTCCATTTTCGGCTTCGCCGGCGTGCAGCTGCTTGTCCACGACTTTGATCCGCGGTCGGTGCTGCTGCTCAGCCTGGCTTTCCTGGCCGGCGTACTGATCATGGTGCGTAATCTGTTCGGCGTTTTCGTCATCTTGAGCGTCGGCGCGATCCTCTGGGTGGTCGCGATGCGCTCGACGGAGACGGTTCAGCTCGCTTTCGCGTACGTGTGGGTCTGGTTCCTGCTCATGGGCGGCGCCCGGCAGGTGCCGGAGCTTTTCTGGGCGATGCACACCGACCCGTCGACCGATGCGGGTCTGCTGGAGAAGCACACCCTCATCGGCGACGTGGTCTGGCTGTTCGTGTTCTGGCTGCTGTCTCTCGGCGCCCTCGTCTACGGCGGCGCCCTACTCCTGCGCCACTAGGAGGCGTCTCGCGGGACGTGCCCCTAGAGCAGGCCTCGCGGGACGTGCCCCTAGAGCGGGCCCTCGCGGGACGTGCCTTCTAGAGCGGGATGTTGCCGTGCTTCTTCGGCGGGAGCGTCTCGCGCTTGGTGCGCAGCGTACGCAGGGCGCGGGTCACCTGGATGCGCGTCTGCGACGGTGCGATGACCGCGTCGACGTAACCGCGTTCGGCTGCGATGTACGGGTTGGCGAGCGTGTCCTCGTACTCCTCGATCAGCTCGGCGCGCCGGGCGGCCGGGTCCTCGGCGGCGGCCAGTTCGCCGCGGTAGAGGATGTTGACCGCGCCCTGGGCGCCCATGACCGCGATCTGGGCCGTGGGCCAGGCGAAGTTGAGGTCCGCGCCGAGGTGCTTCGAGCCCATGACGTCGTACGCGCCGCCGTACGCCTTGCGGGTGATGATTGTGACCTTGGGGACGGTCGCTTCGGCGTACGCGTAGATGAGCTTGGCTCCGCGCCGGATGATGCCGTCCCATTCCTGGCCGGTGCCCGGCAGGAAGCCGGGGACGTCGACGAACGTGACCACCGGGATGTTGAAGGCGTCGCAGGTGCGCACGAAGCGGGCGGCCTTCTCGGAGGCCGCGATGTCCAGCGTGCCGGCGAAGTGCATGGGCTGGTTGGCGACCACGCCGACCGGGCGTCCCTCGACCCGGCCGAAGCCGACCACGATGTTCTGCGCGTAGAGCGGCTGCACCTCGAGGAAGTCCTCGACGACGGCCTCCACGACCTTCTTGATGTCGTAGGGCTGGTTCGCCGAGTCGGGGATCAGCGTGTCCAGCGCGAGGTCGGTCTCGCCGGGGCTGAGGTCGGCGGGCAGCTCGAAGACGTGCGGCTCGTCCAGGTTGTTGCTGGGCAGGTAGGACAGCAGGGCGCGCACGTAGTCGATCGCGTCGTCCTCGTCGCTGGCCAGGTAGTGGGCGTTGCCGCTGCGGCTGTTGTGGGTACGCGCCCCGCCGAGCTCCTCCATGCCGACCTCTTCACCGGTGACGGTCTTGATCACGTCGGGGCCGGTGATGAACATGTGCGATGTCTGGTCGACCATGATGGTGAAGTCGGTGATCGCGGGGGAGTACACCGCGCCGCCCGCGCACGGGCCCATGATCAGGGAGATCTGCGGGATGACGCCGCTGGCCCGTACGTTGCGGAAGAAGATGTCGGCGTAGAGGCCGAGCGCGACCACGCCCTCCTGGATGCGGGCGCCGCCGGAGTCGTTGATGCCGATGATCGGGCAGCCGATCTTCATGGCGAGGTCGAGCACCTTGACGATCTTCTCGCCGAAGACCTCGCCGAGGGAGCCGCCGAAGATGGTGAAGTCCTGGGAGAAGACGCAGACCTGCCGGCCGTCGATGGTGCCGTGGCCGGTGACGACGCCGTCGCCGTAGGGGCGGTTCTTCTCCAGGCCGAAGGCCGTCGACCGGTGCCGGGCCAGCTCGTCCAGCTCCACGAAAGAGCCCTCGTCGAGCAGCAGCTCGATGCGCTCACGGGCGGTCTTCTTGCCGCGGGCGTGCTGCTTCTCGACGGCTCGCGCCGAACCGGCGTGCACCGCCTCGTCGGTCCGCCGCGCCAGGTCGGCGAGCTTGCCGGCCGTGGTGTGGATGTCGGACTGCTCCACGTCCTGCTGGGTCGTCACTGTCCCGTGCCTCCACTCGCCCGCACCCGCACGGTTGCTCGCCGTTCGGGGGCGCATTCTCCGCGGTCGCGGTTCGTCGCGCTCGCTCCCTCGTGCGCCGGCTGCCCGCGACGCGTAGCGGCGCCCGGCGCGGTCTTCCGCGTCTTCCGCGCGCGTGAGCGCGGTCGGAGCCTGCCGTGACGTCGTTGCGTGCCTGCCTGCGCGTGGCCGGTGCGCGGTCTGCGCCCGTGCCGTGGGAGATCGTATCCAGCGCGTCGAAGCGGTGGGTCCGGGCGGCGTCGAGCCGGGGTCGTTTCGTTCTTAATGCACCATTCGTTACAACCCGCGTGACGACATGGATGACCCCCGTCGGCGTGGCGTTGATCGTCGGTGGCATCGCGACGCTCATCGTGTTCCGCAAGGCGCTCTTCGGCGGCGGCCGGGAGAACGACGGCGTCCGCGGCGGTGGCAGCGCCGCTGCTTCCGGCAAGGGGACCAAAGCCAAGCACGCACCCGCTTCGGGCGGGGAGCGCGTCGTAGAACCGTCCGGCGCCCGGCGAGTTCGCGCCGTGCGACGGCGTCGTGGCCGTGCGGCGACCGTTGCCCGGTCCGTCGCCCGGTCCGATGCCCGGTCCGATGCCCGGTCCGATGCCGGGAGCCGGGACGACGTGTCGGAGAGCATGGCGGGCACCGGCCGGCGCCATGGCGATGCCGAGTCGGCGACCGGACGTCGCAGCGACCTGTCGGAGCGCGACGCTGTCGCGGGCCGCCATACCGGTGCGGTCGCCGGTAGCGCGGCCGAACGCGTCCCCGCCGGGGAGAAGCCGGCGATGCGCGGGCATGAGACGGTAGCTCCGAGGCGCGGCGTCACGATCGACGATGAGGATTCCTCGGGCTGGCGGTCCCACTCCGGATCCCAACGCCACGATGCCGCGGCGGCTCCGGGTCCGCGGGACTCGCGACGCTTCTGGCCGATCTCGCGGGCTGCCGACCTCACGGACGCGGCCCCGACGGACGGTGCGGCGGTGTCCGCGCATTCCGTCCTGGATGCGATGCGGTCCGACCTGACCGCTGCGTCGGCCGTGCCTGTGGTGCCGGGCAGTGTCGACGCACCTCTCGAGGGCCCGGGCGAGGCCGCGACGAACGACGAGCGCACGGGGACCAGCTCGAGCGCCGAAACCGGTCCGGCAACAGTGTCCGAGCGGCTCGGGTTGCGGCACTTCCGGCCGGCGGAAGAGGCGCCGGAGATCCCGCCGATCATCCCGGCCGCCGGACCGACGGACGTGCGCCTGGTGAGCCTCGGCCCGGCGAGCGCACCCGACATCGACATCGACCCCGGCCTTGACGGGGCGCACGACCTCGACCTCGACCTCGACCACGACCGCTACGCCAACGACGACGTCGAACTCGAACCCGTCACCGACGACGAGTGGCCGCCAGCCGTCGCCGATGTCCCGCTGGGCCGCGAGCGGGACTCCCCTCTCGCTCGGGAGGAAGCCGGCCTCGAGGACCCCGACCTGTCCGGCGACTTCGAAGCCGTGCACGACACCGACGCATCCGGCAGCTTCCCGGCCGCCATCGACCCCTTCGCCGGGGGCGGCTTCGACATCGACCCGTTCGACGGCGATGCCGGCCCCTTTGCCGAGGCGGCATCCCCGGACGATCCGTTCGCCCGCCGCTTCTTCGCCGAGGCGGCGCCGGGATCCGGCGACGACCGCCCGGGCGAACGCCGGCCGTGGTCCGGTCCCGCCGGGCGCCGCTTCGGTGACCGGGTCGAGGGGTGGATCCGTCCGCAGTACCGCGACGAGCCCGTCTCCGGCGACTATTGGACGCCCGTCCCGGACGCCGGTTACGGCTGGCCGGTGCCGGTGGAACGCATCCCGGAGGTCCCGCCGGCACCCGACACCGATCCGGAGCCCGAGGTCGAGTCGGAACCGACCGCCGTCGTTCCGCAGTGGCCGCCGGCCCGGCCCGACGACCGCATCGGCGTTCCGCGCGCGTGGGACCGCGACGACGCGAGTCGGTTCGAGGCGGGACCGTCCGAGTCCCCGATCGACGACTATGGCCGACCGGACCACGAGTGGGAAGCGGAAGCGGAACCAACAGACGATGACGGTGTCGCCGGGCGGCCGGCGAGCGCCGAGGGCCCCATCTGGACGGTCCCGGACCTGCCCGATGCCGCGCTCCCCGAGCTGACCTGGGCCCGTACCACCGCGGACGAGGACGAGTCCGGCCGCTTCCACCGATCGTCGATCAAGGTTCGGCGGCGGCGTGGGGGCGGTGGCGATCCGACCCAGAGCCTGCCGGCCGTCGCACTCGACGCCGGTGACGGCGACCGGGCTTTCCAGCAGCCCGCTCGCCCACGTCCTCGACCGCGTCCTCGACCCGGCGCCGGTCAGTCCGAGGCGCGCAGCACCGTCTATGTGAGCAAGCACGCCGCGGAACCCAGCTGAGCGCCCGGCGCAACGCATAGGGTGGGCCGGTGGCTTCCTCGCCGTACACGGATCTCGACCGCCCACCGCTGGCCGCGCGCTCTCTGCAGCGTGCCCTGATCGTCCCGGGCGCGATGTGGCGACAGGTGGACGTGGTCGCCGAGACCGGGTCCACGAACGCCGATGTCGCGCGGGCCGCCCGGGAGGGCGCCGGCGAGGGCCTGGTCGTCGTCGCCGAGCGGCAGGTCGCCGGGCGTGGGCGGCGCAGCCGCGAGTGGGTGTCTCCGCCCCGGGCGGGCCTCACGCTCAGCGTGTTGCTGCGTCCCGGCGTCGCCGACGCCGAGCGCGGATGGCAGGTCGTTCCCCAACGGTTGTGGGGATGGCTGCCGTTGCTGGCGGGGGTGGCGCTGGCGGAGGCCGTGCAGCGCGTGGCCGAGGTGGACGCCTCGCTGAAGTGGCCCAACGACCTGCTGGTCACCGCGCCGGAGGGGGAAGTGGGCAAGGCCGCCGGGATTCTCGCCGAGGTCGCCGGCGACGCCGTGGTGTTGGGGGTGGGGCTGAATGTCAGCACCCGGGTCGACGAGCTGCCGCCCACCACCGGTTTGCCCGCCACGTCGCTGCGGCTCGCTGGTTCCGGCTCCGCGGATCGCGATCCGCTGCTGCGGGCCCTGCTGCGCGGATTCGCCCAGTGGTACGGCGGGTGGCGCGAAGCCGGCGGCGACGCCGAGTTGTGCGGGCTGCTGGGGGCGTACCGGCGGGAGTGCGCGACGATCGGGCGTGACGTGCGGGTGCTGCTGCCGGACGGCGGTGCGCTCGTCGGGGTCGCGGCCACGGTGGACGGTGACGGGCAGCTCGTGATCCGTACGGCTGACGGTGTCGAGCATCGGGTCTCGGCGGGTGACGTTCTGCACGTACGCTGAGCCCGTGGCTTTTCCGGACGAGGTGCTGACCGACGAGGAGGAGGTCGTCCTCCATCTGCACCCACACGCGAAGGCGGCCGTGGCGCCGATCGTGGTTCTGCTGGTCGCCCTGGCCGCCGTGATCCTGGTGTGGGTGATGCTTCCGCCGAACACCGGTGGCCTCATCGGCGTCTGTGTCGTCGGCGCGGTGGCTCTCTTCGTCGGTGTGACCCGGGGTGTGTGGCCGCTGCTGGTCTGGCGCACGACGCACTATGTCTTCACCGACGAGCGGATTCTGCTCCAGGACGGCGTCGTCGCCCGGGAGCGACGGGATCTGCCGCTCAACCGGGTCAACGATCATGTGACGCACCAGTCGCTGTTCGAGCGGATGCTGGGCTGCGGCACGCTCACCGTCGATTCGATCGGCGAACAGTCCGCCGTCATGGCGTCGGTGCCCAAGGTGCGGCAGGTGCAGACGACGCTGTACGAGCTGATCGAGATCGACCGGGAGCTACGACCGGACGACGAAGAGGATGAGGAGCCTGGGCCGGAGCCTGCGCCTGCGCCTGAGCCGCCGGTGGCTAGACAGCGCGGCGTTGGGCGTCGATCTCCAAGGCGATCTCTTCGTCCAGCCGGCCCTCGGCCTCGGCGCTGAGTTCGGCGAGGCCCGCCGCGACGTCGAGCTCGGCGATCGCCGCCTCGTGGCCGTCGACCGGCGGCTTCAGGAAGACGAACGTCCGGTACGCCCAGAAGCGGAAGAGCGTCGCGACGCCGATGCCGATCGTGGTGACGCCCATGAACAGGATGGCGTCCTTGTCCTCGGTGAGGCCGAAGCCGTACTTGCCGATGGCCACCGCGCCTGACTGGATCACCATGCCGACGAGGTTGAACCCGAAGAACAGCGTGTATTCGCGGCGCAGGGCGGTGCGGGTGTGGTGCCGGTAGGTCCAGAACCGGTTGGCGAAGTACGCCAGGGTGGTGGTGACGACGGTGCCGACCACGCTTGCCTTGACCGCGCCGATGGGCAGAAGTGCCCAGGTGATGGCCATGTAGAGCAGGGTGTTCGCTGCACCGATCACGCCGAACGCCATGGCCTCGGGGGCGAGGTGGCGCAGACGTTGCGTCAGCGGACGGGCTGAGGACATTTGACAACCTTAAGGGGGGAAGGACGAGGACAACGGACCGAGAATGCGTCTAGGTCCTGCGTCACATCCGGGGGATGGCTCGGGGTTCCGTCGGCTCGGCGGAGTCGGGGACTGTCGTGCCGGCCTGCGGGGCGGGGTCCGCCGGGATGACACGCGGCGTGGGATCCGGGACCGCGCTCTCGCCGAAGACGAAGCGGCGGTAAGACCAGAAGCGGAAGAGCGTGCCCATGGCGGTGCCGACCAGCTGGCCGGAGATGTTGTCCGCGAGCGGAGTCTGGAACTCGGGCCAGATGGCGCCGAGGCCGTAGTGGCTGAGCGCCAGGCAGGTCAGACCGATCGCCAGTCCTACGCCGTTGAGCAGGAAGAACATGGTGTATTGCTTCGCCATGTTGGTGTGCTCGCGGTGCCGCCACGTCCAGAACCGGTTGCCGACGAAGGCCACGGTGGTGGCGACGACGGTGGAGCCGGTCTTGGCGAGCAGGGTCTCGGCGCCCGACTGCAACAGAACGTTGAAGATCAACAAGTCGACGGTGAAGGCGGTGGCACCGACGGTGCCGAACTTGCTCAACTCGCGCACGAGTGCTCCGAAGCGTGCCCGCAGAGCGGGCAGGAGAGCGGCAGCAGGCACGGAGCCGAGCGTACCGGCGGCCGTCGGGCGTTGCTGCGTCCCTGAGCGACTCCATACGTTTCGTGAGCGACTCTTAACCTGGCGGGTTCGCACGGTTTCGCTGCCTGTACGGCCGGTGACGGCGCTGATTGATCTCGACGACCTCGGCGAGCTGGGCGCGGCAGTCGGTGCACCACGACAGGTGGCTGTCCAGGCGTGCGGACTCGCGCGGCGCGAGCCGCCCCCGAACCCGGCCGCCGAGCCGTTCCCCGGCCCACCGGCACTCGGGCGGGTCGGCGACGGCGACGTGCTGCTGGAGATAGAGGCGGCGCAGCCCTTCCCGGGCGCGGTGGGCGAGCACGGCGACGGCGTTCGGCGTGAGCCCGAGCTGCGGGGCGACCTCCGCCGGGCTGGCCCCCTCCACCTCGGTGCGCCAGAGCACGTCGCGCCAGCGGTCGGGGAGGGCGCGGAAGGCCTGTGCGGCGTACGTGCGTTCGAGCTTGTCGAGTGCCGGGTCGAGGAAGGGCTCGCCCTCGTCGTAGCGGGTGAGGTCGTCGGTGAACTCGAGCCGGCGGTCGCGGCGGGCGCGGTGGTAACAGACGTGACGCAGCGTGGTGTTGAGGTAGGCGCGGAAGGCGACGAGCGGCCCGCGTCCGGCGCGCAGCGCGGCGAACACCTTGGCGAACGTCTCGGCGACCAGGTCGTCAGCGTCGGCGGGATCGGTGACGAGCGCGTGGGCGAGAGCTCGGGCCGCGGCGCGGTGGCGCTGGTAGAGGATGCCGTAGGCGGCGGTGTCGCCGGCCCGTACGGCGGCGAGCAACTCCGTGTCGGCGTCGGTCTCGCCGGCCGGAATCGACATTCCTGCCTCCTGAAGCCGGGAGTGAGAGGAAAGCCCGAGTCTGGCCAAGCTTAGGGGGTTTTGTCCATTTCACGAAATGGCGGCACGATCGGCCGGGTGCGCCAACCGTGTGTGCACAACGTGACGCTCTCTGCGCATAACTGCGCTGTCAGGCAAAGGATCAATCGTCATCGCGCACAAACGCCGAGGATTGTGCGGTTGTCCACAAGATTCGCCGATGAACTGAACGTTCACTCGGCATACGCTGACGTGACTCCCGTGATGGGGCCGGACCGCCGGCCTGCTTCGTCACAGGTCAGTGCCGACCGAAGGGACTCACATGTCTGTGCCCCCCACCTCCCACGCCCGCCTGCTGAGCTGGGTGGAAGAGGTAGCCGCTCTCACCACGCCCGACCGGGTGGTGTGGTGCGACGGCTCCGACGAGGAATGGACCCGCCTCACCGACTCGTTGGTGGAAGCCGGTTCCCTCGTTCGCCTCAACCCCGAGATCCGCCCCAACTCGTTCTGGGCGCGTACCGACCCCGGGGACGTCGCCCGGGTCGAGGAACGCACCTACATCTGCTCCGCCGACCCCGCCGACGCCGGGCCCACCAACAACTGGATGGCGCCGGCCGAGATGAAGTCGACGATGACGGAGCTGTACCGCGGCTGTATGCGCGGACGCACCATGTACGTCGTCCCGTTCTGCATGGGCCCGCTCGACGCGCCGAACCCGATGTTCGGTGTCGAGCTGACCGACAGCGCGTACGTCGTCGCCTCCATGAAGATCATGACCCGCATGGGCGCCAAGGTGCTCGAGGCGATGGGCACCGACGCCGACTTCGTGCCCGCGCTGCACTCCCTGGGCGCGCCGCTGGAGCCGGGACAGGAGGACGTCGCCTGGCCGTGCAACGAGACCAAGTACATCTCGCACTTCCCGGAGACGCGCGAGATCTGGTCCTTCGGTTCCGGGTACGGCGGCAACTCGCTGCTCGGCAAGAAGTGCTTCTCCCTGCGCATCGCCTCCGCGGCCGCCCGGGACGAGGGCTGGCTCGCCGAGCACATGCTGATCATGAAGCTGACCTCGCCCGAGGGCACGGTCCGCTACATCGCCGGCGCGTTCCCCTCGGCCTGCGGCAAGACCAACCTGGCCATGCTCGAGCCGACCCTGCCCGGCTGGAAGGTCGAAACGGTCGGCGACGACATCGCCTGGATGCGCTTCGGCGAGGACGGCCGCCTCTGGGCGACCAACCCCGAGTACGGCCTGTTCGGCGTCGCGCCCGGCACCGACCAGCACACCAACCCCAACGCCATGCGTACGCTCGCGCAGGGCAACTCGGTCTTCACCAACGTCGCGCTCACCGACGACGGTGACATCTGGTGGGAGGGCATGGGCGAGCCGCCCGCGCACCTCATCGACTGGAAGGGCAACGACTGGACGCCGGAGTCGGAGGCTGTTTCCAGCCACCCGAACAGCCGGTTCTGCACGCCCATCACCCAGTGCCCGATCCTCGCGCCCGAGTACGACGACCCGCGCGGCGTACCGATCGACGCGATCCTCTTCGGCGGCCGCCGCAAGACGACCGTGCCGCTGGTGACCGAGGCCCGCGACTGGGTGCACGGCGTGTACTTCGGCGCGACCCTGTCGTCGGAGACCACCGCCGCGGCGGTCGGTCAGGTCGGCGTCGTGCGTCGCGACCCGATGGCGATGCTGCCGTTCATCGGCTACCACGCCGGTGACTACTTCAACCACTGGATCGAGATGGGCAAGGCCGCGTCGGGCGACGCGAGCAAGCTGCCCAAGGTCTTCTACGTCAACTGGTTCCGCCGCGGCGACGACGGCCGGTTCCTGTGGCCTGGCTTCGGGGAGAACTCCCGGGTGCTCAAGTGGATCGTCGAGCGCCTCGACGGCAAGGCCGAGGCCATCGACACCCCGATCGGACAGGTGCCGACCGCCGACGCCCTGGACCTCACCGGTCTGGACATCGACAAGGCCGACATCGAGGCCGTCCTGACGGTCGACCGCGACGAGTGGCTGGCCGAGATTCCGCAGGTCGAGGAGTGGTTCGCCAAGTTCGGCGACAAGCTGCCGGCCGTGCTGTGGTCCGAGCTGGACGCGCTCAAGTCCCGCCTCAACGCATGACGACCCGCGCCCGCCTCGCGTTCGAGGCGGGCGCGTCCTGGGTACCGTCGCATTCGTGACCATCGACTGTAGGGTCAGCCCTGCTGATCATGACGGCCTGCGACGGGCCCAGCTTCCGCCTCGCGGCGCGGTCCGAACGGCCGAATACAACACCGGTATTCGACCGCCCGTCCCACTTGCGAGGCGAAACCTGGACTCCGTCTCGGCGTCGCCATGATCAGCAGGGCTGACCCTAGCCGGCCGGGCGTGATCCGCGCACTGCGAGGGCTGCTGGTCGCGACGGCGGCGGCCACCGTCGGGGTCGAGCTCCTCAATCTCTGGTACGCGCCTGAGCACGGTTTCGGGCTCGCCGTCCGCACAGGCTGGGCGCTGCTGCGTACCGTCGGATGGTTGGTCCTGATCTGGCACGTGGGCCGTGGCCGCGCCGCGGCCCGGCCGCTGGGTCTGATCCTGGCCGTCACCACCGTGTTCGCCGTCGGGCGGCTCGTCGTCCCCCGGACCGGCGCACCGCCGCTCGCCGGCGTGCTCGGATTCGCGATGCTCACCGCGCTTTGCGTCACCGTGGTGGTGCTGCTCTACCGGCACCCCGTCGTGGGCGACCACCTGACGCGGCATCCGAACAAGCTGACCGTCACCCGGGCGGGGCTCGAGTGGCGCGAGGCGGTGCCGAAGCGCCCGCCGGTGGCCGCGTGGGCCCTCACCGCCCGGATCGCGGCGTTCACCTACAGCCCGCTGATGCTGGTGCCGGCGCTGATCTCCGTGGGCGAACTGGGCAGCCGGCCGGAATGGCTCCTCGCCGTCGGCTTCTGGTTCGTGGCCGGGATCGGCACGAGCTACGCGGTGCTTCTCAGCACCTTCTTCCTGCTGCGCGGCAAGCCCTGGGCGCCGCGGTTGCTGGTGTGGGTCACGCTCGGCGTGCTCGCCGTCGACCTGCCGCTGTGCCGCCTGCTCCTCGGGCTCGACGGCCTGATCCGTGACGGCGTCCCCCTGATAGCGGCCGCCATGTTGGTGCTCTACTCCCTGTGGCGGGTCGCGCGGACGCCCGCTCCGACGGTGGCGCCCGCGTGAGGTATGACGTCGCGGTCGTGGGGGCCGGGCCGGCCGGTTCCGCCGCGGCCCTCGCCGCCCGCCGGGCCGGCGCCTCGGTCCTGCTGCTCGACCGGGCGGAGTTTCCCCGCGACAAACCCTGCGGCGACGGCATCGCCGCGGAGGCCCTGGACGTGCTCGCGAGCCTCGGCGTGACCGGCGCGACCGAGGGCTGCCCGCCCGTCGCCGACCTGCGCCTCGTGTCGCCGGGCGGCATCGAGGTGGCCCGCCCCCTCCCGCGCCCCGCCCACACCGTGCGACGCCGGGTCTTCGACGCGCGCCTGGTCGCGGCGGCCGTCGGCGCCGGGGCCGAACTGCGCCGCCACACGGTCCGCGCGATCCGCTACGGCCCGTCCGGCGTCATCCTCGACGATCGGATCGAGGCGGGCGTGGTCATCGGTGCGGACGGCGCGAGCTCCGTGGTGCGGCGCGCGCTCGGCCACCCGCCCAACCCCGGCGGGCATCTCGCCGTCGCCATCCGGGGGTACGCCCCCGCACGCGGCGAGGAGCAGCTGATCCGGACGACGAGCGCCCGCTGGCCCGCGTACGCGTGGTCGTTTCCGCTCGGCGACGGCACCGCCAACGTCGGGTACGGCGAGGTTCTGCGCGGGACGCCGCTGACCAGGGCGTACCTGCTGGACCGCCTGACCGCTCTCCTGCCCGGCACCGAACCCACCGGCGTGCGCGGCCACCACCTGCCGTTGTCCACCCATCGGCCGCCGCCGGCCCGCGGCCCGGTGCTGCTCGCCGGCGACGCGCTGTCGTTGATCAACCCGTTCACCGGCGAGGGAATCTTCTACGCCGTGCTGTCCGGCGCCCTGGCCGGCACGGCGGCGGCGGGCGGCGCCGAGCGGGCCGCGGCGCGCTACACCCGGGCGTTACGGGTGCGGCTCGGACGCCACCTGCGCCACTCCGGGCTCGCCGCGCTGCTCACCCGGCAGCCGCGGGTCGTCGACGCGGCCGTGCGGGCGGCCCGGCGAGATGGTGCGGTTTTCCACCGGATGGTGGACCTCGGGCTCGCTGACGGGGTTTTCGACCTTCGCACGATCGGACGCATCGCGGCGGAGTTGGCCCGAATCGTCGCCTTGCCCTCTTGAGTGGTGCTCCCGGCTCGATAGGCTGGACGCGATGAGTCTGCGCTCCCTGGTCTACTCCCTGTACGAACGGCGACTCGCCGGCAAGCTTGCCGGCAAGCCGGTGCCGCGGCATGTCGGGGTCATGTGCGACGGCAACCGGCGCTGGGCCCGGGAGATGGGCTTCGTCGACCCCAACGACGGCCACCGCGTCGGCGCGACCCGGGTCAAGGAGCTGCTCACCTGGTGCGACCAGGCCGGCATCAAGCACGTGACGCTCTACCTGCTGGCCACGGACAACCTCCAGCGTCCGGCCGCCGAGCTGGACCCGCTCGTCAAGATCATCGAGGACCTCGCGACCGAGCTGGCCGAGGACGGCAACCCGTGGCGGCTGCGCATCGTCGGCGCGCTCGACCTGCTGCCCGCGCCGACGGCGACCACCCTCAAAGCGGCGCAGGAGAAGACCCGCGAACGTTCCGAGGGCGTCGAGGTGAACCTCGCAGTGGGCTACGGCGGCCGCCGGGAGATCACCGACGCGGTGCGCTCACTGCTGCACGAGCACGCCGCGGCCGGGCGCACCCTCGAGGAGCTCGCCGAGATCCTCGACGTCGAGCACATCGCCGAGCACCTTTACACCCGCGGGCAACCCGACCCCGACCTGGTCATCCGCACCAGCGGCGAGCAGCGGCTGTCGGGGTTCCTGCTGTGGCAGTCGGCGCACTCGGAGTTCTACTTCCACGACGCCAACTGGCCCGACTTCCGCCGAACCGACTTCCTGCGGGCGTTGCGCTCCTATGCGACCCGCCAGCGCCGCTACGGAGCCTGAGGGTTCAGGGCGCTGCCGTCGCAAAACCTGAGGGCAGGGTCAGCGGCAGGGTCAGGGCGCGGCAGGGTCAGGGCGCGAAGGCGGGGAGGGCCTCGGCGAGGAAGCCGGCGACCGCCTCCGGTGACTCGAGCGTGAGGTCGGCGGCGCTGGAGACCTCGGCGCCGGTCTCCGGGTTGGCGACCGCCACGCACATGCCGAAGAACCGCGGGTCGACCGCCTCGCGGGCGCGCAGCGCGTCGAACGCCTTGATGTCCGACATGTCGTCGCCGAAATACCAGGCGCAGCCGGCGTTGAGCACGCCCTCGCTGATCACCATGCCCTTGTCCTGGTCGACCGGGGGCTTGAGCTCCACCACCATGCGACCGCCCTGGATGCGCAGGCCCAGCCGCTCGGCCTGCTCGTGGCCCCACCGCTCCACCTGCGAGGCGAGCTGGGGGGCGGTGCGATAGTGCAGGGCGACCGAGAGTCGCTTGTATTCCACCAGGATCGCGTCGGGCAGCTCGGCCTTGGCGCGCTCGGCCAGGTCGGCCATGGCGGGGACCCAGGGCAGCGCGGCCGGCTCGGTGACGACGTCGCCGTCGTGCCACACCTCGAGGCCGTAGAGCCCGTAGAGGTCCACGTGCTCGAGCGTGGAGAACCGGGAGCGCAGGAAGTTGACCGGCCGGGCCGACACGATCGCGACCCGGGCCACCCGGGCGGCGAGCTGCTCGAGGACGCCGAGCACGGAGGGGACCGGCTGCGAGGCGTCGGGGTCGTCGGTGACGGGCGAGAGCACCCCGTCGAAGTCGAAGAAGAACGTGGTCTCCCGGGCGCGCGCAGCGGTGACCCGCAAGGCCTCGGCGACGCTCAGGGGATGCGAGGGGCGCGCGTTGCTCAGGGGGGACTCGGGCACGCAGTCCAGCGTACCCGCCGTTCGGCTCATCGCACTCCGGCGGAACGGCCCCGAATTGGCGTATGTCGCGGGTACTACCGCAGGTGGCTCTTGGCCGCTAGCGTTTAGTCATGGCACAGGGTTTTCCTGAGCCAGCCGGCCGGCCCGGACCTGCGACGATATGCGCCACGGGGCCAGCATCCCGACCCCGTGCTAGTGACGGGCGCCGGACGTGGCGGACCGCGGGCGGACCGGGTTGCACGCCCGCTGGAGCAGGCCTGTGACATCTCGCCGAACTGACGCCGGGGTCGCCCACACCGACCCGGCCGCCAAAGTCTCCAGCAGTCGCGCTTCCTCGGGACGCCGGGCGTCCCGGGATCGGCACGCCAATGCGGAGCCCGCCCCCGCCGGCCGGGTCTTCGTGCTGGACACCTCGGTCCTGCTGTCCGATCCGGCGGCCTTCCGCCGGTTCACCGACCACGAGGTGGTCATCCCGCTCGTGGTCATCACCGAGCTGGAGGGCAAGCGGCACCATCCCGAGCTCGGCTGGTTCGCCCGCCAGGCGCTGCGCATGCTCGACGAGCTGCGGATCAAGCACGGCCGGCTGGACCATCCGGTTCTCTGCAACGACGAGGGCGGCACGGTGCGCGTGGAGCTCAACCACGCCGATCAGAGCGACCTGCCCCACGGCTTCCGCAACGACTCCAACGACACCCGGATCCTGTCCGTGGCGCTGGGGCTGTCCGCGGAGGGCCGGGAAGTCACGCTGGTCAGCAAGGACATGCCGCTGCGCGTCAAGGCGGCCTCGGTGGGCATCATGGCCGACGAGTACCTGCACGGCCAGGCCAGCGACCCGACGTGGACCGGCATGGCCGACCTCACCCTCGACGAGGAGGACGTCAACCGCCTGTACGCCGGGGACGAGCTCGAGTCGGAGGAGATGGCGCATCTGCCCTGCCACACCGGTCTGGTGATCCACTCGTCGCGGGGGTCGGCGCTCGGCCGGGTCACCCCGGACAAGACCGTGAAGCTGGTCCGGGGCGACCGGGAGGCTTTCGGCCTGCGGGGTCGGTCGGCGGAGCAGCGGGTGGCGCTCGATCTGCTCCTCGACGAGTCGATCGGCATCGTCTCCCTGGGTGGACGGGCCGGCACCGGCAAGTCGGCGCTGGCGCTCTGCGCCGGCCTCGAGGCGACGATGGAGCGCAGCCGCCACAAGAAGGTGGTCGTCTTCCGCCCGCTGTACGCGGTCGGCGGGCAGGAGTTGGGCTATCTGCCGGGCAGTGAGTCCGAGAAGATGTCGCCCTGGGCGCAGGCCGTGTTCGACACCCTGGGTGCCGTGGTCCACGCGAACGTCATGGAGGAGGTCATGGCGCGCGGGATGCTCGAGGTCCTGCCGCTGACCCACATCCGCGGCCGCAGCCTGCACGACGCCTTCGTCATCGTCGACGAGGCTCAGTCGTTGGAACGCAACGTGCTGCTGACCGTGCTCTCCCGGATCGGACAGGGTTCGCGCGTGGTCCTGACGCACGACGTCGCCCAGCGCGACAACCTCCGAGTGGGCCGCCACGACGGTGTGACCGCCGTGATCGAGGCGCTCAAGGGTCATCCGATCTTCGCGCATGTCACTCTGACGAGGTCGGAGCGGTCACCGATCGCAGAGGTCGTCACCGATCTGCTGGAGGAGATTCCCCTCTGACGCAGAGTTATCGTGAGGCGGAAGTCCATTCGGATTTCCGCCTCACGCCTTGTTTAGGGCTGATTACAAAGTGTGACGAACGTCCTATCTTCTGAGTGAATTGAAACGCGCGGTTTTGCCCGGAATGAATACTAAACGTCCTGTGATTCATTTCACAGGTGGGCGTCGTCATTTCACATCGCCTTCACGGTGCGCCATGGTGGCTGACGAGCATTCTTTGCGTGTCCGCATGACGAGAGATCGATATGTGGTCACCCGGGCCGGTGAGCAATAGCTGGTCCAAGCGGCCTTCCGGGGCCGTTGATGCTTGCGGTGCGCAGCGTCGCCGGTGGGGAAGCCGGCGGATCCGCCCCGCGTCATTGCCCCCTACGAAGGGAATCTTCGTGAATCGGCTCTGGAGCCGGGTCGGCATCCGTGCGGCCTCTGTAGGCCTGCTCGTCGCAGGCGTCATCGGCGGGGTCTATATCGGACAGGACCGGGAAGTCCAGGCGCAGAGCGCCCAGGCTCAGCTCGTTGTCCAGGCGAACAACGACGAGATGGCACTCCTCAAGGAGCGGCACAACGAACACGCCGCCGTCCGCGCCTACCAGCGCCGGGCGGAGGGCGAAGCCGCCTCTAAGGCCGCGATCGAGGCCAAGGCGGCCGCCGCCAAGGCGCGCAAGCTCGAGAAGAAGGCGATCGAGAAGGCCGCCGAGAAGAAGGCCGCGGAGAGCAAGAAATCCAGCGGCAATTCCGGCACGACGGTGCCCTTCGACGGCGAGATCCCCGCCTCCTGCGAGGAGTTCAAGGGCAATCGGGCCACCGGCTGCGCGGTGATGCTGGACAAGGGCTTCGAGATCGACCAGTTCCCGTGTCTGGAAAAGCTGTGGGAGAAGGAAAGCGGCTGGAATCACCGCGCCCAGAACCCCAGCTCCGGCGCCTATGGCATCCCGCAGTCCCTGCCCGGCAGCAAGATGGCCTCGGCGGGCGACGACTGGGAGACCAACCCGGCGACCCAGATCAGGTGGGGCCTGGGCTACATCAAGGGCCGCTACAACACGCCGTGCGGTGCCTGGTCGCACTCGCAGAACGTCGGCTGGTACTAAGACCTCACGCAAAAGGGGTGCGCGCTTCGGCGCGTACCCCTTTTGTGCGTCTCCGGCAGTGATCAAATATCCGTATGGTCCGGAAAGCCGCTTCGTTGGTCGTCCTTGGCGTGCTCGCCTCGCTGCTCACCGCGAGCCAGATAGCCGCCCAGGCGGGAGACGCCTCACCCGGGACCGGCGCTACGCCGCCGCTGCGTGAGGTCGTGGGCGGCGACCTGGCCCCCGCGGGGCGGTTCCCCTGGATGGTCCGGCTTTCCATGGGCTGCGGCGGTGCCCTGACGGCGCCGCGCGTCGTGCTCACCGCGGGCCACTGCGTCGACGGGACCGGCAAGGACGACAGCATCGGCGTCGTGGCCGGCGTGACCAACCTCAAGTCCGACGACGCGATCGAGGCCCGGTCGGTGTCGGTGATTCGCGCCGACGGGTTCCGCGGGGAAACGTACGGCGACGACTGGGCGCTCATCGAGCTGGACCGGGCCATCGACCTGCCCGTCCTGGAGCTCGCGCACGGAGGCTCCGACGAGAAGGGCCCGATGACCGTGTTGGGCTGGGGTCAGACCCGCGAGTCCGCCCTGCGCCAGGAGAAGAAGCTGCGCTTCGCGTCGGTGCCGGTGGTGGGCGACGGGGAGTGCGCCAAGGCGTACGACAAGGTCGGCGTCGAGCTGGTGAAGGAAGAGTCGATCTGTGCCGGGAAGCAGGGGACCGACACCTGCCAGGGCGACTCCGGGGGGCCGATGGTGCGTAAGGCCGGCGACAAGTGGATCCAGGTCGGCATCGTCAGCTGGGGACTCGGCTGCGCGCGCAAGGGCTATCCCGGCGTCTACACCCAGGTCTCGGCGTTCCGCGCCGACATTCGCGCGGCCACCCGCAAACTGAGCTGACCGTGCCGGATTCGTCACGCCTTGTTGGCGACACTGGCGGCCATCGGTAACCATCGGGGGATGGGGTACGCGCAAGCACAGGATGACGCTGCGGCGAAGGTCGGCACGGAGGCGTTCTTCGCCGCGATCGGGCGCGCCTTCGTGGCGATGTGTGCGGTCATCCCCGTGCTGTTCCTCATCGAGGCGATCGACCGCGGTCTCGGCGCGGGCTCCCTCGACCTGGCCGGCGGCATCATCCCGCGCCGCCTCGACGGCCTGGACGGCATCATCTTCAGCCCGTTCCTGCACGCCGGATGGGACCACCTCTACGGCAACAGCGTGCCGCTCATCCTGGTCGGCACGTTCGCGCTGGCCGGCGGCACCCGGCGCTTCCTCTGGTCGACCCTGGTCATCGTGCTGGTGAGCGGCTTCGGCGTCTGGCTCGTCGGCGACCCGAGCAGCGTCGTCGTCGGCGCCAGCGGCGTCGTCTTCGGCTACCTCGGGCTGCTCTTCGCCCGCGGCTTCGTCGAGCGCAGCTGGTGGAACCTGGGCGTGGCCGCCTTCATCGGGTTGCTCTACTGGTACCAGCTCTACAACATCCTTCCCACCGACCAGCCGGTGTCCTGGCAGGGGCATCTGCTCGGGCTGCTCGCCGGGGTGATCGCCGCGATCGCGTTCCGGCGCCGCAGGCCGCGGCCGGCGCCGAGCCTCTACGACCCCGACACGACGCTTACCGACATCTGAACGCCGGCGGGTGCGAGGTCAGCCGGAACCGCGTGACCGGCGGGCCGGGACGACGGCCACCGCGACCGCGACGAGCGTCAGAACGGCGCCGAGCACCGTGTTGATCCCCGGCCGGCCCGCGGGCCCGGGAACGACGCCGTCGATGAGTAGCGCGCCGGTGACCTGGCCCGCGATCATGCCGAGGCCCAGCAGCAGCACGCCGGTGTGCCGCACCACCGCGGAGCCCACCGCGATGAACACGATGCCGAGCGTGCCGCCCACGTAGAGCCACCAGGGGCCGGGCGGCAGGTGCGCCGGGACGCCGCGGAGCAGCGCCGACACGGCGAAGGCCAGGGCCAGCACGGCCGTACCCATGACGAAGTTGATCAGGCCCGCGACCAGGGCGCTGCCCGAGACCACCCGGACCCGTCCGTTGACCGCCTGCTGCCAGGCGATGCCGACGCCGGCGAGCAGGGGCAGCACGGCCAGCGCGAGGGCGCTCGGATGACCGATGCGGTCGGCCACCGAGATCAGCACCGCGACCACGGTCAGCGCCGCGCCGGCGAGCCGTGGCGCGGTCACCGGCTGCGGGCCGGCGGGTCCCGCGCCCGCGTGGTCCACCATCAGGCTGCTCGAGGACTGGCCGGCGACCAGCGCCACGATGAAGACCGCCACGCCCACCGTCGGCACCGTCAGGCCCTGGGTGGCGACGAGGAAGCCGCCGCACATGCCGCCCACGCACTGCCACGGGCGGATCCTGCGCTCCCGCAGGCCGTCACGCAGGCGGCGAAGGCCGGCCCGGCCCGCCGGCAGCAGCGGCACGCACACCGCCAACAGCAGCAGGCCGGAGCCGAAGGAGATCAGCGCGGCGCCGATCGCGTCGTCGAGGCGTACGGCGAGCTCGCCGTTGATCCTCGACTGCACGGCCAGCGCGACGCCAGAGAGCACCGCGAGCCCCACGCCGATCGCGCGCCGCCCGGCATGCACCGCGGGCGGCGCGGCGGCGGTCTGGGTCACTCGCGGCCCGGCGACGGCACCATAGGCAGGTGGCCGTCGAAGTCGACCGCCGAGTAGAGCTTGAGCTTCTCCAAGCGGTGGTACGAGTCGATGACCCGGATCGTGCCGCTCTTGGACCGCATGACGATCGACTGGGTGTGCGCCCCGCCGGAGCGGTACCGCACGCCCTTGAGCAGGTCTCCCGAGGTCACGCCGGTGGCCACGAAGAAGCAGTTGTCGCCGGTGACCAGGTCGTTGGTGGTCAGGACCCGGTCGAGGTCGTGGCCGGCCGCGATGGCCCTCTCCCGCTCGGCGTCGTCGTGCGGCCACAGCTTGGCCTGGATCTCGCCGCCGAGGCACTTGAGCGCGCACGCCGCGGTGATGCCCTCCGGGGTGCCGCCGATGCCCATCAGCACGTCGACGTCCGACTCGCTGCGCGCCGCGGAGATGGCGCCGGCGATGTCGCCGTCGGAGATGAACTTGATGTTGGCGCCGGCGGCGCGCACCTCCTCGACCAGCTTCTGGTGCCGGGGGCGGTCGAGGATGCAGACGGTGACGTCGGAGACCGAACCACGCTTGGCCTTGGCGATGCGGCGCAGGTTCTCGGCCGTGCCGGCGTTGATGTCGATCACGTCGGCGCAGTCCGGGCCGACGGCGATCTTCTCCATGTAGAAGACCGAGCTCGGGTCGAACATCGCGCCGCGCTCGGCCACAGCGAGCACGGCGACCGCGCCCGGCATGCCCTTGCTCATCAGGGTCGTGCCGTCGATCGGGTCCACCGCCACGTCGACCTCGGGGCCGGTGCCGTCGCCGACCTGCTCCCCGTTGAAGAGCATGGGCGCCTCGTCCTTCTCACCCTCGCCGATCACCACGACGCCGCGCATCTGGATCGAGTTGATGAGCGTGCGCATGGCGTCCACGGCCGCGCCGTCGCCGCCGTTCTTGTCGCCGCGCCCGACCCAGCGGCCGGCCGCCATCGCGGCGGCTTCGGTGACGCGTACAAGATCGAGGGCGATGTTGCGGTCCAGATCCTGCGGATTGGCGGAAACGGGCATGACAGGGCCTCCTCGCGACGGTGCGGGGTGTGGTCGTTACCCGATCCTCACATGGGACCTGCGCAAAGTCCCGCGCCAGCGACATGGTTAACAATGGTGGGGTGTCCAGCCCCGATACCCCCACCGTCGCCAAGCGTGCGGAGCGCCGGCCACGGGACATGGCGATGTCGCTCGCCGTCCTGCTCATCCCGATCGCGCTCCTGCTGGGCTTCTATCGGCTCGTGCTGGATGGCGACAAACCGATCAGCGTGGACGCCGCGCCCACCCTCCAGCAGGCCCGCGCGGCCCGCGCCTTTCCGGTCAGCGCGCCGAGCCTCGGTGCGGACTGGCACGTGCAGACCGCCACGTTCAAGCGCGAGTCGGGCGGCGCGACCCTGCGCCTCGGCTACGTCGATCCGCGAGGCGAGCCGCTCCAGCTCGTGGAGAGCAGTGTGGCGACCGCCACACTGATCCCCGCGGAGCTGGGCAAAACACCCACCGCGACGGGTACGCACCAGGCCGGCGCGCGCACCTGGCAGCGCTACGACGCCCGCCCGGGCGAGAACGCGTTGGTGCTCCTGGAGAAGGGGCGCACGATCATCGTGATCGGCAAGGCCGAGTCGACGAGTCTGGAGAAGCTCGCCTCGACTCTGCCCTGATCAGGGGCAGCGCGAAACGGCGGTCATCGTCTAGGCTCCCGCAGTCCATCCGAACTGCCTCCGGAGTTACCCCTTATGAACCGACGGTTCGCCGCCGTTCTCGTCCCTCTGCTCGCGCTGTCGCTCGCCGCCTGCACCGACGACGAGCCTGCCGACCCCAAGGCCGCCCTCGCGGCGTCCACCGCCGGGCTCAAGGCGGGCAACTACAGCTTCACGGCCTCGCTCCCGGGCGACACGTCGGCCAAGGGGACCGTGCACACCCCGTCGAAGTCGGCCTCCCTCGACCTCGACACCGTCGACGAGGGCACCAAGGGCAAGATCCAGTTCCGGATCACCGATCCCGACCGGTACGTGAAGATCGCCTTCGACATGGGCGAGGCCACGAAGCAGATGCAGAGCCTGTCGGAGCTCGGCGACGACCCGCAGAGCGCCAAGATCGTCGAGGGCCTCAAGTCGATGATCGAGCTGTTCAGCGGCAAGCAGTGGCTCAAGATGGACATGTCCAAGGTGACGTCCAAGGACTTCAAGATCGGTATCGAGGACCCGGACCTCACCGGAGCCGCCGGCCTGTTCGCCGCTGCCACCACCGCGGAGCGCAAGGGCTCGGCCATCACCGGCACCCTCGACGCCACCCAGGTCAAGGACGACGCCCACCTGCTCGGCACCTCGGTCTTCGCGGGTGCCGACCCCGCCCAGGCCAAGGCGATTCCGTACGAGGCCACGCTCGACGACGACGGCCGGCTGACCAAGCTCGTGCTCGACCTGCCGAAGACCACCGACGCCCCGGCCGGCAAGCTGACCATGGAGGTCAACGGCTACGGCGCCGCGACCAAGCAGGAGGCGCCTCCGGCCGCCGAGACCAAGGACATGCCGGAAGCTTCCTACGACATGATCAACGCCAAGGGCTGAGCCTCACTGGTCACCGCGGGACGCCCGGGCCGCCTCGATGCGGTCCCGGGCCCCGTCCAGCCAGCGCTGGCAGACGTCGGCCAGCTTCTCGCCGCGCTCCCAGAGCGCCAGCGACTCCTCCAGCGAGGCGCCACCCTGTTCCAGCTTCTCCACGACCGTCGCCAGTTCGCCCCGGGCCTGCTCGTAGCTGAGGGTCTCGTCGGTCATGGGGTGCTCTCCTGAACTTCCGTGCGCAGCTCGCCGTCTGCCAGCCGTACGCGTAGAACATCTCCGGTCTTGACCTCGCCCGCCGCTCGGACGACATGGCCGTCGGCGCGCTGCACGATCGCGTAGCCGCGCTCGAGCGTCGCGGCCGGCGACAGCGCCCGCAGCCGCGCGAGGGTGTGACGCAGGTCGTCGTCGGCCCGGCGGATCCGGTGCTCGAGGCTGCGGCCGGCCCGGTCACGCAGGCCGGTCACCTCGGTCGCGCGCTGCTCGACCAGCGTCTCGGGGCGTGCCAGCACGGGACGGGACCGCCAGGCATCGAGGCGGTGGGCCTCGCGGTCGATCAGGGTCAGCACCGCCCGGTCCAGCCGGCGCCGGGCCTGCCCGATCAGCAGACGCTCCTCGGCCAGGTCGGGCACGATCCGCTTGGCGGCGTCGGTCGGCGTGGAGGCGCGCAGGTCGGCGACGTAATCCAGCAGCGGTGCGTCGGTCTCGTGGCCGATGGCGCTGACCACCGGCGTCCGGCAGCCGAAGACCGCCCGGCACAGTGCCTCGTCGGAGAAGGGCAGCAGGTCCTCGACGCTGCCGCCGCCGCGGGCGATGACGATGACGTCGACGGTGTCGTCGTTCTCCAGCACCTTGAGCGCGTCGAGAATCTGCGGCACCGCGGTCGGGCCCTGCACCGGCACGTTGACGACCCGGAAATCGACGCCCGGCCACCGGCGGCGGGTGTTCATCAGCACGTCCCGCTCGGCGGCCGAGGCGCGTCCGGTGATGAGGCCGATCCGCCGCGGCAGGAACGGCAGCCGACGCTTGCGCTCGCGGGCGAACAACCCCTCGGCGGCGAGCAGCTTCTTGAGCCGGTCCAGGCGGGCGAGCAGCTCGCCGAGCCCGACCTGGCGGATTTCGTCGGCGCGCAGGCTGAGTGAGCCGCGGGCCGGATAGAACTCGGGCTTCGCGTGCAGGGTGACCCGGGCGCCCTCGGCCAACTCCGGTGCGCCGGCGTCCAGAACGTCGCGGTGGGCGGTCACCGTCAGGCTCAGATCGGCCGACGGGTCACGCAGGGTCAGGAAGACCACGGCGGCACCCGGACGGCGGCTGATCTGGGCGACCTGGCCGTCGACCCACACCCAGCCGAGCTTGGCCACCCAGGCGCCGAGCTTCTGGCTGACGACGCGGACCGGCCACGGCTCGTCGGCGGTCGACTTCGGCTCCGGCTGCGTCACCCGGACTACCCTACGGCTCAGCCGCAGCCGGTTCCCTCGTGCGGGCGACCGAGGCGTCGCGCCAGGCAGGGCAGCATCAGGGCGATCAGGCCCGCGTATCCCCAGAAGAGCAGGTCGGCGCCGAGATGGAGGCTGTCGACGTGCCACTCGCCGCCCGGGTCGCGGGCCAGGATGGCGAACGGGTAGCCGTGCCGCTGAGCGAAGCTGTCCAGGCAGCACGCCGCGGTGTCGGCGGGCACCGCGCTGCCCAGCAGGCCGGCGGCGAGGATGAGGCCGCCGACGATCGTGAGGGCGGGACTCGGCCGCATGGCGATCGAGGCCAGGGAGATCAGCAGCGCGCCGCCGACCACCAGCACGCCGTGGAAGAGCAGGTAGGCGCCGTCCGGCGTACCCGGCTGGCGGTCCAGTTCGACGCCGAGATCGAGCAGCCCGATCAGGACCGAAACCCAGCCGACGAGCAGGCGCAGCGCGGTACCGACGGACTCCCACAGGCCGGGTACGCCCACGGTGCCGGTGGCACTCATGGCCCGAGTATCCCGCCGGGCGGTCCGTCAGGGTGCGGAAACGCGTCGGGTCCTGACCTTTGTGACCGCCGCGGCCACCAGCAGGCCGAGGAAACCCCAGAACACGGCGGTCGCGGCCAGGTTCACGGCGTCCACCTGCCAGCTCGCCCGCTCGGCCAGGGCCTGGGCGGTCCGGGGGTCGTCGGCGACCGCGCCCCGGTTCAGCCACTCGTACGGCCAGCCCCGCCGGGCGACGTACGCCCACATGCCGCCCACCCTGGTGGTCTCCGCCAGTAGGCCGGCGAGAGCGCCCACGGCCGCCGTCACGGCGGCGGCGCTCGCCGTCAGCAGCGCCGGAAGCGGCACCCGGTGCGGCATCAGCAGCACCAGCCCGCCCACGGCGAGGACGCCGCCCACCACCAGGTCCGCCAGTCGGCCCGGGGACTGAAGGTTGAGCAGAATCCAGGTCAGCGCCCCGACCAGCGTGACGGCGCCGGCCAAACCCCTGATCAAGGCCCCGATCCGGGGTCCTGTGCCGGTCTCGCCGGCGGCCACGTCAGTGTCGCTCACCGGCCGAGTATGCCGCGCTCCGCGCGAAACGTCCCTGGGCCAGGCCGCCGCCCTCGACCGCGGCGTCGCGGTGCTGAGCTGTTGTGGTGCGTATCGCAGGCCGCGAGATCAGGGCGCGGGGCACGTACCATTGGCCGGTGACCTCCGAAGCCAGCACCCCAGTCCGCAAGCGTGTGCTCCTCGCCAAGCCGCGGGGCTACTGCGCCGGTGTCGACCGCGCGGTGCAGACGGTGGAGGAGGCGCTCAAGCTCTACGGCGCCCCGGTCTACGTGCGCAAACAGATCGTGCACAACAAGCACGTGGTGAGCACGCTCGAGGCCCGCGGCGCGATCTTCGTGGAGGAGAACGAGGAGGTGCCCGAGGGCGCAACCGTCGTCTTCTCGGCGCACGGCGTCGCGCCCGAGGTCCACGAGCAGGCCCGCGAGCGCAACCTCAAGGCCATCGACGCCACCTGCCCGCTGGTCACGAAGGTGCACCACGAGGCCAGGCGGTTCGCCGCGGAGGACTACGACATCCTGCTCATCGGCCACGAGGGCCACGAGGAGGTCATCGGCACGGCGGGCGAGGCGCCGGCGCACATCCAGCTGGTCGACGGCCCCGAGGACGTCGACAACGTGGTGGTCCGCGACCCCGCCAAGGTGGTCTGGCTGTCCCAGACGACGCTGTCGGTCGACGAGACCATGGAGACCGTCGCCCGGCTCAAGACCCGGCTGCCGCTGCTGCAGTCGCCGCCGAGCGACGACATCTGCTACGCCACCTCCAACCGCCAGCACGTGGTCAAGGAGATCGCGCCGGACTGCGACGTGGTCATCGTGGTGGGTTCGGCCAACTCCTCCAATTCCGTACGCCTGGTCGAGGTGGCCCTCGGTGCCGGCGCGAAGGCCGGACACCTGGTCGACTACGCCACCGAGATCCAGGACGAGTGGCTGGAGGGCGCCGTCACCGTCGGCGTCAGCTCGGGCGCCAGCGTTCCGGAGGACCTGGTCATGGAGGTGCTCGCCCACCTCGCGGAGCGGGGCTTCGGTGAGGTCACCGAGTACACCACGGCCGAGGAGCGGCTCACGTTTTCGCTGCCGCAGGAGCTGCGCCGCGACATGAAGGCCGCGGCGGCCGCGCGCTCGTAGCCGACGGCGGCTCGGCGTCAGAAGTCTCCGCCGAAGTCACCGCCACCGAAGTCTCCGCCGACATCTCCGGCGCCGAAATCGTTGCCGCCGGAGCCGATGTCGCCGCTCTGGTCGCCGCCGAAGTCACCGGCGGCCTCCTGGAAGCCTTCCTCGTAGCCCTCGCTGTAGCCCAGGTCGCCGAAGCCCGGCGAGAAGAGTGCGTCGAAGATCAGCATGCCGCCGAGGGCGCCGACGCCCGCGCCGAGGGCCGTCTTCCAGACCGGCGTCGAATACCAACCGGCCGGGACCGGGCGGCCCTGGACGCGGCCGCCGGGGTAGTAGTACGGGGTCTGCGTGCCGGGCTGAGGCCCCGCCCGATAGTGCTGGCCCTGCACGGTGACCTCGCGCTCGCGGGTCAGCTGTCCGGCACCCTGCGCACCGTGCAGCGGCGGCAGCTCGGGTCCCGGGTCGATGCCCATCGCGGTGCGGGCCGCGCGCACGTATGCCAGCCCCTCGAGCGCCGACTCCCGGGCCAGCTCGCACTGCTTGACGGTCTTCGCCTGCTGGAGCTGGCCGCCGGCCGCGTTGTAGCGCTCGCCGGCGTCGGCCAGCGCCTGGCGTGTCGCGGGGTCGTCGCCGTGCAGGTTCAGCACCTGCCCGCCGAGCCGCTCGTACCAGCGCTGTGCCTCGGCGCGGGCGTCGTCGAACTGCCGCTGCTCGCGGGCCGCGCCGCCGTGGCGCCAGGCCACGAAGACCGCCACCACGATCAGGAGAAGGATCAGCAGCAGAAACACCTTCATGTCCTCGACGGTACCCTCGCGCACAACGTCGTACCCCTCTGGCAAGCTCGCGAGGGTGAGCTTCTCGACGCTGGCCGTGGTGGTCATCTGCCTGGCGGCCGGGGCCGCGCTCGGCTGGCTGGTCGCCCGGCTGCGGGCCGCGACCGACATCGCCCGGCTGGAGGCGACGGTCCAGGCCCGCCGCGACGGCGAGGAGCGGCTCGAGCAGTCGCTCCGGGCGCTGTCCTATGAGTCCACCGCACAGTCGCAGGAGGCCGTCGCGCGCGCCGTGGCGCCGCTGCACGAGACGCTGCGCCGCTATGAGCAGCGGGTCGTCGAGCTCGAGCGCGACCGGGTCGACGCCTACTCCGAGCTCCGCGAGCAGGTGCGGGCCATGGGCCTGGTGTCCGGCGAGCTGCGCACCGAGACCAAGCAGCTCGTCGCCGCGCTGCGGGCGCCGCAGGTCCGAGGCCGCTGGGGCGAGCACCAGTTGCGGCGCATCGTCGAGGCCGCCGGCCTGCTCGAGCACTGCGACTTCTCCGAGCAGGTCACCTCCCGCACCGACCACCAGGGCGTGCGCCCCGATCTGGTGGTGCGCCTGCACGGCGGACGGTCCGTCGTGGTGGACGCCAAGGCGCCCTTCGAGGCGTACCTGTCGGCTATGGAGGCCCGCGACGAGCGCACCCGCGACGCCCACCTGGACCAGCACGCGAGGGTGTTGCGGGGGCATGTGGACGCGCTGGCCGGCAAGGCCTATTGGACGGCGTTCGACCAGAGCCCGGATTTCGTGGTCCTCTTCGTGCCGGCCGATCCGTTCCTCGACGCCGCCCTCCAACGGGACGCGACGCTGATGGAGCACGCGTTCACCCGCAACGTCGTGCTGGCCACGCCGGCGACGCTGGTGGCGCTGCTGCGCACGGTGGCCTATTCGTGGCGGCAGGAGGCGCTGGCCCGCAACGCGCTCGCGGTGCACAGCCTGGCCCGTGAGCTCTACGGCCGCCTCGCCACGCTCGGCGACCACGTGGGCAAGCTCGGCGCCTCGCTCGGCGGGGCGGTCACCGCATACAACCGCGCGGTCGGCTCACTGGAATCCCGGGTGCTGGTCAGCGCCCGCAAGCTCGCCGAGATGGGGGTGTCCGACGAGGAACTGACCGTTCCGGCCCAGGTCGAGCTGACGCCGCGCCAGCCACAGGCCCCCGAACTGGTCGATGAGCCCCTGGTCAGACACGGCGACCAAATTCTGTAGGCGCGAGGTCAGCCTGTTCGCGCCGGACTCAGTGGCCGGATGTTGTCGAGGGCGCCGCCGGCCGCTCAGGTGCGGGGTCCTGGGCGGCCGGCGGTCAGGTGACGGGCTGGATCAGCGAGGCGTCAGCGTGGTGGTGAGGTTGGAGTAGTAGAGCCGGGTCAGGCCCTCGTAGCCGGAGTCAGTGCCGGCGTTGAGCCAGAGGTAGCCCTGGGCGTCGGCCTTGACCGTGAGCGGGGTGGCGACGGGGCTCTTGCGGGTGAGCTTGACCCACTTCTTCGTGCCGTTGCACGGCTGGCCGTTCGAGATGTCGCCGAGGTAGGCGGATTCCGGGCCGCCGTTCTTCTGGTGTCCCTTGTCCAGGGTGACCTGGTAGTGGTTCGCCTCGTCGAGGTAGACGCGCGGTTCCGCGGTGGAGGCGCCCGCCTTGACGTGCAGCGAGCCGCCCGGGGATCCGCCGATGCCGGGGCAGCCGGTGGGGGCTTGCGACCAGAAGGTGACCGAGGACCGCACCGAGTAGGTCTGGCCGGGGACGATGCCGTCCTCCGGGCCGAGGCGCTTCTTGAAGAACATGAAGAGGTCGTCGCTGCGGTTGTGGCCCTGGATGTAGAAGCCGTTGCCGCTCTTGGTGCCTTCGGGCAGCGGGGCGATCCGCGCCTCGAGCTCCATGGCCTCTTCGGTCTGCTCCGGCGAGTAGTCGGCGAAGCCCGCCTCCCAGCCCTGGGCGTTGTCGGCGAAGTCGTACGAGTAGGTCTTCGGCGCCCGGGTGGCGGCGTCCGCCTGGGCGGCGGTCGGTGCGACGAGTGCCGTCACGGCGACGGCGGCGAGGGCGGACATGGCGATTCTGATTGCGCGCAAGGATCTCTCCCGAGCATCGTGGGGAAGGTCGAGGGCTTGTGGCCTCGTGGAGTCGATCCAAGCACGTGCCTTTGAATCAAAGGCAGTCAGCCACGTATGCCTTGTTTCTCAAGGTCAGCGGGCATCAGGAGTAATGAATCATCGGCATCTACTCAGGCCTGACCAGCGCCGTCGCGGAGCGCGACGGCTTCGTCGCAGAACCTGAGGTGATCGTCACAGATTTTGTTCTTGCTCTTCGCCGTCATCAGCGCAAGTGGCGTGCGAGCTCCCGGCGTACCGCCCGCGGGCCGGGCCACACCTCGGTCAGATCGGCGGTGAAAGCCGGGGCGCCGTCCGGCTCGTCGTGCAGGGCGGGCCAGCCGTCGTCGCCGTCCGCCACCGGGTGGACCCGGTCGAGGTCGATCGGGGTCACGTCCAGCACGGTGCGCAGTCCGCGGCGGTGCACGACCGCCCGGTCGATGTCAGGCCAGGCCAGCAGCACCGGGTCGCTCCCCTCGGCGGCTAGCTCCAGGCCCGCGGAGGAGGCACGCACCCAGGTGCGCAGCGAGGATCGGGACGACAGCGCGTAGCCGCCACCCACCAGCGCTCCGATCACCGCGCCCTGCGCGACGGTCGTCCACCAGGGGTCGCGCGGGGCGCCCAGCAGGAACGCGACCAGCGGCGACACGGCCACGTAGGCGACCAGCAGCACCGCGGTCATGACCGCGAACGTCCGCCACGGTGAGGATCGGAAGAGCACGGCGTCGGCGGCGGGCGGTTCGACCTCCTCGGGCGGTAGGGACATGCCCACCATGCTGCCGTGTTCCGGCCGCCCGCAGGTCCGGGTTCGACGAAGTCCCCTACCCCGCGGGCGACCGGGCGCCGGTCAGAAGGCGCAGGCGATGACGAGTTCGGGCGTACGGTCGGGGAGCATGTCGAGCTTGCCGATCCGGCCCGCCGCCCTCAGGTCCGGCTCGACCAGGGCCAACCGGTCGAGCAGCGCCGCCGGTCCGAGCGCCTCGGCGAGCGGCACCTCCGCCTTCATCGACAGCTTGCGGTCCGACTTGGCCCGCCGGACCTGCCGCAGGGCGTCGCCGGCGAGATCGAGCAGGCCCGCGTCGCCGTCGGGGGCGACCCGCAGCAGTTCATAGCGGGTCGGCCAGGTCGCACGGTGCACCGAGCCGTAGCGCCACCACGACCAGATCTCCTCGGTCGCGTACGGCAGGAACGGCGCGAACAGCCGCACCAGCACCGACAGCCCGGCTGCCAGGGCGGCACGGGCCGAGTCGCCAGCCGGACCGGAGGCGTACGCCCGGTCCTTCACCAGCTCGATGTAGTCGTCGCAGAACGTCCAGAAGAACGCCTCGGTGGTGGTGAGCGCGGTCGTGTGGTCGTAGGCGTCGAGGGCCGTGGTCGCCTGGTCGACGACCGTGGCGAGCCGGGCGAGCACGGCCCGGTCCAGATCGGCCGTGACCGGCTGCCGCAGGGCGTCGGCGGCGCCCAGTCCCAGCGCGAAGCGCGAGGCGTTGAGCAGTTTCGTCGCCAGCCTGCGCCCCACCTTGATCTGCGCCGGATCGAACGCCAGGTCGGCGCCGGGCCGCCCGTTCGCCGCCCAGTAGCGGACCGCGTCGGAACCGTGCTGCTCGAGCAGGTCCAACGGCGTGACCACGTTGCCCTTGGACTTCGACATCTTCTTGCGGTCCGGGTCGAGGATCCAGCCCGACTGCACCGTCGTCGTCCACGGCAGGGTGCCGTGTGCGAACTGCGCGCGGACCACCGAGTAGAACAGCCAGGTGCGGATGATCTCCTGGCCCTGCGGACGCAGGTCCATGGGGTAGACCCTGCGGAAGAGATCCTCGTCGCTGCCCTGACCGGCGGCGATCTGCGGGGTCAGCGAGGAGGTGGCCCAGGTGTCCATGACGTCCGGGTCGGCCTGAAAGCCTCCCGGGACGCCGCGGCGGGACTCGTCGAAACCGGGCGGACAATCCGAAGAAGGGTCGACCGGCAACGCCGAAACGTCCGGTATGAGAGGCTGGCTGTAGTCCGGCTCGCCAGCGTCGTCGAGCCGGTACCACACCGGGATGGGCACGCCGAAGAAGCGCTGCCGGCTGATCAGCCAGTCGCCGGTGAGTCCGCCGACCCAGTGCTCGTAGCGGTGCCGCATGTGCTCCGGCGTCCAGCGCAACTCGCGACCCCGGGCCAGCAACACCTCGCGCAGGTCCTGGTCGCGTCCGCCGTTGCGGATGAACCATTGCCGGCTGGTGACGATCTCCAGCGGCGAGTCGCCCCGCTCGTAGAACTTGACCGGGTGCGTGACCGGACGGGGCTCGCCCAGCAGATCACCGGTTTCGCCGAGGATCCGGACGATCTCGCGCCGGGCGGCGTTGACCGTCAGGCCGGCGAACGGCGCGTACGCCGCCTCGGCGACTCCGTCCGGACGGTCCGGCAGGTAGCGCCCGTCGCGGCCGAGCACGACGCGGGTCGGCAGGTTCAGGTCGCGCCACCAGATGACGTCGGTCAGGTCGCCGAAGGTGCAGACCATCGCGACGCCGGTGCCCTTGTCCTTTTCGGCGAGCGCGTGTCCGTACACGGGAACCTCGACGTCGAAGAACGGCGTGCGGACGGTCGTGCCCACCAGCGGGTGGTCCGGTGGGCAGACGAGCGCGACGCAGGCCGGCAGCAGCTCGGGCCGGGTCGTGTCGACCTCGACCGGCCCGTCCGGGCCGTGGAAACGCAGCCGGTGGAACGCACCCGACCGCTCCCGGTCCTCGATCTCCGCCTGCGCGACCGCCGTGCGGAACCCGACGTCCCACAGGGTCGGCGCCTCCGACGAGTACGCCTCTCCGCGCGCGAGGTTGTCCAGGAACGCCCGCTGCGAGACCGCCTGCGCCTTCGGGCCGATGGTCGTGTAGGTCATCGCCCAGTCGACGGACAGCCCCAGCCGCCGCCACAACGCCTCGAACGCTTTCTCGTCCTCGACGGTCAGCCGGCCGCACAGCTCGACGAAGTTGCGCCGCGACACCGCGACTGCCGGCTTGGGCGGCGTCGCGGGTGGCTGCCACTGCGGGTCATAGGGCAGCGAGGGGTCGCAGTAGACGCCGTAGACGTTCTGGACGCGGCGCTCGGTCGGTAGCCCGTTGTCGTCCCATCCCATCGGGTAGAAGACGGTCTTGCCGCGCATCCGCTGGAACCGCGCGACGACGTCGGTGTGCGTGTACGAGAAGACGTGCCCCATGTGCAGCTCGCCCGATACGGTCGGCGGAGGGGTGTCGATCGCGTATACGTCGGCGCGCTCCTTCGAGCGGTCGAACGCATACGTGCCCTCCTCCTGCCAGCGGCGCGCCCACTTGTCCTCGAGCCCGTCCAGCGACGGCCGCTCGGGCAGACCGGCGCGCGCGGTCATTGCCGTATCAGTCATGCGGTCAGGCTACGGCCCGGCCCGCGTTCCGGCAGCCATGTTTCGGCCCGGGATCAAGGCGGCCCGCAGCCGGGCGCGCAACGCGTCGAACTCGGCGACCGCCTGCTGGACCCGCACCAGGAGAGCGTGCAGAGCTGCGTCGCGGATCTCGATGCTCTGCTCCCGGCCGCCGGCGCGAAGCCGGATGGTGGAGCGGTGGTCCAGCACGATCGTCACCCCGCCGAAGTGCCGGTAGGCGATGGCGACGACATGACCGCTGCGCAGGCGGCACGCGAGCTTGCTGTCGGTGAAGACGACGGTGGTGCCGCGGCCGAGGCCGCGGCCGGTCACCACGTGACGGATGACCGTTTGCGGGTCCAGCCCGACCCGGCCGCGGATCTGTTCCGCGTTCCACGTGGGCGTACGGTCGCCGGTGACCCTCGCGAGGAGCTCGTCCACGATGAGGTCGGCCGGTTCGACGCAGGCGTGCGAAGCCAATCCCAGCAGCGCGTTCGCCCGCGGGTGCAGGGCCGCCTCGCCGAGGACCGCCGCCAGGGCGCACACGTGAGGCAGGGGCAGCCCCGCCCGCAGTGCCCGGGTCAGCCGGTCGGCTTCCCGCTGGCGCCCGGTGGTCTCGAGCACCTTCAGCAGCTCCAGCTGGGTGGTGGCCGCGCCGGTGGCGGCGATCGCCGTCGTCAGGTCCGGGGTGACATTGACGCGCGCGATGTCCTGCGCTGTCCGCCTGGCGAGCGCGTTGTGCAGTCCCTCCCGTGCCGCGGGCTCGGCGAGCTCCACCAGGCTCTCGACGCACGCGGCGGCGTCTCCGAACGCCCCGGAGAAGGCGGCGTCGAGAAGCGAGGGCGGAATCGGCAGCGAGCCGCGCAACCGCCGCAGGACGTCTTCCCGAGCCGGCTCCCGCAGCCTTCGCAGGCACAAGGCGATCGCGGGATCCCGCAGCGCCTCCGGGTCCACATCGTCCGGCAGCGCGCTCAGCGCCCAGGTCATCTTCTCGGGCGGCAGCCGAGCGGCGAACTCCACGATCTGGGCGGTGGGGCGCTGCACGAGGATCGAGCGGGCAAGGCGGCGAAAGTCGTCGGGGAGCGACGCGAGGACGTCCACGGACAGTCCCGCCTCGAGCACGAGGCGGGCGTAGGCCTCGTTTCCCGTGCGGACGAACTCCCCGACGACGGCGACCACGTCTGCCGGTGGCCGGGCGGCCGCGTGTTCGAGCAGGCTGTGTGCCTCCATCGGCAGGCCGGCGTCGTGCAGGGCGACCACGGTGCCTACGGTGCTGCCCGGTGGCCGCCACTCGAGTGACATGAGCATGAGCCGGCGGACCGCGGCCTGGTGCGGCAGGGTGTAGAGCCGCAGTGTCGCCTCGAGCAGGTCCTCGTCGTCGAGATGCTCGAGATGCTCGGCGTCGCCGACCGGTGCCTGCGCCGTCCACAGCGCGTCGAGCAGGTCGACCCGCCGGCGGCGGGTCCGGTGCCGGGCCGCCATCAGGTCGACGAGGTCGCGGGCCTGGCGCTCGCGTCCGGCCCGGTGCATCGTGGCGGCCAGCCGTGCCGCCACAGCCACGGGTCGCGCCGCGACGAGCTCGGCGACGCCCTCATAGAGCATGAACGCCGCCTGCTCCTGGCCCGCGTCCCGCAGGGCGTCGGCGAATTCCACCGTCCGCGTCCCCGGAAGGCGGGTGACGAGCCGGGCGAGCATCGCCTCCACCCCTTTCAGGCCGGCGGTGAGGAGCGCGACGAGCAGGGCGATCAGCGGCCGGGGCCGGTCCATCCGGGCCTCGACCGCCGCGTCCAGCAACAGGTCGATCGCGTCGGCGTGGTCGCTTTCGAGCAGCTGCGCGGCGAGGGTCGTGACGCGGTCCGCCGGTTGCTCCGCGCACGCCGTCAGCAGCTGGCCGACCTGCTCGCCTTGACCGGTCTTGCGGAACACGTCGATGAGCTCCATCAGCGACGCGGGCCGCCGCTGCGCCGCCGCGACCAGGATGGCCCGGGCCTGCGCGGTGGCACCCGCCCTCGTGGCCTCGTCAACGATGGCGGCCACGCCCTGCTCGGCGCGCGTCGAGCCGACCGCCCGCAGCAGGCGCTCGGCGGCGGGGGCGTCCCGGGTGCTCAGCTCGGCGAGCAACTCCCGCAGCCGGGCCGGCGGCAGGTGCAGCGCCCGTTGCTCGTGATCGCTCAGCGGGGGCTGCTCGACGGTCCCCGTGTTGCCTCGGTCATCGAGGCCGACGTTGCGCACCAGCGCGATCCGCCCACCACCGTTGCTGGACCGCTGCTGCGGTGCCGGCCGCCCCGCCGCCTCCAGCGCGTTTCTGATCCGGGGATAGAGCGTGTGGAAGTCGAGGACGTCCGGTCCGTCGGGCACTCCGTCGCGGACGGCGGCCACGAAGGCGCCGGTGAAAGCGGTGA
The DNA here is from genome assembly GCF_040682215.1 of Actinoplanes sp. NPDC051346. Lineage (NCBI taxonomy): Bacteria > Bacillati > Actinomycetota > Actinomycetes > Micromonosporales > Micromonosporaceae > Actinoplanes > Actinoplanes sp. NPDC051346. The sequence continues at coordinate 521,227 of NZ_JBFBAJ010000003.1, read as the reverse complement.
GCGGCTCGGTGGGCGGTGCGAGCGCCACCGACGTCTCCGCCGCGGCGGTCATCAGATAGGTGCCTTCGATGCGGACCCGGTCGCCGATCTCGGCTCCGGCGCCCATGCCGGGCATCATCGCCATGCCGGCGTAGCAGCAGTCGAGGAGCACGACCTTCGCCGTGGGTCCCGGGTGGTCCATCATGATGCGGCGAATGTCGTCGTAGCGCACCGCGTGCCACCAGCGCTCCAGAGCGCCGTGCTTCAGCGCCAGATAGAGGTCGTAGGCATCCGGGCGCAGGATGCCGTGGCCCGCGAAGTAGAACACCAGCGCGTCCGATGCCTCGTCGGCGGCCCGGGCGAGCGCGTCGAGCACCGCGCCGGGATGTTCCGGGTCGACGAGCCGTACGCAATGCTTCTCGGGCAGGCCCCAGAACCGCTCGTCGGTGAAGAGCTTCGCGACCTCCTCGACGTTCGCCGCGACCGTGGGCAGCGCGGCCAGGTCCCGGTAACGCGAGGCGCCCACGATGACCGCGCGGGATTTGGCGGCCTCAGGCAGCATGCCCGTGGTCGGACAACGCCTTCGCCAGCTTCTCCCGCGCCTCGGGGTCCTCGATGGCGACGGTGAGGGATCCCAGCGTGACGGTCACGGAGGGTGCCTTGGGGCGGGTACGCCGCCAGTTCGCGTACGCGATGAGGACGTTGGCGATGCCGGTGGCGCCGCTGACCACGACCCCTATCGTCTCCACCGCGTTCATCGAGGAGCCGTCGCGGGCCGGCAACGCCCGGATCCGGCCGTGCCGCGCCACCTCGGGGCTCCGCCGCAGCCAGGCGCAGAGCGAGAGCAGGGCCGTTGCGTCGGAGCCCGCCGAGATGGTGAGCAGATTGCCGGTGTCGTCCATCGGAGGGTCCTTACGTGCCGTTGGGAATGAGAGGTGTCGTCCAGGAGGAGCCGGCCGGCCAGGACTGCGCCGCCGAGCCGATGCGGATCACCGGTACGGGCTTGCCGACGGGCCAGAGGTCGTTGCCCGGCTGCTCCTGGAAATACATCGCGCCCGACGCGGCGGGTATCCGGTCGCTGCTCGAGCTGAACAGGGCGTTGCGGACGTCCTCCGCCGTCGGCGTCTCCGACACCGCGGGAGCGCTGCCCCGGACGGCGTTGCGTTGCGCCTTCGCCGCGGCGTCACGCCGGGCCGCCCACACGGCCGCCACCACCGCGTCCCGGTGCATGATCGCGTAGCCGCTGGCGAGATCCGCCTCGGTGAAGCCGAGGCCGGCCGGTTCCGCCGAGGTGAACAACCGCTGGAAGGCGGCATAGTGGTCCGGCGTCCCGGCGGCGCCCTTTCCCCACGCGAGGGAGTCGGTCGACGAGGCGTCCAGCACGCCGACGCGTGCGCTGTCCAGTTGTTCCCTGGCGATCGTGAGGCCCGTCGCCCCGGTGGCGATCAGCAGAGGGCGTACCTTCTTCTGGCACTGGCCTCTCGTGCCCAGCGCCTCGACGAAGGCGGGCAGATCGCGGTCCCGTCCGCTGTAGAAGACGAGGTCGGGGTCCACCGCGCAGATGCTTCGGATGATGTCCGAGAACAGCCGAGGCGTGCCGAACGACGGCGGTTTACTGCCGTTGAACGCATGGTTGTGGTCGTTGAGCTGATAGGCGGCACCGAAGGCCGCGACGAAGTTCGTCTTGAGTTTCCGCACATAGCTGTCGTCGGAATTGCGATCCCAGACCAGGTATCCGGTGCGGGTCTGGGGCCGAGCGCTCAGATAGGCGGCCAGCGCCGCGGTGTACTGCTGATTCGGCGGCGAGATCTTGAACAGCCACGGCGCGACCATGTCGTCGGCGGTGATGACCGCGCCGATGCTCGGGATCCGCAGGGCGCTGAGCCGCTCGGCCGCCAGCTTCGTCTGCGGCACGCTGATGCTCATGCCGGTCACCGCGACCAGCGGATGCGGGCCCTCCTTGAGCTTGCCGAGATCCTCCACCACCGTTGCCCAGGCGCTCTGATCGGAGCCCTCGTTCGCCAGCACCAGCTGGAACAGCGGCGTGGGATCGCCCAGTTCCGAGGCCTTGCCGGCGTTCGCCTGACGCAGGGCGGCGTACGCGCCCTGCAACGAGTGCAGGATCTCGGGGTCCGACATCGCGCCGCCGGGCGCCGACGTCATCGGCATGAACACCGCGATCCGCACGTACGGCTTGCCGCCCGGGAGGCCGGCCTGGTCGCGTACCCGGAGGTTCTCCCTGACGATCTTCGAGATGACGTCGTCGACCGCCGCGTCGCGGGAACGGAAACCTGGCGCCTCTTCGAGGATCCATCCGACGCACTCGGTGCCGGTCGAGGTCACCGCGGTCGTGATGAACCCCGCCGACTTCCGCTTTTCCGGGCAGGACGCGGCGGCGGCCGGGCGGCCGGTGTCCCGGTGCAGGATCGCGTAGCCGCCCGCCGCCACGGCGACGACCAGCAGGGCGATCGCGACGCAGATGAGAACTCGTCGCCGGTTTCCGGTGGAAGGCGGAGCCTTCACGGTGATGACATCCACTGCCGCTCCTCGACAACCGATCGGCCCAGAGTCAAGCAGTGATGTGCGCCGCTGCGACGGACAGGTCGTCTTGATGACACCGCAAGGCTGAACCTGTCCGTCGCTCGCGTCGTCTTCCGCCCGGATTCGTTAACGGGCGACCGGCTGTTCGTGCTCCAGCAGCCACGTCTTGACCGCGAGACCCCAGCGGTATCCGCGCAGCGTCCCGTCCGTGCCCAGGACCCGATGGCAGGGTACGAACAGCGCCGCCGCGTTGCGGGCGCAGGCCGTGGCCGCCGCGCGGATCGCGGCGGGCCGGCCGGCCAGCTCCGCGAAACCGGTGTAGGTCAGCGGCGCGCCCGGCTTGATCTCCCGCATGACCCGCCAAGCGTGGGCGAGGAACGGCCCGCCGGTGTGCTGCTCGACAACGACCCCGTCGATCGCCGAGAGATCGCCGTCGAGATAGGACCGGACCGCGTCACCCACCGCACCCGGGGACGCCGCGGGCCGCAATTCCTCCCTCAACCTTTCGTGTACGAGAGGAAGCAACTCCCCGATCTCCGCGGTGAAACCGGACGCCCGCACCGCCCCCGCGTCGCTGACGACGTAGGTGAACGGACCGGCCGGGGTGTCGAGGGTCGTGTACTCCATCATGCTGATCTCCAGAGTCGCATCAGGGCGTAGGAGCGCCAGGGCCGCCAGCGTTCGGCGTGCGCTTCGAGCGCCTTGGGGGTGTGCGGCAGGCCGAGCGCCTTCGCGCCCCGCTGCGCCGCCACGTCGGTGGGCAGGAAGACGTCGGGGTCGCCGATCGCGCGCATCGCCACGTATCCGGCGGTCCACGCGCCGACGCCGGGGAGTTCGCGCAGCCGGGCGACGGCCTCCTCGCGGTCGGCGCCGGGATCCAGGTCGAGCTTGCCGTCGGCGACCGCCTCGGCCAGCGCCCGGATGCTCTGCCGGCGCGCGACCGGCATCCGGAACGCCTCGTCGGGCAGGCCGGCCACGGCCTCGGCGGTGGGGAAGCCGCGCAACTCGGTGGCGGGACCGACCAGGCGGCTGAGGGTGGTGCGGGCGCCCGCGACCGAGACCTGCTGGCCGACGATCGCCCGTACGGTCATCTCGAAGCCGTCGACCGCGCGCGGCACCCGTACGCCCGGCTCGGCTTTGACCAGCGCGGTGAGCGCGGGATCGGCAGCCAGCGTGCCGTCGACGGCGACCGGATCCGCGTCGAGGTCGAACAGCCGGCGGCAGCGGGCCACCGCGGGCGCCAGATCACGCACGTCCGCCAGCCGCAGCGTCGCGGAGATGAAGCGGTTGGCCGGGGTCAGCGCGACCGTCGCGCTTCCGTGCGGCAAATTCAGACCACGCCGGTACGTCGCACCGTCGAGTTCCTCGACCCCGGGCAGCGTCCGGGCGCCCAGGAACTCGAGCAGCGCCATGGCGTGCAGCGGGGCCCGGTACGCCAGCCGCAGAGAGATCGTCCCCGGCTCACCCCGCCGTGTCGTCCGGCGTTCCCGCAGGCCGCTCGGCGAACGGGCGTACACCTCGAGGATGGTGTCGTTGAATTGCCGGACGCTGCCGAACCCGGAGGCGAACGCGATCTCGGCGAGCCCGAGGTCGGTTGTCTCGATCAGGATGCGCGCGGTCTGCGCCCGCTGGGCGCGGGCGAGGGCGAGCGGCCCGGCGCCCAGCTCGGCGGTGAGCATGCGGTGCAGGTGACGCTCGGTGTATCCGAGCCGTCCGGCGAGGCCGGGCACCCCCTCGCGGTCGACGACGCCGTCGCCGATGAGCCGCATCGCCCGGCCCACGACGTCCGCGCGGACGTCCCATTCCGGCGAACCCGGCGCGGCATCCGGTCGGCAGCGGCGGCAGGCCCGAAAGCCGCCACGTTGGGCGGCCGCGGCGCTGGGCAGAAAGGTGACGTTCTCCCGCTTAGGGGTGACGGCCGGGCACGACGGACGGCAATAGATGCCGGTGCTGCGCACGGCCGTGTAGAACCAGCCGTCGAAGCGCTGGTCACGGCTGTCGACGGCCCGGTAACACCGCTCGAAGTCCAGTTCCATGCCGACGAGTCTGCCCGCTGCGGCGCCTGCCTGGCTGGCGGGATTCGGACATGAGCGTGCCGGCGGCACGGCCCGATTCCGTCGTTCCGCGCGCACCGTAGACTGGCCTGTCGTGAGCCTTACCATCGGGATCGTCGGCCTGCCCAACGTCGGCAAGAGCACCCTCTTCAACGCCCTGACCAAGAACGACGTGCTCGCCGCGAACTACCCGTTCGCGACGATCGAGCCGAATGTGGGCGTCGTGGGGCTCCCCGACGAGCGGCTCACCAAGCTGGCCGAGGTGTTCAGCAGCGAGAAGATCATCCCGGCACCCGTCTCGTTCGTCGACATCGCGGGCCTCGTCCGCGGCGCGTCGAAGGGCCAGGGCCGCGGCAACGCGTTCCTCGCCAACATCCGCGACGCCTCGGCCATCTGCCAGGTCGTCCGCGCCTTCTCGGACCCCAACGTCCTGCACGTCGACGGCAAGGTGTCGCCCGCCGACGACATCGAGACGATCAACACCGAGCTGATCCTCGCCGACCTGCAGACGGTGGAGAAGGCCCTGCCGCGCCTGCAGAAGGAAGCCAAGCTCAAGAAGGACCGCGCCCCCGCCGTCGCCGCCGCCGAGGCGGCCTTCAAGCTGCTCAACGACGGCACCACCCTGTACGCCGGAGCCAAGGCCGCCGGCATCGACCTCGACCAGCTCGCCGAGCTGCACCTCCTGACGATCAAGCCCTTCCTGTACGTCTTCAACGTCGACGAGGCCGAACTCGGCAACGCCGCCTTCCTCGACGAACTCCGCGCCCTGGTGGCGCCGGCCGAGGCCATCTTCATGGACGCGAAGATCGAGTCTGAGCTGATCGACCTCCCCGAGGACGAGGCGATGGAGCTCCTCGAATCCACCGGACAGACCGAGCCGGGCCTCAACCAGCTCATCCGGGTGGGCTTCCAGACGCTCGGCCTCCAGACGTACCTGACGGCGGGCCCGAAGGAAGCCCGAGCCTGGGTGATCCCGACCGGCGCGACGGCCCCCGAGGCGGCCGGAGTCATCCACTCCGACTTCCAGCGCGGCTTCATCAAGGCCGAAATCGTCAGCTACGACGATCTGACGGAGGCGGGCTCGATGTCCGCGGCCAAGGCGGCGGGCAAGGTCCGCATGGAAGGCAAGGACTACATCATGAAGGACGGCGACGTGGTGGAGTTCCGCTTCAACGTGTAGTTGCTGATCGCTCCTGCAGACCTTGGCGCTTTTCCTACTCGGGCATCGGGGAGGGGCCGGCGACGAGGGTGAGCCTGTCGCTGCCGGAGGGGACCGCCGAGGCGATCCGGGCGCGGGTGCTTGTGGCGGTATGAGGCTTGCCGGTGGCACTACGACGACCTGACGGAGGCGGGCTCGATGCCCGCGGCCAAGGTCCGCATGGAAGGCAAGGACTATCGGCTTCGACGGCTAGTCGCGGCCGATGGTGATCTTTCCGTGCACATCCTTGGCAACGATCTTGCCGTCGCGTACCTGGTAGAGGTCTAGCCCTCGCAGGATCGTGCCGTCCTCGGCCGGCGCCCACTGCCACTCGCAGACCACCCGGTCGCCCGCCGCGAAGACAGCGCCGAGGACCGGACCGGGGCCAGGACCGATCTGATCAGCAAAGACCTTGCCCACCTCGGCTCGACCACGAACGATGGCGGCCGGGCCGTCCCAGGCGGTCGGGCAATACACCACGTCATCGGCGAGACAGGCCGACACCGCGGTCAGGTCGCCGGCCTCCCACGCCGCGTTGAAACGCTCGATCAGCTCCTGTGCATCCATCACGCCAGACACCATAGACGGTCGCCGCAGTCACGTTTGTCCCTCTCGCATCGGACGCCCGCCCGCCTCCCACGACCGGCAGAATCGTCACGGGCCAGCGATCTAGCTCCGCCTCAACGTCTGACTAGGAGGCATCCTTGCGATGACGCTCTTTCCCCAGCGCCGACAGGTGGGGTGCATCAGGGTCGGCTGACGGGACCCGTACGGCTCGGATGACGGACTTGGCGAATGCGTCGCGACCCGCGGCGCGTGCGGCCTCTCCGGTGGTGCGACTTCGGTGCACCCTGCCGGTGGTGGCGTTGGAAGAGTCCTCAGTCATGGTGGCTCCTGCTCACGGATTGAGGCTTGCGGGGTAGTGGTGCTTGCGCTTGACCCACTTGAAGCCTTCGTGCCTGGTGAGCACCGCGATCTCGATGGGACCACCGACGACAGCATGCCCAGGACTGAACCTGACGAACTTGATGGTCGCATCGACAAGGAAGTCTGCCAAGTCGATGACCTCGCCGACCGGCATTCCCGCGAAGACCATCGGCTGCTGCACCTGGTCGATGATGTCATCGACCGCTTGAGTGGCGTGTGCGGGAGCCATCCCCAGATTGATCAACGCTTGGCCGAGGGAACCGCTGACACCGGTGATGATGCGATTGATCGCCTCGGGCTGACCGAACGCCACGCTGCCGGCTTCACCCCGCGGCAGGACTTCTGATGGTCCGTGGCACCCTGAGCTGTCAATGTGCAGTGAATACCACTCGGCAAGCGGCGAGCCGGACGAATAGCCGCCCACAAGGAAGCCAAGCGCGCCCTCTGGCTTCGGGTCGGGCCGGTCGTCGTAGAAAACTGCCGGACACGAGTTGCCACGTTCCCAACCTCGAGATTGGCTGCGTCGATTCTCCAGTCATTACGATCGGGATCGTTGCCAGAGAATCGACACCGCAGCTCCTTGATCAGCGTAGCGATCGTTCTGCCGTCGATGTTTGCCTGACCCCAGGTCATGGCCCCTATCGGAATGCTCTTGCGGAGATTGAAGATCTTGCTGGCGCTGTTCCAGACGTTGGTCGTTTCGACGCGGCCTCCGGGTAGCGCCATGGTCTGGGTGGTTGCGCTGTCACTGGCGAGCACAAGCGAGTCAACAACGTTGATAGCGAGGGTAACCGTCACTACTTAGTATCCTCTCTATGTATCTATCATACGATCCTTTCACGATGGTAAGAGGGTGTGAAGGTCGCCGACGTGCCAGATGTCCGACCGCTCCAATCTGCGAGCGCGTGCGGTTTCTGAGGCTCCATCTGGCGTGGGAAGGCGCAGGTCAAAGTGCGACCGGGTCACCGTCGGCGAGATCTGCGACGATGTCGCAGGTGGAGTCGCAGGTGGAGTCGCAGGTGGAGGAGACCTATCCCTGCCCCTGTTGTGGGCATCTCACCTTTCCAAGGCCTCCCGGCGCGGCGTGCGACATCTGCCCGGTCTGCCGATGGGAGGACGACGAACTCCAGCTTCGCTGGCCAGATTGGGGCGGCGCCGCCAACAAGCCGTCTTTGCGAGACTGTCAGCTGAATTTCGCGCGGTTCGGAGCGACGGAGGAGCGCTTCATCAAGAGCGTGCGGAGCCCCACGTCCGCAGAGCGCATCGAAGCCGGCTGGCGTCCGGTCGACCTGGAACGGGACAACTTCGAACCGCAAGGCGTTCAGGACCTTCCCTGGCCGGACGACCGTACGGTCCTCTACTGGTGGCGCCCAACGTTCTGGAGACTTCGGTAAGGCGCCAGCACCATGGCCAGCGAGTGGTATCTTGCCGGCCCTCTAGGCTGCGTCCGTGCCATCCTCGGGCTCGTCGACGAGGCCTGTCACGAAGCTCTCGAAGTCCGGAGCCAGGACTGTGATCCGGTAATCCCACTCCTGGTCGACGTGGACAACTGTTGGTTCGCCGGGGGACCGGTAGTCGAGGGCGATCATGTCGTGGCCCGCCGACGGGCAATCGGCGAGGTAGACGCCGATGTCGGGGTAGCCCCATTCCGCGACCCATCCTCGGCCCAGGTGGTCCGGTTGGGCGCGGGGTGAGCGTCGCGGCGGAACGAGCCGCCGTTGTGCAGGCGCGCAAGGGCGATGTAGGCGGCCGGCAGCCGGTGTCCCAGCTGGTTCTCGACGCTCCGGAGCACGTCGTCGGTGAGCGGGTCCTCCAGCGGCCCCGAGTCGTCGAAGATGCTCCCGGGAAGTAGCACGGGTTGACGATAGATCAGCAGTTGCGCAGGACCTTGAAGGTGTAGCCCTTGCTCTTCAGCTTCGGGAGGATGCGCTTGAGGGCCGCCAGGGAGTCGCGCTGGGAGTCTCCGCCGTCGTGCATCAGGACGACCGATCCGTTGTGGACCTTGTCGATGACCCGGCGGTAGATGCCGCTCGAGGTTTGGGAGTTCTCCCAGTCGCGGGAGTCGATGTCCCACATCACCGTCTTGAGGCCGACTTCCTTCGTCCAGCGGCGTACCGACTTGTTGGTGGCGCCGTAGGGCGGGCGCATGCAAGCGCTCTGGTAGCGGCCGAGGGCGCTCTGGGTGCGGGTGAGCTGGCTCTTCACCTTGGACTTGCCGAGCTGGGTCAGGTTGCTGTGACTCCAGCTGTGGTTGGCGAGCAGATGTCCCTCGCGGTGGATGCGAGCGACGATCCCGGGGTGTGCCTTGGCGTTCTGTCCGGTGGTGAAGAACGTCGCCTTGGCGTCGTACTTCTTGAGCACCTCGAGGTATCGCGGCGTCCACCTGCCGGACGGTCCGTCGTCGAAGGTGAGGTAGACCGTACGTGGGGCGGCGGCCGCCCGCGCGGACGGCGTCGCGGTGGACGGCGCGGGCGCAGCCTGTGCGGGCGAAGCGACGAACATGAGTCCGCAGGCAAGTGCCGTCGTGCTCAATATGGCGGCCGTGCGGCGCATTCTTGCTCCTCGTTCTTCGGGCGGATCGACTTCGAGCGGATCGACCGTCGGGCGGATCGACCGTCGGGCGGATTGCCCCCTGCCGTCGAAACGCTACGTAGTGGTGGATGCGTGCTTGGTGATGGGTCTGGTGCTATACCGGAGCGGTGCTGCGGCCTTCCCTGCGGGCGGGCACCACCGGGCTTCCTTCTCGGGGAGCCACTCGGCTCGCGACTATCACGGTCAGCACGCCCAGCATTGTGGCGAACGTGAATGGGCCGACGAACGGCGCGACCCCGAACAGCAGGCCCGCCACCGCCAGCGAGGCGCTCGCGCCGACCGCGTCCGCGATGCTTTTCGCCGCGGTGTTGAATCCGGCCTCGTCCGGCGCGGAGCGGGCCAGGACCAGCTCGCTGATCCGCGGATACAGCGTGCCCATCCCCGCGCCCGCCGCGAACCAGCCCAGCGCCGCGACAACCGGGTGCAGCTGGAACAGCGCCGTCGCCAGTTCGACCGCCGCGCCGCCCGTCAGCAGCAGGGCGCCCGTCCGCATCGCCGTGGCGGGGTCGGTGCGTTCGCCGCGGCGGCCCTGGATCGCGGAGGCCAGCGCCCAGGCCACGGCTCCGCTGGTCAGGGTGATGCCGGAGAGCCATGAGGGCAGGCCGTAGCGGTCGTGGAGCAGCAACGGCAGGTAGACCTCCGTACCGAAGAAGACGCCCGCCGCGGTTGCGCAAAGGGTGACCGCCGCGGGGAGGCCTGGGCGGACGCGGTAGGTGCCCGTAGGCACCAGGCGGCGCAGCGCCGGCACGATGATCGCGAGGGCCGCCGGGACGATCAGCCAGGCGACGTGCCGGTCCAGCCCGGCGAGCGAGCTGAGGGCCACCACGCCGACGGCGACCACCGTGGCCTGGGCGATGCGGCGGATGTCCGCCGGCGTGGCAGGGGTCCGGTCGGCTGGTGCGCGGTCGCGGCCGCGTAGGGCCGGCAGCATCAGGGCGGTTGCCGCCGCGACCAGCAGAACCACGCCGAGGAAGACCCAGTGCCAGCTCAGTGCGTCGGCTACGAGGCCGGCCGCGAAGGGTCCGATCATCGACGGTACGACCCAGGCCGACGCGAACGCACCGAAGATCTTGATGTGGAGGGCGGGCGGGTAGACCTGGGCGACCAGTACGTAGAGGGCGACCGTCTCGCCGCCGGCGCCGAGGCCTTGGAGGAAGCGGCCCGCCGCGAAGGTCGGCATGGTGGTGGCCGTGCCCGCCAGCAGCAGGCCCGCCGCGAAGAGTGAGATCGCGGCGAGCAGGGGTACGGCGGGTCCGCGCCGGTCCGCCCACGAGCCGAACGCGACCACGCCGATCACCCCGGCGGCCAGGGTGGCGGAGAAGGCGAGCGCGTAGAGGCCGCGGCCGTTCAGGTCGGCGGTGACCGCCGGCATGATCGTCGTGACGGCCAGGGACTCGAAGGCGGCCAGGAAGACGGAACTCCAGGCGCCGATGGTGGTCAGGACGTATGGCCGTCGCAGAAGTTCGATCACCGTGGCAACCTAGAACCTCAAGTTGGCTTGAGGTCAATGTGGTCGGCGGGCCTCGTGGGCGCGGATCAGGCGGCTGGGCAGGGTGCCGGCGAACGAGATCAATCCCATGCGTACGGCCAGAGCGCGATAGGGGTGCGCGTGTCCGTCGCGGGCCAGGGCCGCGAGCCACCGCTTCTCGAGCCGCCGCCCGGCCACCATTGTCGCGACGGAGACGGCGACACCCACGCCGACGCCGATCAAGCGGGCCTTGCTGATCACCTGCGGGGAAGTGTCCACAGCATCCTCGGACGAGGACGAGGACGAGGACGAGGACGAGGACGAGGACGCGTCAGCGGCGTCGGCGTCGGCGTCGGGACGGTTCCGGTCCTGGATCGAGACGAGGCCGGACAGCACGGCCACCGTGCCGGCCCGCGTCAGGCGTCGTTTCGCCGGTGGCAGCTCGCCGGCGGCCACCCACGCCACGGTCATCAGTCCTTGCAGCGCCGCCTCACCGGTGGCTTTTCCGTAGGTATACATGCGTCGACGGTACGCACCTAGATCCACCCCGGGCCGGGCTCAGACGCGGAGAGCCGGAAAGACCGTGGCGGCGATGGTGGCGCCGACTATCGCTCCGGCTATCACCTGGGGGGTGGTGTGTGCCGCGAGGCGGACGCGGGCCCAGCACGCGAGCAGGGCGAGCGGCGCGGTGAGCAGTGCCACGGGTCCGTACACCGCGGTCAGGGTCGCCGTCGCGCCCGCGGCCACGCCGGCGTGGATGGACATCTTCCACCAGTGGGTCACCGCGGTGAACACGAGCAGGCCGGTGCCGCCCGCCCCCATCAGGGCGATCACGTCTCGGGGCGCGCCGAGCAGGACGAGGGCCACCAGCCCGACCGCCACCGAGGCGATGCCGAACAGCAGGGGGACGCGGCGGTGCTCCCGTTCCGGGATGTGGTGGTTGGTCAGGCGCCCGGTGCGGACGCCGCGCAGGACGTACGCCAGGGGGATGCCCGCCGCGAACAGCGCGCCGGGCAGGCCCCACCAGTGGGAGACGCCGGCGGTGTCGCCGGCGTGCCAGCCGACGACCAGCAGGAGGCCGGCCACCAGGACCGCCGGTGCGAAGACCTCGGAGGCGATCCTGGCGGCGCGGTCGGCGGTCACACGTTGATCATCGCAAGCGCCTTCGAGAGGTCCGTCCACAGGTCGTCCACATCCTCGAGGCCCACGGACATGCGCAGCAGCTGGTCGCTGATGCCGCCGTCGGCCCGCGACTCCGGGTCGACCACCTGGTGGGTGAGCGAGGCCGGGTGCTGGATGAGGCTGTCCACGCTGCCGAGGCTGACCGCCGGGGTGATCAGCCGGACCGCTCCCACCACCTCGTGCGGGTCGCCGGTGATCTCGAAGGAGACCAGCGCGCCGAAGCCGGGGTAGTGCACCTTCGTCACGGCCGGGTGGTCGGCGAGCCGTTCGGCTAGGGCGGCGGCCGTGCGGGACGACGCATGCATCCGTACGGGAAGGGTCGACAGCCCGCGCAGCAGCAGGTAGCCGGCCAGCGGATGCAGGATGCCCCCGGTCGCGAAGCGGATCTGGCGCAGCCGGCACGCGAAGTCCTCGGAGGTCGCGATCACGCCGCCGAGGACGTCGCCGTGGCCGCCGAGGAACTTGGTCGCGCTGTGCAGCACGATGCTGGCACCCGACTCGGCCGGTCGTTGCAGCACCGGTGTCGCGAACGTGTTGTCGACGAGCAGGGGAACGTCGCCGCACGCGTCGGCAAGGCGGCGCAGGTCCACCGTGGCGAGCGTCGGGTTCGCCGGGGTCTCGACGATGACCAGGCCGGTGTCCTCGCGCAGCGACTCGCGCACCGTCTCGGGCGTCGCCCAGGTGACGGACGTGCCGAGCAGGCCGGAGGTGAGCACGTGGTCCGAGCCGCCGTACAGCGGCCGGACCGCCACCACGTGCGGGGTGCCCGCCGCGGCGACGGCGAGCAGGCACGCGGAGAGCGCGGCCATGCCGCTGGCGAAGGCGACGCCGGCCGCGCAGCCCTCGAGCTCGGCCAGGGCCTGCTCGAAGCGGGCCACGGTCGGGTTGCCGATCCGGCCGTAGACCGGCAGGCCGGGGATGTCGGCGCCGGTGCCGAGCAGGCTGAGGCGCTCCGCCTCGGCGCGGGTGTCGCGGGCCGGGTAGGTCGTGGACAGGTCCAGGGGTACGGCGTGCAACCCCTGCGCGACCAGGTCGTCGCGCCCGGCGTGCACCGCGCGGGTGGTGAGCTCCATGCGCTGAGTGTCGAGCCGAGTGCGAGACAACGGTCAAAGTACCGAATTATCTTCGGGAGATGAGCACCGATCTGCAGTTCGATCCGGTTGACGTCGCGATTTTGCGCCTGCTGCAGAACGACGGACGGATCGCCAACAAGGACCTCGCCGCGGCCGTCGGCGTGGCGCCGTCCACCTGCCTGGACCGGGTGGCGCGGCTGCGGCGGGCCGGGGTGATCACCGGATACGCGGCCCAGGTCGATCCGGCCGCGGTCGGCCGGGACCTGGAGGCGTTGCTGATGGTCCAGGTGCAGCCGCACGCGCGCGGCGTGGTGGACCCGTTCGTCGCGCACGTGCTGTCGCTGCCGGAGACCCGGGCCCTGCACCACGTGACCGGTGCCGACGACTTCATCGTGCACGTCGCCTGTGGCAGCACCGCCGACCTGCAGCGGCTGGTGCTCGACGAGTTCACCGCGCGGCGGGAGGTCGGGCGGGTCCAGACGCATCTGATCTTCTCGACGTGGTCCGGCCCGCCTGTCCTCCCGTACGCGTCAGGTCAGTGACATCGCGATCCGCTCGAGGGCGTCCATGCCCTCTTGCATGCCGCCCTCCATGCCGGAGTCGATGACGGCGTCCCGGCCGGCCTTGTCGCGGTGCTCGCTGAGCATCTCCATGTACGTGCGGCCGTCCTTCTCGGTGAAGGTGGTGGTGACCAGCGCCGCGTTCGCGTCCGGGTCCGGGATGCCCTCGTACGCCTCGGTGTTCATCAGGCGCACCGGCTCCTGGATCTCGCGGTACTCACCATGGAAGGCGACCTCGAACCCGCCGCCCGCCTCCATCACGTAGCGCCACCTGCCGCCGACCCGCAGGTCGACCTCGGCGCTGAGCACCGTGCCGCGTTCGCCGCTCCACCAGCGTTTGATCAGCTCCGGTGTGGTGTACGCCTTCCACACCAGCCGCGCCGGGGCGTCGAACTCGCGGGTGATGAGGATCTGGTTGTCGGCGGGGAGGGTGACCTTCGCCGTGCCCTTAGTGCTCGTCATCGTGTGCCTCCGCTTCCTTGAGCTCGCCGTCCTTGAGCTCGCTTTCTTTGAGCTCGCTTTCTTTGAGCTCGGTTTCCTTGAGCTCGCTTTCCTTGAGCTCGTCGAGGACGTCGTCCATGAGGTCGAACCGCGTGTTCCAGGCCTGCTCGTACTTGCGCAGCCAGTCGTGGATGGATTTCAGCGGGGCGGCGTTGATCCGGTACATCCGCTGGCGCCCCTCGTCGCGGACGTGCACCAGGTCGACCTCGCGCAGGACGCGCAGGTGCTTGGAAACCTGGGGCTGGGCGAGGCCGAGCAGCTCGGCAAGGTCGTTGACGGGCCGTTCGCCCGCCGCCAGGAGGTCGAGGATCTGCCGTCGGCGGGGCTCGGCCACCGCGTTGAACGCGTCCGTCGTCGTTGCCGCGCGTGCCATGCGGCAATCATATGCCTGTAAGGGAATATGTCAATCGTCGCTGGTCATGCTCTCGAGTGCGGTGGCGAGCGCGGTCAGGTCGAGGTCGCCCAGGTGCGCGAAGACGCGCCGCCGGACGCTGGCCAGGTGGCTCGGCCAGGCCTCGCGCAGGCGGGCGAACCCGGCGTCGGTGAGCACGGCGTTCTGGCCGCGGCCGTCGCTCTCGCACCGGATCCGGCGGAGGTAGCCCAGTGACTCCAGCTTGGCGGCGAGGCGGGTCATCCCGCTCAACGACATGTCGCAGGCGGCGGCGAGCTCGCTCATCCGCATGACGCGGTGCTGCGCCTCGGACAGGTGGCGCAGCACCGCGTATTCGCTCAGGGACATGCGCTGCTCGCGCTCGAGGTCCGCGTCGAGCATCCGGGGCAACACCAGAATGAGTCGCCCCAGCGCGCGCATGACCGCCTCCTCCTCGCCGGTCAGGGGCGCGGGTGGCGGCGTTTCGGGCATGACCTTGATCGTACGGCCGGAAACGGAAGCAAAGGCGCCCTCAGCAGGCGACCCAGGCGCGGCCCTTCTTGGACTTCCACGTGCAGGTGTCGAGCTGCTTGCCGGAGGCGTTGCGCAGGTACGCGGTGTCGCCCGTGTTGTTCCAGACGTAGTTCCCGCTGCCCCAGTACCGGGTCCGCGCCTTGTCGGTGCCCTTGCCGGTGCGCAGCCAGAGCCGGCCGCCGTTGCCCGCGATGGAGGTGTTGCCGAACGTGTAGACGTGATTCGACGTGATGTCCTTGCAGTGTCCGGACATTCTGGGCGGTCCGAGGGGAAGCGCGGTGTCGCATACCCGTCGGTCCGGCGGCGGTCATCCTTTCGAGTGCGGCGGTGACGCTGGCGCCGAGCGCCCTCGGCCGCACAATGCTGGGGTGCTAAACCAGACATCTAGTGATTCCTGGCAGCATCTACTCGAAATGCCGCGAAAGTCATTTTGGGCGCGCCTGCCGTTCGGCGTCCGGATGACCACGGCCGGCCTGGGCGTCCTCGCCCTGGTCGCCGGCACGGCAGGCGGAGTGGCCGCCATGAGCGGCGGTGAGCAGGCTAGCGCGGTCACCGCCGTCAAGCAGGAAGCCGTGGTCGCCGTGCCGCGGGAGGTGCAGTCCGAGCCACCGGCCGCACCGGTGGAGGACCTCGCCGGACAGGCCGATGACGCCGCGGTCGGCGACGACCGGTCGGCGCCGGGCGAGGCCGACCGTACGGCCACGCGCGGCCCGCGCCCACCCGAAGCCGCGGACAAGCCTGCCGCGAAGGCCCCGGCGAAGCCCGCCGCGCCCGCCGCGGCGCCGGGGCCGGTGGTCCGCACCGAGCGGGTCTCGGAGACGCACACCATTCCGTTCCAGACCATGCTGGTCCGGGACCCGTCGCTGCCGCGCGGCAGCAAGCGGGTGCAGACCCGAGGCGTGCCCGGGGAGCGGGTGCTGCACTACGAGGTGACCTACACCGGCACGAAGGAGACCTCGCGGCGGTTGGTCGACTCGACGGTGACCCGCGAGCCCCAGCACCGGGTGATCGCCTTCGGCAACCGGCGGACCTCGGACGGCGGCCACGGCGGCCGTGACGACCACGACCGCGACCGGGACCGCTGGTGCGGCGGCGACCGGGGCGAGTGCACGCCGGCCGGACGCATCGCCGTCTGCAGCGACGAGACGAAGCCGGAGGAGGAGAACCTCCTCGATCAACACCTGGGCCTGCTGAGCAACGAGGACCTGGACGCCCTGGACCTGACGCTGCCCTGCGAAGACGAGCCCGCCGCCGAGAAGCCCGAGCCCGAGCAGAGCCCCTGAGAGCCGGCCGCGAGAGGATGGCGGCGTGGAAATGAGTGATGCGCGACTGCGGGAGTTGGCGGCGCGCCTGGTGGCGGTGCCCGGAGTCGTCGGCGTGCTGCTGGGTGGCAGCCGCGCGCGGGGTACCCACACTCCCGACTCCGACACGGATCTCGGGCTCTACTACCGTCCGCCGCTCGACGTCGACGCGCTCAACGCGCTCGCGCGCCAGGTGGCCGGGCCGAGTGCCCGGGTCACCGCACCCGGTGAGTGGGGACCGTGGGTCGACGGCGGTGGATGGCTCACCGTGGACGGCGCCGCCGTGGACTGGATCTACCGCGATCTCGACCGGGTGACCCGGTCGGTGGAGGCCGCCGAGGAGGGTCGATACCGCTTCCACGCCCAGGTCGGGCACCCACTCGGCGTACCGGATTTCGGGTACGCCGGGGAAGTGGCCCTCGGGGTGATCCTGGCCGACCCGTCCGGGGAACTGGCCGCGCTGCGGACGCGCACCCGGACCCTCCCGCCGGCACTGGGTGAGGCCCTGGTCGCGGGCCTCTGGGAGGCCGACTTCCTGATCGGGGTGGCGCGCAAGGCGGTGTCCCGCGGCGACTCCTCCTACATCGCCGGCTGTCTCTTCCGGATCGTCGGCATCTGCGCCCACGCCCTGCACGGCGCGGCCGGGCAGTGGCTCGTCAACGAGAAGGGCGCGGTGGCGGCGGCGTCGGCGCTGACCGGGGCCCCCGAGCGGTTCCGGGAGCGGGTCGACGCGCTCTTCGCCGCTGTGGACGGCGATCCCGCGCACCTCTCGACCGCCCTCGACACTGCCGCGGACCTCGTTCTGGAGACCGCGGACGCGTGCGCCATGATGGCGCGATGACCGCCGACGAACCCACCATCCTCGCTACCAGCGCCGGTTTCGAGCGAGGCGTGCACGGCCTCTATGACCTCACCCCCGGCCCGATCCATCACTTCGCCGCCGAGCTGGCGAACGCCGGGCCGAACGCCAAGTTCTGCTTCCTGCACCAGGCGACCGGTGACCCGGAGAACTGGATCGGTGCTACGTACGCCGCCTTCGCGAGAACCGGCTACCGGGCGTCGCACCTGCAGCTGTTTCCGATGCCCAACCACGAGGACATCCGCGCACACCTGCTCGAGCAGGACGTCATCTGGGTCAACGGCGGCAGCGTCGCCAACCTCTGCGCGGTCTGGCGGGTGCACGGCCTCGAGGAGATCCTGCACGAGGCGTGGCAGGCCGGCGTGGTGCTCGGCGGCGTCTCGGCGGGTTCGATCTGCTGGCACGTCGGCGGCAGCACGGACAGCTACGGGCTGAAGCTGCGCGGGTTCAAAGACGGGCTGGGCTGGCTGCCGTACAGCAACGGGGTGCACTACGACGCCGAGGACCAGCGCCGGCCGATGATGCACCAGCTGATCGGCGACGGCACGCTGCCCGACGGGTACGCGACCGACGACGGCGCCGGCCTCGTCTACCGCGGCACCCGGCTCGCCGAGGTGGTGGCGGACAAGGACGGCCCCCGCGGCTACGAGCTGAAGCGGGCAGCGGACGGCTCGGTCACCGAGACGCCGCTGCCCACCCGCGTGCTGAAGTACTAGCTATAGCTAGCCAATTCCCAGCCACGGACCACGCCGTACGCCAGGGCGAAACTACTTGGCCGGAGGTGGACCGCGGCGGCTAGCGTCGGGGTCACGGGAGGCGGGGCCCAAACAGGAGGTTCTCGATGCGCGACTATCTTTCCGACGAACAGCTGCTGCGTCTGGTCCGCCGTTCACACGGCAGGATCCCGGAGGCGATCGCGGCGCAGCTCGTCGCGCTGGCCGAGCGCGGGGTGCTCGCCGTTGACGTGGAGATGGGGTCCGGGCCGTGGCCGGAGCCGGCGGCGGTCACGATCGTGGACCGGTCGGCGGGTGGGCCGGACCTGTCCAGTACCGACCACGCGCTGCTGGACGAGCTGTGCGGCCCGGAGCGGCGAGAGGTGCGGCTCACCAAGCAGAGCCACCTCGGCGTCGCGGCGGCATTGGAGGCGCGGGCCCGCGAGAGGCTGGTGGGCAGCGGCCACCTCACGCGCGCAAGCGTATGGGGCCCGCTGCTGATCGCCGGGGCGGCTGCGGTACCGGCGCTGCTCTGCGGGGTGCAGCTCGCTCAGGCGACGCGGGCCGAACCGGGCTACTGGTGGGTCCTGCCGCTGCTCGTGTTCTTCTTCTATGTAGCCGGCGTGTACATCCTGTTCGACGAGACGGCCAAGCGGCGGGTGCTCACCCCGGCCGGTCGGGCGGCCGCCGCCGAGCTGGCGGCGGGCATCGCCGCCCCCAACGCGGCAACGCCGACGCGGGCCAGCGCGCAGACGCTGGCCGAGGTCGTCGGGCACCAGCGGGACCTGGCGGGCTGGCCCGGCCTGGCGGAACCCGGGCCGCCGGCCTGGGTGACCGGCCTGCCCTGGCCGGAGCCGGCGCACCGCCCGGCCGAGGTCAAGGCCCTCCTCAAGGCGCTGACCAGCGCCTTCACCGCGCCGTATAGCCCCGCGTGGGGCGGCGGCGGTGGCGGTGGCGGTGGCTCCTGACGGGCTAGGGGAGCACCCACTTCTGGTTGGCCGCGCCGTGGCAGTCCCAGATGTGGATCTGCTGGCCGTCGGCGGGGTTGTTGCCGGACACGTCGAGGCAGCGCCCCGACCGCGGGTTGCGGATCGTGCCGTCCGGCTGCGCCGACCAGGTCTGCGCGCCGGTGCCGTTGCACGTCCACAGCTGTGTCTTGGTGCCGTTGGCGGTGCCGCCGCCGGCGACGTCGAGGCACTTGCCGAGGGCTTTGATGGTGGCGTTCGGTGTGACGGTCCAGCTCTGTGCGCCGGTGCCGTTGCACGTGTAGAGCTGCACCTTCGTGCCGTCCGCCGTACCGGAGCCGGCGACGTCGAGACACTTGCCGGCCAGGCCGACGACGGGCCCGGTGCGGGGTGGGTTCGGGCCGCCGAGCTGCTTGACGCGTACGTTCCGGAAGGACACCTCGTCGCCCGCGCCGTGGTTCTGCAGGCCGATGTGCCCGGCCAGGGAGCGCGCCGGATCGGTGTTGGTGAAGTCGTTGATCTTCCGGCCGTTCAGGAAGATCTGCAGCCGCTCGCCCTCGACCAGCAGCTCGAAGGTGTTCCACTCGCCGGGCGGATTCAGCGCGGCGTTGCGAGCCGCGATGTCGGCCGACTTGAACGTGTAGACCGCGCCTGTCGTGCGGTCGGGGGCGTCCGTGGCGTCGATCTGCACCTCGTATCCGTTGTTCACCGCCGACCAGGGGTCGTTCGACGGCGGGAAGCCGAGGAAGACGCCGGAGTTGTCATCGCCGGCCATCTTCCAGTCGAGCTTGAGCGAGTAGTCGGTGAACTGCGCGGCGCTGTACCAGAACAGGCCCATGCCGCCGGTGGAGGTCAGGGTCGCGTCCGTGTTGGTGAAGCCGCCCGGCCCGGCCTGGGACCAGCCGGTCGTCGCGCCGTCGTAGAGCTTGGTGTAGCCCGTCTCGGTGCGGCAGTCGGCGTGGGTTCGCCCCGCGGCGTAGCGGATGCCGCCGAGCAGGTGGGCGCGGAAGGCGTAGTCGGCGTACGACTCGCGGGTGTGGCCGCCGCCGGTGTAGAACGAGCGGCCGGCGTCGAGCGTCTTGCACCACGCGTGCGGGTGGTCGGCGCCCATGCGGCCGCCGGAGTACGTGCTCTCGTCGAGGGTGGCCAGGATGTGCGCGGTCGCGCGGGGGTTGGTGCGGTAGTCGTACCACTCGTCGGTGCGGTTCCAACGCTGCGGCAGGTGCGCGGTCGCCGCGTGCGCCCGGTCCTCCAGCACCACGGTGGCGCTCTGGATCGCCGGGTGGGAGGCGAACCAGGCGCCGACGAGTTCGCCGTAGAAGGGCCAGTCGTATTCCGTGTCGGCGGCGGAGTGCACGCCCACAAATCCGCCTCCGCCGCGGATGTAGCCCTCGAAGGCGGCCTGCTGTCCGGCGTCGAGGACGTCGCCGGTGGTGTTGAGGAAGACGACCGCCTCGTAGCCCGCGAGGCCCGCGGCGGTGAAGACGGCCGGGTCCTCGGTCGCGGTGACCGAGAAGCTGTTCTGGGCGCCCAGCTCGCGGACGGCCTGGGTGCCGGCCGCGATGGAGTCGTGCCGGAAGCCGGTCGTCCGCGAGAAGACCAGCACGTCATAGGGGTCGTCGGCGGCGATCGCCGGAGCGGGGATCATCAGCAGGGCAGCGAGCAGTTTGCCGATCATGGCAGTACCCACTTCTGGTTGGCCGCGCCGTGGCAGTCCCAGATGTGGATCTGCTGGCCGTCGGCGGGGTTGTTGCCGGACACGTCGAGGCAGCGCCCCGACCGCGGGTTGCGGATCGTGCCGTCCGGCTGCGCCGACCAGGTCTGCGCGCCGGTGCCGTTGCACGTCCACAGCTGTGTCTTGGTGCCGTTGGCGGTGCCGCCGCCGGCGACGTCGAGGCACTTGCCGAGGGCTTTGATGGTGGCGTTCGGTGTGACGGTCCAGCTCTGTGCGCCGGTGCCGTTGCACGTGTAGAGCTGCACCTTCGTGCCGTCCGCCGTGCCGGAGTTGGCGACGTCGAGACACTTGCCGGCCAGGCCCCGGATCGGCCCGGTCCGCGTGGTGCTGGCACCGTTCAGGGTGAAGGCGTCCACGTCGAACAGTGCGCCGGCGCCGCCGGAGAAGGTGAGATAGAGCGTGCCGGCGGCGGCCGGGGCGCCGGAGACAGCACCGGTCACCTCGGTGAAGGTCTCCCAGCCGCCGGTCACCGGGACGGTCGCCGCGCCGAGCACGGTGCCGGTCGGCGAGCCCATCCGCAGTTGCAGGGTGCCGCCGGCGCCGCCGGAGGAGACCCGGGCGGTGAAGGAGGCGGCCTTGTCCAGCCGGTACGGCTCAAACGACACCCAGTCCCCGTTGTCGATGTTGCCGACCGTCTTGCCGCCCTCGGCCTGTGTCTTGATGATCGGGGTGACGCCGGAGGAGGCCTTGAAGTGCTCGGCCTGGCGATGGCGCGGCTGGAGGATGTGCTGGGTGTGCGTGGTCAGGCCGCCGGCGTCGGTGTACTCGGCGTCGAAGACCGCGAAGATGTTCGCCGCCGAGTCGTGCTCACCGTCGACCGGGATGGGAATCGCCCCGGTGCAGCCGTTCCGCGAGGTGATCTGGTGGCCGTGGCTGTCGTGGCCCAGCACGTAGGTCATCGTGACCTTCGCGCAGTCGATCGACGGGTCCTCCGGGTCGGTGACCGTGACGGAGAACGGGATCGAGTCGCCGTACGCGAACAGGGAACCGACGGGCGGTTCGTTGATCCGTACCGTCGGGGCGGTGTTGCCGACCGTGACCGAGACGCTCGCGGTGCCGGTGAGGCCCTCGGTGTCGCGCACGGTCAGCGTCGCGGTGTAGGTGCCGTTGGTGGTGTACGTCTTCGTGGGGTTCGCCGCGGTCGAGGTGGTGCCGTCGCCGAAGTTCCACGCGTAAGTCAGCGTGCCGCCCTCCGGGTCCGACGAACCCGACGAGGAGAACCTGACGGCGAGCGGCGCCTGTCCGGACGTACGGTCGGCGCTGGCAACGGCGGTCGGGGCCCGGTTGGCGCCAGCCAGGTAGTCGAATCGGTAGAGAGCCGAGTTCTCGTCGCCGTTGAAGTAGCCGGTGCCGTAGTCGAGGACGTACAGCGCGCCCTCCGGGCCGAAGGCCATGTCCATGACCTGCTTGCCCACCCAGGGGAACGCGGCGATCTCGCCCACCGAGCCGTCCGCGCCCACGTGGATCGGCTTGATCCAGCCTCGGCCCAGCTCGCCGGCGAAGAAGTGCCCGTCGAGGCTGGCCGGGAACTTCGTCGGCGAGGCGAGGTTCGGGTTGAAGCGGTAGACCGGGCCGCCCATGGGCGACTCGGAGCCGCTGCCGAACTCGGGCGGGGAGCCGGCGTCGCCGCCGTACCGGATCCAGGCCGGCCGGGCCGGCGGCAGCTTCGTCTGCCCGGTATTGCGGAACGAGTTGTTCGTCGGACCGCCGGCGCAGTCGTATTTCGGCCCGGTGCTGTTGGTCGCGAAGTTCCACTCGTTGTAGGTCTCGGTCGCGGTGTTGGTGCCGGTGCAGTACGGCCAGCCGTAATTGCCCGGGCTGGTGATCCGGTTGAACTCGACCTGGCCACCCGGACCGCGCAGCGGGTTGGTGGCGCCCGCGTCCGGGCCGTAATCGCCGACGTAGACGATGCCGGTGGCCCGGTCGACGCTCATCCGGAATGGGTTGCGGAAGCCCATCGCGTAGATCTCGGGGCGGGTGCCCGGCGTGCCCGGCGCGAACAGGTTGCCGGCCGGGACCGAGTACGACCCGTTGCCGTTCACCTTGATGCGCAGCACCTTGCCGCGCAGGTCGTTGGTGTTGCCGGCGCTGCGCTGCGCGTCGTACCCGGGATTGCGGTTGGTGCGCTCGTCCAGTGGCGAGTAGCCGGCGGAGTCGAACGGGTTGGCGTCGTCGCCGGTGGACAGGTAGAGGTTGCCCGCCGCGTCGAAGTCGATGTCACCGCCGACGTGGCAGCAGAGGCCGCGGTCGGCCGGCACGTCGAGGACGTCCACTTTGCTGGCGGTGTTGAGGCTGAAGTCGGCGTTGAGCGTGTAGCGCGACAGCCGGTTGACGCCCTGCCAGGCGCTCCAGGTGGTGCCGGTGGCCGGGGCGTCGCCGGCGGGCGTGGCGAGCGGCGGCGCGTAGTAGAGGTAAATGTGCCGGTTGGTGCCGAAGCCCGGATCGACGCCGACGCCTTGCAGGCCTTCCTCGTCGTGGCTGTAGACGGGAATCGTGCCGACGACGGTGGTGGTGCCGTTCGCGTCCGTCCGCCGCAGCGTCCCGTTGCGGGCGGTGTGCAGCACGGACCGGTCGGGCAGGACGGCGATCGCCATCGGCTCACCGACCTCGGCGACGCCCTTGGCGAGGGTCACCTGCTGGTAGTCCTCGGGATCGATGTCATGGGCCCGCGCGGGGGCGGACACGGCGGTGAGCAGGGCGGCCGCCGTCACGGCCACCACGGCAGCCGATCGAAGTCTTGACATGTTTGAATGTCTAGCGACTTCTGACGGCGGTGTCCATGCTTTAGGTCGCCATGGACGAACTTTCGTTCATGGCGACAAAAGTAGCCGTCAGGCGGCGTAGTGCAGGATCACGTTGTGGACGTGGTGGGTCTTCTCCGAGCCGCGGAACTCGACCTCGTAGACATGCTGGCCGACCGTGATCGCGATGGTACCGGTGGAGAAGTACTGCCCCGCCCAGCTCTTGTTGCTGACCACGCTCACGCTGCTGACCTTCGAATACGGGATGCTCGTGATCGCGAAACGCTTGCCCACGAAGGACTTGTCCTGGATGATCACGCGACGATCGGTCAGGCCGATGAAGCCCGTGCCCACGCCGACCGCGTCGTAGACCGCGATGATCTGCTCACCCTCGAGGAGGCCGGACGCGACCTGCTGGTACTGACCCTTGCTGTCGTAGACCGGTGCCGTCATGGCGCCGAGGTTACCGATCCGGCGCTACCGTGGCCCGACGACCGTGCGGTAGGCATCCTCGATCCGGGCGGCCAGAGTGACCTCACCATCGGTGATGGCACCGCCATCCGACGCGCCCAGCAGAATCTGGGTGTGACCGTCCGCGCGCTGGATGCGCGGCCGCAGGCGCAGGGTGTCGGCGGCGACCTTGATCCGCTCGGTCAGCGCGGCGTGCTGGCTGTCGTCACAGGTCAGGACGCGCTTGAGCTGGACGCCGTCCCGGGTCCAGCCGCCCAGCACCGCGAGGGCGTCACTGAGGTAATCGGGGCGGGCGCCCCGTGTCTTCCTGCCCCGCATGGCCCACCTCCCAGGCGTCGTTGCCGGCTTGTGGCCAAACTGTCGCCATGTCGTCACGTCAATGCCCACAGTGTGGTACGCGGTGTCAACGATGTCCACGCCCACATATCCGTGTTCTCGTGACGATCGGGACGCATCGTTCAACCTGTTCGGCCAAGATTTATGGCACGCTCTAGGCTCATGCCCCTTGGACAACACGTCAGCGGTCCTGCGTCACGCAGAGTGATCGTTGCGGCCGCGATCGTCAAGGACGGCCGGGTGCTCGCCTGCGAACGGTCCGCGCCCGCCGAGGTCGCCGGACGCTGGGAGTTTCCGGGCGGCAAGGTCGAGCCCGGGGAGAGCGACGCCCAGGCCCTCGCCCGCGAATGCGTGGAGGAACTGGGCGTCCGCGTCGAGGTCGGCGCCCGGGTCGGTCCGGACGTGTCGCTGGCGCACGGCCGCGCCGTGCTGCGCGTCTTCGCGG
Organism: Actinoplanes sp. NPDC051346; assembly: GCF_040682215.1. NCBI lineage: Bacteria > Bacillati > Actinomycetota > Actinomycetes > Micromonosporales > Micromonosporaceae > Actinoplanes > Actinoplanes sp. NPDC051346. Next base: position 496,682 of record NZ_JBFBAJ010000003.1, on the reverse strand, counting down.
TCACGCTCCGGGACGGCGACGTGCCGCGCGCCCTGGAACACACGGCGATGCGGTGGCTCGCGGTCGACGAGCTCGGCAGCGTGCCGTGGCTGCCGGCCGACAAGCCGATCGTGGCGGAACTGCCCGCACTACTGGCCACCGCCGAACGTCTTGCGTAGCTCCCGCTTGAGCACCTTGAAGCTGGGCCCCATCGGCAACGTCTCCAGGAAGCGGACCTGACGCGGGTACTTGTGCCGGCCCAGCCGCTCCTTCGACCACTCGATGAGCTCCTCGGCGGTCACGCCGCCGGGGTCCGGCACGACGACCGCGCAGACCTCCTCGCCGAGCACCTCGTCGGGCACGCCGATCACCGCGACCTGCACGACCGCGGGATGCTGGGCCAGCACCTCCTCGATCTCGCGCGGGTAGACGTTGAAACCGCCGCGGATGACCAGGTCCTTCTTGCGGTCGACGACGGTGATGAAGCCGTCGGCGCCCTTGGTGCCCAGGTCGCCGCTGCGGAACCAGCCGTCGACCAGCGCCTGGGCGGTCTCCTGAGGCCGGTTGAGATATCCGGCGAAGACGTTGTGACCGCGGATCACGATCTCGCCGAGCTCACCGGCGGGCAGCAGCTCGACGCGGTCGTCGACGTCGGCCCGGGCGATCTCCACCTCGACGCCCCAGATCGGATGTCCGATCGTGCCGGCCCGGGCGCCGAACGCCGGCTGGTTGGCGGTCGCGGTCGGGGAGGTCTCGGACAGCCCGTACCCCTCGTAGATCGAGGTTTGGAACGTGTCGTTGAACCTCTCCAGGACGGCCACGGGCAGCGTCGCCCCGCCGGAGACGCAGAGGCGTAGGTCCGGCAGGCGGTCGGCCTTGGCGGCCGCCTCGAGCAGGGCGATATACATCGTCGGTACGCCGTGGAAGCTGTTCACGTCCTCGCGGACCATCAGCTCGATCGCCGCCTCGCCGGTGAACCGGGCCAGCAGCACGAGCGTCATGCCGAGGCGGAAGGCACCGTTCATGCTCACCGTCTGGCCGAACGTGTGGAACAGCGGCAGGCAGCCCAGGACCACGTCGTCGTGGCGCACGTCGTTGAGGTCGAAGACGTTCACTGTCGCGTTCATCACCAGGTTGAGGTGGGTCAGCAGGGCGCCCTTCGGTTTCCCGGTCGTGCCGCTCGTGTAGAACACCACCGCGACGTCCTCGGCTTCGCGGGACACGTAGCTCGGCAGTCTGGGGACCGCCACGACGGCCTTCTCCAGGCGGGTCGGGGCCTCCGGCAGATCGGGCGGCAGCGGCCCCACGGAGACGAGCCGCACGCCGGCCTTCAGCGCGGCGGCGGTCGCCGTCCGAAGCTGGCTGGAGTGCGCCACCAGGATGCTCGCGCCGCTGTCGCGAAGGACGTAAGCCATCTCCTCGGGGGTCAGCAGCAGGTGCACCGGCACGACGCGCGCGCCGGCGGCCAACGCGCCGTAGTAGACCCGGGGGAAGTCGGTGATGTTGGGGATCAGCACGGCCACGGCGTCGTCGGGCCGTACGCCCAGCTCTTGCAGGCCCGCCGCGTAGGAGAGGGATTCCGCCCAGAGATCCCGGTAGGTGGTGCGGGAATCACCGTCGATCACCGCGACCTTGTCGGGATATCTGCGCGCCGACTCGGCGAGGATGGTGGCCAACGACAGAGCGGTCATTGGAGGTGCCCTCCGATCTTGGTGTATCCCCGCAGGAGATCTCTGGAGATGATCAGGCGTTGCATCTCGTCGGTGCCTTCGTAGATGCGCATCAGGCGGACCTGGCGGTACCAGCGCTCGATGGGCAGCTCGCGGGTGTAGCCCATGCCGCCGTGGATCTGCAGGACCCGGTCCACCACGTTGTTGACCATGTTCGCGCCGTACAGCTTCGCCATCGAGGACGAATGCCTCGGGTCCTCGCCCTGGTCGACCGTCCAGGCCGCGCGCAGGGTCAGCCAGCGGGCCGCCTCCAGCTCGACCTCGGAGTCCGCGATCATCCACTGGATGGCCTGGTTCTCGCCGATCCGGCGGCCGAAGGTCTCGCGGGTATTGGCGTACTCGATCGCCATGCCGAGCGCCCGCTCCGCGATGCCCAGCGCGTGCGACGGGATCACATAGCGACCCTTGCCGATCCACTTCATGCCGAGCTCGAAGCCCTGCCCGATCTCGCCGAGGATGTTGCGCGACGGCACCCGGACGTCGTCGAAGACCAGCGCGGCCGGTCCGCCCTCGCCCATGGTCTGAATGAACTCCGAGCGCCATCCCATGTCGCGGTCGACGAGGAACGCGGTCGTGCCGCCGCCGCGGACCCCCTTCGCGGGGTCGGTCACCGCGACCACGATGACGAAGTCGGCGTCGTTGCCGTTGGTGATGAACGTCTTCTCGCCGTTGAGGATCCAGTCGTCGCCGTCGCGCCGAGCGCTGAACTTGATGTTCGCCGCGTCCGAGCCGGCGCCGGGCTCGGTGATCGCGAAGCAGGAGATCCGGTCGCCCTCGATCGTGGGGAGCAGGTATTCCCGCTGCTGCTCCGCGTTGGCGTGGTAGAGGATGTTGTCCGCCTCGCCGCCGAACGAGAACTGGACGAAGCTGCGGCCCGTCTCGGTCACGATCAGCGACTGCATGACGGCGGGCAGGTTCATGCCGCCGTACTCCTCCGGAGTGGACAGTCCCCAGAAGCCGAACTTCTTCGCCTTCTGCCTCAGCTCGTGCAGCTCGCTGCGGTCCAGGCCGGGCCGATGCTCCCGCTCGCGGCGCAGCGCCTCCTGCTCGAGCGGCATGACTTCGCGGGTGATGAACTGGCGGGCGGTGTCGCGGATCGCCCGCTCTTCGTCGCTCAGGGAAAAGTCCACGTGCTAAAACTAGCGGCGTAAGTTTTCCGGAGTCCAGAGTCGCAGGAGCATTCAATGGCCCGCCCCCGCCAGACGGTGCTCACCCGGCAGCGGATCGTCGAGGTGGCGGCCGCCCTCGTGGACGCCGAAGGGCTCGAGGCCGTCTCCGTGCGGCGCCTCGCCACCGAGTTGGGGGTGGCCGGGCCGTCGCTCTACCACCACTTCGCCACCAAGAACGACATTCTGGACGCGGTCGCCGACGCGGTGGTCGCCCGGGTGGACGTCTCGGCCTTCGCCACCCACGGCTGGGCGGACGCGCTGCGGCTCTGGGCGAACTCCTACCACGCGGTGCTCTGCGCGCACCCGAACATCGTCCCGGTGCTGGCCCAGGGCCCCGGCCGCCGCCCGGCCGCGCTCGCCATGGCCGACACCGTCTACGGCGGGCTCATCGAGGCCGGATGGCCGCCCGCGCGGGCCACCCACATCGGCGCGCTGATGCGCTACCTCGTCCAGGGTTCGGCCCTCGGCTCGTTCGCCGGCGGCTTCGACGAGAATCCTGAGGTGTACGCCGAGCGCTACCCCCACCTGCGCGACGCACACCTGCTTGCCGAGCACCGTCGCAGCGTCGACGAGGGTGCGTTCGTGCTCGGCCTGGAAACCGTGATCACCGGCCTCGAGGCCATGAGGAACGGAGTGCTGCCATGAACCGGGACAGCCTGTACATCGGCGGCCGTTGGGTCGCGCCGTCGTCGACCGAGACGATCGCGGTGGAGAACCCGGCGACCGAGGAGATCCTCGGCCACGTTCCCGCCGGCACCGCCGAGGACGTGGACCGGGCCGTCGCCGCCGCGCACGCCGCCTTCGACGGCTGGGCGGCCACCCCGATGGCGGAGCGCGGGGCCCACCTCGGCAAGCTGCACGAGGCGCTCGCCGCCCGGACGGCCGACATCGCCCGCACCATCGGGCTCGAGCTCGGCACGCCGCTCAAGATCGCGAAGGCGGTCCAGGCCGGACTCCCGCTCACCGTCCTGAGGGGGTACGCGGACCTGGCCGCCCGGCCCGCCGAGGAGACGATCGGCAACTCGCTGGTGGTCCGCGAACCCGTGGGCGTGGTCGGGGCGATCACGCCGTGGAACTACCCGCTGCACCAGGTGGTCGCCAAGGTCGCCGCCGCGCTCGCCGCCGGCTGCACCGTGGTGCTCAAGCCCAGCGAGCTGACGCCGCTGGTCGCGTACCTGCTCGTCGACGCCGCCGACGAGGCCGGCCTGCCCGCCGGGGTGTTGAATCTCGTGCCGGGCACCGGCCCCGTCGTCGGCGCCGCGATCGCCGGGCACGCGCGAGTGGACATGGTGTCCTTCACCGGCTCCACCGCCACCGGCCGGGCCGTCTCGCACGCGGCCGCCGACCGGATCGCCCGGGTCGCGCTGGAGCTGGGCGGCAAGTCGGCCAACGTGATCCTCGAGGACGCGGACGTGACGAAGGCGGTGAAGGTCGGCGTCGCCAACGCGTTCCTCAACTCCGGCCAGACCTGCGCGGCCTGGACCCGCATGCTGGTCCACCGCCGTCACTACGAAACGGCGGTGGAGCTGGCCGCGTCCGCCGCGGCGGGCTACCGCACCGGCGACCCGTTCGACGAGGGCACCCGCCTCGGCCCGCTGGTGTCGGCGGCGCAGCGCGACCGGGTGCGCGGCTTCATCGAGCGCGCGGACGCACGGCTCGTCGTGGGTGGCGCGCCCGTACCGGAGAAGGGGTATTTCGTGGCGCCCACCGTCTTCGCGGACGTGGACCCGGACAGCGAACTGGCCCAGGAGGAGATCTTCGGGCCGGTCCTGTCGGTCATACCCTTCGACGACGACGACCACGCGGTGCGGATCGCGAACAACTCCCGCTACGGCCTCGCCGGCGGCGTCTGGGGCGAGCCCGGCCGGGCCCTGGCGGTGGCCCGCCGGCTGCGCACCGGGTCGGTCGACGTCAACGGCGGCGCGTTCAACCCGCTCGCGCCGTTCGGCGGCTACAAGCAGTCAGGCATCGGCCGTGAGCTGGGCGTTCACGGTCTCATCGAGTTCCAGCAGACGAAGGCGATCCAGCAGTGACGGCACACATCCGCGCCCTCGTGGCGCGCGACCAGGGCGCGCCGCCCACGGTCGAGGAAATCCACCTTCCCGAGATCGGCCCCGGTCAGGTCCGCGTCCGAGTCCGCGCCGCCGGCGTGTGCCACTCCGATCTGTCGATGGTGGACGGCACGTTGCGGCCGCCGCACCCGCTGATCCTCGGCCACGAGGCGGCCGGCGAGGTGGTCGAGGTGGGCGCGGGCGTCACCCGCGTCACCCCGGGTACGCACGTCGCCCTCAACTGGTCGCCGCCGTGCCGCGACTGCTGGTTCTGCACCCACGGCGAGCCGTGGCTCTGCGCGGCGGCGAACGTGGCGGCGCTCGAGAACGGCAGCACCCTCGACGGTGCGCCCGTGCACGTGACGCTGGGGCTGGGCGCTTTCGCCGAGCAGGTCGTGGTTCCGGAACGCGCCGTGATTGAAGTACCCGAGGAATTGGGGTGGGAAAGCGCGGCCCTGCTCGGCTGCGCCGTGCTGACCGGCACGGGAGCGGTCCGCAACACTGCCAAGGTCGGTGCGGGGGACGCGGTGGTGGTGCTCGGCCTGGGCGGCGTCGGGCTGTCGGTTGTCTCGGCCGCGCGCGCCGCTGGAGCGGCCACGGTGATCGCCGTGGACGTGGCGGAAGGCAAGAAGGCCCTGGCCGAGGCGGCCGGTGCGACGGAGTTCCTGCTTTCCAGCGAGTCGCTGTCGAAGGAGGTCCGGGCGCGCACGCAGGGTCGGGGCGCGGACCACGCGTTCGAGTGCGTCGGGCGGGCGGCGACGATCCGCGCGGCGTGGCGTGCCACCCGCCGTGGCGGCCAGGTGACGGTGGTCGGCATGGGCCGGGCCGACGACCTGGTCGAGCTGAGCGCGCTCGACATCTTCACGTCCGCGCGGACCCTGCGCGCGTCGGTGTACGGATCCGCCGACCCGGACGTGGAGGTGCCGCTGCTCGCCCAGCAGGTGCTGGCGGGGGAGCTGAAGCTGGACCATCTGGTGACGGACCGCATCGCGCTGGCGGACGTGCCGGCGGCGTTCGAGCGGATGGCACGCGGCGAGGGCGCTCGCTCGGTGGTCACCTTCTGACGCGTCCTCAGCCGATCAGGCGCCGGAACTGCAGTGTCGACGTCCGGTAGATGAAGCGTTCCGTCACCCGACGGCCCGCGCCGGGCGCGTCCACCATGCGCCACCGGCCGACCAGGATGCCGACGTGTCCGCGCATGGCGACCAGGTCGCCGACCCGGGCCGACCGGGGTGTGACCCGCTTGCCGCGCCGGGCCTGGGCCCTTGACGAGTGCGGCAGCCGGATGCCCACCACCCGGTAGGTCCGGGCGGTCAGCCCCGAACAGTCCCAGCGGTGCGGGCCGCTGGCGCCGTACGCGTACCGGTCGCCGCGCTGGGCCCGGGCGAACGCGACGACCCGGACCCGCGCGCGGGCGTGCCGCTGGGCCAGTTGCCGTTGCGTCAACCGGGGTACCTTGCGCGACGTAGCGCGGAGCGCCTTGCGGGATGCCTTCGACGCCGGCCGGGCTTGGCGGAGCTCCGCCGCGACGACAGGCGCCTCGAAAGGCTTGGCGGACCGCGTCTTTGTGGGCGCGGGCAGCAGCAGAAGGCTGAGCGCTCCGGCGCAGGCGGCCAGGCGCAGCGGGCTCGTGGACAGGGACGGCTCCTCGGTCGGCCCGGGACACGCTGAAACTCCCCGGCCCCGCGCGATGCTGCGCAAAGCCGGACCCGGGCGGGATGTGACTCGCGGACCGTAACGCGGGGCTGTCTTCGCAGGTCAATCCGCATAGCCGGGGGCCGGCGTCAAGGTGGCGCGCCCGCGGGAAACCCCGCGGGCACGCCACTCGTTGATCATGTCCACGGTGGTCGGTCCGCCGCGTCGGCGCTCGGGAACAGGCCTTTCCCGCGATCACCGCTAAGGGTGATCTTCAGCGCGGCCGGGGAAGCTCTCGGCAGAGCTGGTCGAGCTCGTCCTCGGTGTTGTAGTAGTGCGCCGAGGCCCGGACCACATCCGGCAGGCCACGTCCCTTGAGATGCCATTGGGCGTAGTCCGCGGAGCTCGTGCTGGTGTTGATCCCGGCCGCGCCGAGGGTGCGCTTCACCTCCGCCGCGTCGACGCCGGTGACCGTGAACGTCACGATCGCGCTGAGCCGCGCGCCGCGGTCGTGCACCGAGACGCCCGGCAGCTCGCGCAGGCGCTCCCGCAGGGATTCCGCCAGCGTGGCGATGCGGCCGGTGACCGCGTCGATGTCCCACGACAGGGCGTAGTCGGCCGCCGCGCCCAGGCCGAGCTTCGTCGCGTAGTTGGTCTCCCAGGTCTCGAAGCGGCGGGCGTCCGGCCGGATCTCGTAGCGGTCCGGCGCCGGCCAGCTCGCCGCGTGCAGATCGAGCAGGGGCGGTTCGAGGCGCTGCGCGAGCTCGCGCCGGGCGTAGAGGAAGCCGGTGCCGCGCGGGCCGCGTAGGAACTTGCGTCCGGTCGCCGAGAGCAGGTCGCAGCCGATCTCCCGCACGTCGATCCGCAGCTGACCGACGGACTGGCAGGCGTCGAGCAGGAACGGCACGCCGGCGGCGCGGGTCAGCTTGCCGACCTCGGCCGCCGGGTTCACCAGGCCACCCGAGGACGGTACGTGGGTCAGCGCGACCAGCTTCACCGTGTCGTCCAGGCGCCGGGCGAGGTCCGCCACGTCGACCTGGCCGTGCTCGTCGTCGTCGACCAGCTCGACGACAGCGCCGGTGCGGCGAGCCACCTGGAGCAGGGCGATGACGTTGCTCGCATACTCGGCCCGGGTGGTGAGGATGCGGTCGCCGGCCGAGAAACCGAAGCCGTAGAACGCCATGCCCCAGGCCCGGGTCGCGTTCTCCACCACGGCGATCTCGTCGGGCTCGCCGCCGATCAACCGGGCGAGCGAGCGGTACACGTCCTCGACCCGCTCGGCGGCCTCCACGGCGGCCTCGTAGCCGCCGATCAGGCTCTCCCGCCGCAGGTACGCGATGACGGTATCGGTGACCACGGCCGGGGGCAGCGCGGCGCCGGCGTTGTTGAGATGGGTGACCGTGGCGCAGCCTGGGGTTTCCCGGCGGGCCCGATCGACGTCGACGGTGGCGATGGCAACTCCCCTGGTCGGCGGTACGCACAAACCTACCGTCATGCAGTGCGGGTAATCGAAGCATGTGTGTATCGTTCGAAAAGATGGCGACTCAAAGGAGAGCTGTGACTACCGAAAGTAGTGACGACGATCCGGCCGGGAAGGTTTTGCGGCGTCTCTCCGACGCCGCCGACCACGTCTCCGGCATCTGTTTCAAGACCGGCCCACCACGCCGCGTCGGCGTCGAACTGGAATGGACCACCCACCGCGCCGACCTTCCCGCGGCGCCCCTGCGGACCACCGACCTGAGTCGGGCGCTCGGTCCACACGCACCCGCGGCCCTTGGCAACACCGAGCCCCTGCCGCTTCCCGGCGGCGGCACCGTCACCTGCGAACCCGGCGGCCAGCTCGAGATCTCCTCCGCACCGGCCGGCTCCCTCGCCGCTCTGCACGCCGAGGTGACCGCCGACCAGGACCGGGTTGTCGACCTCCTCGCCGCCTGCGGCATCGTCCTCGGCGAGCGGGGTCTCGACCCCCACCGACCGCCGGTACGCATCCTCGACACCCCCCGCTACGCGGCCATGCAGCACGCCTTCGACCGCACCGGCACACCGTCCGGACGCACGATGATGTGCAGCACCGCCGGACTCCAGGTCTGCCTCGACGCGGGGACCGAGGCCCGGCTGCCGGCCCGGTGGGGTGCCGTGCACGATCTCGGACCACCCCTGCTGGCCACCTTCGCCACGTCCCGGATGCACGCCGGCCGTGACACCGGCTGGGTCAGCGGCCGCATGGCGACCTGGTTGGGCATCGACCGCCGCCGCAGCGGCCCGGTGCCACCATCCGCGCCGCGGTCCGCCGACCCCACCGACGGCTGGATCCGATATGTGCTCGCCGCGCCGGTGCTGTGCGTGCGGCGCGGCCACGGATGCTGGGACACCCCGGACGGGGTCACGTTCGCCGACTGGATCGGCGGGGCGCTGCACCGGCCGCCCACGGTGGACGATCTCGACTACCACCTGAGCACCCTCTTTCCCCCGGTACGCCCGCGCGGCTACCTCGAAGTCCGCTACCTCGACGCCCAACCCGGGCGCGAGTGGATCGCTCCGGTGGCCGTGCTGTGCGCGCTGCTCGCCGACGACGCCGTCGCCGACCAGGCCCGCGACCTCGCCGGTCCCGCCGCCGGCCGGTGGCGGGAAGCGGCCCGTGACGGCCTCGCCGACCCCGTGACCGGGGCGTGCGCGGCCAACCTCCTCGACCTCGCCTGCCGCGGACTCGACCGGACCGGCCTGCCCGGCCCGGTGCGCGACCTGGTGGCCGACATCGTCGACCGGCGCCTGCACGGCGGTGACGCCGTCCACGCCGGTTCGCAACGGAAGGACCAGTTCCGATGACCCAGGACCTGCGGCTGAAGGTGGCCGCCGAGCTGGAGCGCGCGCGGGCGCGGACCACGCTGCTCACCGAGGCCGTCGACGACACCGATCTCGTCCGCCAGCATTCGCCCCTGATGTCTCCGCTCGTCTGGGACCTCGCCCACGTCGGCAACCAGGAGGAGCTGTGGCTGGTGCGCGACGTCGGCGGGCGCGAGCCCCTGCGCCGCGACATCGACGAGCTCTACGACGCCTTCAAACACCCCCGGCCGAATCGTCCGGCGCTGCCGCTGCTCGATCCGGCCGAGGCCCGCGCGTACGTCGGCCAGGTGCGGGACAAGGCCCTGGACGTCCTCGACCGGGTACGGCTGACCGACCGGCCCCTGGTCGCCGACGGGTTCGCCTTCGGGATGATCGTCCAGCACGAGCAGCAGCACGACGAGACCATGCTCGCCACCCACCAGCTGCGCGAGGGAGCCCCGGTGCTGCGGGCGCCGGCACCGCCGCCGGCCCGCGCGGCCGTCTCGGGGGAGGTGCTGATCCCCGGCGGGCCGTTCACGATGGGCACCGACACCGAGCCGTGGGCGCTGGACAACGAGCGTCCCGCGCACCCGGTCGACGTCGCGGCCTTCTTCATCGACGCCGCCCCGGTCACCAACGCCGCGTACGCGGCCTTCATCGCCGACGGCGGCTACGACGATTCACGCTGGTGGAGCGAGCGAGGCTGGGCGTACCGACAGAAGGCCGGGCTGGTCGCGCCGATGCACTGGCAGCGGGACGGCGACGGGTGGGCGTACACCCGGTTCGGGCGTACCGAGCGGGTCGTGGCCGAGGAGCCGGTGGTGCACGTCTGCTTCTTCGAGGCCGAGGCGTACGCGTCCTGGGCCGGGCGGCGGCTCCCGACCGAGGCCGAATGGGAGAAGGCCGCCCGGCACGATCCCGCGACCGGCCGCTCGCGCCGCTATCCGTGGGGAGACGACCCGCCCGGGCCCGAGCACGCCAACCTCGGTCAGCGGCATCTGGCGCCCGCGCCGGCCGGGGCCTATCCGCTGGGCGCCTCGCCGCTGGGCGTGCACCAGCTCATCGGCGACGTCTGGGAGTGGACCGATTCCGGCTTCCACGGCTATCCCGGCTTCCAGGTGTTCCCGTACGCGGAGTATTCGCAGGTGTTCTTCGGCGGCGACTACAAGGTGTTGCGCGGCGGCTCCTTCGGCACCGACTCGGCGGCCTGCCGGGGCACCTTCCGCAACTGGGACCATCCGATCCGACGGCAGATCTTCAGCGGCTTCCGCTGCGCCCGCGACGCGGGCCCGGAGCCGGTCTGATGTGCCGTCACCTGGCATATCTCGGCCCGCCGGCGCCGCTGTCACACCCGTTGTTCGACGCGCCGCACGCGCTGGTCCGGCAGGCCTGGGCGCCGCGTGACATGCGCGGCGGCGGCACCATCAACGCCGACGGCTTCGGCGTCGCGTGGTACCCAAGTGACGGCGGCGAACCCGTGCGCTATCGCCGCGCGCATCCCCTGTGGTCGGACGCGGCGCTACCCGCGCTCGCCGCCACCACGGTGACCACCGGATTCCTCGCCGCGGTGCGATCCGCGACCGAGGGGATGGCGGTCGTGGAGACCGCGGCCGCCCCGTTCACCGAGGGGCCGTGGGCGTTCAGCCACAACGGTGTCGTGCGGGGCTGGCCGCACTCGGTCGCGGGCCTGGCCGGCTCGCTGCCCGTGGCGGACCTGCTCACGCTTGACGCCCCGACCGACGCCGCGCTGCTGTGGGCGCTGGTCCGCCATCGGCTTCGGGCCGGGAAGCCGGCGGCGGAGGCTCTCGCGGACGTGGTGGGGGAGGTCTCGCTGGCCGCCCCCGGGTCCCGGCTCAACCTGCTGCTCACCGACGGCCGGCGGATCGTCGCCACCACCGCCGGACACGCGCTGTCCGTGCGGGCGGCCGCGGGCGCCGTCCTCGTCAGCTCCGAACCCGTCGATCCCGGCCCGGCGTGGGAGGCCGTGCCCGATGGCCGGCTGCTCATCGCCACCCCTTCCACCGTGAACCTCACTCCGCTAGGGAGATCGTGACCATGCTCGAGATCCACCTGGACGATCGCGACATCGACCGCGAGCTGCGCGCCGACGTGACCACCGGGCTGACCGCCGACGCGAAGTGGTTGCCACCCAAGTGGTTCTACGACGCCCGTGGCAGCGAGCTCTTCGAGCGGATCACCGAGCTCCCGGAGTACTACCCGACGCGGACCGAGAGGTCCATCCTGGCGGCCCGGGCACCCGAGTTCGCCCGCCTCACCGAGGCGAAGACGCTGGTCGAGCTCGGGTCGGGCTCCTCGGAGAAGACCCGGCTGCTGCTGGACGCGCTGCTGCGGCGCGGCACGCTGGGTGCCTTCGTGCCGCTGGACGTCTCGGGCTCCGCCCTCGAGGAGGCGGTCGCGCGGTTGTCGGCGGACTACCCCGGTCTGGCCGTACGCGGGGTGGTCGGCGACATGACCCGCCACCTGCACCACATCCCGGACGGCGACAACCGGGTCGTGGCGTTCCTCGGCGGCACGATCGGCAACCTGGCCCCGGAGGAGCGGGCGACGTTCCTCACCGGGCTGCGCGGGACGCTGCACGAGGGCGAGTGGCTGCTGCTCGGCACCGACCTGGTCAAGGACCCGGCGGTGGTGGTGCCGGCGTACGACGACGCGGCCGGCGTGACGGCCGAGTTCAACCGCAACGTGCTGCACGTGATCAACCGCCGGCTGGGCGCTGACTTCGACGTGGAGGCCTTCGCCCACGTCGCGCTCTGGGACGCCGAGCAGGAGTGGATCGAGATGCGGCTGCGGGCCACGTCGGCGCAGCGGGTGCGGATCGCCGAGCTCGACCTGACGGTCGACTTCGCCGAGGGCGAGGAGATGCGTACGGAGATCTCGGCGAAGTTCCGGCGTGCCGGCCTGGAGTCGGAGCTGGCGCGGACGGGGTTCGCAATGCGGCATTGGTGGACGGACCCGGAAGGCCTCTTCGGCGTCTCCCTCGCCCAGGCTGTCACCGCCGCTTGAGGTCGCGTGGTCCGCCCGGGCCGGTCATCGGGCCGGGCGGGGCCGCGGGCACGGACTCCCCCAGCATGCGGCGCAGGCGGCCGAGATGGATCTCGATCTGGTCGAGCTGCCGCAGCAGGACTCCGGCCGGCAGATCCACGGTCGGCCGCTCGATGCCCAGCTCCCGCAGCGTCGTGAACTGGGTATGCACCAGCTTCTCGCTGGCGGCGATCAGGCGTGCCAGGTCCGCGGGATCGGGTTCACCGATGCCGCCTACCGGGGTCCGCTTGTCGTCACGCATCGCCCTGCTATCGGCGGCTGCGCGGGGCTCTTCAGGAAAGACGCCGCGCCGACGTCCAGTGATCTGGACCTCACCGGCTCAGCGTCGACCGCACGATCCGGGCCAGCGCGGTGCGGGCCGCGGCCGGGTCGAGGCCCATCGCGTCGCGAAGGGTGCCCCAGGTCGGCCACATGGCGGCGGCCGTCAGGGCGTTCAGCAGCTCCTCGTCGCCGGCGATCTCAGCGGCGAAGAGCGTCCTCAGCTCGTCGCGGACGCGCTGGATGTGGATGCGGCGGTAACTCTGCAGGGCCGGGGAGAACGGCTCCTTGAGCGACGACGCCTTGGCGACCGGGGCGATCTGCTCCAGTTGGCGCGCCCGCTGGTGGCAGTACAGGTCGATCCGGCGCTCGAGCGGGAGGTCGGTCGGGATCGGCTCATGGAGGTCGTCACGCTGGTCGAGGGTGAGCTGACCGCTGGCGGCGAACAAGGCCTCCATGTCGGCGAAGTGGCTCCACAGGGCGCGCAGGGAGACGCCCGCCCGCTTGGCGATGCGGTCGGCCGTCGGGCGCAGGTCGCCCTCGCGGAGCAGCGTCACGTGGGCCTCGACGATGGCGGCGCGCGTGCGCTCCGAGCGGGCGGTGCGTCCGTCGACGCGCTGGGGTGGTTGGGGTGAGGGGGCCGGCATCAGGCGCTCCGGTGGTGGTCTGGCGGACGAGGCAGGGGGTGGGTGGCGGTCGGCACTACTGTCGGTAGGCGTTCAGCTCCCGCCGGGCGAGTGAGCGCTTGTGCACCTCGTCCGGGCCGTCGGCCAGGCGCAGGGTGCGGGTGGCGGCCCAGAGGCGGGCCAGTGGGGTGTCCTGTCCGACGCCGGCCGCGCCGTACGTCTGGATCGCCTTGTCCAGGACCCACTCGGTGGTGGCCGGTACGGCGATCTTGATGGCCTGGATCTCGGTGTGCGCGCCCTTGTTGCCGACGGTGTCCATCAGCCAGGCCGCCTTGAGCACCAGCAGGCGGGCCTGCTCGATCCGGACCCGGGACTCGGCGATCCACTCCTGCACCACGCCCTGATCGGCCAGCGGCCTTCCGAACGGGGTGCGGGCCAGCGCCCGGGTGCACATCAGCTCGAGCGCCCGCTCGGCCATGCCGATGAGCCGCATGCAGTGGTGAATCCGGCCGGGGCCGAGGCGGGCCTGCGAGATCGCGAAGCCCGAGCCCTCCTCGCCGATGAGGTTGCCCACGGGTACGCGCACCCCGTCGAAGATCATCTCGGCATGGCCGCCGTGGTCGCCGTCGTCGTAACCGAAGACCTCCATGCCGCGCTCGATCGTCAGGCCGGGGGTGTCCCGGGGCACGAGGATCATGCTCTGCTGCACGTGCCGGGCGGCCTCGGGATCGGTCTTGCCCATCACGATGAAGATCTGGCAGTTCGGGTTCATCGCGCCGGAGATGTAGAACTTGCGCCCGGTGATCACGTAGTCGTCGCCGTCACGGGCGATGCGGGTGCCGATGTTGGTGGCGTCCGAGGACGCGACCTGCGGCTCGGTCATCGCGAACGCCGAGCGGATGGTGCCGTCGAGCAGCGGCCGCAGCCAGCGCTCCCGCTGCTCCAGGCTGCCAAACTGGGCGAGGACCTCCATGTTGCCGGTGTCCGGCGCCGCGCAGTTCAGCGCGGGCGGGGCGATCCAGGGGCTGCGGCCGGTCAGCTCGGCCAGCGGCGCGTACTGCAGGTTGGTCAGTCCGGCGCCGTGCTCGCCGGGCAGGAACAGGTTCCACAGGCCGGCGGACTTGGCCCGCTCCTTCAGCCGCTCGATGGCCGGTGGCGGGGACCAGTCTCCCGCGTACGAGTCGTGGAAGCCCTCCTCGGCGGGGTAGACCCACTCCTCCATGAAGGCGAGCAGCCGCTTGCGGTAGTCCTCGGTCTTCTCGTCGAACGCGAAGTCCATCAGTTTGCCTCCAGCGTTCCATCCAGCGACTCGTGTCCCTGCGCGACCAGTGGTGCGACCATGACGCCGACAGTGTCGAAGCCCTCACCGACAGTCTTCCCTTGAACGTATCGGTAGTGGACGCCCTCGAGGATGACGGCGAGCTTGAATGCGGCGAACGCCACGTACCAATGAAGGTCCGAGACGTCGCGCCCGCAACGCCCGGCATAGTGGCCGGCGATCTCCGCCAGGCCGGGATGACCCGGCACCGAGAGCGGGGTGCGGGGCTCGCCGTCGCGGACGAGCAGCGGCCGGCCGGCGTAGACCAGCATGAGCGCCACGTCGCTGAGCGGGTCGCCCAGAGTGGACATCTCCCAGTCCAGGACGGCGTTGACCTGCAGTTTCTCGCCGATCAGCACGTTGTCGAGGCGATAGTCGCCGTGCACGACCGCGCCCGGGCCGCCCGCCGGAATGTCCGCGGCGAGCCGGGCGTGCAGCTCCTCGATCCCCGGCACCTCGCGGCTGCGGGAGGCGTCGAGCTGCTTCTTCCAGCGCCGGACCTGCCGCTCGTTGAAGCCCTCGGGTCGGCCGAAGTCGCCGAGCCCGATGGCCGCCGGGTCCAGGGCGTGCAGGTCGGCGAGGGTGTCCACGAGCGACAGGACGAGCCGTCGCACCGCATCCGGGCCCATGGCCTCCAGGGTGGCGGCGTCCCGGTAGATCGCACCGTCGACGTGTTCCATGAGATAGAAGGGCGCGCCGATGACCTCGGTGTCGGTGCAGAGCCGCACCGGCCTCGGTGCGGGGAACCCGGCCCGGGACAGCGCGTCCAGCACCCGGTGCTCGCGGGACATGTCGTGGGCGGTCGGCAGCACGTGCCCGAGCGGCGGCCGGCGCAGCACCCAGCGGTGGGTGCCGTCGGTGACCGCGTAGGTGAGGTTGGAGCGACCGCCTTCGAACATCGTCGCGCTCAGCTGCGGGGAACCGAGGTAGTCCCGCAGGCGCTCCAGGTCCAGCCCGCGCGGCCCGCTCACGAGCGCGCCGCCGCGTCGAAGCCGCGCTGGATCTTGTTCATGCTGCCCAGCCAGTGGTCGGTGTCGGTGGCCCGGCCCCGGTAGAAGTCGGCCACCTCCGCGTGCGGCAGTACCAGGAAGCTGTCGCCGCGCACCGCCTCGGCCACCACGGCCGCCACGTCCTCGGGCTCCAGTGCGCTGGCGGCGAGGATCGTCCGGCTGGCGCTCTCCCCGCCGTCGGTCATCATGGCGGTGTTGACGCCCTGGGGGCAGAGGGCCTGCACGGTGATGCCGCGGTGGGCATACGTCGCGCGGAGCCATTCCGCGAAGCCCAGGGCGGCGTGCTTGGTCACCGAGTACGGCGCCGAACCGAGCAGGGTGAGCAGCCCGGCGGCGGAGACGGTGAAGAGCAGCCGCCCGCCGCCCGAGTCCAGCCAGCGGGGGAGCAGCGCTCGGGCCACGTACACGTGGGACATGACGTTGACCTGCCATGCCTTCTGCCACTGGTCGTCGGGTGCGTCGGCCGAGCCGCCGGTGAGGATGCCGGCGTTGGCGCAGAAGAGGTCGCAGCCGCCGAGCTCCGCCCAGGCGGAGTCGACGAGCCGGCGCACGTCCGCCTCGTTTCCGGCGTCACCACCGACGGCGATGCCGCCGATCTCGGCCGCGACGGCCGCCGCGGCCGCCTCGTCGAGGTCGTTGACGACGACCCGGGCGCCGTCTGCCGCGAACCGCCGGGCCATCGCCGCGCCGATGCCGCCGCCGGCACCGGTGACCACCACGCGCCGCATCACTCGACCGCCCCGGTCAGCGTGAGGCCGCCGTCGACCACCAGGGTCTGGCCGGTGATCCAGGCGGCGTCCGGCGAGCAGAGGAAGGCCACCGCACCGGCGATGTCCTCCGGCACGCCGAGACGCTTGAGCGGATAGGTGGCGGCGACCTTCTCCTCGCGACCCTCGTACAGCGCGGTGGCGAACCTGGTCTTGACCACCGCCGGCGCGACCGCATTGACCCGGATGGTCGGGGCCAGTTCGACGGCCAGTTCCTCGGTGAGGTGGATGAGCGCGGCCTTGGTGACGCCGTAGAAGGCGATGCCGGGCGCCGGGCGTACGCCGGAGACCGACGAGATGTTCACGATCGAGCCGCCGCTCATGCCGCCGCGCAGGGCCTCCTGCACCCACCCCAGCGTGCCGAGCACGTTGACGTCGACCATCTTGCGCGCGGCGCTCAGGTCGAGCTTGCCGAGCGGCCCGTACGCGGGATTGATGCCCACGTTGTTGACCAGGATCGAGACCGGCCCGAAGGCCTCCTGGACGGCGTCGACGACGGCGGCGCGGTGGTCGGCGTCATCGCCCTTGCCGGGCACTCCGAGGGCGACGTCGGCCCCGCCCAGCTCCTTGACCGCGGTCTCCAGGGCCTCCGCGTCGCGCCCGGTGACGCACACCCGGGCGCCCTCGGCGACGAAGCGCTGCGCTATCGCGAACCCGATTCCCCGGCTGGCGCCCGTCACGATCGCGACGGCGCCCGAGAGCTTCGACATGCGGCCCGAACCCCCAATAATCTTGCACTAAGAGTGCTGAATACTAGTGAGTAACCTTCCCGCCGCCAACCCTGCATCGGCCGGCGCCGCGCCGCAACCGTTTCACTTTCCTTACCGTTGTGCTACGGCGCCGTGGGGATGCCGTTCTGCGGCGGGGCCGCCGGGGCCGCCGCGTACGCCCGCACGGGACCGTCGCCGTCGTCGGTTTCCCAGATCGTGCCGAAGTAGGCCTGCCTGCCGCCCTCGATGCGGCTCAGCCGCTGACCGCCGTACCCGGAATGGTCGTCGGCGGAGAACCGCAGCGGTGCGAATCCCGGTCCCTGGAAGCCGCCCTTCTCGACCGCGGCGACGAGCCCGTCCCGGGTCAGGTCCTTGCCGGCGGCCTGCAACGTCTGCACGAACAGATAGCCAACGGACATGCCGTAGACGATGTTGTTGTCGAACTCCGCGTTGTTGTTGTGCTGCGCGTTGACCCGCTTGAAGAGCTGGATCCACGGGTCGGCGTCATCGGTGCTCAACGGCAGGTAGTTGGCCGAGATCAGGCCCTCGGTCAGCCGGGCGGCCGGGCCGAGCTGCTTCGACAGGGTGGTCAGGTCCGCACCGACCTGCGAGACCACGAACTGCGGCTTGAAGCCGATCTTCGCGGCGGTACCGAGGGTCAGCGCGGTGAAGCCCGGCACGGTCGCGAGCATGACGACCTGGCAGCCGGCTTGCTTCAGCGCGCCCAACTGCGGGCCGACGTTGGGGTTGCTGGTGACGTACGACTGCTTCGCCGCGACCGGACCGAGGATCTTCTCGACGCCGGCGAGGCTGTCACGGCCGAAATCGTCGTCCTGGCCGAGGAAACAGACCTTCTTGCCGGCCTGGGTTTCCTTGACGTGGGTGGCGAGGATCTTGCCCTCGACCGTGTAGTCCACGTTGAACCCGAAGGTGCCGGGATACTTGTCCGGCTGGTCCCAGCTGCGGCTGCCCGAGGCCACGAAGAGATCGGGAACCCGGTTGGTCTTCAGGAAGTCCAGGACGCCGGTGTGGGTGGGCGTACCCAGTCCGTTGAGGATCGCGAAGACCCTGTCCTGCAACACCAGCTCGCGCACGACCTGCTGGGTGGTCGCCGGGTTGTAGGTGTCGTCCATGATCTTGTAGGTGAGGGAGCGGCCGTGCACGCCGCCGTTCGCGTTGACGAAATCGAAGTACGCCTTGGTCGCCGGCGCGATCTTCGAATAGCCGGCGGCCGCGGGGCCGGTTAGCGGCATGTGCGTGCCGACGAGGATCTCGGTGTCGGTCACGCCGGGAGTGTTCCCGCTGGTCCCCCCGCCGCCGCCGTCGCAGGCGGTCGTCGCGGCGGCCAGCGCCAGCACAGTGAGAGTCGTCCAGAAGCGCCTCATGTCTTTCTCCTTAAGGGCCACAGGGATGCGATGCCGCCGGGAGCGGCGAGCATGACGACGACGAGGGTGATGCCGAACAGGGCCAGCGGCAGATTGCCTTCGAGCTGCCGCACGTCGATGCCCTCGGTGACCGTGTGCGCCAGGGCCGGCAGCGCGACGAGCAGGACCGCGCCCCAGACCGCGCCGGCCAGGCTGCCCAGGCCGCCGATGACGATCGCCATGAGAAGAAACAGCGACAACGACAGCGGAAACGCTCCCGGGGAAACGCTCTGGGCCAGCACGGCGAACAGCGCGCCGCCGAGGCCCGCGCAGGCCGCGCTCACCACAAAAGCCAACACTTGGGTACGGGCGACGCTCACGCCGGCGAGCCGCGCGGCGGTCTCGTCGTCGCGGACCGCCCGCATCTCCAGGCCGAACCGGCCCCGGACGAGCACCGCCAGCGACAGCATCGTGACCAGGGCGCCGGCCCAGGCCAGCCACGCCTGCCACCGCTCGACGGCGACCGTGCCCGGCGGCGGGTCGAGGACCACGGACAGGCCCTGGTCACTGTTGAACGTCCCGGCGAAGGTGCTGGTGATCGCGGGCACCACGACCGCGACGGCGAGCGTCAGCCCGGCCAGATAGGGCCCCCGCAACCGCGCCGCGGCCAGGCCGACGACGGCGCCGACGACGGTGGTCAGCGCGATCGCGGCGAGGACCGACACCAGCAGCGTCCACGGCCCGCGCCCGGCCAACGCCTCCTGGAGCAGAGCGACCGTGTAGGCACCGGTCGCCATCAGCGCGCCATGCCCCAGCGACAGCTGGCCATTGAGTCCGGTGAGGACCGTCAGACCCGCGGTGACGCACAGGTACGCCCCCACCGTCGCAAGCTGGTAGGTGCGAAACGGCGGCAGCAGAAGGGTCAGGACGACGATCAGCACCGCGGCGCCCGCCGTCCAGGCGGCGGGAACACGCACCCTCATGCCGCCCTCGCCTCCGTGCGGGAGAACAGCCCGCCCGGGCGGCCCAGCAACACCACGACGAGCAGCGCGAGGACCGCGATCGGCGCCACCGTGGCGCCGAGATAGCCGCTCACGTACGACAGCAGCAGCCCCACGATCAGGCCGCCGAGCACCGAGCCGATCGCGCTGTCCAGGCCCCCGACCACCGCCGCGGTGAACGACGAGACGAACACTATGTCCATCGCGTTCGGGTGCAGACCCAGCTCGGTGGGGATGACCAGCATGCCGGCGAGCGAGCCCACCGCCGCGGCCAACGCCCAGCCCAGCGTCAGCATCCCGCCGACGTGCACGCCGAGCAGGCGGGAGACGTCCGGCGCGAAGGCCGAGGCGCGCATCCGCAGGCCGGTCGCCGTACGCGTGAACAACAGCGCGAGCAACCCCACCACAGCGGCCACCGCCGCGAAGACGAACAGATCGAAGCGGGACAACAGGGCGACCCCGCCCACCGTGAAAGCCTCACGGCCGAAGGGGGTGCCGGCCGGGCGGAACTCGCTGCCGTAGACCATGCCGAGCACGCCCTGGATCACGAGCACCAGGCCGAGCGCGACCACCACCCCGTTCAGCGGCGACGCGTGATCGACGAAGCGCATCACGACCCGCTCGGTCACCGCGCCCAGCACCAGGCCGCCCAGGATCGCCGTGGCGAAGCCCAGCCAGTAGGACCCGGTCGCCGCCGCGACGGAATAGCCGGCGTACGCCGTGGCCACCGCCATCGCGCCCTGGGCGAAGTTGACGATCCTCGTCGCCCGCCAGATCAGCACCAGCGAGAGGGCGAACGCGGCGTACACCGCGCCCCGGCTCAGGCCGTCGAACGTCAGGAACACGAACCGGTCCAACGGTCCTCCTAGAAGCCGAGATAGGCGTGCCGCAGCTCGTCATCGATGGACGTGCCGCGGCTCACGACGCGGCCCAACGCCAACACGACGGCCTCGTCGGCGACGGCCAGCGCGCCACGCACGTTCTGCTCCACCAACAGCACGGTCAGGCCGCTGCCGTCCCGCAGCGTGCGCAACAGCCGCAGAATCTGGGCGGTAACCTTCGGCGCCAGGCCCAGCGACGGCTCATCCAGCAACAGCAGCCGGGGCCGTCCCACCAGCGCGCGGCCCAGGGCGAGCAGCTGCCGCTCGCCGCCGGAGAGCTGATGCCCGGCAGACCCGCGGCGGCGGGCCAGCGGCTCGAAAAGCTCGTACACCTCGTCGAGGGCACGCTTGGCGTCCGCGCGATCCTTGCGCCACAGCCCGCCCAGCCTCAGGTTCTCGTCCACGGTCAGCTCGGTGACCACGCCACGGCCCTCCGGCACGTGCGCCACTCCGCGGCGCACCATCTCCTCGACCCGAACCCCGCGCAGGTCACGGCCGTCGAGAAGAATCCGCCCCCGCGCGGCCGGCAACAACCCCGAGAGGGTACGCAGCAGCGTCGTCTTCCCGGCCCCGTTAGCCCCGAGCACGGCGGTGATCGAACCGGCCGCCACGGTCAGGTCGACGTCGTGCAGGACCGGGGCGGCGCCGTACCCGGCGGTGAGCCGCTCGATCCGCAGCAGCGCGCTCACGCGGCCGCACCCAGATAGGCGTCCGCGACGGCCTCGTCGGTCCGGATCTCGGCCGGCGTGCCATGCGCGACCGGTCGGCCGAAATCCAGCACGAGAATCTCGTCGCACACGGCCATGACCAGATCCATGTGATGCTCGACGAGCAGCACCGAGCAGGACAGCCCCCCGATCAGCTCACGCAACTCGTCGATCTCCCCGGCGCCGAGACCACCCGCCGGCTCGTCCAGCAGGAGCAGCCTCGGCTCGCTGACCAGGGCCCGGGCCAGGGCGACCCGCTTGCGCACGGCATAGGGCAGCCGCCCGGGAAGGTCACCGGCGTACCGGTCCACCCCGCTGCGCGTCAGCGCCGCCATCGCCCGCTCGCGCCCACCCCGCGCGGCGACCAGCACGTTCTCCAGCACCGTCAGGCCGCTGAAGAGGCCGACGCCCTGCAACGTCCGGGAGATGCCGAGCCGGGCCAGCCGATGGGGCCGCGGCCGCAACGGGCGTCCGTCCAGCGCGAGAGAGCCGCTCGTCGGCGTCACGAAACCGCAGACGACATTGAAAAGGGTGGTCTTCCCGGCGCCGTTGGGGCCGATCACCCCGACGGTACGGCCGGGAGCGACGTGCAGCGAGACGCCTTCGAGGGCGACGAGTCCACCGAAGCGGACGCTGATTCGGTCGAGGGTGAGGCCGGCGCTGTCGGTCATCGTCACCTCGGCAGCAGGGGAGTGGGTCCTGAATGGAGGTAGCTCGGAGATCAACTAAATACACTTGGAGTGTAATTTCCCAGTGCCGGGTGTCAATGTGCCAAAACATCGCCGACCATGAATTCCGGCACGTTGCTGCCCTCCTCCTCGCGTGCTTCTTGCAACCTCGTCTCTCCTTGCGGTCTTGGCGATGAAAAGGGGGCAGCAGCCGGACCGGGGGAGCCGCTATTCTTCGGCGCCGCCGATATGTCATCGGTCGGCGTGAAGAAAGAGAGCCATGACCGAGTTCGCGCCCTACACCCATCCGCCGCGGGCGTTCGTCCCGTACAGCACCGCCCGTCCGCTGCGTACCCGATCGATCGTCGCGATCTGCGGGCTGGTGTTCGCCGTCATCTCGACGCTCATCACCGCCGGGTTGACCCTGTTCGCCCTGGATATCACCCGTGACGCCATCACGGCCGACGAGGATCTGGGCCAGGCGACCGACTTGGCGCTAGTGGCCCTGATCGTCGCGGGGGCGGTCACGCTCATCGCCCTGCTCTTCACGGGGATCGCGTTCATCTGCTGGCTGCATCGGGCCCGCAAGAACCTCGACGAGTTCGGTGGTTCCCTGCCCCTGAAATGGTCGCCCGGCTGGGCGATCGGCGGCTGGTTCGTACCCGTGGCCAACCTGGTGATTCCGCTGCTGGTGGTCAACGAGGTCGACCGCGTGACGGAGAGCCGGCTGATGGACGCCAAGGGCTGGCCCTCCGGTGGACCCCGGCGCGGGAGATTCGCAGCGTGGGCGACCCTGTGGACGACCTTCCTGATCTTTGACCGCGTGGCGGGGCTCCTGGACTTCGACCCGGAGGGTCAGGCGACGATAGTGCTGATGCTGCTGACCGCGGCGGCGGAGATCGGTGCGGCGGTCAGCGCCATCCTCCTCATTCGTCGGATCACGGCATTCCAGCAGGAGATCCTGGGGAATCCCGGCCTGTCCTCCTTTGCCGACCCGCCTTATGCATCCGCGTTCGGCGCTCCCGCCTGGCCTGCCACGCCTGGTGGTGCTTCCTGGCCAGCCGCCGCGTCCGGCGCTGCGTGGCCTGGTGGACCCGGCGCTGGTGTGGCTCCTCCTGGCGGGCCCGGCGCCGCTCCCTCGGCTGGCGCGCCCGGCCCGTCGGTTCGGCCCAGCGCGCCTAGCGTTTCGGTTCGGCCTGGTGGGCGCGCTGCTCTCGGCGGTCCCGGTGCGGCTGAGGGCAACGGCGGCCCGGCGCCGACCTGGGATCCGGGCGCGGATCCGACTATCGCCCCGGCCTCTGTCCCGTGGGCTGCCCCTGTCGCCCGGCCGGCTCCGGACGCGGCGCCTCAGGGCCAAGACTCCGACGCGTCCCTCCAAGATCCGAAGACGGGTCCTGGACAGGTCGGCTAGTACGACAGCCGCCGTTCGTGATCTGAGCCGGAAAGGCCGCGTTCCGCTAAGCGGCGGTACTGACGGCGATGATCACGTCGGCAGGCGGCGCTCGACTGTGGGATTGGTGATCATCGGTTCAGCCGGCGTGTTCACGCACGCCGGTTCGACTGAATCTCAGTAACGTGGCGGACGATCCGAATTCCCAGTGCGGCCGTGTACCACACGGCCGCCACGCTGGCAGCCCCGAGCAGGAAGGCAAATACGCGCGTATCGCGCATCTGTTGCCCGCCGAACTCGTAGCCCACGATCGCAGCGCGCCAGAAGACTCCCGCTGCCACGAGCGGGATCGTGACGAGCAGCGCCACCCGCCAGCGGCCGACCGGAGCAGATGCAGCCTCGTTCCACGTCCGCATCACCCGGAACGGGACCAAGACGTCGGCGACCAGCACCAGCTGACTACCAACTGACCAACTGGGCGCCCTGCGCGACCCTCCACTCAATCGGTCCGCATGACGTTCGGCCCTGATGAGCCAGCGGATGAGAGCGACAGCGGTCATGAGAACGGTGAGAGCCCAGGCCCCACCGCTCACCAGAAGAACCGTGTCCATCGGTACCGCCAGTTCGACCAGAGCCGCCAGAAATCCCAGCACAACCACGTCGCTGTCGTGTGTCACCACACTGACACGGTCCTCGTACTTCGCACCCACCAGCAGCACATCAATCACGGTGACGACGATGCAGGCTCGCATGCCGGCGATGGCGAGCCGGGCCGCCGGCCGCAGGGGCACAGGCTGGGCAGCGGAGATTCGCGGTGATGCGGCCATGTCCTCATGGATATCATCCCGGTGAAAGCTGCCCGGCCCACCTGGGCGGCTGCGCCCGCAGGCCAGACGCGAGCGGCGACCGCAAGGTCTGAAACCTGTGTCCGCAACGCACAGATGATCATCTGGTGGCTGAACCTGTCTCGCGGGTTTCCGGCTCAGATCACGAACGGCGGCTGTCGTACCAGCGCCTACACAGTTCGCACGGTTGCCGTGTCTCTGGCTCTGCGGATCAGGTCGCGCTAATCGTCGAGGCCGCCGCGCATCGGGGTGATGAGCGCATATGCGGAGGTCACGTCGGTATGGTCGCCCTCAAGGTCGACCATGATCGGCTCCGCCGGCAGCGTGCCGATGCCGTTGGCGGTCACCGTCCCATCGCAGGGAACGGTACCGCTCACCAACGGCGTATCCGGCGCGCCGACCTTCGCGCTGACCACCTTGAAGGCGAGCGTCTTTCCCGGCGTGGGCGACGTGCACGCAGCCCGCAACCAGTACTCCTGCCCTGCCCGCGGATCCGCGCGTACGGTCGACTCCTGCCGCGACGTGCCGCTCTTGTCGGAGAAGACGGTCCGGACTATCTCACCGGCGAGGACGGCGGGTGGGGTGACGCGCACAGTCGGCGTTCGGCTGACAGTGACCGTCGCAGAGGCCTTGCCCGCCGGATCGCTGCTTGCCGTCGCGGTCGGCTGGGAACCAGGCGTAGAGCCCTTCGTGCAGCCCGCGCTGACGGTGGACAGCACCGCAACGATGATCACGGCCGCCCGGCGCTTTCCTGACACGCTGTGATCATTTCAGATCCAGACCCGCCACCCCCCATCCTCACGTGAAACGCCTTCAGGGTTCCTATGACCGTCTGGACTTCCAAGATCAGATCGCTCGGTTTACCCGCCCCTCCTCTTAGGCTGAATCGGACACGCGGCGGCGCAGGAGGCCGCGTTGGGCAGTGGCAGGCACGGCGTTGGCTGCGGCAGGCACGGCGTTGGCTGCGGCAGGCACGGCGTTGGCTGCGCCAGCGGTGACGACCACGGAGTCGGTGACTGTGGTGGCGGAGTCGGCGCACGGCGGTGATGGGCGCGGCGGTGATGGGCGCGGCGGTGATGGGCGCGGCGGTGATGGGCGCGGCGGTGGCGGCATGGCGCCGGCGGGCACGGCGGACTTGGCGACGGTGACCGTGGTGGGCCCGGCGGTGGTGGCATGGCGCTGGCGGCGTCAGCAGTGGCGAACACGGCGGAGTTGGCGACGGTGACCGTGGTGGGCCCGGCGGTGGTGGCATGGCGCTGGCGGCGTCAGCGGTGGCGAACACGGCGGAGTTGGCGACGGTGACCGTGGTGGGCCCGGCGGTGGTGGCATGGCGGTGGCGGCGTCAGCGGTGGCGAACACGGCGGAGTCGGTAATGGTGAGGTGGTGGGCACGGCGTTGGCGGGCACGGCGGAGTCGGTGACGGGAAATGGCAGTGGCGGGAACGGAGACGAGGGCGGCGGAGATGGCAGTGGTGGAAACGACGGTGGCCGAGGTGATGGCCGAGCTGGCCGCGCTTGAGGACCCGAAGGTGCGCGCCGTGAACGAGAAGCACGGCGACGATCACGGTGTGAATCTCGGCAAGTTGCGCGCGCTCGCGACCCGGCTGAAGACTCAGCAGGAGCTTGCACGCCAGCTGTGGAAGACGGCCGACTCCGCGGCGCGACTGGTGGCGATCCTGGTTAGCCGCCCGAAGGCGTTCGAGCGTGACGAGCTGGACGTCATGTTGCGCGAGGCGCGCACGCCCAAGGTGCACGACTGGCTCGTGAACTACGTGGTGAAGAAGAGCCCGCATTCCGAAGAGCTGCGCGTTGCCTGGTTCGCCGCGGCGGATCCCGTGGTCGCGAGCGCCGGCTGGGCGCTGACCACTGAGCGTGTGGCTAAGAGGCCCGAGGGGCTTAACCTTGCGGGGTTGCTCGACGTCATCGAGGCGGAGATGAAAGACGCCCCGGATCGCCTTCAGTGGGCGATGAACCACTGCCTGGCTCAGATCGGAATCGAGCACGCGGAGCACCGCGCCCGGGCCATCGAGATCGGTGAACGGCTGGAGGTGCTCAAGGACTATCCGACTCCCGCGAACTGCACGTCTCCGTTCGCACCCATCTGGATCACCGAGATGGTGCGCCGACAGCGCGACAAGTAGGAAGGCCCGCAGCGCGGTAGGTGGGATCGCCGACAGCGCGACAAGTAGGAAGGCCCGCAGCGCGGTAGGTGGGATCGCCGACGGCGCGGTAGGTGGGATCGCCGACGGCGCGGTAGGTGGGATCGCCGACGGCGCGCCAAGTGGGAAGGCCGACGGCGCGACGACGGGCGGCGCAGTGACTATCTCGGGGCTGAGGAGTGCGCGCGGATGCGGCAGCACGTTCTGGGGTGTTGACGTTGATGATTGGCGGGCCGAACTAGGCCACGTTGATGGGGCGGAATTGGACGCTGACTCGGGGGCCTACTGGCTTTGCTGTTTTAAGGATGGCGTGCTCCCAGGTGCGTTGGCATGAGCCGCCCATCACGATGAGGTCGCCGTGGCCTTGGGGGAGGCGTAGCGTCTGCGCGCCGCCGGCTCGGGGGCGGAGTAGGAGGGTGCGGGGGGAGCCGAAGGAGACGATCGCGACCATGGTGTCTTCTCGGGCGGCGCGGCCCAGGGTGTCGCCGTGCCAGGCGACGCTGTCGCGGCCGTCGCGGTAGAGGCACATGCCGGCGGTTGCGAACGGCTCGCCTAGCTCGGGTCGGTAGTGCGCTGAGAGGCGGTCGCGGGCCTCGGTCAGCGCCGGGTGGGGGAGACGGTCGTCGCGGCCATACCAGCGGAGGAGGCGGGGGATGTCGACCACGCCGTCATACATCGGGCGGCGTTCGGCGCGCCAGTCGACGTCGGTGAGGAGGGTTTCGAAGATCTCGTCGGAGCCGCTCACCCAGCCGGGCAGCACGTCGACCCATGCACCCGCGGTGAGGCTGTGGCGGACCAGGCGACCGGGTAGGGGCGTGATAGTGGCCGCGGCGCCGTCCATCAGGTCGAGCATCGAGGGTTGGTAGGTACTCACCGGGATATCGTACGCCTGTTCGAAGAGTGGGATTCTGACAAGTTCCACACATCGGCCAGCGAGGCTGGGGCGGCGCGGCGTCGATGCCGCTGGCGTACCCCTCCTCGCCAGCGACGACGACGCCGCGCGGCCACGGCCTTCATGGACACGGCGACGCCGCGCCGATGGGCCTTCGCGTTTGGTGGCGGTGCGGAGCCAAGCCGGGCTCTTACGGTCCGTGGCGGCCCGGCGTCAGCGAGGTCCTCACGGACGGCGGCGGCACCGGGCCGACGGGGGTTTCCGATCGGCGGCAACCTCCGCCAACGCGTCCGGGAGGGCCAACGCGTCCGGGAGGGCCAACGCGTCCGGGAGGGCCAACGCGTCCGGGAGAGCCGTGGCAAATCGGCGAATCGGCAGATCAGCAAGCTGGCGGAAAGGCGGAACGATGGTGTGGATAAGCGATGTCACGGACGGCGGATGGCGCGACGGACCAAGCGCCCAGAACCGGTCGACAGCACGACGCTCGCCTGGCGTGAGACGAGCACTGGCAGCGATAGGGCTGGCCGCAGTGATGGCCGGCGGGTCGGCGTGTTCCTCCAGCGAGCCGGAGGGTGGTGCGGCCGATGGCAAGGCGCAGGTGGCGACGCTGACCAGCCCCGGGAGCACCCCGGCCGCGTCGGCCAAGCCGGCGGCGGACACCCGGCCCCGCGAGCGCCTCGACACGACCGAGGAGGAATTCGAGGCGATGCTGGCGCCCTATCGCAAATGCATGGCGGAGCAGGGCGCTCCGAGCGTGAAGGAACGCACGAAGAACGGGCTGAGGCCGCCCACCAAGGCGCAGAGCGAGCGGGATGAGAAGGCTGACAAGGTGTGCGGTCCGAAGTTCTATCCCCTGCCGCCGTGGGAGCGGGATCCGGCGAATCCGGAGGCTAAGGACTTCGCCCGGGATGTGGTCAAGTGCCTCAAGGGCAAGGGCGTCAAGTACGTCGAAGTCGCCGAGGAAGGGGGGTACAGCCTCGGGGGGCCGAACAACCACAGTGAGTCGATCAGCAAGGGCATGGAGTTGGCGCCCGAATGCGAGCGCGAAGTGGCCGCCAGCCGGAAGTGAGGGGCCGGTACCTCGGACCCTGACAGGTTCCACACATCGTCGCGCGATGCTGCCCCAGCTAGCGAATCCACGGAGAGGTGAGAGCGATGGTCTGGGAGCGGGGAAGGAAGCGGGCGCTGGTCGTCCTGGCGGTGGCCGCGGCGATGGCCGGCGGGTCGGCGTGTTCCTCCAGCGAGCCGGAGGGTGGCGCGGCCGATGGCAAGGCGCAGGTGGCGACGCTGACCAGCGCGGGGAGTACGCCTGCCGCATCGGCTAAGCCGGCGGCGGATGCCCGGCCCCGCGAGCGCCTCGACTCCACTGAGGAGGAGCTGGAAGTGATGCGCGAGCCCTATTACAAGTGCGTTCGGGAGCAGGGTGCGACGCCCAAGCACGAGATGGGCGACAAATTCGCGGGGCAGGCGCCGTCGGGGGAGCTCGAAAAGTTCCTGAAGGCCGACAAGCTGTGCAGGCCGAAGTTCTATCCCCTGCCGCCGTGGGAGCAGGATCCGGCGAATCCGGAGGCCAAGGACTTCGCCCGGGATGTGGTCAAGTGCCTCAAGGGCAAGGGCGTGAAATACGTCGAGGTCGCCCCGGAAGGCGGGTACAGCCTCGGGGGGCCGAACAACCACAGCGAGTCCATCAGCAAGGGCATGGAGTTGGCCCCCAAGTGCGAGCGCGAAGTGGCCGCCAAGCGGAAGTGACGCATGCCGCCGTTAGCCGGGGAGGCGGTGTTGCGGTTGGGTGCGGCTGGACCCGTACGGTGAAAGGGAAGGACCCGCCCGAGAGCGGGTCCTTGCCGTCAGTCCTTGTTGGGCTCGGGGTGGTTGTAGGCGATTTTCGGGAGCGGGAATTGCTGGTCGTCGCCGAAGGGTGACGGGCCGCCCGCGTTCTGCGAGAGCAGTTCGGCGACGTCCATCTTGCCGTCCGGGCCGACCGGCGGGCCCTGCGGCGTGCGGCTTCCGGCCCCGCCCAGGCCCGCCGCCGCGCCGGTGACGCCCGCGGATGAGCTTGGTGCCATGGTTTCGCCGGTGCGGCTGCGGGTGGGGATGCCGCCGTGACCGACCGAGGTGCCGTCGAGTTCGTCGCGGCGGAAGATCTTGCGGCCGAGCCAGACCAGCGGGTCGTAGCGGCGGTCCACCACCCGTTCCTTCATCGGGATGATGGCGTTGTCGGTGATTTTGATGTGTTCGGGGCAGACCTCGGTGCAGCACTTGGTGATGTTGCAGTAGCCGAGGCCCTGGCTCGCCTGCGCGTATTCCTTGCGGTCCGTGCGGTCGTCGAGCGGGTGCATGTCCAGCTCGGCCGCCCGGATGAAATAGCGCGGCCCGCTGAACGCCTTCTTGTTCTCCTCGTGGTCGCGCACCACGTGGCAGGTGTTCTGGCAGAGGAAGCATTCGATGCACTTGCGGAATTCCTGCGAGCGTTCGACGTCGATCTGCTTCATCCGGTAGTCGCCCGGGGCGACCCCGGGCGGCGGCGCGAACGCGGGCGTCTCGCGGGCCTTCTCGTAGTTGAAGGACACGTCCGTCACCAGGTCGCGGATCACCGGGAAGGCGCGCAGCGGGGTGATTGTGACGGTCTCGGTTTCCTCGAAGGTGGACATCCGCGTCATGCAACCCAGTCGCGGCTTGCCGTTGATTTCCATCGAGCAGGAGCCGCACTTGCCCGCCTTGCAGTTCCAGCGGCAGGCGAGGTCGGGCGTCTCGGTCGCCTGGAGGCGGTGGATGATGTCGAGGACGACCTCGCCGTCGTTGACTTCGACCTGGAAGTCCTGGATCTCGCCGCCGGACTCGTCGCCCCGCCAGACCCGGAAATGACGCTTCATCAGTTGGCCTCCGTCGAGATCGCGTCGAATTCGGCGAGCTCCTGGTCGGTCAGGTACTTGCTGAGCTCGGTGCGCTTGAACAGCCGCATCAGTTCCTCGCGCATCTTCGGCAGCGGCTTGCGCTCCAGGTGCACGTCGCCGGCGTCGTCGACCGAGCAGACCAGGTTGACCTTGCGCCATTCCGGGCTCATCTTCGGGAAGTCCTCCCGGGTGTGCCCGCCGCGCGACTCCTCCCGTTCCAGCGCCGCCTTCGCGGTGCATTCCGAGACGACCAGCATGTTGCGCAGGTCCAAGGCCAGGTGCCAGCCCGGGTTGTAGCGGCGTCCGCCGGTCGCGCCGACGTTCGCCACCCGCTGCTTCAGCTCCTGCAGCCGCTTCAGCGCGTCGCTCAGCTCACCCTCGCGCCGGATGATGCCGACCAGGTCGCCCATGACGGCCTGAAGATCCTGCTGCAATGTGTACGGGTTCTCGCCGCCGGCCCGGTTCAGCGGGGCGAGCGCGATGTCCACCGCCCGCTCCACGTCCGCCGTCGCCACCTTCGGCCGCTTGCCCAGCGCGTCCGTGTACGCGGCCGCGTGCTCACCCGCCCGCTTGCCGAACACCAGCAGGTCGGACAGCGAGTTGCCGCCGAGCCGGTTGGAGCCGTGCATGCCGCCGGAGACCTCGCCCGCCGCGAACAGCCCCTCGACGTGGCCGTGCGCCGCGCCCGAGTCGGGGTCGACCTCGACGCCGCCCATCACGTAGTGGCAGGTCGGGCCGACTTCCATCGGCTCCTTGGTGATGTCGACGTCGGCCAGCTCCTTGAACTGGTGGTGCATCGACGGCAGGCGCCGGATGATGGTCTCCGCCGGCATCCGGGTGGAGACATCGAGGTAGACGCCGCCGGACTTGGTGCCGCGTCCGGCCTTGACCTCACTGTTGATGGCCCGGGCCACCTCGTCGCGGGGCAGCAGCTCCGGCGGGCGCCGGTTGTTGTCCGGGTCGGTGTACCAGCGGTCGGCCTCCTCCTCGGTGTCCGCGTACTGGTGGCGGAACACGTCGGGGACGTAGTCGAACATGAACCGCTTGCCGTCGGAGTTGCGCAGCACGCCGCCGTCGCCGCGGACCGACTCGGTGACCAGGATGCCCTTGACGCTGGGCGGCCAGACCATGCCGGTCGGGTGGAACTGCAGGAACTCCATGTTGATCAGCGTCGCGCCGGCCCGCAGTGCGAGCGCGTGGCCGTCGCCGGTGTACTCCCAGGAGTTCGAGGTCACCTTGTAGGAGCGGCCGACGCCACCCGTGGCCAGCACGACCGCGGGCGCCTCCAGCAGGATGAACTCGCCGGATTCGCGGTAGTAGCCGAAGGCCCCGGCGACCCGGTCGCCGTCGAGCAGCAGCTCGGTGATGGTCGTCTCGGCGAAGACCCGGATCTTGGCGTCGTAGTTGCCGGTCTCCGCGAAGTCCTCCTGCTGCAGAGAAACGATCTTCTGCTGCAGCGTACGGATCAGCTCCAGGCCGGTGCGGTCACCGACGTGGGCCAGGCGGGGGTACTCGTGACCGCCGAAGTTGCGCTGGGAGATCTTCCCATCCTTCGTACGGTCGAACAGCGCACCGTACGTCTCCAGCTCCCAGATCCGCTCCGGGGCCTCCTTGGCGTGCAGTTCGGCCATGCGGAAGTTGTTGAGGAACTTGCCGCCGCGCATGGTGTCGCCGAAGTGCACCATCCAGTTGTCGCGGCTGTTCGCGTTACCCATCGCCGCCGCGGCGCCGCCCTCGGCCATGACCGTGTGGGCCTTGCCGAACAGCGACTTCGAGATGATGGCGGTCTTCTTGCCCGCGAGCCGGGCCTCGATGGCGGCGCGCAGACCGGCCCCGCCCGCGCCGATCACGACGACGTCGTAGTGGTGTCGTTCGATTCGCGTAGTCATTGTGTGTGGGGGCCCTCTAGTTGATGAAGCGCAGGTCGGGCCACCAGCCGGCCGCGAGCGCCATGATGTAGAAGTCGGTCAGCGCGAGGGTGCCGAGGGTGACCCAGGCGAGCATCATGTGCCGCGCGTTGAGCTTCGACACGAAAGTCCAGAAGCGGTACCGCACCGGGTGCTTCGAGAAGTGCTTCAGCCGCCCGCCCGCGATGTGCCGGCACGAATGGCACGACAGCGTGTACGCCCACAGCATCACCACGTTGACGACCAGGATGACGTTCCCCAGCCCGAACCCGAACTCGTCACCGGACCGGAAGGCGACGACCGCGTCCCAGGTGTTGATGAGCGAGATGACGAACGCGGCGTAGAACGCGTACCGGTGCAGGTTCTGGAAGACCAACGGGAAGCGGGTTTCACCGGTGTACTTCTCGTGCGCGTCCGGAACGGCGCAGGCCGGCGGCGACAGCCAGAAGGCCCGGTAGTAGGCCTTGCGGTAGTAGTAACAGGTCAGCCGGAACAGCAGAAGGAACGGCAATGTGAGCGAGGCTTCCGGGATCAGCCAGAAGCTGGGCAACGGCGTGCCGAACATTGCCGACCCATCGACGCACCGGTCGGTGAGACACGGCGAGTAGAACGGCGTCAGATAGTGGTACTCCTCGATGAAGAACCACTTGTGCATGAATACTCGGACAGTGGCGTAGATCACCCACGCGCTGAGCCCCACGAAGGTGACCAGCGGCGGAAGCCACCACCGGTCCGTACGCAACGTCTTCGCCGCGATAGCGGCGCGTGAACGCCCCGCATCCGACCTCGTTGCCGTCGTCGTCATTGACGTCTCTCCCTGACAGTGCTGCGATGACGTGCTCTGCCGGCGGGCGCGCCTGAACCTGTCTGCCAGACGGGGGTGTGCGTCCGCAATGTGTGGCACACGTTACAACGAAGGTCAGCGGAATGCTGCGTAAGGGAGGGCTTACTGCACGCTACAGCTCCGGAGCGGCAAGTCTGCGGATAAGTCCGGAACACGCCGCCGGCGAAAGCCGCACCAGCTCGTCGGCCACGGCATCGCCGTCGCCGGTCCGGGGAGCGACGAAAAACGCCGGGGTACGGGACTTGGCCTGATCGTCGAGCGCCTCGGCGAACGAGGTGCGGGCATCGAGAAGCTGACGCCAGCCGTCCTGGCTCCGCTCGCCCTCCAGCTGAGCGACATAGACCCGTACGGCGGCGTTCTCGTCGCGGACCGCCACGGCCCGGGCCTCGAGCGTCGTGGTCGCGCCCGGGGGGATCAGGCGGTTGAGGCGCTGTTCGAGCTCGAGGCAGGCGGTGTCCCGGACGTGGCGCGCCTCCCGCACCTCGTCGGCGCCATCCCGGAAGTCGGTGACAGCGGAGACGACGGCGAGCCCACCGGCGCACAGGGCCACGACGATCAGTGCGGCGCCGGCGGCGATGCCGGCCATGAACCAGCGGCGTCGGCGGCGCTTGCGGGGGTCGTTCTCGGGGCCGGCGGGTGCGAGGCGGGCGGCTCTGGTGCGCCCGGCTGCCTTGTCCGTGCTGTTCTGGCTTGTGAGGTCTGGGTGGGCGGTGGTCGAGCTGGCGTCTGCCGGTTCTTCCGGTGGGGTGGCTTCTGTGGTGGCGGAACTGGCCGTGTGGGCGCTGGCCGAGTCGGCGGCTTCTGCGCCTGCCCCGCCGGCGCCAGTCGTGTTTGCGCCGGGTGCCTCGGCTGTGCCGGGTGCCTCGGCTGTGCCGGGTGCCTCGGCTGTGCCGGGTGCCTCGGCTGTGCCGGCTGCCTTGGCGGTGCCGGCTGGCTCGGCTGTGCCGGGTGCCTTGGCCGTTCCGGGTGCCTTGGTAGTGCCGGCTGGCTCGGCTGTGCCGGGTGCCTTGGGCGTGCCGGCTGGCTCGGCTGTGCTGGCCGTGGGGGCTGTGCTGGCGTCGGTCGCGTCCGCGGCTTCGGCGGCGTTAATGCCGGATGCCGGGGTCGCTCGTAGCGGATCGGGGTCCCGGTCACGCGGGCTGTCGCTCACCGCCTCAGTGAAGCACGCCGGTCAATGCGGCTCCCGGTATGACGTGGTGAGCCGGCACGCCGACGTCTGCGATGCGCTCCGGCCGCTCGGAGGACGTACAGAAAATCTACGGGTTAGATACTAGGTTTTCTCGCCGCGATCGGATAACCTTGCTCTCGTTGACAGCACAGATCCGTCCAAGACGTAGACGAGAGGTCGAGCGTCAAGCAGGGCCCGGACACATTCCGTGGCTCGCTCGGCCCGGCGGTGGAAGTAGGAATCGCCGCCCGTGGGAAGTGGAAGGTAAGTCCCTGACGTAATTCCAGGTCAGGGCGACAGGGCGGGCCCGACGCTGATCGGGCCTGGCCTGGCAGGACAGTTCGCCGCACGTGTGTGGGGCCACGAAGTCGAGTGGGGCTCCGGCACCGGTGGACAGCAAACAGCACCGCAGATGTCAGAAGCAGAGGAAAGGGAGGGCTGAACACCGTTTGGATCGCCCGCCACCAGGACGTCGGTCCTGCACGGGGGGTGTACACCGCAGTTTCCCTCGACGAGAGGTGGTCTCCGGTCACGCATATGCGATCCTCGCGCCCGAACCCGCCCACGGCGGCAGGCGCGGATACGAAAATCCGACGAACCTGTCGGTAGATGGTGTTTGTAACCCGTAACCCTGGGCCCCGGCGCTTCTGCCGGGGCCCTCGTCATGGAGGTATGTATGGCCCAACCCGACGACATGTTCGGCGACGACGACTACCCCGCCTACACGATGGGCCGCGCCGCGGACATAGTCGGCACCTCGCAGGACTTCCTGCGTCGACTCGACGAGGCGAAACTGATCACCCCGTTCCGCTCTGCCGGCGGGCACCGCCGCTACTCCCGCTACCAGCTGCGCCTTGCCGCGCGGGCCCGGGAGATGGTCGACGAGGGCACCGCCCTGGAAGCAGCCTGCCGAATCATCATCCTCGAGGACCAGCTCGAGGAAGCCCTCCGCCAGAACGAAAACATCCAGCGCTCGCAGTAGGACCCGCGCGCGTCGGAATCCCTCCCCTACGGTCCTTTCCCGACGAGGAAGGCGGGCCCGAGCGGTCCGCTCCACCGCCCGGTCCGCCCGCCCGATCGGTTTCGCCCACCTGCCACGCCCGGCCTGGCTCGCTGGCCGGGCTGGCCTGGGCGCCGCGTGTTGCCTGGCCCGGCTGGCCCAGCCGCCGTGCCGGCTTGGTGCGTCCGCCGGGCTCGCCTGTCTGCCTGGGTCGGTTTGAGCCCGCTTGGCCCGTCGGTGTGGCGGACTTGCTGCGCGCTGGGCGTTCGCCTGGCCCGCTTGCCTGCCTGCAGTATTGCGCTGGCCCGCCTGCCGCTGGCCCGCCTGCGGCCGGGACTCCCTGCCCGTCTGCCGCCTGCGGCCCGCCCGGCCCGTCTGCGGCCCGCCCGGCCCGTCTGCGGCCCGCCCGGCCCGTCTGCGGCCCGCCCGGCCCACCTGCGGCCGGCCCGCCTGCGGCCGGCCCGCCTGCGGCCGGCTTGCCTGCGGCCGGCCCGCCTGCGGCCGGCCCGCCTGCGCCCGGCCCGCCTGCGGCCGGGGGCGCCAGGCCGCCTGCTGCCGGGCCGCGATGAGAGCGCTGCCGGCACGCCATGGCCGGCCCCTCTGTCTGCGGTAGGAGCCGGTCAGCCAGAGGGGGCGCCGAGGGGCTTCCGTCAGCCGGAGGCGTTGCCGGTGAAGTTCCAGGAGGCGAGGTGGAGGGCGGGGGCTGTGTAGCGCACGCCCGACCAGCGGTCCGGGAGGGCGACCGTTTCCGTGCCGATTCCCAGGACCGCGCCCGGTCCCAGCGCCTGGGGGTAGGACTGGGTGAAGCGTAGGTTGCCGACCGCCGCCGTTACCTCGCCGTCCTCGATCAGCCATACGCCGTTGCGGGTGAGGCCGGTGACTACGAGGCTCTTCTGGTCGAGGACCCGGGTGTACCAGAGGTCCGTGACCAGCAGCCCGCGGCGCATTCCCGTCACCAGGGGCCGCGCCGTCTCCTCCACGGGCTCCGACTGGCCCGGTTGCCCCGAGACCGATGTGTTGGCGGGGTGGGGACCGCCAGTGAGCGCCGGATCGGAGGCGTGGCTTGGGCCGCTTGCGGGCTTGGTGGCGGGGGCGAGGCGGAGGTCGGCGGCGATCGGGCCCCAGGAGCGGGATGATGGCGAGGCGTGGCCCGTGGATGTCGTGCCGGCTTCGGCCGCCGAGGTGCGGTCGTGGCTCACCGCGCGGGTCACGCCGGACTCGACCAGGGTCAAGGTGTCGCGGGGGGTGCCTTCCGCGTCGAACGGGAGGGTGGCGCCCAGCGGTGTGTCGGCGATGGTGATGCTTTCGTCGAATTGCTGGGCGCCGAGTTCGGCGAACGACTGGTGCTGGGCGAAGGCCTTGCCGTTGAAGCCGAAGCCGGCGAGGTTTTCGAGCAGGTCGGCGACGGCGGTGGGTTCGAGAACGATCTCGTAGCGGCCGGGCGGCAGTTCGATCGGGCGCGCGCCGGCTCGGGCCTTGGCCGCGGCTCGGGCGCCGAGCGCGGCGCCGTCGAGGTCGGTGAGGCGGCCGCTGGCGCGGCGGGCCACGCCGTCGGCGCCGTCGAGGCGGGCGATTCCGTCCATTGCGGCGTCGGCCGACCGGCCGTGGACCGCCTGGCCGAGCGTGTTGGCGAAGCCGCCCGAGGCGTACGCGGTGCGGCAGAATCCGGCCGTCTCCAGTCCGCCCGCGGCCCGGACGAAGTCGCGGACCAGGGCGGCGCGTTCCTGGGGGCCGGCGGCCGCGGTCGCCTCGTCGTGGCCCGGGGCCGGACGCAACGCGGTGGGCGGGGTGAGCCCGGGCCAGGTGGCGTCGGGCGGGGACAGCCGGGCGGCGGCGATCGTGCGTTCGACGAGCGAGCGCAGTCCGTCGGCGTCCGTCACCGTGGTGGACCCGCCGGCCGTACGTCCGTCGAGGTGCAGGCGGAGCCGTACGGTCGTGGTGGCGTCGGCGACGTTCTGGTGGATCGCCGAGTTGGCGAAGCGGGTCAGCGCCTCCGCCGAGTGGGCGACGACGACTTCCGCCTCGGCGCCGGTCCCGGCGAGCTGCCGGGTCAGCTCGATCACGCGTGCCGCGAGGTTCAGTTCGGCGCTCATCCGTGGACTCCCACCCGTACGTTGGAAAAGCGGGCCGGTGCGGAGGGGTGGCCGGTGTGGCCGATCTGGCCGGGCTGGCCCTTGCCGCAGTTGGGGGTGCCCCACGCCACGGACTCGGAGGACAGCATGTCCATCGACTGCCAGAACTTCGGCCCGATGCCCGTGTAGGTGGGGTTGCGCAGCATCCGGCCGCGCTTGCCGTTCTTGATCTCGTAACCGATCTCGCAGCCGAACTGGAAGTTGAGCCGGCGGTCGTCGATCGACCAGGAGCGGTTGATGTCCATGAAGACGCCGTTGTCGGTCGCCGCGATCATCTCGTCGAGCGTGTGCGGGCCCGGCTCCAGGCCGACGTTGGTCATGCGGACCATCGGCAGCCGGGACCAGCCGTCGGAGCGGACGCTGCCGGCGTAGTCGAGCCCGGCCACCGCCGCCGAATCGCGCCCGGCGAGGACGCCGACCCAGATGCCGTCGCGGACGGCGTCGCGCTTGGTGGCCGGGGACCCCTCGTCGTCGTAGCCGAAGCTGCCGAGCGCGCCGGGGATGGTCGGGTCGATCGTGATGTTCATCAGCTCGGAGCCGTAGCGCAGGCTGCCGAGCCGGGAGAGGTCGAGCCACGACGTGCCGGCGAACGCGGCCTCCCAGCCGAGGATGCGGTCGAGCTCGATGGCGTGCCCGACGGACTCGTGGATCTGCAGGGCCATCTGCTCGCCGCCGAGGATGAGCGTGGTCTCCTCGGAGGGACACAGCGGCGCCGTGAGCAGCGCCCGGGCCTCGTCGGCCATCCGGGCCGCGTTGTCGGTCAGGGCCAGCTCGTCGACGAGCTCCCAGCCGCGCGAGCCGTATTGCCCGCGGTGCGAGGGCCAGGACCGGCGTTGGATCTCGCCGTCACCGTAGGCGCTGGCGGTGACGCCCGCGCCGCACTCGCGGATGTGCTGGTCGATGCGGTGGCCCTCGCTGGAGACGAACCACTTGCGGGTGTCCCAGATCTGGTAGATGCCCTCGGCCAGGTCGGCACCGGCGTCGCGGGCCGCGGCCGTGGCGGCGACCAGCAGATCGCCCTTGGTGGACAGTGGCACGGAGAGCGGGTCGATCTCGCACGGGCTCGCCCAGCTGGCGGTCTGCGCGCGGGCCGGCACCAGGTCGGCGGCGGGCCCGGGCACCAGGGCGCTGGCGGTGGCGATCTCGGCGGCCCGACGGCCGGCGGCCCTTGCCGCGGCGTCGGAGAGGTCCGGCACGGCGTAGAAGCCCCAGCCGGAGCCGACCAGTGCCCGCACCCCGATGCCGGCGCTCTCGTCGGAGCTGAGGTCCTCGATCTCGCCGTCGCGGGCGCTCATGGTCTCGGTGCGGCGCAGCATGACCCGGGCGTCGGCATACCGCGCCCCGGCGTCGAGCGCCGCCTGGACCGCCGCGGCGGCCTCATCAAAGTGATCCACACTCATGTCCCGACCCTATGGGACCGGTGCGACAAAAACCGGCCGACCTCAGCGCGGCGGCAGCAGATCCTCCGGCGAAATGGCGGCCTCGACGGGATCCGTCAGGTGCAGCACCTCGCCGACTCGGGTGACGGACCGCTCGATGTAGTGGCCGCCGGTCAGCTCATGAAGATGCAGCGCCCCGGTCTCCTGCTCCACGATCAGATACCAGGGGATCCCGGCTGCCGCGTAGTAGTGCATCTTGAGAATCTTGTCCGCCGAAGCGTTGGACGGCGACACGATCTCACACACCAGCAGGACCGCCGCGGCGTCGATGACCGGTGCGTCGAAGTCGATCGCCTCGGTGACCACGACGTCGGGAATCGGGATACGACCCGGCTGAAGCCGGACGTTGATTGCCTCTGTGACAAAAAGCCCTTGCCGCGTCGCTCCGACATCCAAGGCGTTCGCCAGCCGCCGAGAGATGGTCTGGTGGCGGGGGGTTGGGGCAGGGGTCACGTACAGGCTCCCGTCGAAGAGCTCGACGCGCTCAGGTGTCTCCCCGAGCGCGAAGTAGTCCTCCTCTGTGATGGGCGATCCCATGCCGAAGATTGCGGACGTCATGGGCGCCATTGTCTCATGACAAGAGCTGGCTTGGACAGGTCAGAGGTTGAGGCCGGTTACTCGGACGAGCTGCATCACAGACTGTTCGACGTAGCCCTGAGCCGTCAGCATGTTGCTGTGCAGCAGGCCGCGCTCCGGTTCCGCCACCAGGTAGCAGGGGATGCGGGCCTGGGCGTACGCGTGCATCTTCAGCGTCCAGTCCACCGTGGCGCTCGCCGCCGAGGTGATCTCGCAGACCAGGCGGACCGAGGCCGCCTCCACCAGCGGGATGTCCGGGTCGAGCGCGCCCGTGATGATCAGGTCGGGTACGGCGATGCGCCCCGGGCCGAGGCGTACCGGCACGCCGGTGACGACGTTCAGGTCGGTGCGGCCCGCGCGCAGCGCGTTGGCCAGGGCGTTGAGGATCATCTGGTGCCGGGGGGTGTCTCTGGGGCAGGTCAGGACGTTGCCGTCCCAGAGTTCCGAGATCGCCGAGGTCTCGCCGATCTGGAGGTAGTCGACCTCGGTCGTCGGCAGGGCTTCCATGGGCAGGCTGCGGCCGATCAGGGCTGACGTCATGCACACTCCCGGATGACGAACTCACGTTCTTCGGACAGGTCCCCGGTGGGGGAGATCAACAGCGGCGCCCGGCCGGGTGCGGCGAGCGCGTGGTGGTCGTAGATCTCGGGGTTGTCGGCTCGCCGGCCGAGGTAGCGCTCGGCGTACGCGGGGGAAAGCTTGCTCCAGTCGGTGACCGGGTCGATCGCCACGCCGCAGCGGAAGACGTCGGGGCGGCGCTGCACCGCGCACGCCGCGAGCCAGCCGCCCAGGCCGGTGCCGCGTACGGCGACGCGGCCCAGGTCGAGGTCGGGGTGTTTGCCGGTGAGCGCGTGCAGGGCGTCGATCTGGTCGGTGAGGGCCACGTCGGCCAGGCGCCGGTGGACCACCTTCTCGTAGCTGGGCGCCACTCCGGGCGTACCCCGGGAATCGACGCTGACCACGACGAAGCCGGCGTCGGCCCACCATTGCCGGTCCTGCCACCGGGCCGGGTCGGCGACGACCTGCTGGTGGCCGGGGCCGGCGCCGAGGTCGACGAGCACCGGCAGGCGGGTCCCGGTGACGTGCCCGGCCGGGTAGAGCACTCCGGTGGGCAGGCGGCGGTCGGTGACCCTGGTGAAGATGGGCCGCGGCCGGTACGGCAGCGGATGCGCGTCCGAGGGCAGCGGCAGCTCGGCCGAGCCGCGCCGCACGGTGTCGTCGACCACCATGACATCCCCGCCGAGGTGGGCACGGTGCCAGCCGGGTTCCGTGGTGAGGCGGCGGACCTTGGTGCCTCCTCCGCCCAGGGCGGTACGCACGGAGAACACGTGCTGCTCGGCCGGTTCGCCCTCGGTGGCCTCGACGATCAGCTCGTTCGTGCCGGCGAGCAGTCCGACGACGCGGCGTACGTAGAGGTCGGGCGGGGTGAGCAGGCTGCCGTCGGCGAACAGGCAGCGGGCGTCGAAGCCGTCGTGGGCGAGTTCGCCGCCGACGAGGACGCGGCCGTCGCTGAGCAGGAGCGGGGTTCCGGGTACGGGTTCGACCCAGCGCGCGTCGGCGAGTTCGGCGTGGACCTGCGTCTCGCCGGTGCGCGGGTCGACGCTGAGCACCAGCCCGTGCTGCTGGCTGCGGCGCAGCACCGTGATCAGCGGGTTTCCGGCGGTCCAGCGGACGTCGACCAGGTAGGGGTAGGTTTCCCGGTCCCAGTGCACGTCGACCCAGCCGCCGTGCAGGTCGAGCAGGTGGAGGCTGACCGCGGCGGCGCTGCGGACGGCCAGGATCCGGGCGCCGTCGGGGGACCACCACCAGCCGCGGGTGCGTCCGAACTCGGTGGCCTCGGCCTCGGCGATCCCCCAGGACACGCCGCTGCCGGGCTCGCCGGCCAGGAGTTGGTCGTCGCCGTCGGGGCCGATGACCCGCAACGTGGCGTCGGGGGTGGTGTATCCGATGGCCTGCCCGGTCGGATCCGGGCGGGGCTCGACGACGTGGGCGGCGCCGGAGGAGGCCCGGCCGCCGGAGTGGAACAGCCGCCCGTCCCGGGCCCACGCGAGCACGGACAGGTCGGCCGATCCGGCGTAGGAGTCGATCGGCCCGTCGGCGACGCGGGTGAACGCGCCGGTGGCGACGGTGAGGACCCACAGCGCCGCCGCGGGGTCGTAGGGCCCCGCGGAGCGCAGGAACGCCACCCGGGCGCCATCATCGCCGACCGTCACGGCGTGGGGTGCGCCGAAGCGGAACCGGCCGGTGCGCTCGGCGAGTTCGGGATACTCCACGACGACCAGCATCGCTGATCGGACACCCCTCGTGGGGCGCAAACAGCAGACGCGGCGGTGGGGCGAGGCGCGCGTAAAGTGGCGCGGGTGACCGACACCCTGCCCGCCCGCCGCCTCATGCTGGTGCACGCCCACCCGGACGACGAGGTCACCGGCACCGGCGCCACCATGGCCCGCTACGTCGCCGAGGGCGCCCAGGTGACCCTGGTGACCTGCACCCTGGGCGAGGAGGGCGAGATCCACGTGCCGGAGCTGGCCGGACTCGAGGCGCGGCAGGCCGACCAGCTCGGCGGCTGGCGGATCGGCGAGCTGCGCCGCGCCTGTGCCGCGCTCGGCGTCACCGACCAGCGCTTCCTCGGCGGCGCGGGCCGCTACCGCGACTCCGGGATGATGGGTCTGGAGACCAACAACCATCCGCGGGCCTTCTGGCGGGCCGATCTCGACGAGGCGGCGGCCCACTGCCTTCAGATCATGCGGGAGGTACGCCCCCAGGTGCTGATCACGTACGACGAGAACGGCTTCTACGGCCACCCGGACCACATCCAGGCGCACCGGGTCGCGATGCGCGCCGCGGAGCTCGCCGAGGCGGAGGGCTTCGGCCCCGAGAAGATCTACTTCACGGCGATGCCGCGCAGCGTGCTCGAGGGCGGCATGGAGGCGTTCAAGGCACTGGACGACAACCCGTTCGCCGAGGTGGAGAACGTCGACGACCTGCCGTTCGGCCATCCCGACGACGAGATCGCCGCCCGCATCGACGGCACCGACTTCTACGAGCGCAAGGTCGCCGCGATGCGCGCGCACGCGACCCAGATCCCGGACAACTCCTGGCTGTACGGCATCGCCGGCGACTTCGGCGGGGAGTTCATGGGCGTGGAGTACTTCACCCTGGTCAAGGGCGAGCGTGGCGAGGTCTCCGGCCCGCACAAGTGGGAGAGCGACCTGTTCAGCAACGTGGTGGGGCGATGACGCCGGAGGCTCCGGCACGTCCCGGTCCGGCCCTGCTGACCAAGGCCGGCGGGATGCTGATCGCCCTGCTCGCCACGGTGGCGACGGCGGTGCTGGAGCTGTTCCTGACTCCGCTGCACGTCGGCCGGGTGCCGGTCTGCGTGGCCGTCCTGCTCGCCCTGGTCGCCAACTACGGCATCTCCTGGTTCGCCGTGGAGACGGTCGGGCGTCGCTGGGCCGTCGCGCCGCCCTGGGCGCTGTGGACAGCGATCATGTTCTTCGCCGCGGGTGTCCGCACGACCGAGGGGGACTACCTGGTCTTCGGCGAGGACCTGGTGGCCCTCGTGATGATCCTGGTGGGGAGCCTGGCCTTCGCGATTTTCGCGTACCGGGTCATCCTGAGGGGACCAACCGTCACAAAGCTATGACATCCGGTCGTGGCGTGGCGCCGGCCGCGATCGCCGGCGGCACACTGACGCGAAGTTCGCCGCCGCCGCTGAAAGTGACATCGTTGACCTCCGTAATCGAAGACACCGCACCACCGGCAGCCTCCGCCCCGGAGCCCGCCGGCCGGGAGCCCGCGCCCGGCCCGGTCAGCCGCAAGCGGATCGTCGTGGTGGGCACGGTCGCCACCGTCCTGATCGCCGGCGCGGGCGTGGTCGCGTGGGCCTACGGCGGTGACGTTCCGCGCGGCACCCGGATGCTCGGAGTGGACCTCGGCGGCAAGTCGCGCTCCGAGGCAGAGCGGGCGCTGACCGAGGCCGTGGGATCGCGCACCGGGGACCCGGTCCGGGTCGACCTCGAGGGCGAGCTCATCACCATCAAACCCGGCGACATCGCGCTGACCCTGCACGTCGACCTCAGCGTCGGCAGGGCCATCAAGGGAAATCCGGTGCCGTTCGGCGAGCGGGTCGTCGCACCCGTCATCACGCTGGACAAGGAAAAGCTCGAGGCGGTCCTGCGCGGGGAGCTCGACCCGAAGCGGGTCACACTCAAGAAACCCGCCATCGTGTACGCGGGACTCACCCCGCGGCCGACGTACCCCGCCCCGGGCCGCAACCTGGACCCGGCGCTCGCCGTGGCCGAGGTTCGCAAGGCCTGGCTGGTGGGCGGGACGGCCCGGGTGCCGCTGGTCGACCGCGAACCGGCGACCTCCCGGGAGCAGGTCGACGCGCTGGTCCGCGACCTGGCCGTGCCCGCGGTGGCCGCGCCGGTGACCGTCCGGGTCGGTGCGAGATCGTTCATCCTGTCGCGGGCCGCGATCGCCAAGGGGCTGGTCTTCCGCTCGGATGACGACGGCCGACTGACCCCCGTGATCGACGGCGAGAGGCTGCACTCAGCCGCGGCCAAGGGTTTCGCCGAGGTGGAGACGGAGCCTCGGGACGCGTCCGTCGCCCTGTCCAAGGGCAAGCCGCGGATCGTCGCGGGCACCCCAGGGGACATGGTGGATCTCGCCGCGCTGGGCACCGCCCTGCTCGACGTCCTGCGCGACCCGGCGCCGCGGGCGGTCGAGGCCGTTCTCATCGAGCGCGAGCCCGACCTGACCGCGGCCGACGTGACCGGGCTCGGCATCAAGGAGAAGGTCTCGACCTTCACCACCTACTTCACCGGCGGCGCGAGCTCGTCCCGCAGTCGGAACATCATGACCATCGCCCGCGCGGTCGACGGCGCGATCGTCACACCCGGCGAGACCTTCTCGCTCAACGGGCACACCGGCGAGCGCGACTACGCCGCCGGCTACGCCGACGCCCCGGTCATCGTCGGCGGAAAACTCGAGCTCGGGGTCGGCGGCGGGGCGTCGCAGTTCACCACGACGCTGTTCAACGCCGCCTACTACGCGGGCCTGGAGGACGTCGAGCACAAGCCGCACTCGTTCTACTTCTCCCGCTATCCCGCGGTGATCGAGTCGACGATCTTCTACCCGACCCTCGACCTCAAGTTCCGGAACACGACGCCGTACGGGATCTTCATCGACACCTCGTACACCGACCGGTCGGTGACGGTCTCGATGTGGAGCACGAAGGTCTACGACAGCGTGAAGACCGTTCGCGGCCCGCGCCGCAACGTCACGTCCCCGCGTACGGTCCACCGCGAGCCCGGCCCGCGGTGCGTCGCCTCCAGCGGATTGCCAGGTTTCACCCAGGATGCTTGGCGCGTCATTCGCAAGGATGGCGACGAGATCGCGCGCGAGAAGTTCACCTGGCGCTACGATCCCGAGCCACGATTCGTCTGCGGCGAGGAGCCGTAGGCCAAGGTTTGCGGAGGATGGCATGAAGCAGCGTGGGAAGTCGATCGCGGTGCTGGCCGCGGCGCTGTTCGCGATCAACGTGGTGGCGCGGCTGGTGACGCGTCTGAGCTTCTCCGGCGACGCGACCGCCGAGAACCGCATCTCCCTCGGCATGTTCACGGTCATCGGCCTGGTGCTGGCGGCGGTGACGTTCGTGCGGGCGCAGCGGGTTCCGCCCGGCACGTGGCTGCCCGACCTGGCCGCCGCGGCGATCGGCGGCATGCTGCTCACCATTCTCGTGGGCCCGTTCGTCAGCGGCGCCTACCCGTTCTCC
Source organism: Actinoplanes sp. NPDC051346 (assembly GCF_040682215.1). Taxonomy (NCBI): domain Bacteria; kingdom Bacillati; phylum Actinomycetota; class Actinomycetes; order Micromonosporales; family Micromonosporaceae; genus Actinoplanes; species Actinoplanes sp. NPDC051346. The sequence continues at coordinate 451,898 of NZ_JBFBAJ010000003.1, read as the reverse complement.
GGCGGCGCCGGCAACTTCTTCTCCCAGGTGTGGCTCTACGGCGGCTTCGCGATCGTCGGCACCCTGCTCGGCTACTGGATCGCCACGATGCTCGGTCGCGACTACCGCTCGAAGTCGCTGAAGGCTTTCTCCGAGGCGAAGACGGCCAAGCCCCGGCGCGTCGTGCGGCGCTGACCGATGATCGGTTGTGATGCAGACCACATGCCTGGGAGAACCGCCGCCGCCGCGCCCGTCGTCTAGCCGGGTGTGAGACGAACCTTGCAGGAGCTCGACGAGGGGGAGTTGCTGCGCCTGACCGCGCGCGGCGACCGCGGGGCCTTCGACGAGCTCTACCGGCGGACCGCGCCGTGGCTGGCGGTGCGGTTGCGCCGGCGCTGCGCCGACGAGGACGTCGTCGCCGACGTGCTCCAGGAGACCTACCTGGCGGTCTGGCGCTCCGCCGGCAGCCAGGCGCACGCCTCGGCACAGGGCAGTGCCCTCGGCTGGCTCTGGACCATCGCGGCGCACCGGCTGGTCGACGCGTTCCGCAGCCGGGCCCGCCGATCCCGCGTACCGACGGTGGCGACGGTCGAGACCGTGGCGCCCGCCGCCGAGGACGAGGCGATGGCCGGCCGGATCGACGCCGATCTCGAGCGCGCCCTGCTGGCCCTGCCGCCGGAGCTGCGCCAGGTGCTGCGGGCGATGGTGCTCGACGGCCTGACCGTCCGGGAGACCTCGCTGCTGCTCGGCATGCCGGAAGGAACCGTGAAGACCCGCGCTCGCCGGGCCCGTATCGCGCTGCGGGAGGCGCTGTCATGACCCCTCACCCGTCCACCGAGCTGATCTCCCGCTACGCCGAGGGCGCCACCGACGTCGACGACGCGACCGTCTGGGCGGTGGAGGCCCATCTGGAGTCCTGCGCGACCTGCCGGGGACTGCTGACCGACGTCGTGGATCCCGGCACGCGTGACCTGCTGGAGCGGGTGTCCGAGGGCATTTCCTCGGGCATCGCCGCCGGACCCCCGCCGGTGCTTCGCCGGCGCCGGTTGCGGCGCACCGGCGTGACCGCCCGGGTGTTGCCGTGGCTGGCCACCGCGGTCGCCCTGATGCTGGCCGCGGTCCTCTTCGAGGAGCTCTACCCCGACGTGCCGTCGCTGGTGCTGCTGCTCGCGCCGGTGGCGCCGCTGCTGCCGATCGCCGCCTCCTGGAGCCGGCGTACCGATCCGGCCTGGGAACTGGTGGCCACCATGCCCCGCACCGGGCTGGTGCTGCTGCTGCGCCGCACGCTGGCCGTGCTGGCGGCGGTCATCCCGGTTCTGGCGGTGGCGGCCTGGGGCACTGGCCATTCCCCGGCCGTATGGCTGCTGCCGTGCCTGGCCTTCACCGCCGGAAGCCTGGCCCTCGGCGGGCTGGTCGGCCTCGAGCGGGCCGCCCTCGCGCTGACCGTCGTCTGGTCCGCCGGTGTGGTGCTGCCGAGCCTGGTCTCGGACCGGCTGTCGGCCCTGCTCAGCGGCGGCAGTTGGCCGGTCTGGGCGGTGATCACCGTGGTTCTCGTGGGCCTGGTGATCATCCGGGCCGGCGACCATCGCCGGTTCGGCGCCGGCGGCAACTGATCCGGGCCGTCGCACCCCTGTCTCGCTCGACCCCCAACGACGAACGTCTGGCACGACACCTCGCACGACGAACGTCTCGCAACGACACTCGCACGACGAACGGAGAGACGATGATGCGCGTCATCAGCGCGGCCGAAACGGCACCGACCACGTATGCCTGGGCGGTGCACGCCTCGGGCCTGCAGGTCCGCGCCGGACGGCACCTCGCCGTCGACGGGCTCGACCTGGCCATCGGCACCGGCGTGCACGGCCTGCTCGGCCCCAACGGCGCGGGCAAGACCACGCTCATGCGCGCCCTGGCCACGGTGATCAACCCCTCCGGCGGGGCGCTGGCCCTGCTCGGCCAGGATGTCTCCGGGCGGGCCGACCTGCGCCAGATCCGCCGCAATCTGGGCTATCTGCCGCAGCATTTCGGCTTCTACCCGCGCTTCACCGTGCGCGAGTTCGTGGAATACATGGCCTGGCTCAAGGAGATGCCGAAGGCGAACATCGCCGCGGCGGTGCAGCGGGCCATCGACCGGGTGGGTCTGACCGACCGCGCCGACTCGAAGCTCAAGACCCTCTCCGGCGGCATGCTGCGGCGTGCGGGCATCGCCCAGGCGATCGTCAACGACCCGGAGATCCTGCTGCTCGACGAGCCGACCGTGGGTCTGGACCCGGAACAGCGCCTCGACTTCCGCGAGCTGCTGCGGGAGATCGGCGTGGACAGCTGCGTGCTGGTCTCCACCCACCTGGTGGAGGACGTCGTCGCGGCCTGTTCCGACGTCGTGCTCGTCGACGCGGGACGCCTGGTCTATCAGGGGACGCCGGCGGACCTCGCCTCGCGGGGCGACGCGGGCGACGCCGGTGACAGTCCCGCCGAGCGCGGGTACTCGGCGCTGCTGCGGGCGTACCGGAAGGCGAATGGTCGATGATCCGGGTGCTTCGGATCAATGCGCGGCGTTCCGCCGCGCCGTTGACCCTCCTGTTGTTACTGGTCGCCGGCCTGATCTGCATGTTCGTCTCCCCCGGGATGTGGGCGGAGGGGTGGCTCTACCTGGGCACCGCCCAGCGGACCTATCTCATCCTGCTGTGGCCGCTCGCTCTGGCGCTGGGCGCCTGGCAGATGCGCCAGGAGCACCGGGCCCAGGTGGACGAGCTTCTCCACACCGTGGCCCGGCCCCGGTGGCAGCGGCTGGCCGTCACCGCGGCCGTCCAGGCCCTCGCCGTTACGGTGGCCTACCTGGTGGCGTTCGCCGCGGCCGCGGCGTGGATCGCCGACACCGCGACCTACCTGCCCGGCTCGGTGCCCGCGATGGTGGCCAACGGCGTCCTGTCGCTGGTGGCGGCGGTGTGGATCGGGATGGGCGTCGGCTACCTGCTGCCGTTCCTGGTGACCGCTCCGGCGCTGGCCGTGGTCGGCTTCGGGGTGCAGATCTCGCTGAGTGTGGTCTTCCGGGGCAGCGAATGGCTCGGCAATCTGCTGTCGCCGTACATGTCGCGGCCCTGGGACCCCTATTACACGCTGCCCGCCGGATTCAACGGGGGTCAGGCGATCTGGCTGGCCGGCCTGGCCGTGGCCGGACTGGTCCTCGTCGCCGCCGCCACCCGGCGGTCCCGCCTGACGGCGATCGCGCCGCTGGTGCTCGGCGTCGGCCTGGCCGTGGCGATCGCCCCGCGGCAGGACACCGACAGCACCCCCTGGGTGCGCGACCTTGTCGGCGCTCAGATGGTCTGCGCCGACGGAACCCCGCGGGTCTGCGTCACGAAGGTGCGCACGGCCCAACTGCCGAAGATGACACCGCTGGCCCGGGAGGCGCTGGCCAAGGTCGCCGAGCTGCCCGGCGCGCCGACATCGGCGATGGAGGACTGGACTCTGAGCTACGGGGACGGCAGGGACGCGCCGGGGGTGTCCCCCGATCCGAACAGCCTCGAATTCCTGGTCGAAGCCGGGGGCGAGATCAGGCCGCGAGCCGGCGAGGACTTCGTGCCGCGAACCCTGAGGGACTTCCTCGCCCGATCCTGTCCCGACACTACCCAGAAGCAGTACGACGAGGATCAGGCGGCAGCCGAGGCCGGCGGATACTGGCTGGCCGGGCGCCCTACGGATCCCGCGCAGGTCCTCTCCGAGCCGAACCGCGTTCGCCAGCTCTGGGACGGACTGCAGGCGCTGCCGCGCAAGCAGGCGTTGCAGCGGATCGCCGCCGTACGGGCCGCGCGGGAGCAGTGCGGCACCAGCCTGACCGACATCCTGACCGGGCGGTCGAAATGAGGTGGCTGTCGCTGTACCTGCGCTCCCGCGGCGTCCCGCCGATCGCCGGCGCCGGCTTGGGTCTCGTTGCCCTGGCGTGGACGCCCTGGACGATGTTCTCGAAAACGCGGGACGTGGACTTTCCCTACGTGCTGCTCATCGTCGTCCTGCTGGTCAGCGCGGTCTCCGTGACCCTGGCCGGGCCCGATGACGCGCTGGACCGCACCGCGGCGAAGCCCTGGCGGCCGCGCCGGCTGGCACACCTCCTGGTGACGTACGCGCTCATCACGGCGGTCCTGCTGGCGACCCTGGCGACGCCGGCCAGATTCGGGCCCGCCGCCGAGGTCTCCCGCGACGTCGCCGGGCTGCTCGGGCTGACCGCCCTGGGCGCGGCGCTGCTGGGCGCTCACCGCTCGTGGTTCCTGCCGCTGCTGTGGACTCTTCCCGCGCTCTACATCTCCGCCATCGCCGGGGAAGGCGGCGCCGCCGAGGGGCCCCCTTCATGGACGAGGCAGGCCCTCACCTGGATGATGCAGCCGATCGACAGCAGGCCCGCCGCCATCGTGGCGGCGGCGCTGGCGATCGCCGGGTTGCTCGCCTTCTCCCTGCGCGGCACCCCGCCCCGGCCCGCCTCCGATCCGGCCCCGGCCTGAGTCAGACCGGCGCCTCGCGGGTCAGATAGGTGTGGTGGGTGCGGAAGCCCAGCTTCCGGTAGAGCGCGACGGCGGAAGCGTTGCGCTCCTCCACCTGCAGGTAGGCCCGCGCCGATCCCCGCTGCCGCGCCCACCCCGCCACGGCACGCATGACGTGGGCGGCCAGTCCCCGCCGCCGCGCCGCCGGAGCGGTCTGCACCAGCGACACCCCCAGCCAGCGGTCCGGCCCGCTGACCGCGCCGCGGGCGACGGCGAGCAGGTCGCCGCCCGCGTCGCGAACATGGGCGAAGACCGCTTCGGGTACGCCGGTGAGCACCTGTTTCGCCGTCGCGGGCAGGGTGCCCTTGTGCTCGGCGACCATCGCGTACCAGTCGTCGGTGGGGGCGTCGGCGAGCTCGACCGTGGGCAGGTCGTCCCCCGGGAACTCCAGCAGGCCGGACACGTGGGCGGTCTGCACCAGGGTCAGCGGGCGGGCCGTCCAGCCGCGTTCGTCGAGGGCCGCGTTGACCGGCGCCGCCAGGGGCATCGGGGCGTTGACCAGGGGTCGCTGGCCGCGGGCCGCGTACCACCGCTCGACCGCGTCGATCGCGGCGTCGAGGGTGCGGTCCGGGTCGCCGACGGCCAGCGCCGAGTTGGCCCGGCCCGTCCAGTCGCCGGCCGACCGCAGCACCCAGGCGCCGAGCCGAGCCTGGACCGGCGCCGGCCAGCCGTCGTTGGCCGCCAGTTCCAGGGCGATGACCTCCGCGGCCGGTGGCCTACGTGCGGCGGGCACCCGCTTCGCCCGGTGGACGTCCTTGAGCGGCACCCGTAACGTCCCCTTGGCCGTCGCGAGAGTGAGATCCGTCTCCGTCAGCTCGACAAGTTCCCCGAGCGCATCCGTGAAAAGTGGGCGATTCTGGGAAACACCTACAATTCGACGCACGACAACCCGGTGTCCCACATCCTGCCGTCGGAGCACGTCCCACCTCCCTCCCGGCGAGATACTAGGCTCTGCCCGTACCGTCGCGCTTTTCGAGCGGCTCGGGCTATCGAGAAGCAAGGCTCTTGAAGGGAAAGACCGTGACCTACATCATCGCTGAGCCCTGCGTCGATGTGCTGGACAAGGCATGCATCGAGGAGTGCCCGGTCGACTGCATCTACGAGGGAAACCGGATGCTCTACATCCACCCCGATGAGTGCGTCGACTGTGGGGCCTGCGAGCCGGTCTGCCCGGTCGAGGCGATCTTCTACGAAGACGACGTCCCGGAGCAGTGGAAGGACTACACGAACGCCAACTACGAGTTCTTCGAGGATCTCGGCTCCCCCGGCGGCGCGTCGAAGGTGGGCAAGATCGAGAAGGACGCGACGTTCGTGGCGGCGCAGGCGCCGCGTGGGGACGCGCACTGACCGTGCTTTCGGCGTCGCTGCCCGATTTTCCCTGGGATCTGCTGGCCCCGGCCAAAGCAGTCGCCGCCGCGCATCCGGACGGCATCGTCGACCTGTCGGTCGGCACGCCGGTCGATCCGGTGCCGGCGTCGGTCCAGGCTGCTTTGGCGGCCGCCGCCGACGCGCCGGGCTATCCGCAGACCGCGGGGACCCCGGCGCTGCGTGCGGCGATCTCGGCCTGGCTGGCCCAGGCCTGCGGCGCCTCGGGTACGCCCGCGGTGCTGCCCACCATCGGCTCCAAGGAGCTGGTGGCGTGGCTGCCCACCCTGCTCGGCGTGGGCGCTGGTGACCTCGTCGTCATTCCGCGGGTGTGCTACCCGACCTATGAGGTGGGAGTGCGGCTCGCCGGCGCCGAGGCGGTCCGCAGCGACTCGCTGACCGCGCTGGGCCCCGACCGGCGGATCAAGTTGATCTGGGTCAACTCGCCGTCGAACCCGACCGGCAAGGTTCTGCCGGCGGCGCACCTGCGCAAGGTCGTCGAGTGGGCCCGCGAGCGCGGCGTGATCGTGGCCGCCGACGAGTGCTACCTCTCGTTGGGCTGGGAAGAGACGCCGGTGTCGGTGCTGTCCGACGAGGTCTGCGACGGCGACTACACGGGCCTGCTGGCCGTCCACTCGCTGTCCAAGCGATCCAACCTGGCGGGCTTCCGGGCGGGATTCGTCGCCGGTGACCCGGCCGTGGTGGCGGAGTTGCTGGCGGTTCGCAAGCACGCGGGCATGATCGTCCCGGCGCCGGTGCAGGCGGCGATGATCGCGGCCCTCGGCGACGAGTCCCACGTCGCCGCCCAGCGGGAGCGATACGCGGCCCGTCGCACCGCACTGCACAGCGCGCTGACCGGCGCGGGCTTCTCGATCGAGCACAGCGGCGCGGGTCTCTACCTGTGGTCGACCCGCGGCGAGGAGTGCTGGAAGACGGTCGACTGGCTCGCCGAGCGTGGCATCCTCGCGGCGCCCGGCGCCTTCTATGGCCGGGCGGCGGCGCAGCATGTGCGCGTCGCCCTGACGGCCACGGACGAGCGGGTCGCGGCCGCGGTCGCCCGCCTCTCCGCCTGACCTCCGCCTCCTCGCGCACGCGCACGTTAAGGCGGGCGGGAGCCGAAGCCCCCGCCCGCGGCGGTGAGGAGAAGCGGTGATCGGTCAGATCAGCACCTTCAGCGCCTCCAGGCGCAGGCTCTGACCGGTGGTGCCGGCTTCGGCCCAGTTCCAGTGCTTGGCGCAGTCCCAGCCCTGCCAGCCGATGTTCTGGACGTGTCCCGAGACGCAGATGCGCTTGGGGGTGCTGAGCCGGATGGCCTCCATGCGCAGTGCCTGCCCGGTGGTGCCGACCGTGACGATCCGGTACTGGCCCGCGCAGCGGGTGCGCATCCAACCGATGTTCTGCACGTGCGCCTTCGCGCAGATGCCACCCGGCTTCGTGGTCAGGATGGAGAGCGCCTCGAGGCGCAGCGACTGACCGGTCGTGCCGACCATCACCGGGTGTCCGGCCTTGTTGCAGCGCCAGCCCTGCCAGCCGATGTTCTCCACGTGCCCGTTGACGCAGACAGCTCCCTTCCACTTGTGCGTGAACGCCTTGGCGGCGCTGCTCAGCGCCGGCGCCTGGACCGCCGCGGGGGCCGACGGCTTCGCCGGGGCCGCCGACGCGGTGCCGCCATTGATGGGCAGGATGACGGTTGCGGCGACAATGCCCGCGACGGCCGCGTTGCGGAGGAAGTGTGTGATCCTGATCATGGTCGGAAAGGTACCGCCCAAAAGGGAGCGAAAACCTCAGTACGCCATGAAGATCGCGAGTTACACCATTCGGATGATCCGTAACGGGTGACCGATTCGTCGCCTCCTCCTGTTTGTCCGGGAAATGGTCGGGTACGCGCTGATGGCCCCCCCACCGGCCGTCCTGGAGGTAGTCGTACCGATGAATTCCCGTAAGCCGACCGAGGTGGTCAAGGACGTTGTCGAGGCCGCCGCCGCGAAGGTGACCGACGCGCTGACGCCCGACGTGCCCGGTACGCCAGGCAGCGCCCCGGCGCCCCTCGAGGAACCGACCACGCCGCACGGGCCGCTGCCGCCGAAGGGCGAGCAGGGCTCCCCGGAGACCCGTACGCCGACCGGAGCCGAAACCGGCGCGCCGAGCATCTCGAACGGCCAGCAGGGTGATTACCTCACCACGGCGCAGGGTGCCAGGCTCACCGACACCGACCACTCGCTGAAGGCCGGGCCTCGGGGCCCGATCCTGATGCAGGACCACCACTTCAGAGAGAAGATCACGCACTTCGACCACGAGCGGATCCCGGAACGGGTCGTGCACGCCCGCGGCGCCGGAGCGCACGGCGTGTTCACCGGTTACGGCACCGCCGATGGCGTCACTCGGGCCGGCTTCCTCGCGAAGGACAAAGAGACCCCGGTCTTCGTCCGGTTCTCCACCGTCCTCGGTTCCCGGGGATCCGCGGACACCGTGCGCGACACCCGCGGCTTCGCCACGAAGTTCTACACCAACGAGGGCACGTTCGACCTCGTGGGCAACAACATCCCGGTGTTCTTCATCCAGGACGCCATCAAGTTCCCGGACATCATCCACGCGGCTAAGCCGCACCCCGACCGCGAGATCCCGCAGGCGCAGAGCGCGCACGACACGTTCTGGGACTTCGTCTCCCTGCACACGGAGGCGCAGCACCACACCATCTGGAACATGTCCGACCGGGGCATTCCGCGCTCTTACCGCACCATGGAGGGCTTCGGCGTTCACACGTTCCGGCTGGTCAACGCGGTCGGCGAGACGGCGCTGGCCAAGTTCCACTGGAAGCCCAAGCTGGGCGTGCACTCGTTGGACTGGGAGGAGGCGCAGCTCGCGAGCGGCGTGGACCCCGACTTCCACCGCCGCGATCTGTACGACGCGATCGAGGCCGGCGCCTTCCCCGAGTGGGAGCTGGGCATCCAGGTCTTCCCGGACATCGGTGAGGAGACCTTCGCGGGAATCGACCTGCTCGACCCGACGAAGATCGTGCCGGAGGAACTCGCGCCGGTGCAGCCGATCGGCAAGCTGATCCTCAACCGCACGCCCACGAACTTCTTCGCCGAGACCGAACAGGTCGCCTTCCACCTGGGCCATCTGCCGCCGGGCATCGACGTGACGAACGATCCGCTGTTGCAGGGCCGGCTCTTCTCGTACGTCGACACGCAACTCACCCGGCTGGGCGGCCCGAACTACTCCCAGATCCCGATCAACCGCCCGCACGCCCCGGTCAACGACATGCTGCGCGACGGGTTCCACCAGCACGCCGTGCACGCGGGGGTCGCGCCGTACCGGCCGAACTCGCTCGACGGTGGCAACCCGTTCCCGGCGGGGGTCAAGGAGAACGCGTTCGTCGACGTGCCCGTCCGGGTGGCGGAGGCGCCGAAGGTGCGGGCGAACCCGACCTCCTTCGACGACCACTACAGCCAGGTCCGCCTGTTCTGGCTGAGCATGTCGCCGGTCGAGAAGGAGCACATCATCCGCGCCTACACCTTCGAGCTGGGCAAGTGCTACGAGCAGGCGATCAAGGAACGGCAGCTGCGCTGCCTGGCGAACATCGACCCGGTGCTGTGTGAGCAGGTCGCCGTCGGCTTGGGGCTGCCCGTACCCGAGCCGACCGTGCCCCTGGCGGAGGTTACCGCGAGCCCGGCGCTGTCGCAGGTCGGCGAGGAATGGCCGGCCGACGGCCGGATCGTCGGCATCGTCGTCGACGACGACGGCGATCTGGACGGCGTCGACGCGGTGCGGCAGGCGGTGTTCGGCGCCGGCATGGTGCCCCTGCTGATCGCCGCGCACGGCGGCATGGTGGGTCACCTGAGCGTGCAGCGCACCTTCGCCACCGCCCGGTCGATCGAGTTCGACGCGATCCTGCTCGCCACGGCGCCGCCACCCGCGCCGGACGCGTTGCCGGCCCGCGACGCCAAGGCCGGCGCCGCGGCACCGGTCACCGTGGACCCACGCGTGGCTCTGCTGGTCGAGGAGGCCTGGCGGCATGCCAAGGCGATCGGGGCGTGGGGCGCCGGCGTCGCCGTGCTGGACCAGGTCGGCGTCGCCGGTACGCCCGGGGTCGTCACGGCCGACTCGGGCCCGGAGGCGCTCGCCGCAGTGCAGGCGTTGCTCGCCGCCCACCGGGTGTGGGAGCGGTTCCCCGCCACGGTCGTCTGACGGCTCAACATCAACCTTTCGGTGTAGTCCTCTGACTGTTCGTATGAGTTTGAGACTCCCTTGTCATTGGGCAAACAATGGGCGGCCCGCGACGGAGTCCGGCATTTCCGGCCCGTCGCTGGTCGCTACAGGGAACAGGGCCGCCGACGCTCGGTGGCCGGATCCGAAGGAGCCTCCATGACCGTTATCGCCGCCCCTGTCGACAGCGCCGACCTCGCTGCTGATGCATCGGCGACAACGGACCGCGCGAGCGAGCTGATCGCCGCGGTCGCCGCCCTGCCCGCCGGACACCCGTCCCGGGCCGCGGTGCGGGACCGTGCGATCGAGGCGTGGATGCCCCTCGCGCGGCACCTGGCCAACCGGTACGCCGGTCGCGGCGAGCCGATCGACGACCTCTTCCAGGTCGCCGTGATGGGTCTGATCAAGGCGGTCGACCGGTTCGAGGCCGACCGCGGCGTCGAGTTCGCCGGCTTCGCGATCCCCACCATCGTCGGCGAGTTGAAGCGCCACTTCCGTGACCGCACCTGGTCCATCCGGGTGCCGCGGCGGCTGCAGGAGCTCCGCCTGGCGATCACGGCGGCGAACAACACGCTCAGCCACACGCTGGGCCGCTCGCCGACGGTCGCGGACGTGGCCGACCACCTCGGTGTCACCGAGGAGGAGGTGCTCGAGGGCCTGGAGGGCGCCCGCGCCTACAACGCCACCAGCCTGTCCACCCCGGTCAACGCCGACGGCAGCACCGAGCTCGGCGACACTCTCGGCGGCGAGGACCTGGGCTTCGAACTCACCGAGACGCGCCTCGCGCTCGGCCCGGCGCTGGCGAAGCTGGACGAGCGTGAGCAGAAGATCATCGCTCTGCGCTTCTACGGCAACCTGACCCAGTCGCAGATCGCCGAGCAGGTCGGCATCTCGCAGATGCACGTCTCCCGGCTGCTCACCAAGGCCCTCGCCAAGCTGCGCGGCCACCTCGAGCTCGCCGTCTGAGCCGCACTTCCGCTGCCCCACAGCAAGCCTCGCGCGCCGCGCGGGGCTTGCTGTCCGGGTGGGGCTTGCTGTCCGTGGCCGGGTGGCCGTGCCGCCCGGGTCAGCGGTCCACGGTGCCGACCGGTGCCATGACCCGCAGCGCGTTGGGATCGACGCTGATCCGGATGGGCGTCTGCCCGGACGGCTCGCCGTCGACCTCCACCCGGGCCGGCCGGTCGGTCTCCAGCCACAGCTCACCGACCGCGAGGAAGGGTTCGTCGCGCAGGGTGCGGCGGTGTCCGGTGGCAGCGTTGCGGGCCGTGTCCCGCAGTAGATCCCGCCGGCTCGCACCGCCCACCGGGTAGGCCACCAGCAGCCGGTCGTCGGCGTCCGCGTCCTCGGCGATCGGCCGTCCGGCGTGGAAGCCGCCGTTGGCCACGTACAGCTGATGGGTGAGAAATTCGTGCTGCCGGCCACCGGCGCGCACCACGGTCCGCAATGGCCGGTGCCGGGCCAGCAGGGCCAGGGCCGTCATCGGGTACGCGAGCCGCCCGGCGACCCGCTTCAACCGCCGCGGCGCCTTGATCATCACGTCCGCGCTGAGGCCGACGCCGACGTGGTTGGTGAACCGCAGATCCCCGGCGAGCCCCAGATCCACGTCGACCACCGTGCCGTTTGCCAGCGTCGCGACCGCCTCGCCGAGGTCGAGCGGCACACCCACCGTACGGGCGAAGTTGTTGGTCGTGCCCAGCGGCAACAACCCGAGCGCGATATCGCGGTGGGCGAGCACCCGCGCCGCCGTGCTGATCGTCCCGTCGCCACCGCCCACGGCCAGCAGGTCCGGGCCCAGCGCGGCGGCGGCCGACAGGCTCGCCTCCAGCTCCGCGGGACGGTCGACCGGGAAGTCTCCCAGCAGCGTGAAGCCGGCGCCGAGCAGCCGGGCCCGAGCGTCGTGATAGAGCCTTCCGCCGCGCCGGGAATGGGCGTTGACCACCAGGGCCGCCCGACGCTCGCCGTGAATGTCCGCACTGAGCTGCTGCTTTGTTCGCATCGGCGCTGACCCTACCGGCTCGGGGTCCAGCAACTATGGGGCTGTTGTTCCTCGCATTGTTCGGTCAGGCGGTGAAGCGGGTGCGTCGGCGCGTGATGCGGGCGGCGAGTCCCAGGAGCAGGAGGATGCCGCCCGCCGCCGCCACGGGGACGATCGGCGCGCCGGTGATGGGAAGGCCCTCGCCGCCCGTCGGAGCCGCTCCGCCGGTCGCCGATGACAGCGAGGGGGACGCGGAAGGGGAAGCGGACGGGGAACCCACGGATGGCGTGGCGGAAGGAGAGGCGGAAGGCGTCGCGGACGGGGATGCGGATAAGGAAGCGTTCGGGATGAGCGGCGGCTCGTTTGTCACGGTGAGACTGATGAAGTTGCCGTTGGTGCGGATGTCCGCGACCGGCAGCTCCGACTTGCTGAGGGTCAGCATGCCCTGGTCTCCCCGCACGACCGGCTCGCCCGGCCCGGCGAAGAACGCGGTGACCGGGCGCAGGCCACCGCGGGCATCGGACCAGCCCTTGCTCTGCCAGCGGAAGCCGACGCCCGCGACCGTTCCCGGCTCGGTGTCGGTCCTGACCGCGGCGACCGGCGTCGTGATGGCCAGCCCGCCGTGCGCCGGCAGCAACGCCGTCGTGAACTCGCACCAGGCGATTTCCTCATCGCCGTCGACGGTGTACCAGCAGTTGCGGTAGCGATGGGTGAACCGCAGGTCCGGGCCGATCTGAACCTTCGCGACCAGGCCGCGGATCGGGTTCTTGTCCGCGCTGAGCACGCCGAGCGGGGCACGCACGACGTCGCCGCGGCGTACCCGGTATTCGACCTTGATGGGCCACTCGTCGGTGATCTCGGTGACCGCCTCCAGCAAGGCGGGATCGGCCGGCGCCACGGCATTCGGGAGGGCGGCCGTCGCGGCAGTAGCGGGCACGGCGAGGGCGCTCGCGGCGGCAAGAGCGAGGGCGGTTGCCTTGGGTCGCGTCATCCGAGGGCGACCCAGACGTCGTCGAGGGCGCCCTGGAACTGGTCGTTGTCGCGGTACGCGCCCTTGCCGCCGATGCTGAGCGGGACGGTGTTGGAGATCGTCAGATCGGCCGGAACGGTGGTGCTGCCTCGGCGCCGGCCGTCGACCCGGATGGACAGCCACGTGCCCTTGCGACGGCACTCCAGCGTGTGCCAGGAGTCGTCCGCGACCGTGACGCTGCTGCGGGCGATGTGGACGCGGCCCTCGGCGTCCACCATGGCGCAACTCGGCTTTCCCGCCGTACCGTCGATCTGCAGTTTGTATTGGCTGCCGCGGGCCGAATAGCCCTTCTGGACGATGTTTTCGCCCTTGGTGGTCTGCTGCCGGGAGAGCAGGACGGACGCGCCGAAGCGGATCGGTCCGCGGCCCGGGTTGAGGCTCGCCGAGTTCTTGGCCCGCAGCGCGACCCGGGGGCACGGTTCGTGGCGGCACGGCGGCGGGAACTGGATGGCTGTGCCGTTGCCGTGCGCGATCGAGGTGAGCGCGCCGCCCTTGCTGCTGACCGTCTTGAGCGGTTGCGGGCCGCCGGTGACGTCGGGGAAGAGCGTGCCGGCGGTGTCGTCGAAGGTGTAACGGACCACTTCGGTCGGTGCGGTGCCCGCGTCGGCGCGTATCCAGAACGAGCCGCCGATCGTGACCGCCACGGCGGTGGCGGCCACGATCGCTCCCGTCCTCCAGCGCCCGCGACGCGACCGTACCTGCGGCTGATGATCGTCAATCATGCCCGAATTATCCCATTGTGGGGGATATGGAGGCCGCTTGGCGGCGCGGTCGAACGGGCAGGAGGTGATAGCCGAACGGAGGGCGGTTACTCGTTTCCCTCGGATCCGTCCTGGTCGTCACCCTCCACCTCGGACCCGGCGGCCTCGGATCCGGCGCCTTCGGGCGCGACGGCCTCGGGCGCGACGGCCTCGGGCGCGGCGGCCTCGGGTTCCGCGGCTTGGGCCCGCGGGCCGGCTTCGTCCAGCTCGTCGCCGACGGCCGGAACGTCGACCCAGAGGGCGCGAAGCTGGTTCTGCATGAACGACGTCAGCCGCGCCCGGTAGTCGCGGTCGAAGTGTTCCAGCGACTCGATCTGCCGCTGCAATGCCTCCCGCTTGGCGCCGAGGCTGCCGACGGTGTCCTCGTATCGCTGGTGTGCCTGCAGCTTGAGCTGATCCGCCTGCTCCTCCGCCTTTCTGGCGACGGCCTGGGCCTGCGTCCGGGCGTCCGAGACGATCTGGTCCGCGCTGCGCCGGGCCTCCTCGGCCCGGGCACGTGTCTCGTGGGCCGCCCGCTCCGCGGTCGCGCGCGCGTCGGCCAGGACCTTGTCGGCCTCCCGGCGGATGTTCTGCGAGTGGGCCGCCGCGTCCGCGGCGATCTTGTCGGCCGCCGCCTGGGCGTCCGTACGGATCTTGTCGGCCTGGCGGTTGGCAATGGCGATGTGCTCCTCGGCCGTCCGCTGGGCGAGCGTGAGCACCTGGAGTGCCTGGTTCGGGTGCATGGTGCCCGACACGATCAACGGATGCTCCGAGGTCGCGCTGTCCGGAGAGGTTCCGGCGAGGACGGCCTTGATGCGGTCCTTGATCTGGTGTTCGGTCACGGTCACGGCGAACTCCCCTGGGTCGTGGGCGGACTTCTCGTCGCGGGACGAGTCGGGCGCGGGCGGCGGTGCCCGGCCGTCGGGGCCCGCCATCGGTTCATAACGGGCGAAGACCGTCATTCGGCGCGGGAGTGAGACATGGTTCGCTGCGACGGGTGTCAGCGGCCGGGACCGCCCAGCGGAGCCGACCGGGTGGCGGAGGATGGCTGTTCGGGCCACTTCCGGCAGGTGCGGCCGCCGGTTTGTCAGGGAGCGTGGCCGGGTCCTCGGGTGGTTGATCCGGCCACGCTGCACGTCCGGACCGGCGATGGGGAGCCCATGTCTTTTCACGGGACCCGGCGCCGCGGCGCCCGGATGCTGTGGCCGTGGATCGCCGGCGGCCTTGCCGTACTGATGGTCGCCTCCTTGGTCGCCCTGTTCGCGGTGATCGCGGTGATCGCGAATTCGTTGTCGGCCAGCCTCGGCCTGGACGCCGGACAGTCCACGCGCCAGGAGGCGGCCGGCGGCTTTCAGTTCTCGGTCACCGGGATACGCTGCGGCGCCCGGCGGCTGGGCAGCGACAACTTCGGTCAGCGGGCGCGGGGGGAGTTCTGCCTGGTGGCGGTGTCGGTGCGGAACATCGGCACGCATGCCGCGGTCCTCGATGGCGCGGCGCAGACCGCGTACGCCGCCGACGGTTCCGCCTTTGTCAGCGAGGCCGGCGCCGCCATGTACGTGGGGGGCGGGCGCCCCGGCATCCTCGAGCGCATCGACGTCGGAGTGCGCGTCCGCGGCACGCTGGTGTTCGATGTTCCGCGCGGCACCCGGTTGACGTCGATCGTGTTGCGGGACTCCGTCCGTACCCGGGGAATGCGCTTTCCGCTCGTGCGGGCGTAGGTTTCTCGGATGGTGGATCAACCCATGATCGTTGTCCGTGGCGAGGCCGTCCGCGAGGTGCCGCCGGAGATCGCGCAGTTTTCCGTCACCGTGTCCGCGCGGGACAAGGATCGGCAGGCGGCCCTTTCTCGGCTGGCCGAGCGGGCGGCCGCGCTGCGCGCCGCGCTCGACGACTACACCGACGCCATCGAGCGGCGGGACACCGGCGGGATCCAGGTGCGACCCGAGCTCAAGCGCGGCGGCGAGCGGGTCTCGGCGTACGTCGGCAGCGTCAGCACCACGGTCACCGTGACCGACTTCGGCGCGCTCGGCGAGATGCTGCTGCGGTTGGCCGACGCCGACCAGACCACGGTCTCCGGTCCGTGGTGGCAGCTGCGTGCCGGCAGCCGGGCGGGCGCCGACGTGCGGCGGGAGGCGATCGCCGACGCGTTGGGCCGGGCTCGGGAGTATGCGGAGGCGGTCGGCGCGCAGGTGGACCGCCTCGTCGAGATCTCCGACGAGGGCGCCGGCGGTGGCGGTGGCGGCGGCATGATGCGCGCGGCGGCCTACGGCATGGAGTCCGCCGACCTCGAGCTCGAGGTCGATCCGCAGCCGCAGACGGTGCACGCCGCGGTGGCGGTACGCGTGACGATCACCTCGCCGACCTTGCTGTAATAGGGCGAAAATGTGTGACAGATCCCGTTAAAGGGAACTCTTCAGACCGGGCTCTCCATGCCGATGGGTTCAATCCCAGGTCTGAAGGGTGTGAGTGCGATGGTGTTGCCGCAGCTCGGGGCATGGGTTTTGGATGAGCTGCCGCGGCTCAACCAGGCGATTCTGCACAATGATCTGGCTCCTCCGGCGCTGAACGAGGCGCTGCGCGAGGTGATCCTGCCCGACCTACCCCTGCCCGACCGGCTGTCCGTGGCGCAGGCGCAGCAACTGGTGGTCAATCTCGGCTTCGTTGGCGCCTCGGTGGCGCGGCACTACCAGGAACGCACGCCCGGCGGTAAGGAAACGCCGGAGCGGGCCTTCGACGCTCTAGAAGCCGGCACGCAGCAGATCCCGTTCCAGCGCTACTTCGCCGCGCTCGCCGACCACACGGGTACGGGCCACGACCACCGCGACAGCTACGCCTCGCTGGTGCGGTGGAATGTGGGAACGGTCGAGGTCCGCATGGGCGAGCGAACCGTGGCGGTGCTCCCGGGAGTGTTCGACGACGGCCGCACCCGCACCTACACCGGCACGAGCGGTGAGGAGCATTTCTTCGCGCTGGTCAAGAAGGGCGAGGCGGTCGAGCGCGCGATCAACGACCTGCTCGAGCCGCTGGCCACCCCGGAAACCCGCTGGGACAGCCCGGAAGCGCTGTCCCGGGTGCGGACCGCGACCGTCCTGCTGGGCGCGCTTCGGCAACTGTTCCTGGAGTTCGCGGCGTTGCCGCCGGAGCACAGCATGCCCCCCGAGCAATTCATGGACGTGTTCCGCCAGTTCGCCGTCCACTGGACGCCTGGCGACATCCCGCCCAGCGGCGCCCTGGACATCGAGGGACTCAAGCGCGACTTTCTGCTGGGCATCGCGATTCCCGATTACGCCACGCACGTACGCCGGTTGTTTCCGGGCCTGCTCACCGAGGAGCGGGAGGCGCTGGAGCGCCTGATGGCGCAGCCGACCCTGCCGCAGCGGGTGGCCGCCGCCCTCGACATCGACCTGGATTGGCTGTCCGGCGCGGAGGTCGCGGATCTGCGTCGCCTGGTCGCCCGCCATCCCGTGCTGGTGGACTGGTACGACGTGCTGACCGCGCACGCCCGGGCGGCCGGCTCGCACCTCATGCTGAGCAAGAAGTTCCTGTTCAAACCGCAGCGTCAGCGCGACGCCGCCGGCATCGGCGACAAAGCCGTCGTGTCCAACCGGACCGGCACGACGGGCATGACCGAGACCTACCTGGAGCGGCTGACCCGGGCTCGGCGCGACCACGTGCTGGCGGCGCTGCACCCGGCCCTCGATGCGGAAGTCGGAGAAGGCGCCCCAAGGCATGCGGTACGGTCGGATTTGATGGGAATTGAACCGGTAGAGGTGTTGCTGGTGTCCTGACGGCCGCGCCCACCGTGGGCCAGCCCGGGAGCGGATGGTGGACACGAAGGTGAACGTCAACCCGACGGGGGTGCGGCCACCGGCGCAGGTGGGCCACGAACAGCTGATGGCGCTGATCGACCACACCTCCGCCGTCATCTACATGCGCGACGCCGACGGCCGCTACATGCTGGTCAACCGCGAGTACGAGCGGCTGTTCAGCCTGCACCGCGAGAACATCGTGGGCCTGACCGACCATGACCTGTTCCCCCGGGACACGGCCGACGCCTTCCGCGCCAACGACCTGGAGGCCTTCGCGCGGGGCGTACCCGTGCAGATGGAGGAGGAAGTCTTCGGCGACGGCGAGGTACGCACGTACATCACGGTCAAGTTCCCTCTCATCGACGCGAGCGGCCACCCCTACGCCGTGTGCGGCATCTCGACCGACATCACCGCCCGCAAGCGGGCCGAGGAGCAGGTACGCCAGCTCAACGCGAACCTGGAGCTCCGCGTGCGTGAACGCACCGCCGAGCTCGAAGCCTCCACGCGCGAGCTCGACGCGTTCGCCTACTCGGTCTCCCACGACCTGCGCGCGCCGCTGCGCAGCCTGGAAGGCTTCAGCCAGGTTCTGCAGGAGGACTACGCCGAGGTCCTCGACGAGCAGGGCCAGCAGTACCTGCGGCGCATCCAGGCCAATGTCGCCCGCATGGCGCAGATGATCGACGACCTGCTGGGCCTGTCCCGCGCGACCCGCACCGAGCTGCACCGCGAGCACACCGACCTCTCGGCGCTGGCTCGCGAGGTGGTCGCGGAGCTGCGCAACGCCGATCCTGCGCGCTCGGTGGACGTCGCCGTCGCCGACGGGCTGGTAGCGCAGGCGGACCCGCATCTCATCCGGCTGGTGCTGCAGAACCTGCTCGGCAACGCCTGGAAGTTCACCGCCAACCGGGCCGACGCCACCATCACGATGGACTCCACGTCGTGGCAGGACGTCGAGGTGTTCGCGGTGACCGACAACGGAGCGGGTTTCGACATGCGCTACTCGCACAAGCTCTTCGACCCGTTCCAGCGGCTGCACACGGCCGCCGAATACGAGGGCACCGGCATCGGCCTGGCGATCGTGCAGCGGATCATCACCCGGCACGGCGGTCAGATCGTCGCCGACAGCTCGCCGGGCAACGGAGCGACGTTCCGGTTCAGTCTCACCCCCGCACCCGGCGACTGGGAGATCCGATGAGCGACGGCCCCATCCTGCTGGTCGAGGACAATCCCGACGACGTGATGTTCACCGTGCGCGCGTTCGCCAAGAACCACATCAAGAACGAGGTCATCGTGGCGAGCGACGGCGAGGAGGCGCTGCGGTTGCTGCTTCCCGAGGACGACAGCCCGCCGTTGAAGCCGGCCCTGATCCTGCTCGACGTCAACCTGCCCAAGGTGAACGGGTTGGAGGTGCTGCGCACCATCCGCGGCGACGAACGCACCATGGGCCTGCCCGTCGTGGTGCTGACCACCTCGAACGAGGAGCGCGACATCGTCGCGAGCTATCGGCTCGGCGCCAACAGCTACGTCCGCAAGCCGGTGGTCTTCGACGAGTTCCTCGCCGCCGCCAAGGTGCTCGGCGTGTACTGGCTGCTCGTCAACGAGCCGCTCCCGCCCGGGTTGGGCCGGTGAGGACGGCGTGGATCCCTGCCATCTGCTCGTCATCGACGACAGCGACGACGACGCTTTCCTGATCGCCCGGCATCTCGTCCGTGCCGGGTTGACGGTCGAACACACCCGAGTCGACACGGCCGCGGACGTGGCCGCCGCCCTGCGCGAGCGGCCACCCGACGTGGTGATCTGCGACTACAACATGCCGGCGCTGCGGGCCGAGGACGCGCTCGACCAGATCCGCCGGCAGGACCCGGACATTCCCTTCATTCTCGTTTCCGGCGAGGTCGGCGAGGAGGTCGCGGCGGCGGTGATGCGCGCCGGCGCACAGGACTTCGTCCTCAAGAGCAAGCTGGCCCGCCTGGCACCCGCCGTGCAGCGCGAACTCCGCGAGGCCGCGGAGCGCCGGCAGCGCCGCCGGGCCGAGGCGGCGCTGCGTGACAGCGAGGAACGGTTCCGGCTGCTCGCCGAGCATGCCCAGGACATCATCTTCCGTTACCGGCTGGTTCCGGAGCCCGCCGTCGAGTATCTGAGCCCCGCGATCGCCTCGATCATCGGACGGCCGCCCGACGACTTCTACGGCGATCCGGACCTCATCTTCCGCCTCGTCGAGCCGGAGGACCGGCCGGCGCTGGAGCAGTCCTGGCGGTCGCCGCGGCCCGGCACGGTCACCGTCCGGTGGGTGGGACCGACCGGCGAGACCGTCTGGACCGAGCAGCGCGCGGTCGCGATCACCGACAACGACGGCCGGGTCGTCGCGGTGGAGGGCATTCTGCGGGACACCACCGAACAGGTGCTCGCCGAGCAGCAACGCGCCGAGCTGGAACGGCAGTTGCGCCAGGCCGAGCGCCTCGACTCCCTCGGCCAGCTCGCCGGCGGGGTCGCACACGACTTCAACAACCTGCTGGCGGTGATCTCGGGCTACGCGGCCATGCTCGCCGAGGATCTTCCGCCGGACGATCCCGTCCAGTCCGACGTCGGCGGCATCCAGCAGGCCGCGGCGCGGGGTACGGCCCTGATCCGCCAGCTACTCATCTTCAGCCGCCTGGAGCCGTCCCAGCCGGAGGTCCTCGACCTCAACGCCGTCGTGCAGGAGATGCAGAAGCTGTTCGGCCGTACGCTCGGCGAGGACATCGAGATGAGCACGATGCTGCAGCCTGGGCTGCCACCGGTGACGATGGACCGCAGCAAGCTCGAACAGGTGCTGATGAACGCCGTCGTCAACGCGCGCGCCGCGATGCCCACCGGCGGCCGGCTGACCATCGCCACCGGCGATACCGGCGACACGCAGGTCGGCGACGGGTCCGCCGTCACGCTGACCATCACCGACACCGGCTGTGGGATGTCCGCCGAGGTCGCCGCGCGCGCCTTCGAGCCGTTCTTCACCACCAAGGGGCGCGGCCAGGGCACCGGGCTGGGCCTGGCCACCGCGTACGGGGCGGTCACCGAGGCGGCCGGCACGATCGAGCTGGAGTCCCGGCCCGGCCAGGGCACCACCCTGCGGGTCTGCCTGCCCGCGACCGCCGCCCCGGCCTCCGGCGCCGACGACCACGCACCGCCACCGCCCACCGGCGACACCGGGCAGATCGTGCTGGTCGTCGAGGACGAGGACGCCGTCCGCGACATCGTCTGCCGCATCCTGACCAAGGCCGGCTACCGGATCCACCGGACCGCGACGCCGCACGAGGCCCTCAAGCTGTGCCTCGAGGATCAGGTGCAGATCGACGTCCTGCTGACCGACGTCATCATGCCCGGCATGTCGGGCACCCAGCTCGCGGCGGAACTGCGGCGCAACCGGCCGGACCTGCCCGTGCTGTTCATGTCCGGCTACACCAACGGCATCGCGCCCGGCGGGCAGGAGCTTCCGCCCGACGCCCCGCTGCTGCGCAAGCCCTTCGGCAAGGACACGTTGCTCACCGAGTTGCACCGGCTTCTGCGCCATGGCACAGGCTCGTAGCGGTCCGGCCGATCCACCCGTTTCGGCCGCGCGGGCCGCTGGGATCGGCGAGACTCGCACCATGCGTCGATTGTTGCTCCGGATCGCCAACGTGAACCCGGAGAGCGTGACCACGCACTCGGACCGGGTCCTCTACTGCTCCATCGGCGTCTTCATCGTGCTCTATTTCGGGTACGCGACGGTGGGCGGCGCGGCTTTCGTCGACGCCAGCGCCAACTACACGGATCCGTGGTTTCAGTGGCTGGTCGGCCCGCTCGTGGCGACGGGCGTGGTCGCCTACGACCGGGCGGTGGTCGGCCGGGTGGCGATCAACTTCGAGAACCTGGACTCGCCCGATCCGAACCAGCTGCTGCGCAAGCCCACCCTGGGCCTCTACTTCGGCCGGGTCTGCCTCGCCCTGCTCTTCGCGGTGATCATCACCGAGCCGCTCATGCTCGAGCGCTACAAGGGCGAGATCGACGCCCACCTCAACGACGTGCACAACGCGGAGATCAGCGAGATCGAGAAGGGCGGGGCGATCGCCGCGTACGATGCCCGGCTCGCCGAACTCAAGAAGCAGACCGTGGCCGAGAACAAGGCGGTGCAGGCGCTGAACACGCGGGCGGCCGAGAAGCGCCGCGACGCGCGTCAGCTCTACACGCAGGCGGTCGACGACTCCGAGGGCGAGGGAGCGTCGCGCAAGGCCGGCTGCCCTCCGGGAGGCTTCTGCGACACCCTGGTCAAGCGGTCGCGCGGTCTCGACGACGAGGCGGCCCAGTTGGACGCGCAGGCCGCGCGGCTTCAGGAGAGCCAGAAGGCGGCCCGGCAGTCGCGCGCCGTCGAGGAGACGGACCTGACCCAGAAGATCAGTGCGCAGCGTACGAAGAACGCCGAGGCGATCGCCGCCGACGCCGGTTTCGGCGCGCGCACCAAGGCCATGTGGTACCTGATCAGCAGCGACTTCTGGGGCATCGGCGTCTTCTATGTGGGCATCGCGCTGCTGCTCGTCGCCCTGGACTGCGCCGCCGTCGGGCTCAAGATCGTCTCGCACGGCAACGCGTACGAGCGCACCGAGGCGCGGGCGGCCCGGGGCCGGGAGCACGAGGCGGCGATCGGCTACGAGCAGGGTTTGAAGGACGCCCGCCGCTATGCCGAGGCGGCCTCCCGGGTCATGGCGGAGAGCATCGGCAAAGCCTCGCACGACGAGGAGTTGGCCGACATGGCGATGGAACGGGCCCGGGCACACCTGTACGACAGCGTGGCGGGCTTGCCGATTTCGCCGGTGTCGTCCATACCGTTGATCGACCACCACCCGGCGCCGAGCCCGCCGCACGGTCCGCCTCCCACCCTTCACGATGTGGACAGCATCAGGGCGTAGTGCAATTTGCAGGAGAGGGCTACCATTTCACTCCGACGCACCGCCAGCCCACGCTCTGTTTTCGGCGGTCGCGTCGGGTTCGAGGAGCGGCGGAGGCGGCGAGCGATCGCCGTCGCCGCCGTGGCCTAACCCTTCCTTGTCGGGACGAGTTCGATCCCCGGCGGCGTTGGTCTAGGGTCGAGGGTCGCAGTCCACGACGCGGACCGACCGCTGCGGGACCACTCGGTCCGCGGGCGTCGAGAACCGCGCGGCGTACCGGGCTCGGGTCGCCGTGGTGCCCAGCGCGAGCCGCAGCTGTTCGAACTCGTCGCTGGACAGGATGACGCTCGCCATGTCCAGCACCTGCTGCCGGGATCTGCTCCGTGGCAGAGCGACGACGACTCCCTGCGGCGTCTTCACGCGGACCGCGATCGGCAGTTCGGTCATGCAGACGCGCATGGTACCTCCCGAGATTCGCTGATTTGCCTCGTCGCGGTCGACGCGCGGCGGCGGCCACGACTACTGAACGCGTATCCGGCCCCACTCTATGAAGCATTCGGCATGATCGATGCCTGGGCCGCAGATTTCTCCCGATACGAAAACGCCGACGCGGGCGGGTGTCGGCGGATCAGGCCGATCGGTCGGCGCTCAGCAGGGACTGGATCAGGGCGAGAACGTGGCGCCGGTCGTCGGGGCTGAGCCGCGACAGCGCCGCGACGAGGACGGAGATCTCGGGATCGGTGACGGGCTCCTGCCAGGTGGTGAGCCCGGCGGCCGACGCGGCCGCGGCGCGGATGGCGTCGATGGGCACGCCGAGTCCCTCGGCCAGTCCCTCCAGGGTCGCCGGATGCGGCGGCCGGCGCAGGTGCTCGGCCGTGGCGAGGTGGTGGACGGTGGAGCGCGGGACGTCGCCGCGGCGGGCGACGTCGGCATACGACCAGCCCTGCTCCGCCATCCGGTCCCGGATGAGCTGCTGGAGAGGGTTCATCGGCATCCCGGTCGTCGTCATCGTCAGAGAAGTTCATAATTTACCGCGCAAATATATCGAACGGGGTCGACCCCTTGTCCGGCACCATCGTCGAGCGTAGCGTCCGATGTCGATGGACAACTTGTCCATCTAGGTTGGACGTTGGGAGGCACCATGTCAGCCATGACGTACGCACCCACCATGACGACGCAAGGCCAGGGTCAGATGTTCGGCGGCTGGGGCGAAACGAGCGCGTACGGTCCGCAACAGAGCGGCCAGACGATGGGCCAGCAGCCGCTGCAGCAGGCCGCGCAGCAGCAGCTCGCGCACCGCATCGCCCAGCAGCTGATCCGTCAGCAGGTCACCCAGGTACTGGCTCAGCAGCCCGGAATCACCCAGCAGCTCGAGCAGATGCAGCTCATCCAGGTGCAGACGCAGTCGCACCCGCTGGTGCAATTGCTCGCCCAGCAGCCGTTCCTGCAGCAGGTCGCGCAGCAGGTCATCCAGCAGATCACGCAGTCCGGCGTGCTGCAGCTCGCGCACCAGGTCGCCCAGCACCTCGTGCAGCAGCAGCTGTCCCAGCAGCAGGGCTGGGGACAGCAGGGCATCGGCCAGCAGTACGGCCAGCAGAGCTTCGGCCAGCAGCAGCCGCAATTCGGCCAGCAGCAGTACGGCCAGCAGCAGCCGCAGTTCGGCCAGCAGCAGCCGCAGTACGGCCAGCAGCAGTTCGGCCAGCAGCAGCCGCAGTTCGGCCAGCAGCAGAGCCCGTTCGGCCGCTAGCGGTTCCCCAGCCGGACACCGCGATCGCCTACCTGCGCCGCCGATGGCCACCGCCGTCGTGACGGGATGGCAGGCCTCCCGATCGATGCACGGCCGGCGCGTCAGCAACGGCACCTCGGCGGTGGCCGGACCGTGAGTCCGGCCGCCGCCGACGCACTCCGATCCCGCGCCGGCCCCTATCCGGGCGGCGCCACGTCAGCGGAAGGAGCACGCCATGGCCGAACAGGGCCAGGCACCCGGCACCGGCCGGCCGAAGGGACGGCCCGACAAACCTACGGATCGACCGGCCGAGCCCCGTGCCGCCACGGCCGGCGGCAACCGGCCGGGCGAAACCGGTGACACGCAGCCCGAGAACAGGCCGCGCGGCATCGGTGACGACAAGCAAGCCCGCCCCGAATCCGTGGGGCGGCGTCCCGAACGGTATCTCGTCGCACCGACCGGCTGGGCGTCGACGGGACTGCCCACCGACCCGGCCACGGCCGGGCAACAGCTCATCGAAGCGATGCAACGCAACCCCGACCTGCACGTACTGCGGGTCATCCGCAGCGCCGCGAGCGAGTCGAGCGAGGCTCCCACCCAGCGCAGCCCGTACCCGGCGGTCGCGGTAGTGGAGACCACCCACGAGCAGGCAGCGATCCTCGCGGCGCGACCCGAATTCCACGTCGACATCGACCACCCGCTCCGGCACGGTGAGCAACTGCCGGTGCCGCCCATGATCCCGGGCACCGGCACGCTGGACCAGTCGGTCACCGTGCGCTTGCGGGTACGCGACGAGCGCGACGAACCGCTGCGCGACGCGGCGGTCTACGTCTACGGCGGCCTCTACCCGGTCGTGGGCCGCACCGACGGCAACGGCGGCGTGGAGCTGGCGGTGCCGGCCGACTCCCTCGAAGCCGTACGCGGCGTCTATGTGCGCCCGCGGGCCGACTGCTGGAGCGTCATGCTGGACTCGCCGTTCCTGTCGGCGACAGAGGTGAACCCGGTGGTCTGCAGGCGGCTCGACAGCGCACCACGCGAAGTCGCCGGCGACGGCTGGGCTCGCCGCGTGATGAACTTCGACCGGATTCCCCCGACCTACCGCGGCCATGGCGTACGGATCGCCGTCATCGGCTCGGGCGTCGACGCCGGACGCCTCGGCGCCGCCGAGGGCGTCATGTCCGGCATCAACGTGGTCGGCCAGGACGAGAAGGCCTGGGACTCCGACACGATCGGCCGCTCCACCCACACCGTCGCGCTGATCACCGGCGTCGACGGCGATCAGGCCGGTGGCCTGGCCCCCGAGGCCGAGGTGCACGTCTGCCGGGCCCTGCCCGGGCGGCTCAGCGACCTGATCGAGGCGATCGACTACTGCATCGCCCAGGAGGTCGACGTCATCGACCTCGGCGTCTACGCGGACGGTGTGGCCGGGCTGGTGGCCTACAAGCTGGAGGAGGCCCGGCAGGCCGGCATCCTCTGCGTGGCGGCGGCCGGCGACACGGGCGGACCGGTCACGTTCCCCGGCACGCTCGCGCCCATCTTCACCGTGGGTGCCATCGGTCAGGTGGGCACGTACCCGCCGGAGAGCCACCACGCGGCCCAACAGGCCGGGATGCCGACCCGGGAGGGGTTCTACGTCGCCCGGTCCAGCTGCGCGGGCCCCGAGGTGGACGTGTGCGCACCCGGTGTCGCGGTGATCTCCGCCGTCGGCACTGAGGGCCGGGCGGCCCTGGACGGCACCCCGGTAGCCGCGACCCACATCGCCGCGCTGGCCGGCCTGGTCCTCGCCCACCACCCGGACTTCCGCTACGGCTTCGGCATGCGCGGCCCGGCCCGGGTGCAACGCCTGGCCGAGCTGATCAAGGCGAGCTGTCGGCCGATGCCGGGCACCGACCCGTACCGCTGTGGCGCCGGAGTCCCGGACGCGGCCGTCGCGGTCGGCCTGGTCCCGCAGTGGGCGTCGTACGGCGCTCCCCAGGCCGCGGGTGTCCCGTTCGCCCCACCCGCCCCGGCAGCCCCGGCGCAACCGCCGGCGGCGACGCTGGCGGCGGCGATCCGGGCGGCCGGATACCTGCTGCCTGACCCGGACGAGTGACAACAGGGATCACCGGGCCGCTGGGTGGACGCGAGTCCACCCAGCGGCTTTTTCCGGTCCGGAGATTTCTTTTCAGCCTTGCCGTGGTTTTGACAGCGGCTTGAGACGCGGTTGAGGAATCCCGCCGAACTATCCCTCCGACAGCGAGAGATGGCCGGTGCGCCGGTCGGTGAGAGGAACACAGGATGCAGCTCGGCGGAACGAAGATGCTGGCGGTGGCGCTGACGGTGACCGGCGGAATCGTGATCAGCTCCGGCGTCATGTGGCAGGCCTCAAGCGCGGCTTTCACGGCGAACACCGGCAACGCGGCCAACAGCTGGAACGCGGGTACGGTCACGCTCAGCGACGACGACAACGATACGGTGATGTTCTCGCCCACCAACCTGCGGCCCGGCTCGACCGGCGACAAGTGCATCAACGTCTCGTACACCGGCAGCCTCTCGGCCACGGTGAAGATGTACGGCACCGCCGTTTCCGGCGACCTTGCCCCATACGTCGACCTGGTGATCGAAGAGGGCACCGGCGGCGGCTTCGGCAGCTGCACCGGCTTCAGTGCCACGGGCACCGCCTACACCGGCACGCTGTCCAACTTCGGCAGCGCCAAGAACAACTTCAACAACGGTGTCGGCACGTTCGCCCCGGCGTCGGCCAGCAACAAGACCTACCACATCACGTACACCGTGAACGCGAGCACGCCGGACAGCGCGCAGGGCAAATCCGCCGCGGCGACCTTCAAGTGGGAAGCAGCGAGCTGATCATGACCACCATGTCCGCTCCGGCCGGGTGGGCCGGAACCCAGCCGCCGGCCGGACGCCGCCGCACCCCGTGGGGTCGGCACATCCCGCAGGGCCTGCCATCGCTGCTGCTGCGGCTCGTGGCCCTCGCCGTCCTGGCGGGCGTCGGCGCCCTCATCGCGTGGAGCTCGGTCCCGGCGATCTGGGGCTGGACCCCGGTCGCGGTGGTCAGCGAGTCGATGAGCCCGTCACTGCACCGCGGTGACGTCGCCGTCACCTCCGCACCGCCGGAGAACTGGACCCCGCTCGTCGGCCAGGTCGTGGTCATCCCCGACCCGCAACACCCGGGGCAGACCCGCATCCACCGCATCGCCGGCCTCGACGAGAACGGACTGCTGATCACGCGCGGCGACGCCAACGGCAGCGACGACAGCTTCCGTACGGCCCCCGACCAGGTCAAGGGCATTGGTCGCCTGCTGATCCCCGGGGTCGCGCTGGCGACGCTCGACCTGAAAGAGGGCGACCCGGCGATGTTCGTGGCCCAGACGGTCGCCGTGCTCGGCGCGGTCGCCCTGGCCCTGCGCCCCGCACGCCAGCCGGAGTGACCCGACGCGCCCGACTTGACGGCTCGCGGTAAGGCTTCTACGGTCGGCCCACAACTGAAGATTGCGCTGCTCGAGCCCTGGCGGGAGAGCATCCGACCCCGGTCGGGACGCCGAAGGAGCAACTCCTCCCCGAGAATCTCTCAGGCACAAGTTACCGCCAACGGCGAGGCGACTCTGGAAAGCCGGGACCAACCAGGACCCGCACCCACGGTGCAAACCGCCTCGCGGCGGTGAAGCTCTCAGGTATAGATGACAGAGCGGGGAGGGTCATCTGCGACCAGGGAGCCTTCATGGCGGTCAGCGCCTTCGACCTTTATTCGATCGGGATCGGTCCGTCGTCCTCGCACACCGTCGGCCCGATGCGGGCCGCACGGCTCTTCGCGGCGGCGCATCCCGATGCCACCCAGATCCGCGTCGAACTGTTCGGCTCGCTCACCGCGACCGGCCGCGGCCACGGCACCGACGGTGCCATCCTGCTGGGGCTGGAGGGTGAGGATCCCGCCACCATCGACCCCGACCGCGCCGGCGTGCGCGTCGAGGAGATCGGCACCGACGGCAAACTGTTGCTCAACGGCACCCGGCCGATCTCCGTGGAGTTCGTCCGGCATCGACGCAGCCTGCCCTTCCACCCGAACGCCCTGCGGTTCAGCGCCGACGGCGGCCCCGAGCAGACCTACTACTCGGTCGGCGGCGGCTTCGTGGTCGAGGAGGGCGCGGGCCCGGACCCAGACGCGACCGTGCTGCCGCATCCCTTCAGCACCGGCGACGAGCTCCTGAGGATCTGCCGCCAGGAGGGAACGTCCGTCTCGGGCGTGATGCTCGCCAACGAGCGCGCCTGGCGCACGACCGAAGAGATCCACTCCGGCCTGCTGCACATCTGGGAGGTCATGCGCGGGTGCGTCGCGCGCGGTCTGCGTACGGACGGCATCCTGCCGGGTGGCTTGCGGGTACGACGGCGCGCACCGGCGCTGCACGCTGAGCTCGCCCGGGGGTTGGACGCCGACCCGCTGCACGTGATGGATTGGGTGAACCTCTTCGCCCTCGCGGTCAACGAGGAGAACGCGGCCGGCGGCCGGGTGGTGACCGCCCCGACCAACGGCGCGGCCGGCATCGTCCCGGCGGTGCTGCACTACTACATGAAGTTCGTTCCCGGCGCCAACGACGACGGCGTGGTCCGCTTCCTGCTCACTTCCGCCGCGATCGGCATCCTCATCAAGGGCAACGCGTCCTTCTCCGGAGCCGAGGTCGGCTGCCAGGGCGAGGTCGGCTCGGCCGCGGCGATGGCGGCCGGCGCGCTGTGCGAGGTGCTCGGCGGCACCCCGGAGCAGGTGGAGAACGCGGCGGAGATCGCCCTGGAGCACAACCTCGGCCTCACCTGCGACCCGGTCGGCGGACTGGTGCAGATCCCGTGCATCGAGCGCAACGCGATCGCCAGCGTCAAGGCGATCAACGCGGCCCGGCTCGCGCTCAACGGTGACGGTGACCATCGGGTCAGCCTCGACACGGCGATCCGCACGATGCGCGACACCGGGCGCGACATGTCGAGCAAGTACAAGGAGACGTCCCGCGGCGGGCTCGCCGTCACCGTCGTCGAATGCTGAGCTGACGGACGCTCGCGGTCCGGTCTCGGCCGGCGGCCTGGTCTTGGCTCGCGGTTCGGCTCTAGGTCGGGCCGCGCACTTGGTGGTGGCGGGGGAGGCGGTGCGGTCGCTGGTCGGACGGCGGGGCCGGATAATGTGCATTCCGGACACTCGCCGACGTGGGAGCGGAAACCGGTGAAGGTAAAGCTGAACAAGCGCCAGCTCGCCATCGGCGTCGCGGTGGTCGCGGTGGTCCTTGTCGGCCTCGTGATCAGCCGGTCCGCCCAGGAGGCGGGTCCGGGCCGCCTCGACGACGCCGCCGACCGGGCCTGCACCACGTTCGCCGAGGGTTTTGACGACGCCGCCACCAGGACGGCCCGCCTCTCGCTCGCCGACGAGGTCAACAAGTGGTCGACCGGCAGTGAGAACGAGCGGATCGCGGACCGTGCCGTGGCGATGGGCCGCAGCGCGAACGAGAGCGATGCCGAGTGGAAGTCCGGCGCGACCGCCCTCACCCAGGCATGCCGCGACGCCGGTTGGGACGCCTCGCCGCGCTGACCACATGCCCGGCTTCCTCGGCGGGTCTCTCCGCGGTGTC
Organism: Actinoplanes sp. NPDC051346; assembly: GCF_040682215.1. Lineage (NCBI taxonomy): Bacteria > Bacillati > Actinomycetota > Actinomycetes > Micromonosporales > Micromonosporaceae > Actinoplanes > Actinoplanes sp. NPDC051346. The sequence goes on along the minus strand of NZ_JBFBAJ010000003.1, from coordinate 422,020 downwards.
CGTCAGGGGCGGCGGGACTCGCCGGTGACGCGGACGGGGACGGTGAAGACCGCGCCCAGGCAGGTCGGGTCCGCGTCGGCCGCCATTCGTAGGCCGCCGGGCACGGTGAAGACCGCCACGTCGTTGCGGGCGACCTCCCACCGCACCGCCAGCTCCGGCCGCGCGAAGGTGACGCCGTGCCGGTCGCAGCCGTTCTCGCGGTGCTCGTCGTCGGCGATGACGTTTCCGGTGCCGGCCGCGACCGAGGTGACGCGGATGGCGAAGTCGTTGTCGTTCGAGACCGTGACGGTCAGGTCGCCGGTGCCACCCGGTGTCAGCGGAACGTCGAGGCTGGAGCGTCCCCGCAGTCCCATCTCCACATAAGCGCCCGCCCCGGCCGAGGCGCTTCCCGAGCCCGTGATCTTCCAGTACGCCCACATGGCGCTGGCATTGACGATGGCGGCCGCCACCGCGGCGGCCACGAGGATGCCCCGGGTTCGCTGGTCGAGTCCTCGCCGGCGGGGCGGCGGCAGGGTGACGGGGTCGTCGAGATCAGGCTCGCTGGCGGGCGGGGGTCCGGTGGAGGCCCGCGCCCGGACGTTCCCGGGTCTCTCGCTGCTCAGCACGGCCCGCCTCACGATTCCGCACCGGCCTCAGCGGCGGTGCTCGCGGTGCGGGGCGTCGCGGTAGGGGCGAGCCGTCTGCGGAACGTACGCATACGGGGCTTCCTTCTGCGGGGTTGCGGGTGGTTCAGCCGGTTACCGCGCCGGCATGTCGAGATGCGGCGTGGTGACACCACAGTGCCCGATGCACACGCATGCCGAGATCGGCGTTCCGTCTCGCGTTGCCGGCGCATGACTCAGTCAGGACGGCCGGTACGGGCTAATTCCTCCGGGGGAGCGGAGACCACGCGGTGATCTTCGCGAGGCCCGCCGGTGCCCCCGAGCCACGGCGGTTGACCTGCGGTTACATCACGATTAACAGTAAGAACTCGAGCACGCAAACCCGAGCATCTGTGACGAATGTGGCTCATCTCGCGCGGGAGCCGGCGATCGTGGCCGCATACCTGAATGGTCGTCTCCGGAGCGTCGTTGCGCAACGGCGCGCGGTGCACAGCGGACTGTCCCGAGCGGTGGTTCGCCCGTGCCGTTCGGCCTAATCCGCAACGGTGTCCCTCCGCTCCGTGCGGGATCTTTCCGCTCAGCGCAGCGTCCCTCCGGACAGTGCAAGATCCCTCTGCTCAGCGCAGGGGGCCTTCTGCTCAGCGTTCTGCTCAGCGCAGGGGCTCAGCGTTCTGCTCAGCGCAGGGGCTCAGCGTTCTGCTCAGCGCAGGGGCCTTCTGCTCAGCGCAGGATTCGTCAGCTCAGCGCAGGATCGGTTTGCTCGGGGCGGAATCTCTCTACTCAGGGCAGGTCCTCTTTGCTCCGGGCAGGATCCTTCGCTCAGCGCAGGCCGAAGCGCCGTCGGCGGCGCCCGCCCGAACTGGGTTCCGGCTCGGCCTGGATGCGCCGGCGGGCGTGGCCGACGAGATGGTGCCGCTCCTTCGCCGCGATGCCTCGGCCGCCCTCTGCCGGGTTCTGCTGCCGCCTGCGGATGGCCAGGTCGAACATGGAGTGCGAGGCCTGGTCGTAACCGGTGCGGTAGGCCTCGTCCCGGTCCAGTCCCTGCTTGTACCACTGGTGAATGCGTCCACCCGCGTACCCGCTGGCGACGACGAAGGCGAGCGCGAACAGCGCTTGGATGATGCTGTTGCCGGGCACTGTCATGACTCTGATCCCTTCTGTGGTCAGACCCGGTGGTGAAGGAGGCGGGCGGACTCGCGGCGTTCGGCGTGGCCGTCGGCGGCGGTGCGCTCCGGCAGCTGGTGCAGAGCAACGACGGCGCGGACCTGGGCGGGGGCCGGGTTCGGCGCGGTGGGGAACGGGGCTGCCGAGGGCGCGGCTGTGGAGAGCGGGCCTGAGGAGAGCGAGGCCGAGGAGAACGGTCCTGAGGAGGGCGGGGCGGAGAGCGGGGCTGCAGAGAGCGGGGCTGCAGAGAGCGGGGCTGTAGAGACCGGGGCCGTGGAGAACTGGGCTGTAGAGAACTGGGCCGTGCGTGGCGGGGCTGTAGAGAACTGGGCCGTGCGGGGTGGGGCCGTGCGGGGCGGGGCCGTGAGGTGTCCGCCCGCGCCGGGCGCGGTTCCGACCGGGTGGTTGCGGACGGCGAGCTGGAAGAGCGTGTGCGACGCCTGGTTGTAGCCCTCCCGGTAGGCCACGTCGCGGTCGAAGCCGTGCCGGTACCACTGATGCACCCGCCCGGCCACGTACGCGGTGAAGATGACCATGGCGACGGAGAGGACGAGCTGGAGTGCGACAGAACCGGCTGGTGTCATGTTTCAAATATTATTAGTTGCTGTAGGGAAAGTAAGCCGGCTGTAACGGCATACCGGACATACTCCCGGACGCCGCGAATTGACTGTTTGTTCATGGTGTTTCGGCGTGACACGACGGCGCTTTTATGAACTTCGACGGGTGCCGAGTCAGCCCGCCGGGAAAAGCGTTTCTTCCTCGGTTTCCGACACCTCCGAGGGGTCCGTCGCGCCCTCTCCGGGCTTCACTGCGACCTCTCCGGCCTTCGCCGGTGGCTCGACCGGCTCTGTCGTCGTGCCCTGCTCGGGCTCCGGCGGCCGCGGCGGAATCACGGGCACCGGTGGGGTCGATAGACCCGGCGCCGAATCCCCCGGCACGGCCCCGGGGGCGGCCCCGGGGACGTCCCCCGGAACGTTCCCAGGGACGGTCCCAGCCGTGGCCCCTGGGCCGGTGCCGGGCGGAACGGCACCCGCGGACGCCGCCGCGCCGGAACCGGACGCAGGCACCACCGTGCCGCCGCCGGCACCGGGCAGCAGAACCACCACGCCGTCGATCACTACCGGCGCGGCTTCGCCCGGAAGCGGCACTGGCCGGCTGGGCCGGCTCGCCGTGCCCGTCCAGAAAGCACCGTGCGTGGCTACCACGGTGTAGGTCACGAGATAGCCGGCCGGCGGATGCTCGTCGACACAGCCGTCGCGGCTGGCCGGTACGTCACAGACAAGCTGCGCGATCGGGCCGAGATGGCGGGTCACAAGATAGCGCCGCACCGGTGTGCGCGGGGCGATCTCCACCCGGTTCCAGTGGATCCGGGGACCGCGCGCGATCAAACCGTCCGCGGTGATTCTCGGCTCGCCCGCGGGCAGCTCCACGTCCGGCGCGTCCATGCGAGGAATGCTCGCGGCGTGGACGGTGAACGTCGCCGCGTCGGCGCTTACGTCCCAGTCGCCGTACGCGGCGACCCCACTGCCGATCGCCACCACGGTCGCGACACCGACGATGGACAGCGGCGACCTCAGGAATCGAAACGACGATCCGGCACGGCGACGCGTCACCGCGCGGCCAAGCCGGCCGCGCGCACGATGGCCGCGCGCACGATGGCCGCGCGCACGATGGCCGTGCCCGCGATGGCCGTGCCCGCGATGGCCGTGCCCGCGATGGCCGTGCCCGCGATGGCCGCTGCGGCGGCGACGGATTTGTGCCAGCGAAGCACAGCCTGACTCCTGACATGCTCGCGCCGACGTGAGGCAGGGCCGCGGGCGCACGTCGGCGGGGCGTCCGCGGGGGTGGGTCAGGATGCGCTGCTCAGACCCTTCGCCGTCACCGGGATGGTGAAGGTGGCGCCCTGGCAGGCGCTGTCGGAGCTGTTGGTCATTCGGAGGCCGCCGGGCACGGTGAAGACGCCGATGGTGTTCTTCGGCACCTCCCAGGACACGGCCAGCACATCAGCGCTAACGACCACGCCCGTCTCGAGGCAACCGGCTTCGCGGTGCGCCGGGTCCGCCGTCACCCTGCCGTCGCCCGCGCTGATGGAGGTGATCCGCACCGGGAAGCCGTTGCGGTTGGTCACCGTCACGGTCAGCCCGGCCGACGAGCCGGGATAGAGCGGCTCGCTCTCGTCGGACCGGCCGTGCAGCTCGAGCTCCACGGCGGAGCCAGCGACGGCGACGCCGGTGCCCGCTCCGCCGAGCCTCCAGTACGCCCAGGCGGCACCGGCGTTGACGATCACAGCGGCGACGGCGGCGACACTGAGGATCGCCTTGCCGCGATGGTCGAGCTTGCGCATGGCAGTCCTTTTCGGTCTTGAACCTTCTTCGGGTCGCGGCGACGGAGCGAGGGCGGCGCTCGCGCCCCGCGCCATCGCCGGCGTCACGCCGCCGCGCTGACGGCGTCGAGGCGGACGTCGAAGGTGAACGGGGCTCCCTGGCAGGCGTCCGCCGGGTCCGCCATCATCCGCAACGGGCCGCTCCAGGCGATCTGTGCCGTGGCCGGCTCGTCCTCGCTGCCCGCCGGCACGGTCGCCTTGCCGGGCAGGGGCGCGTCGTTGACGACCTCGACGTTGGCTCCGGCATCGCACCCCGCCCGCGAGGAGGCCAGCTTCGTCAGGTCGATGTTCGTGACGCGTACGGGAAAAGCATTGCGATTGGAAACGGTGAGCAGCACCGTGGTCGTGTTGCCCGGAGTGAGCCCGCCCCCGACCAGGCCCGCGCTGGTGACGGTGAGGGTGACCACCGAACCGGCTTTGGCCTCGGCGGTGCCGGAGCCGGTGAGGCTCCATGCGGCCCAGGCGGCTCCGGCCGCACCGAGCGCGACGACGGTGGTGACGACAACGGTGGTGGACCGCCTGCTCAACTTGCGCATGCGCGCTTTTCCTCCTGCGAACGTGAAAATGTGGCTCCGGCCGCCGGGACACGGCCGGAGCCACGGGGAATGAACTGCCATGCGCCCGGCCGGTGGAGGCGAAACGGACGCGGCACAACATTCCCGGACCAAGGGCAGAAACGGATCGGATATCCGTGCTTCATTCCCACCGAATGAAATGCCGCTTCTGCGCTCACCGGTTTAACCCGTTGGGGGTACGGCGCCGCGCACGCGGCACCGACCGTCGATGTCTACGCGCCGGCGGTCCACTCTGCACAAAGTCGCCACCAGCGACAACATGCGGCTACCACCTTTCGTGTACGGGCTTCAAATCGGTGTCGATCACGCTGTGGCGCGGGACCCCCGGAACCGCCGGACACCAGCGCGGCGGCTCCGCACCGCCCCGGCCGTCGTGGGGGGCATTCGACGACGGCCGGAAAACGGTGAGGCTCTTCACTGGACTAGGGTTTTCAGGCGCGGGCCCTCGGCGTTCTCTGGCCGCCGAGGACCCGCGTCGATCCACGTACGCGCCACGACACGCTCCGCGGATCTTCTCCCTCACCTGCCGGGTTCGTAGGACCGCAGGCGTACGGGTGCCGGCTGGCCGGCGGTATTTCGTCGGTGCATGGTGTCTCCTGTGCCCGGCATAGGTTTCCGTTTAGGGAGACGCCGTCACTTCGCAGGTAGGACGGCGTCTCTTAGTGGAAAACGCTACGGGCCCGCCCGCGGAGATCGGGCCTTCGTTCGGCGAATCCAGGTTTTGATCATTACGCCGCGGCCGGTCGGATGAGCCCGGGAGAGTGACGTGAGCGCCGGTGCCCGTCGCGGCAGCGACCGCGAAGAAGGGCGAGGTCAATCTGTGGCCGGAGCGGAAACCTGCCACAGGGTGCTGTCGAGTTCGCCCTGGGGAGAACGGCCAGAGTTCGACAGTTCGGCTTTCGATTTGCGGCACCCTCAGCGTTCAATTTGCGGGCCTGCTCGTGCTTCAGCCCTACGACAGGACCCAGCGGCGGAGCTGGCGCCGGATCGGGTAGGGCACCTTGCGGGCCTGGCGCACCGCCAGGTAGCGCCAGGCGGGCATGTCACCCACCGCGGCCGCCGTCTGGGTGTGACCGGCGGCGAGGGAGGCGAGGTCGAAGTCTTTCAGCCAGGCCAGGTACGCGGCGCTGCCGTGCGCCTCGAACAGCTGCTCTCCACCGCGGAGAGCACGCTGGATGCCTTGCCACATGAACAGCTCGTTCGGGCCGAAACGCGTGTCGCCTTCTTCCAGCCGGGACCGCCACGATGCCAGGGATTCGGCGTCGAAGGGCAGGCCGCCGTCGTGGGGGTCGACGTGGGCGGCGAGGAGGCCGGAGATCGTACGCATGCATTTCTCACACCGGCCGCAGTTCACGCCCGCCCCGTCGCGGTCGAGCTGGTAGCAGACCGCAAGGGTCAGCTTGTGGCCCTGCGCGAGCCACGGTGCGACGACGCGCGACACCTTGTCCTGGCGGTCCAGCTCGAAGCCGTCGTGTTCGACCCGGCCGCCCGACCATCGCACCAGGCTGTCCAGTTCCGGGTTGCTGCCCCACGGCACGCGGAAACCCACGGAGTGGCTGCTGGAGACCAGGACCCGGCCGAGGCCGAGGCGTACGGCGACCGGCGCCACCAGGCTGGTGAGGGCCAGGCCGTGCTGTACCGCTCCCCACCAGTTCGTGCTGGCGAAACCGCGGTCGAAGTCGCGGTTGAGGCGGAGCTCGTCCAGGGCTTCGCGAAGGTTCGAGCGGGCCACCACGTGGCGGGTCCGCGGGCGCGCCGGTGCCGCCGTCACGATGGACGACAGGTGGTCCCAGAGGGCGGTGTTTCCCAGCTCGACGTCGGCTCCCCACACCGTGACGATGCAGTCAACCTCTTCCCGGTGCCGCAGCAGTGTGGTGATGGAGTCGACGCCGCCGGAGTACAGCATCGCCGCCCGGTTCTCGGCGGGGGCGCTCGTGGTCGGTCGCCGTACTCCGGTGAGCTGGAAGGGGCGATCCGAGAGGTGGGGATACATCGTCCTGAGCGTCCGCGCGATCGCCTCGGCTCCGTCGGCGAAGACCTCGTCGACCTCCGGGACGTGCACCGTGCCGCCGCAGGCGAGGGCTATCGGGATCACCACGCCGAGGGCGGGGATGACCGCCACGGCGGGGTCGACCTCGCCGAGGTCGACGTCGCGGTATTCGACCCAGATCTCCCGCTCGCGGAAGTAGCGGGCGGCTGCCCGGCCGGGGCGCAACGGCACCGAGATGCGGTTGCCGGCGATCGTCGGTGGGCCGATGACGATGTCCCGGTCTCCGGTGTGTCGGCGCTGGTGTGGTGTCGCGGCGCTCATGCGTCCACCGTGGCGGAAGGGCGGCTCGGGCGGGAGGACCATCGCTGGGAGATCTCCGTCAGGTCTCCCTGCCAGCGGTGGGAGCGCCGGGTCAGGTCGTGCCGGGTGTCCGGGTGCAGGAGTCGTTCGACCACCGGCGCCGCGCTCTTGGCGGAGAAGGAGCCGTACTCGCACCAGGCGTCGGGAAGGCCGGCGCCGGCCATGACCCCTTCGGTTTTGCGGGTGAGGTAGGCGATGGCGTACGCCGGGGTGCCCTGGGCGAGGGCCAGGATGGCGGCGTGCAGGCGTACCGCGATCACGAGGCTGCACGATCCGTAGAGGGCGGCCAGTTCCTGAGGGGACAGGTCCTCTTCCATCAGCACCACCGGCACGCTGCGTTCCAGGCGTGCGGCGAGCCGCTCCGCGATGGGCCGGTCGTCCTCGACGGGGGTGGGCCCCTGGCATTGGGCAACCACGACGAATCCGTCGGCCTTGCCGTCGGCGTACGCGTCGCGCGCCAGGGTGACGAGTTCGTCGATGACGCGATCGTCGGCGGCCGCGCCGGCGTGCGGATGGGTGCGCGGTGCCAGCGCGATCACGTGGGGGCCGGGCAGGGATCCGAGCGCGTCCTGGACCCGGCGGGTGCGCTGGGCCGGGGTGGCGAAGGCCATGTCGGGGGCGACGTCGGCGGCCCTCAGCCCGAGCTGTTCGCTCAGTTGCACCGAGGTCTGCTCGCGGAGTGTGACGTCGCCGGCGCCGCTCAGCAGGCGTCGGGCGATCCAGCGTCCGGTGGCGCGGGGGAAGGGGCCGAGGGTGTGTCCGGCCAGGACGACCGGGATGTCCAGGCGCGTCGCCGCCCAGGCGGGGAACAGGATGCAGAACAGGCGGGCCCAGCTCAGCAGCGGGGTGACGCTGGGGTTGTCGTAGATGTTGCTGCCGCCGACCAGCACGACGAGGTCGACGCCGGACAGCCGGTGCCGGGTCTCGCGGTCGACCCGGCCTATCGCGACGTTCGCCACCTTGGGGAGCAGGCGCAGCAGCCAGCGCGCGGCGGCCGGCACGGTGCCGACGCGCCGCCCGCCCGCCGATCCGATCTCGGTGGCGATCCAGGTGCAGTCGGTGTCGATGTCGTCATTCTGGGAGAGGTGCCGGAACTGGGTGCGGGACTCCGCCGTACCCGCCTCGTGCAGGCTGGTGACCCGGATCCGGGCCGCGGGCCACCGATCGCGCAGCAGCCGCAGGATGCCGCCGGTGATGGCGCTGTCGCCTTTGTTGTCGTCATGCCAGTGGTTGAAGCAGACGATGAGGGGATTGCCGCGCACGTGTCCCTTTCCTGTTCTCGAACAAAGGTGAGCCGGTCTTCAGCGCGGTCGTCCCGCGAGGGGCCGGGCCACCATGTGATGGAGCAGCCGCACATAGGAAACGATCTGCCCGTCCAACGTGTGGCGCCGCCGGACGTGGGCGATTCCCTCGGCGCCCAGACGGGTACGCAGCTCGCAGTCCGCCAGCAGGGCGCTGACGTGCCGGCGGAGCGCTCCGACGTCCCCGGCGGGGGCGAGCAGGCCCGTCTCGCCGTCGACGACGGCCTCGGGCACCCCGGCGACCCGGTATCCGATCACCGGTACGCCGCAGGCCTGCGCCTCGAGCATGCCCAGCGGCATGCCCTCGACCATCCCGGCGTGCACGAGCACGTCCGCGGCCCGGAAGATGTCCGCCACGTCGGCTCGCCGGCCGGTGAAGGTGACCTGGGCGCCCAGTTCCTCCCGGGCGAGATCCCGCATCCGGTCGGCGTACTCGGGATAGCTCGACGTGACCCCGACGATGGCCAGATGCCAGCCGGGCCGTCCGCGGTGCGGCCGGAGCGCGGTGATGATGTCCTCGATGCGTTTGTCGGGGTCGAGGCGGGTCACCGCGACGAAGAGGACGTCGTCCGGTGCGGCGCCCAGACCGCGGCGGATGCCGGGGTCGGCGGGACCGGGACGGAAGATCTCCGTGTCGACGCCGTTGGCGATGACCGTCACCCTCGACCGGGTCCGCGGCGCCAGTCCGGAGGCGACGGCCTCGCTCACCGCGACACTCGTGTCGGCGGCGCGGACGGCCGAGGCGCGCACCGCCGCCCCGAAGCGGTGGGGCATCTCCTCGTGCAGATGCAGCACGGCGGGTCTGCCGGCCGCGCGGGCGGCCAGGGCGGCGTCGAGATGGATCGCGTGCCCGTTGGCGTGCACGGCGTCGCAGCCCGACGAGGTGATCGCGGCCCGGATCAGGGCACGGGTACGCCACAGCTGCGTACCCTCGCGCATCAACGCCCGCAGGCTGAGCCGGCCCCGGTGGCCGTCGCTGCGTACCGACCGGACGATGGGCAGCGGCAGGGCGATGTGCGGGTGGCCGGCCGCCTTCCAGGCCGTCGCCAGGTCCAGTTCGGGCGGCCCGGCGAGGGTCATCTCGACACCGTGTCTCGCCAGTCCGGGTGCCATTCTCAGCAGATAGGCCTGGGCGCCCCACACGCCCACCGCCTGGTCGAGCACCAACAGTCGAACAGGCGCCGTCATTCACACTCCAAAGTTCGTGCTCGTACGGTCGGTCAACACGGAGATGGGATCCGCGGTCATGAGCGTCATCGCGTGCTCTATCCGTTCGGCGTCCAGCACGTTCGCGTGGAAGCTCGCGGACAGATGGACGGCACGGCCGGTCTCGGTCACCGCGAACGTCAGCCCCTGGGGGCCGGCGGGTTGCACGCTCCCGCTCCAGACCGGGACGCTCCCGGAGCGCCAGGGGAGGCGTTCGATGGGCAGCGGACGACCCAGATAGGTGAAGGCGAGTTCGGCTCGGGGACGGGCCGGGGCCGTGACGGGGGAGGCGCCGGGGTGCCGGCTGAACACCAGCCCGGCGCCGAGCGCGGTCAAGGGCCGGCCGACCGCACCGGTTCTGGCGATCATCTCCGAGAGCCGCGCGGCCGGCATCGCCGCGGACATCGCCATCAGCAGGCCCACCGAGAAGTTGCCGTGCAGCTCGGGGTAGCGCGCCGGCAGGTAGCGCCGGACGTCGTACAGGACCCGGACCTCCGGGGCGAGCGGTACGCCGCTGAGGGCGAGGGCTCGCATGATCAGGGAGAGGTCGACGGCCGCGCTGGTCGCTCCGGAGGCACTCGTCTTGCGCCAGCGGCGGATCTCGGTGGCGAGCTCGCCGGGAATCCGGTGATAGAGGGTGACCCGCTGGGGGGACCAGGGCAGCGTGGCTACCTCTGCCACGGGCGGTGCGTGCCGGATCGCCCTGGCCGCGGCGAGGGCGCGTTTCGGCGAGCGACCGAAGAAGTTTCCCAGTGCGGAGACGAAAGGAGGCATGGCCGGCCGCGGTGGGAAGGGCACCGGTTCGCCGGTGACCGCCGTCTCCAGCAGCCGGGAGAGCAACACGACGAGTGCCCGGCCGTCGCCGATGGCATGCGACATCCGCAGGGCCACGTGGTCGTGGCCCACGGAGAACGCCAGCGGCCACCGCTGGCGCTCGTCGTGCACCAGGTCGGTCAGGAAGCGGCCGTAGTCGACGCTCGGGTCGGCCGTCAGGTCGGCGACCATGCCGTCGGCGAGGTCGTCTAGCCGGGCCGGTGGGGGCCGGTGCCAGCGGCGGTCGCGGATCGACCAGTCCAGCCGGCTCTCCGGCCAGGCGGCCGCGGTGCGGGCGACGGCCTCGACGAGGGCCTGCCGGGTCGGCGCGTGCATCGGGCCGATCACGGTGGCCGTGGAGGCGGAGGTCCAGGGCCGGTCGAACCGGTTGATGGCCCGGGTGGGGGTCTGTATCGGGGGGGTCATGGCCAACGCACCAGATTCCGTCGCGGGGTGAATTCCTGCGCGCGGAAGACGATGACCTTCTCGTCCTGGTGCACGACGGTCCACCGCGGGTCGCGGCGCATCCGCTTCTCCAGGTTGTCCAGGGCGCGCGGGGGGAGGATGCCGAAGTACCAGTCGTAGACGCGCATCTGCTCGCTGATGATCAGGTAGTTCCGGCCGCCGGTCCGGCCGGCGATCAACTTCATGAAGGTCGCGTACGAGGCCTCGGTGTCGAAGTTCGAGCCGACGAGGTTCGCCGAGTAGATCATCGGGGAGTCGTAGTCGCGCTTGAACCGGGCGAACTCGGCGTAGCGGCCGTTCACCCGTTCGGGCCACACCGGCGCCGCCACCGTCACATAGGACGGGAAGGGCACCTTGTTGAGCAGCTCGTCGGCGAAGTCCACCTGCTGCCGGGTCATCAGGTTCGCCGACCAGCCACCGAAGTAGCCCTGCGCGGAGGCGCCCACCAGCCAGGCCAGGATGACCATGATCGCGCCGGCGCGGACGAGGCGGGCCTGCAGCATCGCGGTGAGGGGAGCGGCCACCAGCAGTGCGCAGCCGAGCAGCGAGTAGAGGAAGACCCGGAAGATCGCCTCGCCGCCGTAGTTCTGGCCGCCGAGGATGAGGATCGGGCTGAAGGCCAGGATGCACGGCGCCAGGATCGGCGCGTGGTTCCTGCGCCCGATGACGGCGCACACCGCCGCGAGCATGAGGTAGGAGACCGACAGCGACCGCATCACCAGGCTGGTGACCTGCTGTCCCAGCACGCCGAGGGTCGGGATGTTGGACTTCGCGTTGCTGATCGGGTCCGCGGAGAAGAAGAGGAAGTGGCTGGCCATCTCCCAGTTGAGGAGCAGCCAGATCCCGGCGAGTGCCGCCATGGGCGCGAGGATCCACCATGGCCGCAGCCGGCGCGTCACGACCAGCAGGCCGGTGGCGAGCATGACCCAGTACGGGGTCAGCTGGTGCGTGACCACGATCGCGGCGAACAGGATGAGGGCGACCACGACACTCAGCGCCGACGGGTGGTTGCGGAAGCGCCCGACGACGGCGAAGAAAGCGAGCATCAGGATGAAGGCGACGGCCTGCGGCGCGAAGTAGTCCTGTGCGACCCAGTTGGTGGCCTCCACGAGGAAGGCGGCGGTGAGGGCCGGCAGCCGTTCCAGCCCCCAGGACCGGGCGGCCACGACAACCAGGCCGGCGATCGCCAGGTGAACGCCCGTGGTGAACCAGTGCGCGATGGTGATCGGCGAGAGCCCGGTGACCTCGCTGAAGCTCGCCGTCACGGCGAACAGGCCGGGCCAGCCGCTGTAGATGTCGACGCCGCGGGCGAGGCTGCCGTGGTCCTGGATGTAGTCGGCGACCCCGATGTGCTTGTACGTCCACGAGTACGGCGCGACCTCGGTGATCAGCGAGGTCGTCAGCCGCTCCACGGCGATCAGCCCGACGATGGCCGCGCCGGCGGCGACCGGATTGCGGAACCGCACCGCCAGCACGAAGGCGACCAGGACGGCCAGCAGGGCGGCCGGGTAGGTGCCCGGGCCCGCCGCGATCAGGCCGTACTGCGAGACCGGGGCGTCGCGCAGGCCGGGCAGGGAGACGAGCCACAGGATCAGCGCGACGGCGAGGGCCGCCCAGGGCGCCGCCAGCCGTACGGGGGAGATGTGGTGTCGCCCCCGGCGATGGGGACGGGGGGCGGGCCGATCGGGCGCGCCGGTAACGGCGGCCGAGCGCGCGGCATAGATGGTGCCCGTCCGGACGAGGGTGTCGATCACGAGAGTCCCCCCGGGGTCGGCACCCGGGTCCACGCGGCCAGCTGCGCCGTCGAGATGGTCAGGAAGGCGACGATCAGCATCAGCAGCCGGGGCTCCCACCACGGGACCGACACCGACGCCGTCACCACGACGATCCACAGGGCCACGCCCGTGACGGGGACGATGGTGAGCAGGAACGACGGCCGCATCGGGCGCCGGCTCCAGGCCAGCACCGCCGATCCGGGTCCGCCGACGATGAACAGCAGCATGAGAAGGGCTCGCAGCCCCGACGGCAGGGCTTCGACGGCGGCGAGGAAGCCGGAGATGCCGGCGATCCAGGCCATGACGAGCAACGGGTACGCCGACACGAAGTCGAATACCCGTACCGCGCGGGAGTGCCGCGGGGTCATGAGGCGTGCCGGGCGGCTTGGGCGAGGGGACGGCGGCGGGCGCCGTGCAGCCGGGCCTTCAGAAGGGCGAGCGGGCCGCGCAGGACGGCGAGCCGCTCGGCGCGTCCGAGGTCGCCGATCTCGGGATCGTGGTCGCGCTCGATCCGGGTGATCTTGCCGAGGTGCGCCAGTGCGGGCACCGACCGCCGGGTGATCATCATCGCCGTCCGCGGCTGGAGCGCGAGCTGGGTGATCCAGGCGCCGAGGCCGGTGCCGTAGTCACGGATCTGCTTCGTCAGGCTGGCCAGGTCGGGCCGGTGGCGGTGCCAGATGATGGCGGACGGTTCGTACACCAGGGTGTGGCCGTTCAGCAGCACCCGGACGAACATGTCGATGTCCTCGCCGCCGCCCGTCGGCGACCCGACCCCGAATCCCTCGTCGAATCCGCCCAGCGCGATGACGGTCTGCCGGCGGATGGCGAAGTTGGCGCCGGTGCCGAACCTGCCCACCTCGAAGGGGAACATCGGCTCGGCTGGCCGTGGGCGCCGCAGGGAGAAGGACTCCCGGACGCAGTTGCGTGCCCAGGTCACCCGCTTGTCGAAATAGGCCTGGCAGGGCGACGTCAGTTCGACCGAGGGCACCATTCCGGAGACACAGCTGACGTCGGGCTCCGAGCGGAAACCGGCGGCGATCCCCGCCAACCAGCCCGGGTCGACCACCACGTCGTCGTCGGTGAACGCGACGAGGTCATGCCGGGCGTGCCGGAGGCCGACGTTGCGGGCGCGCGACAGGCCGGCGACGGGGGCGTCCACGGATCGGACGCGGGCGTCGTCGAGGTCCGCGACGATCCGGTGTGTCGCGTCCGTGTCCGACCCGTTGTCGACGACCACCACCTCGAAGTTCGCGTACTCGAGGCGTTGCAGCGAGGCGAGGGCCGTGCGGAGATGCTCGGGGCGGTTCCGGGTGCAGAGCACGACGCTGATGCTGAGGCTGTCGTCCGGCGGGGCGTCCGCCGCGGCCGGAAGGGCCGTGATGAGGCGCCGCAACTCGACGCCGTCCAGGCGACCCGCCTCGATTCCCAGCTCGACGAACCCCCGGGGCGCCCGGCCGTGGCGGACCAGGAGGCGGGCCCGGCCGAAGCCGGCGGCGCCGGCCAGGGTCAGGGCGGTGGCGGTCACCGCTTCGTCGGAAATCTCGCCCACCCAGACGGATTCGGGCCAGAGGGGTGTCGCTCCTGGCAACACCGGTTCCAGCCGGTCGATGTACGCCGTTTTCATGCGGTCCCCCTGCGAGACGAACTGGTGGTCCAACGCCGATGTGTCCAGACGAGGTGAAGTGCGGCGCAGGAGCTCATCCACACCTGCGCGATCAAGAGGCCACCCGCGGCGCCGACGCCTCCGAAGCGACTCGCCAGCAGCCCGACGGAGACGTACAGGACGATCACGGTCATCGCGTTGACCCGCAGCAACGGACGGACCGTGCGGCGGGCCCGCTGGAGAGCCGCCCAGATGATGAACAGCGTCCGGGGCACGGCCGCGCCGGACAGGATCACGATGATCTCGACGCCGTTCATGCCGGCATACGTGTCGCCCAGCAGCGGCAGGGCGTGGGGCGCGATGAGGCTGAGCACCACGGCGCCCGCGGCCACCAGCAGAGCCGTGCGAAGAAGGATGGCCCTGGCCAGCCGGGGAAAGGGTGTGTCGTCGAGTCCGGCCTGGTGGACGACAAGCGACACCCCGAGCGCGGCGGAGACGAAGTCGAGCCCCTGGACGACGGTGAGGCAGAGCGCGAAGATCGCACCCTCGGCCGGACCGGCCACGATGGTCACCACGAAGGGCAGCAACGTCATCGCGCCGATCGTCATGGCGCCGGCGGTCATGAGGCGCCAGGCGAGCGATTTCGCCTCGGCGGCCAGCTCGGGAGCAGGCCGGGCATCGTCGCCGGCGGCCGCCAGCCGGAAGACGCGCGGCGTCATGACGAGCACCGCTAGCAGCGCGGGCAGGAGCGTCGCGGTCACCACGACGGGGCCGAAGGCGGTCGACAGCGCGAGCAGCGGCAGAAAGCCGATCTTGCAGACGCTGACGAGGCCGTTCTCGATCGGAAGCCAGCGGGCTCGGCCCATCGCCGTGAGCGCGCAGTCCTGGACGACGAAGAAGCTCCACAGCGTGGTCCCGGCGAGAACCAGGAGCACCGTGGTCACCGATCCGCGCAGGCCGGGCAGGAAGGTGACCGAGGCCAGGCCGGAGACGAGACCGATCGCCGCCGCCGTCAGGCCGAGCTGCCGGTAGCCGGCGCGCAGGATCTTCCGACGCGAGGCTCCGGCGCGGGGCAGCAGGCTCACGAAGGCGTCGCCCACGCCGGTGCCGATGACGATCGCGGGTGCGGTGATCGCGGAGAGCAGTGCCGTCTGGATTCCCATGCTGGACGGGTCGACGGCACGGGCGGCGAGGAGCCAGAACAGGATGCCGAGCCCGGCCGTCAGCGACGAGGAGCCGGCGAGCGCTACGGCGTCGCCGTACACGCGACGGTTGCCGGTCTTGGTCTCGGTCGTCGCGGTCACCGTCTCGATCATGCGGATCCACTCATCCGGGTACGCGGCCTTGGCGCGCCCGTCCGCTTCGTCGCCCAGGAGGCCGAGGCCGCGCCGGCGGCGGCGCACGCGATCCCGAGCGCCATGGTGGCGGCGCGGTCGAGGCGGCCCGTCGCGATGTTGCGGGCCAGAGCGAGCGGGATGGTCCGCGTGACATAGGTCCGCTCGTCGCCGAGGGCGTCACCGTCGCCCAGTGCGGCACGCATCTCGATCTTGCCGACGCCCTCGGCGTAGCACCTGCCGGCGAAATAGCGCAGGGTGGCCCGGGAGGGTGGCACTTCGTGGTCCACGATCGACTGCGGCACGAAGAGCCAGTGCCCCCGCCCCGCGGCGGCCATGCGGATGCACAGGTCGGTGTCCTCCGGACGGCTGACATCACCGACCTTTCCGAAGTCGGTCCGAAAGCCGCCGACCGAGCGGAAGACGTCGTGACGCACCGCCATGCTTCCGGCCCAGACATTGCGTACCCGGGCGGCGGTGGTCGGCATTCCCCGGTGATGGGCGCCGACGACCCAGCCGAACTCGTCCGGGAACCAGAAGGGGCGGCGCCGATTCCAGACCGGGCGGTAACGGCCGCCGGTGCCCACCACGCTCGGGTCGTGGAACGGGGCGACGAGTCGTTCGAGCCACGTCGGAGCGGCGATTTCATCGTCGTCGAGAAATGCGATCAGCGGCGTACGGGCCCGCGCGGCGGCGACATTTCGCGTGCCCGATGCCCCACGGTTCGCGCCGTCGTTGTCGACCACGACGACCGAGCGGAACTCCGCCCTGAGAACGGCGCTGAGGGCGGCGTTGTGGTCGACCGCCACCACGATGTCCGCCGGACGGTGGCTCTGCCGATGGACCGAATCGATCGCGGCCCGGATGCTCGGCAGACGGTCCGCGTTATGACAGGCCAGCGCCACGGTGACCGCGGGGGAATCAGGCATCTCGGGTGCACGTCCCGGACGTGAGAGGCGACGTCAGGGTCACCGGGCACCGCCGACGCGGGTGGTGAAGGTGCTGGACTCGGTCGGCTCGGCGGCGGGCCGCCGGGGCGGGACCGGCGGCTGCCGCATCGCGGGCAGCGGCAGGGTGGGAGCCGGCGCGGGCCGTTTGACGGGCGCCCGGTCCGCCCGCGCCGCCGTCGACCGTCCGGCGCGCGCCGCCGTCGACCGTCCGGCCGCTGACCGGACGGCCCGTGCCGCCGGTGTGCCGTACTCCTTGGCGATGACCCGCAGCACGCGCAGGCCGTCCCGCACGGCGTGGAGATTCGACACGCCGTGCAGCCGATCGGATTCGTAGCTCGCGACCTCTCGCACGACGAGAGGGGCGATCGCGGCCCTGATGTTCATCATCGTCTCGACCTCGAAGCCGTCGCCGGTCTGCGGCTCCCGCCCGGCGGGCGTCGGCAGTTCGAGGTGCTTGACCGCGTGTGCCCAGAAGGCGTTGTAGCCGTAGCAGAGGTCGGTGAACGATGCCTTGTAGAGCCCGTTGACCAGGCCGTTAAGGGCGGCGTTGCCGACCCGGCGGATCCTGGTGATGTCGGACGAGCCGCCGCCCAGCGAGAAGCGCGTGCCCTTGACGTAGTCCGCACCGGCCAGCAGTTCGCCGACGAACGACACGATCTCGGCGGGGTCCATGGAACCGTCGGCGTCGATCATGACGATGATGTCGCCCCGGGCGGCGGCGAAGCCGCAGGCGAGGGCGTTGCCCTTGCCGGTGCGCGTCTGGTCGACGATGACGATGTCGTCGCGCAGGCCGCGGGCGACCTCGACGGTGCCGTCGACGGATCTGCCGTCGACGACGATTACCTCGAAGACGCCGAGGGGAAGACGCTCGAGCACCCAACCGATGTTCTTCGCTTCGTTCTTGGTCGGAATAACCACCGAAACCCGGGGGCAGTCGGCCGGCAGAACGGTGACCGATGCCGACGAGGCAACGTCCCTCTTGCTGGGCTTGGGCATGCGATTATCTCCCGGAATAGGGCGAGGTGTCGTGGGGATGTGTTGCAGTCAAGGGCGGGTTGAATTTCACACCTGAATCAATGTCAGTTTTGCCCGATTCCTTGCTGCTGGAAGCTTCACGCATGCCCTCGGACCGCGTCAAGCCACCGCCGACGGTTTCGGATTATCGCCGGATCCCGGCACACATCCGTCAGTTTCCGCCCGCCCGATCAGACGACCCTGTTAGATGCGTGCCCACCGCTATTCGCGAATAGCCATTCAATGCCGCTTCACATTTCTCGCCGCACCGGCAGAATCGCATTCATGTCCATATACGAAAACTGCCCGCGTCCACCAGGACGCGGGCAGTCGGAATGCTCGATGGGCTTAGAAGGGCACTCCGGTGTTCCAGATCGAGATCGGACCCACGGTCATGTCCTTGGGGAAGGCGGTCGCGGATGTGTCGACCTCCCCGGAGACGGCCACGTTGAGGATCAGGTACTGCGAACCGCCGAACGGCCACGTCCGGCCGGTCGCGAGCGCGTCGGCGGCCCACAGGGTCATCGTCGGCTTGCGGTCGATGTAGAAGCGCACCGTCTTGGAGTCGAAGTAGACGCCGTAGGTGTGACTGCGCGCGTCGACGGGCTCGCCGAGGTCGGTGGTTCCTCCCGCCTCGCCCCAGCCGTACGGGAGGTCGATCTTGAGGTTGGCGGCCGTGGCCATGTGCGCCGCGGAGTGGGCCATGGTCGGCCTGCCGCCGATCCCCTCGAAGATGTCGAGTTCGCCCGAGGCCGGCCAGCCCACCGTGTCGATGGTGGTGCCGAGCATCCAGAAGGCGGGCCAGAGGCCGGGCCCGGTCGGCGCGGTGAGGGAAGCTTCCACGTAGGAGCCCGGCGCGACGGCGAGCTTGCCCTTGGAGGTGATCCGGGCGCTGGTGAACTTGCGCGTGATGCCGTCCGGGCCGGTGAGCGTCTCGCGGCGGGCCGTGATCTTCAGCCGGCCGGTCCCGTCCAACTGGACGTTCGACGTCCGCGAGGTGTACGTCTGCGCCTCCCCGTTGCCCCAGCCGTGTCCGCCGATCTCGTAGTTCCAGGTGCCGGCGTCCGGGGCCGTCCCGGCCGCTCCGGCGAACGAGACCACGCGCGACGGCGGCGCCACCGTGCGGGCCGGAGCGGGCATGGGCGCGGGCCGCACGCTGAGGTCGGTGAGCTGGAAATCGAACGAGCCGCTGGCGGGTAGGCCGAGGTAGAGGGCGGTGTCCGCGAAGCCGGGTGCCGTGGCGATGAAGGTACGGCTGACGTAGTGCCAGTTCGTGTCGGTGAACTTGGTGTACTCCGCGGTGGTGGTGGGCCGGTGCTGGTAGTTCGCGTTGCCCAGGAGCAGCCCGATCGTCCTGCCGGAGCCGGTCAGGTCCCGGATCCATCCGCTCATGGTGTAGGTCGTGCCGACAGTGAAGGCGGTCTCGGGGCTCTTCAGCGTGGCGAGGGCGTAGGCCCAGGTGCCCGTGCCGCCCGACCGGCTGATCCGCACGCCGGTCGTGCCCGGGAATGATCCCGCGAGGCCGGTCACGCGCTGGATGCCGACGCCGCCCGAGTGGGACCGGGAAGTCCAGCCGGTCAGAGAGGTCGCCGCCGAGCCGTTCGCGACGATCTCCATGAGGTCGACGGTGGTCGCCCGCACGCTTCTGACCGAGTGGGCCACCGCCTTCGAGGCCGCGATCGCGCGTGTGCCGTCCGGCATGGTGAGGGCCGCGGTGGCGCCGATGACCAGAACGTTCGCGAGCGCGGTGAGCCGGGCCGTACGGGTCTTGGTCGCGCCAGTCGTTCCGGCACGCTTGTTTCGGGCCAAGGCTCCTCCAGGTGTGCGTGACCTCCTCTGGTCGAGGACGTGAGCAACCACAGGGTCGGACCGATCGTGGGATGACTTAGCGCCCCACCGCCGCACCGGGTAACAGCAACTTCTTCGCTACCGAGACCCCGGCCCGTGTTGTCTCACCGAGAAGACAACGATCAAGCGGCCGGTTGGTGGGACCGTCGCGTCTCGCGTCGGCCCCACTGTGAACCGTTCTGGTCAGGGCATGACCTTCAGCGTCCAGTTGGTGATTTTCTGCACCGACACGTCTTCACCCGTGCCGCCGGTGAAGCCCACGAACGCCTTCTTGTAGCCCAGCGCCTTCCGCAGGTCGATCCTCTCCTCCAGGATCTTCATTCCCGGACCGCCCAGGGCCCTGACCCGCACCTTGAGCGTCTTGGTCTTCGCGAGCCAGGTGATCCGAACCCGCACGGTCTGGCCGAACATCTGGATCGGCGAGGGCGCCACCATCGACTGCGCCTGGTCCGAGGCGCCTCCCGTGACCACGGCGACGTGGTTGTTGTCCACGTCGTTCGGGTTGCGGAAGGTGTCGAACTCGACGGCGACGGAGTGCGTCATGCCGCCGTATCCGAGGCTTCCGCCGTGTCCGCCGATGGCCCTCGGTCCGTCGTTCTGCAGGACGAACGCGACGCCGTCGGCGTGGCCGACCGCGCCGGTCATCGAGACGTCGAACGTCGTGTCGAAGGACATCTTGGGGTTGATCTTCATCCGGGACCAGGCGGCACCGGCCTGGCGCTTGGTGTCGCTGGTCAGGCGAAGTGCGGTGCCGTCGACGGCGGCACTGCCCACCAGGCGCAGACCCGGGTCGACGCCGAAGTCGGTATAGCTGATCCCGGTCGGTACGGCCACCGCGGCCGTCGACGTGGCCGTGCCGGCCAGTGCGGCGGCCAGGGTGATGGCCGCGCACGTTGCCAAGCGCTTTCGCATTGCGTGTTCCCCTCGTGCGGGTTAGAACGGTCGAAACCACCTTGAACCGCACGAAAAAGCGAAACGCCGGTAACGGTAATGCCTCATACTTTCGGCCGAATAGTCCCGCCCGTTTAGTTCTGGTCGGGAATCCTGGCGCGCGCGATCCGCTCCGGGCTCAGTCGGTACGTCGGCATGCGCAGCAATTCCGGCGGCAGATGGTGGCGCCCGGTGTCGGACAGGTTCTCCCGGTTGCTCTTGCCCGCCAGGCCGTCGAGCCAGAGGCGGTGCGCGTGCTCGAGGGCCGCCGAATCGGGGCGTTCCCGGCGCGGAGACAGTCGCACCGGCGGTGCCACCCGGCGCGGACGCCCTCGCCACGACAGCGTGACCCGGTGGGTGCGGGCGCGCCAGTAGGCCGCCAGCCGGTGGAGGCGGCCGACGTCGGCCGTCGGCCGCCGGGGGCGGCCGTGCCAGTAGAGCGCCGCCGCCACGACGGCCATCGTGGCGAAAGACGACCAGAGGACGATGAGGATTGTCGCCAGGGGGAGGTCCACGACTTCGACGGTAACCACCATGTCGAGCGGTGCCATCGGTGCTTAACCGCTGGGGGTTAATCACGTCGGCCAGGTTTTCGCAGCCGTTCTCCCGAAGAGCACCCCCGGGGGGTAGGTCGTTCGACGACCGCAATCGGACCTTTTCGGACCAGAACTATCCAGATAGGTGGTTATCTGCCTGTTTCTGGGGTTTTTGCCCCCGCCGATGCGGGCAGAATGGGGCGACAAACCAGGCAACGGGGGCGGAGCCGACGAGATGCGACATGCTCTCACCAGGGACTCGATCGACGAGGGCCGGAGCAGGACGACCAGCACCACCGCTGCGAGAACGACGCCGACCCGGCCCCTGCTCCTGGACCGCACGGCACGACCACCGGGCCGGCCCCAGCGGCACACCGACCTGGAACTGATCTTCCCGGTGGTCAACCGCGAGGACGACCTGCCGTCCCGGCTCTCGGACGCCGCCTTCGCGCTGCTCGCCCTCGAACTCACCGTGTCGATCGCCGTGGTCGACGGCGGCTCCAGCGACCGGACCGTCGAGGCCATCGACGAGGTCGCCGCCGGCTCGCTGATTCCGATCCGGGTGCTCGGCTGTTCCATTCCCGGCTGGGGAGCCGGCGCGCTCCGCGGCGCCCGCACCAGCCGGGCCCGGTGGGTCGGCTTCGGAGAGCCGGACTCGTTCGGGCGCGGCACGGTCGACGCACTGCGCCGTGCCGCGCATCTGCTTCGTGACGGCACGCACATCGTCTGCCTGGCGGCCGAGGGGCAGCGGCTCACCGTGATGGACAAGCCGGTCGCCGAGCTGCTGTTCGACGACGAACTGCCCGATGGTCCGGGTTTCGTTCCCACGCTGAGCGACACCCCGCGGCATGCCGGCCTGCGGATGGCCGCGCACGGTCGTATCGCGACCGGCGCCCCGGACGACTGGGACCGCACGCTGATCCTGCCCCGGGTGACGACGTGAGTGGACGGCGCTTTCGCGGCGAGCCCGGCGAGCACGTCGTGTGGTTGAACTTCAAGGACGGTCAGCACCCGCTCGGCGGCGGCGCCGAGGAATACATGCACCAGGTCACCGCGCGGATGGCGGCGGCCGGCCAGCGGGTCACCGTCGTCACCTCCCGACCGCGGGGTGCGGCACGGACCGTCCAGCTCGGCGGCGTGACCGTACGCCGGATGGGCAACGCCTACACCGTCTATCTCCGAGCGCTGCTCTGGCTGCTGCGTCACCGCAACGACATCGACGGGATCGTCGACACCTGCAACGGCATCCCGTTCTTCTCGCCGCTGGCCGTCGGGCGGCGGGTGCCCGTCGTCGTCCTCATCCACCACGTGCACCAGACGATGTTCGCCCAGCATTTCCGCTTCCCGTTGGCCCAGATCGGACGGTGGATCGAGAGGGTCGGCAACCGCGTCGTGTACGGCGAACGCACCATCGCCGTCGTCTCGCCCTCCTCGCGTACCGAGGTGCGCAGGGTGCTCGGCCTGCGCGGCCCGGTCTTCGTCTCCGCCAACGGCCAGGCGCCCCTGACCGTGCCGGGCGCCCGGCGTGCCGAGGCGCCGCGCATCGTGTGCGTGGGCCGGCTCGCCCCGCACAAGCGCTGGGACCTGCTGCTGCGCGCGATGCCGCGGGTCGCCGAACTGATCCCGGACGTCGAACTGCACCTGCTCGGCGACGGCCCGTGCCGCGCCGAGCTCACCGCCCTCATCGACGAACTGGGCCTTCGGGAGCGGGTGACCCTGCACGGCAGGGTCGGCGACGAGCAGCGGAACCGGCTGCTGGCTTCCGGCTGGCTGACCGTCTGCACCTCCGAGGTCGAGGGCTGGGGGCTGGCGGTGACCGAGGCGATGAGCCTGGGCGTTCCGGCGGTCGTGCTGGCCTCACCCGGCCTGCGCGACTCCGTGCGCAACCGCCTCACCGGCTGGGTCGTCGCCCGGCCCGCCCACCTGGCCGGGCAGCTGACCTCGGCGCTGATCGAGCTGGAGGACCCGGCGGCGGCCGCGCTCTGGGCCCGCCGCTGCCGGGCCTGGGCCGGCCGCTTCACCTGGAACGCCACCGCCGACCGGATCACCGCGTTGCTCGCCGCCGAGGACGCCCGGCGGGTCGACGCCGACCGGCGCGCCGTCTGCGATCTGTCCACCGTCGTGGACCTGCCCGTGCGCCTCGCCGCCCGGATCGACTTCACCCGGCTGCGCGGCGTGGACCAGGTCGACTGGGAGGCCGGCGACCCGGCGGACCCCGCGTCCGGGCGGGTCCGCATCCTGCTGGCCGGCTTCGACGAGAGCGACGCGACCGCGCTGCTGCAGCGGATCGGCGTCGACACCGACCCGGCCGTCACCTGGGTGTGGCTGGCCCGCCCGGCCGACCTGCTCGGCTGGAAGCGCGCCGCCGGGCCCCGCGCGGGCGATCTGCGGCCGTTCTTCGCAGACCACTGCGCCGCGCCGGCGCACAGCGGATAGGGGGATGACATGACGATCAAGGTCGTATTTCTGGGCGGGAGCAGCACGCTGGGACTCGGCGTGCAGGGGCGCTCCTACGCCGTGCGCTACGCGGAGCTACTCGGCCCCGACGTGGAGACGTTGCAGCTCTCCCGCTCGGCGCAGACCGTGGCCGACGTGACGCCGGAGACGCTCGAGCGGATCCGCGCCTTCCGGCCGGACGTGGTGCTCCTCTCCTTCGGCGCCGCCGAGGGGCACGTGCACCCCAGCCGGTTCCTGCAGGCGCTGCTCGACCGGTTCGCGCCGCGGAGCTGGCGGGGTCCGGCCGGGATGGAGCCGCGGCCCTACTTCAGCCGTACGCGCGCCAAGCGGGCCCGGCAGATCCTGGTCTCCCGGACGAAGGTCCTGGTGAAGAGGGTGATCATCGGGACCACCGGCGGCTACCACCGGTTGCCGTCGGACGTCTTCGCCGCGCGGCTGCGCGAGATCCTCGACGAGTTGGGGCCGGCCACGAAGGTGCTGGTCGGGCTCTGGCGGGTCGACCCCTACAAGTTCCCCCGCACCAACCCGGTGCTGCGGCACAACGACGGCCTGCTGCGGGCCGTCGCCGCCGAGCGCGCCGACGTGCGGTTCGTCGACACCGCCGACGCCGTTCGTTACTGGGACGACTTCCTTGACGACCACGCCCACCTGAACGACGCGGGACACGACCGGGTCGCCGAGCTGATCCTGCGTGCCACCAGCCGGACCCCAGCCGCTGCCGCGAGGTAGCAGAGAGAAGAGAAGTGAGCGCCGTACTGGAACTGGAAGTGTCGCCACGGAAAGGGCGGCGGCCACGGCCAGCCCCGTGGTGGCTCTTCGCCGGTGTGCTGGCGGTGGCCGCCGCCGCGTACCTGGTCAACCTGCGCGGTGCGCTCGACTTCGACCTCGACGAGGTCATGTACACGATCGCCGGGCAGAACGTGGCCGCCGCCGACTCGGTCTCCTGGGGCGAGCGGCCGACGAGCGTCCACCCACCGGTGCACTTCCTGCTGGTCGGCGCCTGGACGCTGATCACCGGCACCGCGCACGGCAGCGTCGTGGACGCGCTGTTCAGCGCCCGCTATCTGGGCGCGCTGTGCAGCGTTCTCGTCGTCGCCCTCGTGGGGCTGCTCGCCCGCCGCTACACGCGCAACGGCTGGCTGGTCGTCGCGGCGATGCTCCTGGCCGTCGGCAACGGGTTTCTGGTGCGCTTCGGGCGTACGGCGCTGATCGAGCCGACGGCGATCCTGGCCGGGCTGAGCGTGGTCCTGCTCGCGCTGCGGCTGCGACGCGCGCCCGCCCCCGTCTATGTCGGCGTCGTCGGGCTGGTGTCGGGACTGGCATTACTGATCAAGGAACCGCTGATCTTCACGGTTCTGGTGCCGGTGCTCGCCGCCGCGCTGGAGCGGGACGGGGCATACCTGCGGCGTACGGCGACGGCGGTGCTCGTGGCGATGGCCGTCTGGGGCACCTTTCCACTGTGGGCCGTCCTCCAGGGCGCCGGGGCGTGGTGGTGGTCGGAGCACGACACCAGCCTGCAGCGGATCAGCGGCCTGCTCCAGGTCAGCGGGCTCAACCGGCCCGGGGTCTCGTCGACCGGCGTGTTCGGCGACACCTTCACCACCTACGTGAGCGGCTATCTGACCTTCGGGCTCGGTGCCGTCGGGCTGTGCGTGCTCGCGTACCGGGGAGGGTTGTTCCACCGGCGGCGGCTGCGGGTCCGCGCCGCGAGCCTGGTCGCGTTCGGGGTGCTCAGCTACGGGTTCCTGGCGTACTGCGTGCTTCTCGGACAGGCCAACGAACAGCTGACGGCGTACTCGGCCGTACCCGCGGTGCTCCTGAGCGTCCTCGCCTGGGGCGACCGGTTGCCGAAGGTGATCGTCGCGGCCGTGGCGGCGGTCGCGCTGGTCGGCGCGGCCGCCTGGGCGATGAACGTGGCGGTGACCCGCGACGACGCGACCACGCGGATGGGGGACTACCTCACCGCCAACTACGCCTGCGCGCCGGTCAACGTGACCGGCAACGCGCTGCGCTGGGCGCCGGTTCTGTCGCGCAACCACGTCGAGTCCTTCCGCGACGGAGGCAAGGCGGTGGATGCCGGCGTGCGTCTCTTCCTGCTCTCACCCAAGGACAGCCGGATGCGATACGGCAACAGCTCTCCGGAGCTGGACACCTTCGTGCGGTCGTACGGGACGCTCGTGCGGCAGTACCCGAGCCGCCGTTACGAGCGGATCGAGCTGTGGTCGGTGCCCGGCGCGCAACTCGCCGGCCGGGAATGCGGCAACGCCCGCCCGCCGGTCGCCGGGAATGCGTCGGCTGTGCGCTTCCTGCTCCTGCTCGCCGCGGCGGCGGTGGGGATCGGCATGATCGCGTACGGATGGCACGCCGTCGCCCGCCGCCGCGAGTGGGCCAGAGAGTGGGCGAAGCGATGACCGCCATGCTGGAGAAGCCCGCGGCGCGGCACAGCGCCAGCGCGGGCTGGCTGATGATCGCGACCACCTCCGCGGGCGTCATCAACTACGGGTACGCGCTCGTGCTCACCCATGGCCTCACGCCGGCCGAATACGCCGCCTTCGCCGCCGCCCAGGCGCTGCTCATGGTCCGCGCGGCGATCTCCGCGGCCGGCATCCCCTGGATCCTCGCCCGCGAGATCGGCAAGGCCCCCGACGACCCGCGGCGGCACGCGGTCGTCACCACCTTCGCCTTCTGGACGAACCTCGCCATCGGCCTCGCCCTCACCGTGGTCGTGGCCGGCGGCGTGCTGCTCTTCGGCAGCGTGCGGGACGCCGCCGTGGTCGCCTGCGCGTCGCTGTGCATGTCCGTCGGCTCCACCGGCATGGGATACCTGCAGGGCGTCGGCCGGATGGACGCGATCGCGGTGCTGTTCACCACCGAGGTCGTGGTGAAGGCCGGCGTCGGCATCGGGCTGGTCTTCTGGACCGACCTCGGCTCCACCGGCGCGCTGGCCGGGTTCGTCGCGGGCAGCCTGGTCCTGCTGGTGCCGCTGCCGAGGTTCCGGCGCCTGCTCGGCCCGCCGGTGTGGCGTGCGGGCGAGTCCGCGCTGCTGCGTGCCGCCATCCGGCAGACGCGCATGCAGGCCAACGTCGCGGTCGCCGCCGCCGGGGACACCGTGCTGGTCGCCGCGCTGGGGCTGGGCGGCGCCGGTGGCGGGCCCTACCAGGCGGCGTCCGCGCTGGGCCGGGTGCCGCTCTTCGCCTCGAACGCCGTCTCCACGGCCGTGTTTCCGCAGCTCAGCAGGGACTCCTCGGCCGAGCGCAAGGCCGGGGCGCTGCGCTCGTACCTGTTGGTCGCGCTGCTCATGACCGCGGTGCTGGTCACCCTGCCCGACGAGATCCGCTCGGCGCTGTTCCCCGAGGAGTTCGCGACCATCGGGCAATGGCTTCCGTACGCGGCGACGCTGGGCCTCGCGATCGGGGCGGTCAACCTGAGCGTCACGTTCCTTCAGGCCGACCACGCGCGGGGCACCGGAGCCCACCTCACCCTGGTCACCGGCGGCTACCTCGCGCTGGTCGCGGTCGCCGGGTTCGGCTTCGGCGTGGCGGGTCTGGCCATCGGGGCGGCGGTCGCGGGGGTGCTCGCCGTGGCGGCGCTCGCGCTGCTTGCTCCCGTACGGCCGGGGTGGAAGGCCCTCTGGTCGCGTCGCAGTGTGCACGACCTCGCCGGCGTCGTCGTGGTCTTCGGCGCGCTCGCCGTCGCGGGCAACCCGCTGCTGTGGATGGCGATCGCCGCCGTGGCCGGATTGTTCGTGCTGGCGGCCAGTTTCCCCGAGCTCATGCCCCGGAGGCGCACATGACGGTACGCATCGGCATCGACGGACGGGTGCTCACCGACCGCTATCACGGGATCGGACGGGTCACCCACGAGCTGGTCCGGGCGATGGCGGGGACGCCCGGCGTGGAGCTGGTCGTCTTCACCGGCGAGCAGAGCGCCTCCCGGCGGTTCGACCTGAACCTGATGGCGATGCTGCCGGGCGTCGAGGTCGTGCCCGTCGCGCTGAACGCGGTGGACGTGCGGCAGCTGTGGCGTTGGCGCCCGCTGCTGCGCGGCGCGATGGTCGACGTGATGGTCTTCCCCTACCACCTGGGTGCCGCGCCGCTGCTGGGCCGGCCGGCGGTCGCGCTGGTGCACGACTGCATTCTCGAGACCGACCCGAGGTTCGCGCCCTCGCCGCAAGTCGGGTTCGCCTACCGGATCATGACCGCGCTCGTCGCCCGCACCGCGACGATCGCGACGGTCAGCCGTGCCTCGGCGCGCGAGGTGGAGCGGTTCTACGGCCGCCGGGTCCACCCCGATCACGTCATCGGCAACGGCGTCGACCGCCTGCGCGACGACCCGGCCGCGGCCCGGCGCCTGGAGAGCGAATACGGCCTGGAGCCCGGCTATGTGCTGCACGTCGGTGCCCAGCGGCCGCACAAGAACGTCGCGGTGCTCGTCGAGGCGATCGCCGAGGTCCCGGACGCGCGGCTCGTGCTGGTCGGATCCGCCGACGAGCGCTTCCCCGACGAGGTCGCTCCGGCGATCGAACGGTACGGGGTCGCCGACCGCGTCACCCGGCTGCCGTTCGTGCCGGAGGAGCTGCTCGGGACGCTGTACGCGCGGGCGGCGCTGCTCGCGTACCCGTCGCTGGTCGAGGGTTTCGGGTTGCCCGTGCTGGAGGCCATGGTGAGCCGCACTCCGGTGATCGCGAGCGACGTGCCGGTGCTGCGCGAGGTCGGCGGCTCGGCGGCGCTGTACGTCGCGCCGAGATGCGCGCGGGCGTGGGCGGCCGCGATCACCCGGCTGCTCGCCGACGATGATCTGCGCGACGGCCTGGTGGCCGCCGGTGCCGCCCACGCCTCGCACTTCACGTGGGGTGCCGCTGCCGCGCGGCTGGTCTCAGCGTGTCACTCCCTGGCGGGAACCTACCTGGCCGAAGCCGCCAGGTAGGTCGCGCTGACGATGTCGGTCGGCTTCTGCCGGACGATGTAGAGGGCGGAGAGGCCGGCCTGCTGGGCCTGCGCCATCACGAGCGGCATCTGGGTGGCGGTCATGACGTGGCTGGTCTCCGCCATGGCGGGCAGGCCCTTCGCCCTGGCCAGTCCGGCCAGGTAGTTCACCGTGTTGAAGTTCTCGGCCCAGGTGCCGTAGACGACCACCTTCCGGTCCGTGAGCGCCGCGACCTGGCGGGTCGCGTCGTAGCCGCGCTGCACCTCGCCGTTGATCTCCGGGCTCGACGTGCCGGCGAGGTTGGTGGCCACGGCCTTCTCGTAGTCGCCGGCCCGCATGCCGTACGACGGGTAGAGCACGGCGGCGTTGCCCTGGTATCCGGCCTTGCGCAGCGCGACGATCTGCCAGTTCTGGTACTCCGCGAGGGAGTTGAGGTACCACCGCAGGAACTTGCCGGCCTGGCCGGTGGTGCTCGGCTGGCCCGGCTTCCAGGTCGGCACGGGGTTCAGCCTCTGGGCGTTGGCGTCGAACGCGTAGTAGAGGTTGCGGAGCTTGCCCGTGGTCGGGTTGACCTTGGACGGGTAGGTGAGCTCGCCCCAGTGTCCGCCGCCGACGCGCACGATCGAGAAGTTGCCGCCGAGGCGGGTGAACACCTTCGTGAGGTAGCGCTCGGCCAGGTAGCGGTTCCGGGTGCCGAAGATGAGGTTGGGCTCGGGCGAGTCGGTGTAGGTGGCGCCGTTCTGGTCGACGAATCGGCCGCCCGGGAGGTTGAGCATCCAGGCCGGGGCCTCGTGGACGCCGGCGTTGAACGAGATGGTGTAACCGAGGGCCTTCAGCGTGGAGATGCGCTTGGCGACGCCGGTCAGGTACTGCTCGTTGTAGACGCCCTTGGTCGGCTCGGCCTGTGCCCACGACATCTCGACGAGGACGTCGGTCGCCCCACCGGTGTTGTAGAGGCTGGTCATGTCGGCGTCGGAGTAGTTGCCGATGATGCCGAGCACCGGTGCGGCGGCGGTGGTCACGACATTCGCGGTGCGGGCTGCACTGGCCTGGGCCTCGGCGGGGGTCAGGGTGAACAGGGCAATGGCGGCAGCGGCCGCAGCGGCGATTTTAGTCGAGTTGAGCTTCACGTCGTGCAAGTCGGCCCGGCCGACGGTGACCGCTGGACTCGCAACCGAGCGCTCCGACGTGGCACCCGAGCTGCAATTCGGCGGGCGGTGCGCGGGTGCGGCAACCAGAACGCACCCCGGCGGGCACCCGGTCGAACCCCCGCGGTGCGAAAGGGATCAGTCGTCGAGGCCCAGCAGGTTGGCGGCATGGGTCAGGCGCAGCAGCCAGGCGACCGCCGGCTGCGCCCGGCGGGCCCGGCACTCGGCGCCCCGGGTGGTGGCGAGGTGGTGCGCGGCGGTCAGCACCCGGGCGCCGGAGGCGTCGCAGAAGGGAACGCCGGTGAGGTCGAGAACGACCTGGTCGACAGTGTCGACGGTCAGCAACTCGTAGAGGCAGGCGTGTAGTGCCGTCGCAGCCCGTGCGTCGAGGTCGCCCGACAGGAAGACGGTGAGCAGCCCGCCGTTGCGGCTCCACGCGAGGGTGGTGCCTCGCGGCAGATTCCCGTCGCAGTAGTCAGACCTGTCGGCGGTGTCATGCATCGGCCAGCCACCGGCACCCGCGTGATCTGACCGTCGCCCAGACGATCTTCCCCGTGCGGGTCGGCAGCGCTCCCCAGGCGGTGGCGACGGCGTGCACGATCTCCAGACCGAGGCCGGGATCCTCGAGGTGGGTCTCGTTGTCCCGCCGGCGGATCCGCGGTAGGCGCGGATCGCCGTCGCCGACGGTCAGGTGCACGCCGTTGCGTTGCCGGGTGACGGCGACATCGAGGTCGGTGCCGGCGTGCCGCACCGCGTTGACCACGAGCTCGGTGACCACCTGCCGGGCGGCGTGCAGGACGCCGTCGGTCAGCTTCCAGGCCGTGCACGCATCGGTGACCAGCTCTCGTGCCGTCGCCGCCGACGCCAGGTCGGGCCTCAGGCGGACCTTGATTCGGTCGGTCAGCGGTCGGCGGCTGAGCAGCGCCGCCCGCGCCTCCGGGAGCGAGGCGTACATCGGCTGGGAGAATCTCGCACCGCGGCGACGCAGGATCGCGGCCAGCGGCGCCTGGGTCGGCAGGCACACCACCACCGGCACCGGCGGTTGCATCGCCGCACCCCATCGGCCGGCGGTCGGCCACAGCTGGGCGCTCGCGCCGGTCGGGTCGCCCACGTCGTGCAGATCGACGATCAAGCCACTGGGTTGCTCGGCCAGGGTCTTGCGTAGCGCCGTCGCGACCGCCAGATGCAGGTCGCAGTCCCAGCGGCCTCGCACGGTCATTTCGGTGATCGAGGAGTCCAGGTCGGCGAGCGCGGCCACCGCTTCTTTGCCGGGTGGGGCGGGCTGGCCTAGCAGGAAGGGAAGCTCGTCATGTTCCATCGCAGGGCCTCACGTTCCGTGCCGGTCTAGTCACTCTCCCCATAATGGCCTAGATCTATGTAAAGCACCACACCCCGCCATGTTGTGGGACGGAAGGCGGGCCCCGACGGCCGGAAAAACGCATGACTTTTCCGTCGTCACATCACCCGACCGGACGATTTACGGGAGCGAAACACGGCGAACGTCCCTGATTCTTTGTCCCGGGGCAATAATGACGTCCGGCGGTTCTCACCTTCTTCCATACGCCGGAGCCCATATGAGCGTGTTGCTCATCGCCGAAGATGTCGATGACATCGCGATGATTCTCGTCCGTTTGTTCCGGCGCGACGGAATGACGGTACTGCATGGTGCGGACGGGGCGGAGGCGTTTGACCTTGCCGTCGAGCACCGTCCGGACGTCATTCTCACCGACCTCGGCATGCCGCGCATGGACGGCTGGGACCTGCTCAAGGCCGTCCGTAACCACAGCGACCTGCGCGACACCCCGGTCGCCATCCTGACCGGCCAGCTCCAGCCCGGCGACGCCCGGGTGTCGGAATCCGGGGCCTGCTGCCTGCTGTTGAAGCCGTGCCCGAACGACGAACTCCGCGCCACCGTCCGGCAACTCGTGGAAAACGGGCCGCACGGCCACACGTTCTCTTCCGCGGGATGCCTCAGCCACGCAACGACGAGTCTTTGACAATGAAAGCGAACCCGCGCCGTCGTCATCGGTCCGATTATTTTCGCTTTCTGGATCGGTCGGTGACCGCGTGAAGGGCACTGCCATGGTGAGCGTTGATCGGGCGGTACTAGCGGACCCCGCCCGGCTGAAGGCAGTCGAGTTGTCAAAACGGATGTTGCCGGTGTTGCCAATGCCGGTGAACGAGATCGCCCGGCTGGCGGCCCGCCTGACCGGGGCACAGATGGCCGTCGTGACCCTCGTCGGCAGCGACGAGGAGTTCTTCGCGGGCACCTTCGCCCTGCCCGAGAAGCTGGGCGGCCAGGGCAAACGTCTGCCGCTGGAGTATTCGCTGTGCAAGTACGTCGTCTCCGCCGACCATCTGATCGGCGTCGAGGACATGCTCGCCACCGAAGATCCCGAGCTGTGCGAACACCTGCTGACCACCGAGTACGGCGTACGGGCCTTCCTCAGCGTGCCGGTGCGTGACGCGGAGGATCGGCCGCTGGGCTCGCTGACGGTGCTCGACACCGAGGTGCGCGAGTGGACCGACGAGCACAGCGCCGCGTTGCTGGAGATCGAAAACCTGCTGCGCCCGCCGGTCGACTCGGCGCCACCGCCGGAAGCGGTCGCGGGCCTGGACAGCGCGGCCCTGCTCGACAGCGTTCCCCAGGCCCTGCTGGCCGTCGACGTGCGAGGAACCATCGTCGGATTCAACCGCGCCGCGGAGGACCTGCTGGGTTACACCTCGGCCGAGGTCCACGGCCGTTCGCTCGACGAATGCCTGCGGCCCGACTACGACCACCAGCCGATCGGTGCCGCGCTGGACCGGTTGTTCGCCGCCGCCCCCACGCGTCCGGTGCGCCGGCAGGTCGGCCTGCGGCACCGCGACGGGCATTACCTACTCACCGAGGTCGCGCTCACCGTGGTGCGCGGCGCCACCGGCGCGCTGGCTTGCGTCCTCATCACCGACCTGACCGGTCACAAGGCCGCCGCGGAGCGCGCCGACCACAACGCCAGCTTCCTCGCCACGTTGCTGGAAAGTCTCTCGGTCGGGGTGATCGCCTGTGACGCCTCCGGCCAACTCGTGGTGATGAACCGCGCGCTGCGGGAGGTCTACGGTCTGCCGGCCACCAGCGACCTGCCACCCGACTACGCGACCGCGGTCGGCAGCGTCCTCTACGACAGCGATCACCAGCCGCTGCCGTGGGAGCGCGCCCCGCTGATGCGCGCCTACGCCGGCGAGTACGTGCGGGACACCGACGTGATCATCGCCGTGCCCGGCCACCGGACCCGGACGTTCGCCGTCACCGCCCAGCCGATCGTCGCGCCCGACGGCCGGCGTACGGGTGCCGTCGCGGTGGCTCACGAGGTCACCGCCGTGCGCAAGGTCGAAGTCTTCCGGGAGTGTCACCACCTGGTCGAGCAAGCGCTCAAGTCGGCCGCGTCGGTGGCCGAGGCCACTCCGACGGTTCTGCAGGCGGTGGTGAGCACCCTGGGCTGGTCGGCGGCGGAGCTCTACCTCGTCGACGAGACCACCCGCCAGCTTCACGCGGTCGGGCACTGGAACGTCCCGGGGATGGACACCGCGAACTTCTTCGGCCACACCCCGGTCAAGGGCGCGGGTGCGACCGGCCGGGTGTGGCGGACCGGGCAGCCGTTCTGGATCCGGGACATCGGCGAGGCCACCATGCTGCGCTCGCCGTTCGAGCGGGAACGCGTGGAGATCTGCCTGCGGCACGGCATCCACACCGTCCTCGCCGTCCCCGTCAGCGACGGTCGCTCCCTGCTGGGCGTGCTGACCTGCTACGCCGGCGCGGCCGAACACCACGAGGACATGCTGACCGTGCTGCTCGACGGCGTCGCCGCGCAGATCGGCACCTTCGTCGCGCTCCGGCGCGCCGAGGAGCTGAGCCGGCAGCTGGGCCGGGTCCAGGACGACTTCATCTCGCTGGTGGGCCACGAGCTGCGGACGCCGTTGACCGCGATCACCGCGTACGCCGGCATGCTCGCCGACGACATCGCCGAGGAAGACGACGGCCGTGCGATGGTGCAGAGCATCGAGCGCAACGCCGCCGAGTTGCAGGCGATCGTCGCCACCCTGCTCGACCTGGCCGGCCTGGACTCCGGGCATCTGCCCCTGGACATCCAGGCCATCGACCTTGCCGAGATCGTCGACGAGGTAGAGGCCGCCTCCCACCACCACGACGTGCGGTTCCTCA
This sequence comes from Actinoplanes sp. NPDC051346, assembly GCF_040682215.1. Classification (NCBI taxonomy): domain Bacteria; kingdom Bacillati; phylum Actinomycetota; class Actinomycetes; order Micromonosporales; family Micromonosporaceae; genus Actinoplanes; species Actinoplanes sp. NPDC051346. Next base: position 388,442 of record NZ_JBFBAJ010000003.1, on the reverse strand, counting down.
CCGACATGCCGCTTCCCGTCCGCATCGACGGCGACGCCGTACGCCTGCGGCAGGTGATCCAGGACCTCCTGGACAACGCCGTGAAATACAGCCCTGCCGGCAGCGACGTGCACATCAGCCTCAAGACCGACGGCCCGATGGTGGAACTGTGCGTCAGTGACGAGGGGATCGGCACCCCGAGCGAGGAACGCGAGCGCGTCTTCGACCGCTTCTACCGCGGCAGCAACGTCCGCCACCACGGGACGACCGGCAGCGGGCTCGGGTTGAGCCGCGCCCGCACGATCATCAACCTGCACGGCGGCACCATCGCGCTGCTCGACAACGAGCCCACCGGCACCACCGTGTGTGTTCGGCTGCCGCTCGAGAACGACGCGGCTCGCACCGTACGCAGCCTCTGAGGAGGGGAGTCGCCTACAGCAGGGGCTCGATGTGGCGGCTCGGCAGCGGGCCCGGCTTGGCGATGTAGTAGCCCTGGCCGTGGCGTACGCCCAGGTCCAGCAGCTGGGCGTGCTCCGCGTAGGTCTCGATGCCCTCGGCGACCAGCACGGCGCCGATGCTCTCGGAGAACGTGAACAGCGCACGGGCCAGCGCGATCCGGACCGGGTCCTGGTCGATGCCGCGGGTCAGCGAGATGTCGAGCTTGATGATGTCCGGCTGGATCTGCAGGATCTGGCTGAGGTTGGCGAAGCCGGCGCCGGCGTCGTCGACCGCGATCTGGATTCCGGCGGCGCGGAGCAGGTCCATGACCTCGCGCAGCGCGGTGTAGTCGGTGACCTGGGTGTGCTCGGTCAGCTCCACCGCGAGGTTGTGGTGGGCGTGCGCCAGCAGCACCGTGATGGTGCGCGGCGTCAGCAGCGCCTCGACCGAGGCGTTGAGGCTCAGCCACACCCCGTCGGGCAGGTCGCCGAGCCGCAGCAAAGCCCGCTCGATCGCCAGAATCTCCAGCTCCACCCCGAGGCCGGCCGCGTCCGCGGCGGCGAAAGCCTCCGCCGGGTTCGCGAAGTGCCGGCGGTCGAACCGCGCCAGCGCCTCGTAACCGTTCACCACGCCGTCCTCGAGCTGCACGATCGGCTGGAACGCGGTTTCCACCGCGCTGCGGTAGAGCACTTCGCGAACGGCCCGGGTGGCGGGCGAGGGGAGCTGCGCGACGGTCATGTCACCTCAGTCGGCCGCGAACCTCAAGGCGACCTCCAGCCCGCGTCAGCGCGAGGGCAAACCTTCACCAGGCGACGAGGGCCTTTTCGCGGGACCAGGAGACTTCTTCGTGACCGGCGGGGGCGTGCGTGGCCGCCACGGTCTGAGCCGACCAGCGCATCGCGTCCATGACGGCGCCGGTGAGGTCGTCGCCGCCGCGGTTGAAGCCCATCATGGCCATGTCGCCGCGCTCGTACGCGTCGACCACGCGCAGCATCCGGCCGAGCGGGCCGGTGCCCCGGGTCAGCGCCGCGCCGATGTCCGCGGTCAGCGGCAGGTGGCCCACCAGCGATGAGGGGCTGATGCCGAGCAGTTGGGCGACCGCGGTGATGAGCCCGGCGACGAACGCCGCGTCCGGGTCGGAATCGAACCTCGGCGCCAGGTTGTGACACAGCCGCGCCCGGGTCAGGGCGTTGGTCAGCTGCACCTCGGTCGCCTCGGCCACGTCGTCGACGTTCATGAGCATCGTCCAACGCCGGATGTGACCCAGCCCCAGCAGCATCACCGCCTGCCGGATCGACGACACCCGGCGGATCGAGCCCACCGCGGCGCTGTTGCTGGCCCGCAGCACCCGCATGGTCAGCGCCGGGTCGCTGGAGATGATCTCCACGATCCGGTCGATGTCGACGTGTGCCGCGTCCAACGCCGCGAGCAGTTCCAGCCGGTGCGACTTGAACGGGGGGATGCAGGCGGCGGTCATCACCTGGGGGCGGCTGAGCACGTATCCCTGGCGCAGCTCGATGCCGTACCGGTCGCACAGGGCCAGGTGTTCGAGCGTCTCCAGGCCCTCGGCGACGATCTCGATGCCCGGGAAGCTGCGGAAGAACGCCAACTGCTCGTCCAGGCGCTCCGGGTCGCAGCTCGGCAGGTCCAGCTTCACGTACGAGGCCAGTGGCAGCAGCCGCTCGTGCCCCGATCCCCAGACGAAGTCGTCCAGCGCGATGGGGTAACCGGCGGCGACGAGGTTCGACACCCCCGCCACGACGGCGTCGTCGACCTCGATCGTCTCGAGCACCTCGAGGACGACGCTTTCGGGGCCGAACGGGAGGATGAGCTCGCCGGTGAGGAACTCGCGCGTCATGTTGATGAAGCACATGCGGTCGCCGACGATCTCGTCGAGCCCGAACTCGGTGAACGCGTTGACGAGGACCTGGCTCGTCGCGTACGCGTCCCGGCGGTCGGCCTCGACGGCGCTGGTGTTGCCCCGGAACAGCAGCTCGTAGCCGGCGATGTCGCCGTGCGTATCGAAGATCGGCTGCCGCCCGATGTGCACCTGGCGGGTACCCGGCTGAGTGAACTGCTGCCGCTTGTCCATGGCGTGACGATCGGCCGCCTTGACATTCTCTTGAGCCTTCTCTGCGGGAAACTTGACCCGCCTCGGGGCCGGACCGATCGGCCCGGCCCCGAGGGCGTGTCCCGCGGCTCAGGAGGCGCCGGAGATGTACCAGTAGCCGGTCACCGACGCGGCGGGCACGTCCGCGCTGACCGTGCCCTTGCCCCAGAAGTAGTCGTTCATGCTGACCGCGCCGCCGGGCCCGATCGGGCCCATGCTGGCCCAGATCACCGAGGCCGGCTGGTCGTCGATCGACGCCTGCGCCCACGCGCTGCGCACCGGCATCGGCTTGTTCCACCACAGGAACGGTGTTCGCAGCAGGTAGTTCGCGTACGTGCCGCCGTGCGAGGCGCTGTGGTACGACACCGTGTGGAAGCTGTTGAGCTGGTGCAGGCCCGCGAACGCGGGGCCCCAACGCTGCCACCACCGCTGGCCGCCCGAGTCACTGGCGAGGACCAGGCAGGTGAACAGGCTCATCCACTCCACGTCGCCGTTGCCCCAGCGCGCGTCGGTGTTCGCCAGGAACGTGTCGTCGTTGCTGCTGCACCCGGAGAAGCTGAAGCCCGTGGGCGACCCGTGGCCCTGCCAGTAGGTCATGTCGACGTGGTCGGTCCAGTCGCTGTCGTCACCGCCGAACGCCGGGTCCTTGAAGTCCTGCTCCCAGGCGTTCTGGTCGTTCCAGCTGAACTCGACCGGGATGCCGCGGGAGGAGAACTGGCCGTTGAACGAGGCGAGGTTGGCGCCGGTGTGCGGCAGCCCGGAGCAGGGCCCGGTGCCCTCGCTGCCGACGTCGGCCCGGCCGAACGCGCGCGCGGTCGCCTGGTCGGGACCGGGGCGCGGTGCGGGCGGCGGCGGCATCTCCGGAAGCTTCGCGTCCACCGCGGCCGGCACGATCACGATCTGCGCCCGGCTGCCGTCGGGGTTGACGCCGGAGCAGCGCAGGCTGGGCTCGATGGTCTTCGTCGCCGCGGACAGCGCCGGCGCCCAGTAGACCGGGGTGGCGGCGGCCACGCGGACCCGGCCGGCCATCGCCTCGGTGCAGCGGGAGAGGGCCCCGGCGGCGTCGACGACCGCGACAGAGCCCGACTGCGCCAGCGTGCGGGTGCTGTAGGACAGGCCCGTGGCCGTGCCCTTGCCGTCGTACGCGATCCGGATCTTGGCTCCGGGACCTTCGTACGGCAGCCCGGCGAGCGTGAAGGAGTAGGAGACGCTGGTGTCCAGCGCGGCCGACGCGGTCGTCTGTCCCTCGCGGTCGACCGCCGTGATCGTGGTGAACCGCGCACTCGCCTTCGCGCCCCGCGGTGTGAGCTTCGCCGTCGCCAGGGCCCGTGCCGCCCGCCGCAGCGCGTCGGTCGAGGGGATCGCGCGCAGGCGCTTGAGCGCGGCCATGTCCAGCACGGTGGTGGTGGTCGGTTGCCCGTCCTCGTCCTTGCCCGGCCGGCCCGACGCCTTCGTCGGCACAGCCAGGAACGACTGCTCGGCGGCGTACCGGACGCTACCGTCCTCGCCGCGCGCGAGCCGCTTGATGCCCAGTGCCCTGGCCAGGCCGTTGGCCTGCGCGGCCGTCAGGCCGTTCGACCGGACGGCGAAGACCGGCAAGGTCGCCGGGGCCACGGCCGCCCGCGCCGGGGCGGCGATCGCGTTCACGCCCAGCGGCGCGGCGACCGCCGCCACGGTGAGCAGGGCGGCCGTCGTCCGGCGCCGTCGTCTCGGTGTTTCCGTCTCGCACCACATCACTGACCCCCGTGTCCGTGCTCCGGCACCGGTCGGTGCCGCGCCCAGTATGGGAGCGAGAAATCTGGAGAAATGTGGTTATCGAGGCGGAGACGGATAGGCGACAGGCGCGCCGCTCACTGCTCGGTCTGTCCCGCTCCGACCGCGGTCACCTGGTCGACGGGCTTGCGGGTCACCTCGGACTTGAGCTCCTTGCGGGACTTCTCTTTCCCGTCCACGTACGTGACCTCGTACGTCTTGGTGCGGACGCCGTCGATGCCCTCGGTGCGCAGTTCCTTCTCGCCCTTGGCCAGCCAGTTGTCCTTGACCGTGCGGGTCTTGAACTTGATCGGCTCGGTCTCGGTGACCGTGCGCTTGTCCGTCCCGGACGACAGCGGCGGCGGGGTGCTCGGGGCCGCTGAGGCGGCCACCTGATCGGCGTTGCGCCAGGCGGGATTCGCGTCGTCGTCGGAGAACGCGCTGACGATCGCGAAGGCGCCGCCGATCGGCAGGGCCAGCGCGGCCACGATCAGGCCGCCTTTCTGCAGGGGCCTCAAACGCGACCAGGCGCTCGTCGGGTTCATCACCCGCACAGTCTGGACGTCCTCTTCCGGCACCAGATCCTCCGTTCGGGTGATCCTCAAGTTGCGCGGAGAATCTACCGGCACCGCTATGTCGGAGGACGAGGCGGGTGCCGGTCTGGATCGTTCGTGGGCCTCGCGCGACACGCCGAAGATGAGCAGACCCAGCAGTCCGGTCAGGAGTACGGCGGCGATGGCAAACTCGAGCCTGTCCCGTCGGCGGACGCGCCACAGGCCGCGGGACGGGATCTCGTCGTACCACCGGGGTTCGTTGTCGGGCACGGCGTAAGTCTTCGCCCCCGACCTGGCCCGGCGTGATCGGGGAAAGAAGCAAAAAGATTTAGCCTCTTTCCGGACGACGTCCTGGCCCGTTGGCTCGTTGTCCATGACCGCAAACTTTTTGGGTTTGCGCGGGTGCTGAGCAACGCCTGAGGTTGCATTGAGGTTGCCGGCCGAACTATCGGGGCATGAGCTACTCGAACCTCCTCGCCCTCCCGCCCGTCGTCGTCGCCGGACCCGCCCGTGACCTCTCCCCGATGCCGTGGCCCTACCGCGTGGCCGCCGTCGAGCTCAGCGTCGTCGTCCCCTTCCACAACGCGAACATCCGCCTCCAGGTCGCTCTGCAGCAGATCAGCGACGCCCTCGTCTCCCAGGGAATCTCCTTCGAGGTGATCGCGCTGTCCGCCCGCACCGGTGCCGGATCGTCGGCCGAGCTGGACAGCCTGCCGCACACCCGCGTCGTCACGTCGGCCGGGATCCAGGACAAGGGCGCCGCCCTGCACCTCGGCTTCGCCATGGCCCGCGGTGCCTGGATCTGCTTCGTCGACATCGACGAGGACGCCGAGATCGACGCGTACGAGCTGATCGAGCAGTACCACCGGTCCCGTGAGAAGAACCTCTGAGCCGGCGTACCACCGTTCACGAAAGGCTGAGCCCCGTGCCGGCAGGATATGACGTAGTCAGCCTCCCGCTCGCGTTCCTGGCGGCGTTCCTCTATCTGAACGCCAGCCTGCGGCGCGACAGCGACAACGTCGCCGACGGCCCTCGGCGGAGGCGGACCGACGGGCGAAACGTCTAGAGACGCGAGGCCTGGACGAAGAAGCGGTGGGCGGTCACCGTGAAGTGCCCGTCCGTACGGATCCGCGCGTCGATCCGACGCAGCGCTCGGTCGTACCGCTCCGGGGTGAAGTCCCGGACCTGCCACGGCACCGAGCGCAGATGCCAGACGACCGCGCCGACGTCGTGGAAGGTCAGCGGCGGACGCTCCTCGTGGACGTCGGTCACCACCAGCCTCGCCGCCTCGAGGGCCGCGACCGCCGTCGCCGCCGTCCAGGTCTGCAGGTACGGCGGGGCCGCGCCGAGCTCGGCGTTCAGGTCGGCCAGGTCATCGCTGCCCACCTGCTGCGTCAGCACCGTTCCACCCGGTTTCAGCAGCCGGGCGATGTCCTCGGCCGGCAGCCGCCCGTGCCGGCTCAGCACGACGTCGAACTCCTCCTCGCCGCCCGGCAGTTCGGTGACCACCGACACGCCGAACGGCGCGAGCCGATCGCGGGCCACCGGGACGTTCGGCGCCCAGCCCTCCACCGCGACGGTGTGCGCCGGCAGCGGCGCGAGCTCCGCGAGCAACTCCCCGCCGCCGGTGTCGAGGTCCAGCACGCTGCCGGCGTCACGCAGCGACGTCCGCGCCAGCGTGGGGAACGACCAGGACGGGTCGGAGCCGACCGCGCGGCCGTCGAGCCAGGCGAACTCCCAGCCGGTGCCGCTCACGCTGGCGGCCTCGTCCACGAGCTGGTCATAGAGCCGTCCGGAACGCATGCCGGCACCGTAACCACGGTTCTCCTCCGACGCGATTCGCGTTCACCGCCTACCGCGTGACGCTGTCAGCAGGATCACGCCGACCGCGCCGAAGTTGTCGTACCCGGGGCATAGTCTCGCGGGGTCAGCGATCGACCCGCGCAGGGAGGCCCCATGACCACGCTCTCCGACCGTCCGCACAGCGCCCTCGTCGTCATCGACGTGCAGAGGGGTGTCGTCGGGCAGGCCCATGACCGCGACAAGGTCGTCGCCAACATCGCCGACCTCGTGGAAAAGGCCCGCGCCGCCGGCACCGAGGTCGTCTGGGTCCAGCACAGCAGCGAACAGCTCCCCCGAGAGAGCGACAACTGGCAGTGGGTGCCGGAGCTGGTGCGCCAAGACCCCGAGCCGCTGGTGCACAAGACCTACGCCGACTCGTTCGAGGCCACCGACCTGGAGTCGGTGCTCGCCGAGCGCGGCATCGGCCGGCTGATCGTGGCGGGCGCACAGACCGACGAGTGCATCCGATCGACGCTGCACGGCGCGTTCACCCGCGGTTACGACGTGACGCTGGTCGGCGACGCCCACACGACCGAGGACATGTCCGAATACGGCGCCCCCACGCCCGACAAGGTCATCGCCCACACCAACCTCTACTGGAAGTACCACACGGCCCCCGGCCGGACGGCGGGCACGGTCGACACCGCGGAGGTGGACTTCACCGCGAAGACCCCGGCCTGACCGCCTCTATCTCTTCGGGCGGGTGGGCCGGCCCGGCACTACGACTTTCGTCCGATCGAGGGGGCCTGGCAAACCCCGCTCGCTGGCGATGCGGCCCGGCCCGACCGGACGGGATAGTCGTCTTATCGCGGGGAGCGGTCGCCGCCGAGACGAGGAGAGAGTCGATGAGGAACAACGTGGGTGTCCTGGACACCACCGACGGCTTCACCGGTGCGGCCCTGCTCGCCGGCCGGGCCGCGCCCGCGCGGGCAACCTCCGCCGGAACCGGTCAGGTGGTGGCCATCCTGACCGATCCGGCGGTCCTCCGGATCGGCTGGCTCGCCGCCGGCGTCTCGACAGTCGTCCTCGCCGCCGCTGCCCTTCTCTAACCCGCCGGGGCCTGTCCTGGGCGAGAACCCGCTGGGGCCTGTCCTGGGCGAGATTCGCCGCGCCGGGCCGGTGGGCGGGTGGCGGATACCATGGCGGGATGCCCGGCCTCGCCGAAAACACCCCGGATGACAACGGGCAGGGCGCGGCGGCTGACCTGTGGGTGGACACCGAGTTCCGCCGCCAACTTCTCAAGGCCGTGCCCCGCAACTATTGCCGGCCGCATTTCCTGCACAGCGGCGACGACGAAGGGTCCAGCACCCTTCCCGCCGACCTCGACGTCCTGGTCGACGAGCTCGCACGACACCGACCCCGGACCTGGGTCATCACCGGCGGCCCGGGCAGCGGGAAGACGTCTGCCGCCGCGGCGGTGGCGGCGGACCTGCTCGATCGCGACACCGTGCCGATCGTCCTCGACGAGCGCGTATGGCCCACCGTGGACGAGGGTTGCGAGCTGAAGGACGTGCTGCTGGCGCTGCGTCCGGACGAGATCGCGGCGCCGTTGTGGAAGTCGCGGATCAAGCACAGGCGGTGTGTCGTCATCATCGACGGCCTCAACGAGATCGCCCGGCAGTTCGGCGGCACGCCGGTGTGGCGCTTCGTGAAGTCCACGGTCGAGGGTGGTCATCGCTTCCCGGTCCTCGCCACGATGCGGCGCTTCACGGACGAGCCGCGGGAATCGTTGAGCCGGCCGATGAACGTCCTGGACCTGGCCCCGCTCACCGACGCGGAGGTCACCCGCTATCTCGCCGCCGTGGGGCTGGACGCCGACGACGTGTTGCGGCTGCGCGACCAGGACGACTTCGAGGACCTGTACTCCAATCCGCTGCTGCTCTCCCTGCTGGCCGGTCTCCTCGGTCCGCAGTCGACCGACAGCTCGGCGACGGGAACGCCGCCGTCCCGCGGCAGGCTGCTGCTGCAGACCGTCCAGCGGGCACGGCGGCACCGGCGTCTCACGGCCGACGAGGTCGAGATCGAGCGCGACGGCCTGCGACTCGAAGCGGTCATGGTCGCCGCGGCGTCCTGCGCCCTGGGCAAATCCGGCCGACACCAGGATTTCTCCCGGGGTGACGTGGAGCGGCTGCTGGCACAGAGCCGGCCCGACGAGAGGCTGACCGCCATCGTCGACGCCTTCCTGGACACGCAGATGGTGATCCGGGTCGAGGATTCCGGATCCATCGACCGGTTTCGCTTCGCCCATCCCTCCTTCGTCGACTTCGGTATAGCGCTGGCCTACCGGGACGGGGAGCTGCCGTCCGCGCTCGTGGCCTCCGAGGAGCTGGTGCACTGCCTCGGCGACTGGGTGGGCCTGACTGCTGACCCGGACGAGAGCGCGCGCCAGGTGTTGCAGCGGATCGCGGAGGACGAGTACGAGTACGACCGCTCCTGCCTCGTCGACGTGGTGTTCGCCAATCGGGGAGTGCTGACGACCGAGACGCTGGTCCTGCTGTGGCGCTCGATCGGCAGTGCCCTGGGATCCGCGCTGCGGGGCCGGCGCTGGCAGCAGCAGTCGCTGATCCAGGCGCTCAACCAGCTGCCCGAGTGGACCATCGCCGAGGGAATCCGGCTCGGCGTGCTCGACAAGTTCTCCGGCCCCCTGCACACCGAGATCGTGGAGCAACTGGCGCGTCGTACGCTCGACGTCCGCAAGCTCCGCCAGGCCCAGCGGCGCACGCGCGACGAGCGGTTCGAGAGCAACGACCTCGAGCGCCGGGAGGCGCTGGCCCTCGCCCAGGAGCTCGGCGCGACCGGCACGGACCGTGCCACCCCGGTCGGGGTCCTCAAGGCGCGGCTGCCCACGGCGGACGGCGAACTCGCGGCGAGGATCGTGCGGGGCATCATGCGCCTGGGCGGGCTGGACGAGCTGCCCGTCCTGGTGGCGACGCTCACGTCGAACACCTCGGAGCACACACGTGCCGCCGCGGCCGCCGCGCTCGCCTCCGTCGGGCACCGCGACGCCATCGAGCAGCTCATGGACGCCCTGGTCAAGGACGATTCCGCGGTCGTACGGCTCGCGTGTGCCAGCACGCTGGGCCGGCTGCGCGCCCGGCAGGCGGTCGGTGTGCTCGCCGGGGCCCTGTCCGATCCCGCGGGCCCGGTCCGGGTCGGCGCGGCGCGCGCCCTCGGTGCGCTGGCCGACACCCGGACGGTGGCGCCGTTGATCCGGGCGCTGGAGGCAGAGCACGACTATCAGGCGCTGGCCGCCATCGCCTGGGCGTTGGGTCGGCTCAGGAACGCCGACGCGGTGCCGGGCCTGATCATGGCGCTGACGGAGACGTCCCAGACCGTACGGATGGAGGCGTGCCGCGCACTCGGCGAGATCCGGGATCCGGCCGCCGTCCCGGGCCTGGCGCGCCGGCTGCGGGACCACTCCGGTGCCATCCGGGGCGAGGCGCTGAAGGCACTCGGCGAGATCGGCGACCCCAGCGGCATGCCGCATCTGATCGAGGCTCTCTCCCACGAGGAGGCGCAGACCCGGGCCGTGGCGTCGACCGCCATCGGAAGAATCGGTGATCCCCGGGGCGTGGATCCGCTGATGAGGGCCCTGGACGACGAGAATCCCTTCGTCCGCGGTGCCGCGGCCGCCGCGCTGGGGCGGTTTCCGGATCGGCGGATCGCCGCCCGGCTGGGCGAGGTCGCGAGGAACGATCCGGACTCCGCGGTGCGCTCCTCGGCGATCAGTTCGCTGGGCCGGGTCGGGGGTCCCCGCGACCTGCCCCTGCTCGAGCGGGTCATCCGCGACCCGGGAGAGTTCGCGTGGGCGCGGGCGGTCGCCGTCATGGCGTACGGCGCGCTGACGTCGGAGACGCCGAGCTGGTTCGCGGCGACTGCCGACGACCTGAACCCGGCCATCGCCGATGGAGACGCGGAGGCCCGGAAACTTCGCGGCGCGATCGTCTACTGCGTCGGCCGGCACGCCAATTTCGAGCTGATCAGCTGGCTTGAGTCGGTGGCGCGATCCGATCCGGAGTTCATGAACCGGACCTCCGCGACCTCGGCGCTGGTCCGCAACGGACAGGCGTCGGAGCGCTTCCTCGGCGCGTTGCTGACCGACGCCGAGCAAGCCGTGGCGGCGGGCCGGAAGCCGGGCGTGGCGATTCTCCGGATCGCCGCCACCGAGATCCTGCGGTCCTCCGCGGAGTCGCGAACGCGGGACCCGGCGATGCTGACCCGCCTGCTCGACATCGTGCTGGCCAACGGCAAGGAATCGGAGGAGATCATCTCCGGTGCCGTCAAGAGCAACCGGGGTTCCGACTCGCGGGCCATGCTGCGGGTGCTCGAGTACATCAGCGAGCGGCTCGCGGCGGCGTCCCGGGACGACCTGAGCCGGGCGACCGTCGCGAGCGCCATCGAGTTCCACCGCCGGCAGATCGAGTTCGCGGACACCCTGGCCGGCCTGCGCGCCGACGCCGGGCTCCTCACGGCGAAGTTCCAGGCGAGCACCGAGAGGTCCCGGCACGACGGCGAGCGGGTGAACGACCGACGGTGCGACCTGCTCGTCATCACGGTGAACACCACCGAGACCGAGGCCGTGAAGAAGGCGCTGAGCGCGATCTGCGGGCCGCCGGCGCTCCACCACGCGAAGATCAACAGCTATTGGCGGTACGACGCCGAGAACCTGGGTGTCGCCCACCTTCGGTGCGGCATGGGCGGAAGCGGCGTCCGCGGCTCCTACGTCCAGGTCGGCGACGCGGTGCGCGATCTCCGGCCGGCGTCGGTCGTGGCGGTCGGCGTCGCCTGGGGCGCGGATCCGACGGCGACGCCGCTGGGCACGGTGCTGCTCAGCACCCAGATCATCGACTTCGAACGGCAGCGGATCGGCGTCGAACGGCAAGGCGACGGCGCCGAGCGCGTGGTCATCTCCCGGGGCGCGAAGTCGGAGGCGAGCCCGCGCCTGATGAACCGCTTCCTCGTCACCGACTACGACGGGACGGGCGTGACCATCGTGGAGGGCCCCCTGCTCTCCGGCGAGAAGCTCGTCGACGACCCGACCTTCAAGCGCCAGCTGATCGACCTGTTCCCGGACGCGGTCGGCGGTGAGATGGAGGGTGTCGGCATCCAGTCCGTCTGCGGCCGCGAGGGGGTGGACTGGATCGTGGTCAAGGGGGTCTGTGACTTCGCCGAGAACAAGGCCGAGGACAAGGCCCGGCGGCAGGCCGTCGCCGCCGCCCGCTCGGCGGAGGCGTTGTGCGCTGTACTCCGCCAGGGCGGCTTCTCCTAGCGGTTCCCGCCCGGCTCCTACGGGCTCCTACATGCAGAGCCCGGCGAGGATCTCGGCGATTACATGCAGAGCCCGGCGAGGATCTCGGCGATCGCCTCGGGCTTGTGGCGCAGGGTGGCCCGCCCGACCGAGAGCTCGGTGCGCACCACGGCGGGATCGCCGGTGGCGAACCCGCTGGGCCACACCCACAACCCCGTCTCCTCGGCGAGCCGCCGCGCGTTCTCCCGGAACGTCTCGGGGGACGCCGCGAACAGCAGATGCATCATCGGCGTCTGGGGCGGGTCCGGCACGACCCGAACCTCGGGCACGCCGCCGAGCGCGTCCCAGATCGCCCGGGCGTGCCGCATCCGGGCCGGCATCTCGGCCAGCCCCTCGTCCAGCAGCCGCAACGCCGACGCGGCGCCGGGCCACAGAGCGAACAACGTGCCGCCCAGCCGGGAACGCCACTCGCGGACTGCGGCGACGTCGCCGTCCGAACCGGCGACGCAGCAGCCCGGAAGCGCCCCGATGCCCTTGTAGAACGAGACGTAGACGGTGTCGAAGAGGCCGGCGATCGCGGCGGGAGAGCGCTCGTACCCGGCGCTCGCCTCCCAGAGCCGGGCGCCGTCCAGGTGGACCGCCGCGCCCCGGTCGCGCGCCCACCGTGTCTGGGCCACCAGATCCTCCCAGGCGGGCAGCGCGCCACCGAGATCGCGCTGGGGCAGTTCGAGCAGCAGCGCGGCGATCGGCTCGGCCACCTCCTCGAGATCGTGGAGCCCGATCAACCGCTCCGAATCCCCGACGCGGCGCCCGACGAGCTGGTGCAAGCGCTGATGAGCCTGCCCCTCATGCTGTTCGAGGTGGCAGTAGGGATGCCAGACGACGGTCCGCGACTGGCGCCGGTCGGCGTGCACCCGCAGGGTCGCCGCCTGCGCCATGGTGCCGCTGGGCAGGAACACGGCCGCGGGCTTGTCGAGCAGCGCCGCGAGGTGCCGCTCGAGCTCGGTGACCACGCCGCCGTCGCCGTACGTGTCGGGTTCGGTCTCCGGGTCGATCGACGCGAGCAGTTCGCGGGGTGGGACCAGGCCGTTGCCGAGGAACGTGTCGGTGCAGGCGGCCCGCCGGGCCCGGATCTCCTCGTCCACCGTGCCAGTCTTGCGTGTCCGGCGGCCCGTGTCAGGCCGGATAGGGATGCGGGGCCCTGCTATGCAGGTGTCCATGCGCCTTCGCCCGTACGCCGAAGAGGACCTCCGTCTCACCCGGCGGCTGGAGTCCGACCCCCGGGTCGTCGGGCACCTGGGGGGTGTCGGCGACGAGCGGCATGTTGCCCAGGTGCACCAGCGGCGGATGGCCGCGGTGGCCGACGGCGACCTGTTCTTCACGATCCTGCTCGATGAGGAGCCGGTGGGGATCATCGCCGTGTGGACTGGGGAGTTCGCCGGGGAGAAGGTTTACGAGCTCGGGGCGATGCTGCTTCCGGATCATCAGGCGCGCGGTGTCGCCGGGCGGGCGTTCGAGTTGCTGTTGCCGCACGTCCTCGACAGCGGGGTGCGGGTGTTGCATGCCTTCCCGGCCGTCACGAACGGGCCGTCCAACGCGATTCTGCAAAAACTCGGCTTCACCCGTGGCGAGGACTGCGACCTGGACTACGAGGGCCGTCCGCTGCGCTGCGCGCACTGGGTCCGCGAGCTTGCCTGAAACGAAAGGAAGGGCTCCGGAGAGCCCTTCCTGATCGACAACGTCCTGGCTCAGCAGCGGATCCAGGCGAAGTTGAACAGGGTGTCGACGTCACCCTCGCTGGACCTCATCGACATGGAGCTCTTGCCGGACGACGTGCCCGCGTCCACCCGGAGCTCGGTGTTGATGTTCAGGACCTTCTGGTCCTGGCAGGGGAGGTAGACCAGCCCGGCCGACACGTCCTCGGTGTCCCAGTACCCGTTGAGCGGACCGTGGAAGTACTCCTCGGTGCGGTTGTTCTCCGAGGAACCCTGCCAGTAGTAGTTCGTCTTCTGCAGGCCGGTGGCGCCCGAGTTGAGCTTCGCGCGGCCCTTGTATTCCGCTTGCGCTACCGCGAACGTCCAGCCCGCGGGTACGGTCACCAGCACGCCGACCTGGCAGTTCTTCCGGCGGTCGGTGGGGTAGGCGTCGCCGCCCGCCGCGGCCTCGAAGTCGTAGTACCTGATCCGGAATCCGGTCTTGTCGTGGTTGCCGTACACGGCGGCCGTGCCCGGCGCGCAGCCGGAGCCGTTGGCGGCGATCACCTCGACGGTGACGGTTCCGTCCGGTACGCCCGTGACAGCCTGGCCCGTGGCGCCGGCGGGTGTTGGGGTGGACAGGGACAGCGCGAGAACCGTGCCGACTACGGCGAGAACCGCACGCCTCCCGCCGACGAGTCTTTCCTTCATTGCATTCCTCTCGGATTGCGTACTCAATATCGACTTTTGCAGCGCGCGTGCGTCATCGCCGGATGGTCGCCGGGCTCTTCGCCTCGCCAACGTTTCCGTGAATATCCTCTGACTAATGCGCTGGGACTCTCCTGGTAGTCCCGCGAGGGAATGTTAGCCATGCGAGGACGGCCGCACAAGCATCGATCCCGATCAATCGGCACCGTGACTCCAAGGTCCGGCGAACCACTGCCCACCACGATGTTTATTCCGGCAGCGGCCCGAATCGGGGGGATAATTCGGGCTTTCCCGTCGCTGGTCTCGCCCGTTATAGCCCGAAGGCGCCGAGTGCTGCTTTTCACGGCTGGCTGCGAAGATCGGTGAAATGCATTTTCCGGAGCGGAAGCCGCACAAGATTTCATTGACCCCGATCTATGCAAACCTTAACATTGGCCCGCGTGTGCCTCGTCGTATCAGCTCGAAGGGAGTCCAATGCGTAATTTGTTGGTGCGTGGGGGTGTGGTACTCGCATTACTCGCCTCATCAATGTTGTCTAGCCCGGCCGCCCACGCCGGAAGTATTCTTGACGACCCACCGGACGACCACATCGTCATCGACCTCGTCGCCATGGCCGGCTCGGGCTGCCCGCCCCACTCGGCCGACGTTGCGGTCTCGCCGGACAACAAGGCCTTCACCGCCATCTACAGCGAGTACCTCGCTCAGGCCGGTCCGGGCATCTCCACCACCGAGGGCCGCAAGAACTGCCAGCTCAACGTGCTGGTGCACGTGCCGCAAGGGTTCACCTTCGCCATCGCCAAGGTGGACTACCGCGGTTTTGGATACCTGCTCAACGGCTCTACCGCCTCGCAGCGGGCCAACTACTACTTCCAGGGCATGAGCCAGAGCGCGTACAGCAACCACCCGATCGCCGCGCCGCTGGACGACAACTGGATGGCCATCGACGAGGTCGCGGTGGCTGCCATGGTCTGGCACCCGTGCGGTGAGATGCGCAATCTCAACATCAACACCGAGCTGCGGGTGAGCAAGGGAACGTCGACGGGCACGAGCTATCTGACGATGGACTCCATCGACGGCAGCATCGAGACCACCTACCACTTCGCCTGGAGGCGCTGCTGACCTCTCGCGACACGTGACGAGGGTCGCCGGCTCGCCGGCGGCCCTCGTTCGCCGTCATCCCTCAGCAGCGGCGCAGAAGCGGCGTACCCAGGGCGGTCAGCGTCTTGAGCAGGTCGTCGATCTGCTCATCCGTGTGTGCCGAGGTCATCTGGATCCGGAAACCCACCTCATCCTTGGGCACCCCCGGATACGGCGCCAGCGTCACGTACGCGCCGTGGTCGAGCAGCGTGTGCGCCACCTCGGTCAGGTCCTCCGCGTTCGTCAGCGGAACCTGGATCAGCGGATAGCCCGAGGCGTTCGGCGTCTGCACGTCGAGGCTGGCGAGATGGTCGAGCACCCGCTGCGTCTTGCGGTACAGGTCGTCGCGGAGGTCGTCGCCGCGGACGTCGTTGACCTCGAGGCCCGCCAGCGCGGTCGCCAGGGCCGCCGTCGGCACCGGGCCGGAGTAGAGGTAGGGCGGCGCGGTGATCTTCAGGTGTTCCTTGACAGCGGTCGGGCAGGCGACGAAGGCGAGCAGCGACGAGTACGCCTTGGAGAACCCGCCGACGAGGACGATGTTGTCGTAGCCGAGCCCGTAGTGGCGGACCACGGCGTTGCCGCGGCGACCGTACGCGGTGGGATCGCCGGGTCCGCGCTCGCCGATGATGCCGAAGCCGTGGGCGTCGTCGACATAGAGGGTGGCGCCGAACTCGCGGCAGACGGCCGCGAAGCGGGGCAGGTCCGGGGTGTTGCCCGTCATGCTGTTGACGCCGTCCATGCAGACCAGGGTGGTGACCCCGGCCGGCACCTCGCGGAGCAGCTCAGCGAGGTGATCGGCATCCTCGGTGCGGAACCGGCGCATGGTGGCGCCGAGCCCGCGAGCGTGGACGCAGCCGTCGTAGACGGTGCGGTGGGCGCGGGAGTCGAGCAGGATGTGACCGGTGCCCGCGAGCGCCGGGATGACCGACAGGTGGATCTGGCTGATCGTGGGCAGCAGGAGGGTGTCCTCGGCGCCGAGCAGGGCGGCGAGCCGCTCCTCGATCATCGGGTAGAGGCGCGGGCTGCCGAGCATGCGGGACCAGCTCGGGTGGGTGCCCCAGCGCCGGACCTGGACGTCGATGGCGTCGATGATCTCGGGATCGAGGTCCAGGCCGAGGTAGTTGCACGATGCCCAGTCGACGTGCCAGCGGTCGCCGATGCGGATGCGGCGTCCGTCCACCTCGTCGATGACCTGATCCCAGAGACCCGCCCGGGTGAGCTCGGAGACACTGCGATAGGCGGCGTCGGCGGCGGGGGACGACGCGGGCGGCGAGATGGGCACCATGCGGCGATGCTAGGCGGATAGATCCACTCCTCGTTCGGCAACGGTCGCATCTGTGATCAGATGCTCACCGACGGCGGTCGATCAGCCGGCCAGCGTCCTCCTCGGTCATCGGACGGGCGAAAAGGAATCCCTGGCCGAGGCGGCATCCGGCGTCGATCAGCAGGCGGTGCTCGTCCTGCGTCTCGATGCCCTCGGCGACGACGTCCAGGTTGAGTGTCGCGGCGAGCTGGATGATGCCCCGCACCAGGTCGAGCTGCTGTGGCGAGCCGGTGATGGTGTCGACGAAGGACTTGTCGAGCTTGAGGGTGTCGACGGGGACGCGGTGCAGGTAGCTCAGCGACGAATACCCCGTACCGAAGTCGTCGATCGACATCTTGATCCCGGCGGCCCGCAGCCGGGCGATGTCGGCGTGGATCTGGTCGTGCTCGCCCAGCAGCAGGCTCTCGGTGATCTCCAGGGTGAGCAGGTGCGCGGGCAGTCCCGACCGGCTCAGCTCGGCGAACACCTGGTCCACGAAGTCCGGCGAACGGAACTGGCGCACGGAGACGTTCACGCTGACGTACGGGGTGTCGTCCGGGTGCCGGCGATGCCAGTCCGCGGCGGTCGCGACCGCGGTCCGCAGCACCCAGGCGCCCAGCTCCACGATCAGCCCGGACTCCTCGGCCAGCGGGATGAAGACCGCCGGTGACACCATGCCGCGCTCCGGGTGCGGCCACCGCAGGAGCGCCTCGAAGCCGACCGTACGCGCCTCGCCGAGCTCGACGATGGGCTGGTAGTTGAGCGCGAAAGCGTCCTCGGCGAACGCCCTGTCCAGATCCGTGCGCAGCTGCATCCGGTCGAGAACCTCGGCATGCAGCGACGCCTCGTAGCGTCGCCAGCGGCGGCCGCCGCTCGACGGCACGGTGTCCAGCGCGACGTCGGCCTGGGTCAGCAGATCCTTCGCGGTGCCGGCGTCGGCGGTGGTGGCGACCCCAGCCCGCAGGTGCGCGGCGACGAGGCTGCCGCCGACGTGGAACGTCTCGGCGGACAGGCTCGCGACCTGCTCGGCGAGCCGCTCGATGTCGGCCACGTCGGGCGCGTCCTCGATGAGCACGCCGAACTCGTCGGCGCCCAGCCGGGCCACCGTGCCCCGGCCGGCGAACACCGCGGAGAGCTGTTTCGCCACGGCGATCAGCAGCTCGTCGCCGACCTCGGGGCCCATCGTGTCGTTGACGACCCGGAACCGGTCCAGGTTGATGATCATGACACCGCAGGCGCCGTCGCGCCGGTCGCCGACGGCCGCCGCCACGTCGTCGGCGAACCGCAGCCGGTTACCCAGGCCGGTGAGCGGATCCACGTACGCGCGGGCGATCAGCTCCTGCTCCAGCCGCTGCCGCTCGGTGACGTCGCGCAGGGTCACGACGAGCCCGTTGACCCCCGGCTCCTCGCGCATGTCGCCGATGACCGCCTCGGTGCAGATCAGGGTGCCGTCGGTACGGCGTACCTGCCATTGGTTGAGGCCCTCGCCCGCCTTCCCGCGCCGGGTGGCGTCGAGCAGGTCGCGGACCCCGTCGCGGTCCTCCTCGTCGATGATCTCGAGGAGGTCGCTGCCCACCAGGTCCGCCGTCCCGACGACCTGCTCCGCCGCCGGACTCACGTACGTGACGCGGTTGTCCTCGTCGACGATCGCGATGACCTCGGTGGCGTTGAGGACCAACGTCCGGAAGTAGGCCTGGCTGTCGCGGCGGCTGATCTCCCGGTTCAGCCGCATTCGGTCGATCATGGTGGCGGCCTGTCCGGCCAGTACCGGCACGGCCTCCTGCAACCCGATCAGCGCCGGCTCGTCGGCGCCGACGAACAGGTCGCCGATCCGCGCGTCGCCGACCGCCAGGCGGCAGTGCAGCGCCAGCTCGAAGCGGGCCAGGGGCTCCGCGACCTGGGGAGGAAGCGTCACGACGTACCGAAGCTCCAGCCCGCCGGTGAGGTTCTGGGCGGCGGCGACCACCGGCTCGCGGTGCAGTTCGAGGACGACGCGGTGCTCCGTACCCGGAGGAAGCATCCGGCCGACCGACCGGCGCAGGACGGCGTCGGTCTCCTCGACGCAGGTGGAGACGAGCAGAGCCTCACAGGCCTCGCGCAGCTCCCGCTCGCGGGCAAGGGTCTGGCGCAAGTTGCCCGCGACGGCCGACATGCGCGCCAGGGAGAGCAGGATGAGCGCCCCCGACACGACCGCGATGAGGATGCCGTCGAGGACCGGCCCGCGCAGCGCCTGCACCAGCAGCGCGGCCGGCGCCAGTAGGGAGGCGACGGTCAGGACGCCGCGGCGCAGGGAGATCTGGGTACGGGTCAGCACGTGCGGCTCGGTCAGCCGGATCATCGACGGGTGCAGCGCGGCCGCGCCACCGGCGATGTAGAAGACCAGCCAGCCCAGGTCGATCGGGCCGCCCAGCTGCCAGATGCCTTCGAGGCGCATCAGCCCGTACAGGACGTCCGCGGTGAGCAGGCCCGCGCCCGAGGCGAGCAGGAAGACCATGCTGGTGTTGCGCGCCGCGGCCAGGCCGAGCCGGGCCAGGATGGCCAGCGTGAGCACGTCGCTGAGCGGATAGGCGATCGAGACCGCCTTCTCCAGCAGGCTGAGGGTGGGGTCCTGCAGGAACGGGTTGATCAGGAACGTCCAGGCCAGGAAGCCCGCACCGGTGGTGAGGATGACCGCGTCGAGCATGCCGGCCCGATCCGGGAAGCGCGCACCCGATCGGGTCAGTCCGATCAGGCCGCCCAGCAGCAGCGGCAGCGAGCCGCCGAGGAAGACGGGATCGGCCAGCGACGGGAACTGGCCGGGCGGCACCAGCACCAGCGCGACCACGGTGCCGGCGGCGAGGGTCAGATAGCCGGCCGCCAGCAGCAGCCAGGGCTGCCGCCGCCGCGGCTTGTTGCGGGCGATGCCGACGGCGAAGGCGGTCAGCGACGACAGGACGATCAAGGCCCAGGCGACGACGAACAGCGCCGGGACGAACAGGTAGACGGCTGCCAGGCACAGCGTCGCGGTGAGGTAGACGGGCATCGCCCGGCGCAGCGGTGACCGTCCCCGATCGGCGGACGTGGTGGCGGCACGGATCGCGACGGCTTTCCGCTCGGGAAACCGTGGTGGTTCGGTAACCGGATCGACGAAAGTGCCCGAAGGGGCCAAATGTCCGTTCGGTTCGTGCTGAGCGACGACGCGTGTCGCGGATGTCTCACCCGCGCCGCTTCCGCTGGGGAAGCGTTCGTCTGTACTCAAGGCAACCTGCCCGGGGCCGCGTCTGCGCCTGCCGGTGGGCTGGCGTCACTAACTCTTGATCGGCATCTGGGCTTCAGGACTGAGAGCCGGCTCTATCGGGGGGAACGATGAAGATCAGTGCAGCATCCTACTACGCGTCGGCGGTTCGGACCTCCAGCTCCGGCAGGTGCGCTGTGGGCCGCCCGGACAGCCAGTCGGCGAACTCCGCGGCCGGCAGCGGGCGGGAGATGTAATAGCCCTGGATGACGCCGCAGCCGTGTCGCCTCAGGTACTCGAGCTCGGTTTCGTCCTCGACACCCTCGGCGACCACGATCAGCCCGAGCGTACGGCCGAGCTGCAGCGCGGCGTCGGTCACGGCACGCCGGGTCTGATCGGTGGTAAGGCCGCGTACGAAGCTCTTGTCGATCTTCATCTCGTGAATGGGCAGCTCGGCCAGGCGGCCCAGCGACGAGTGCCCGGTGCCGAAGTCGTCGATGGAGAGCTTGACGCCGAGAGCGTTCAGCGCGTCGAGGGTGCGCATGCTGCGCGCCGGATCCTCCATGACGCCGTTCTCGGTGATCTCGAGGGTCAGCGCGATGGGTGGCAGCCGGTGGCGCCGCAGCGCCCGCGACACGTCGTCCGCGAGGTTGGGATCGGTCAGGATCTGCGGCGACAGGTTGACGGCCACGGAGAGATCCCGCCCGCCGCCGCGCCACTGCGCGCACGCCGCCAGCGCGGTGTCGAGGATGAACCGGGTCAATGCGGGGATCAGCCCCGCGTGCTCGGCCAGCGGGATGAACTCGTCCGGCGGCACCGGTCCGTCGGGTCGATGCCAGCGCGCGAGCGCCTCGGCGCCGAGCACCCGACCGTCCTCCGGATCGACCTTGGGCTGGTAGGCGATGCTCAGGCCGCCGGCCTCGATGGCCGAGCGCAGTTCGGCCATCAGGGTCAGCCGGCGAGGCGTGTTGAGGTCGTCCTCGGCCTGGTACGCCCGGACACCCGCCCGCGCGTGCTTGGCGGCGTACATGGCGACGTCCGCGCGCTGCAACAGGCGGTCCGGATCGAGGCCGTGGTCGGGGGCGAAGCTGACGCCGACGCTGGCCTGGGTGGTGAGGGTGAGATCGCCGACGGGCACCGGCCGCTCCACGATGCGCCGCAGTTCCTCCGCGGCGTCGAGCACGTCCCGCGCGGACTGGCAGTTCTCGACGATGACGGCGAACTCGTCGCCGCCGAGGCGCGCGACCGTGCCCCGGTCCGCGAACGACGTCTGCATCCGCTGGCCGATCTGACGCAGCAGGTCGTCGCCGACGTCATGGCCGAGGGCGTCGTTGATCTCCTTGAAGCGGTCGATGTCGAGGAGCAGCACGCCGACGGTGCCGAAGGTCGAGACGCCGGACTCGATGGCGTCCCGCAGATCGGTGAGCAGCATGCGACGGTTCGGCAGGCCGGTGAGCGCGTCGTGCAGGCTGCTGTGGCGCAGCCGGTCCACCAGGGCGATGTTGGTCAGCGCCACCCCGGCGTGTGCGGCGAACGCCTGCAACATCCGCAGGTGCTCGGCGGTGAACGTCGCGATGTCGGCGAGGCTGTCGTAGACCATGAGGACGGCCGCGCCGCGGTCCATCGCCACCGGGACGGCCATGCCGTCGACCGGCCGGCCGTCGTCACCGCCCTGCGTGCGCGACGGAGCCAGGAGCACCGGCTCACCGTCCATCGCCGGGTACCACCACGTCGACGGATCGGACCCGTTGCCCTGCCTCGTCAGGACCGGCTGCTGGGCGGAGAGGCGGAAACGCAGGGGTGGCGCCGCGCCGGTCGTGACGACGAGTTCCGCGGTGTCCGCCCGGGTCACGTCGCGCACCCGGGACAGCACGGTGTCGATCACCGTGTGCAGGTCGCGCGAACCGTCGAGGGAGCGGGTGAAGGCGTAGAGCTGCTCGACCTGCGCGTGGCCCTGGGTCTGCTGGGCGTACCGGCGGAAGACCTGGTAGATCGCGTACGACAGGATCGCCAGCAGGATCGAGGCGAGAATCTGGTTCCTGATGACGATGGCCGCGATCAGGGCCAGCGTCGTGGTGACGGTCACCATCGGGACCTGGACGAGGCTCTTGATGTCGGCGGTCACGAGGCGCCGCCACTCCTGGCTGTCGTCGTGCAGGGCGATGACCATGGTGACCAGCACGATCGAGATCACGTCCACGACCATCATCGCGGCGTAGGCCGCCACCCAGCCGCGCGGTGCCAACTCCTGAGCCGGGCCGGCGATGAGCCGGAACACAGCCGTGGCCACCGTGGCCTCTGTGGCGAACAGGGTGAGATTGAACAGCAGCTTGACCCCGCGCTGGCGGCGGAAGCCGAGCAGGCCGATCGCGCCGCCCAGGATGCGGGCCAGCACGATCGCCGCCGGAGCGCACCAGATCAGGCCCAGGACGAGCGGAATCTCGCTCAGGCTGATGGTGTGCGCGCCCCGGCGGACCGGGAACACGACCACGAACCGCTCGGCGCAGGCGAACAGCGCGGCCAGGACAAGCAGGATCAACGCCGCTCTCGCGGACAGCGGCGGCTGGTCGCGCGCCCACAGCACCTGCACCCCGGTGACGACCAGGGCCAGCACGACGGCGATCGCCAGTACGCGACCGTCCGGGGCTCGCCAGGAGAGCCGCTGCCGCGGTGTGGCAGCGCTGGTCGAGCCGGGACGGGTGTTGTCGACGGGCGCAGGCGTCACCCCGGCACGCTCCTTCCCGTCCGTCACAACGTGGCTTCTCGTACTACTCGTCGGCCGTTGGAGCGTTTTGTGAAGCATTGCCGGAAAGAACGGTGTCCGATCTCTGGTCGGGTAGGTCCGGCTGACCGAACGGATGCCACGGAAACCCGAAAGTCGGCTCGCACGGCGGCGGAAACAACCGATCAATGCAACCAGTTGATCCGGTTACTTTTCGGGAGCGTAGATGGTAAGCAGTCGTGGGCCGCGTCGCTGGCTGGTCGGAATCCTGTCGGGGGCGCTCGGTGCCACCGTCGTGGGAGCCGCGCCGGCATCGGCGGTATCGGCCACACCCCCGCAGCCGGTGAGGTCGAGCTTCCTCAGCGAAGAGTGGCTGGCGGACCAGGACGCGCACTCGCTCTACAGCATCAACAAGTGGGCCGGCGTCCACGACGTATGGAGCAGGACCGACGCGCTGGGCCGCAAGATCACCGGCGAGGGTGTCGGTGTCGCGTTGATCGACAGCGGCGTCACCCCGGTGAAGGGCCTGGCGGGCGCCGACAAGGTGATCAACGGTCCGGACCTGTCGCTGGAGTCGCAGACGGACGATCTGCGATACCTGGACACCTATGGCCACGGCACCCACATGGCCGGCATCATCGCCGGGCGTGACCCCGAGGTGGCCGAGGGAAGCGAGAAGGACTCGCGGTACTTCGTCGGCGTCGCCCCCGGCGCCCACCTGGTCAACCTGAAGGTCGCCGCCGCCGACGGAGCGGTCGACGTCTCCCAGGTCATCGCGGCGATCGACTGGGCGGTCGCGCACCGCGACGACCCGGGCCTCAACATCCGGGTGATCAACCTGTCCTACGGCACCGACTCGCTGCAGGACCCCCGCTACGACCCCCTGTCGCACGCGGTCGAGGCGGCATGGCGCAAGGGCATCGTCGTGGTGGTGGCCGCCGGCAACGATGGCGAGTCCGCCTCCCGCCTGGCCATGCCGGCGATGAACCCGACGGTGATCGCGGTCGGCGGCGCTGACCAGAACGGCACGGACTCCCGCACCGACGACATCGTCGGTGAGTTCAGCAGCCGCGGCAGCGAGGGCCGCGCGCCCGACTTCGTCGCCCCCGGCAAGTCGGTGGTCTCACTGCGCGACCCCGGCTCGTACATCGACACCGAGTTCCCCGAGGGTCAGCTCCCCACCGACTCGGCCAAGCGCTTCTTCCGCGGCAGCGGCACCTCGCAGGCCGCGGCCGTGACCTCCGGCGCCGCCGCCCTGCTGCTGCAGCAGCGGCCGGACCTCACGCCGGACCAGGTCAAGGAGCTCCTGGTCAGCACCGCGCAGGACATGCCGGAGGCCGACCCCGTCGGCCGCGGCGCCGGTCAGCTCGACGTCAAGGCGGCCGCGGACGCGGCGACCCCGCAGGCGAGTCAGACCCACGAGGCGTCCCTCGGCACCGGCTCCCTCGAGCAGTCCCGCGGCACCGCCCACCTGACCGACCCGATCACCGGAAACGACCTGACCGGCGAGCAGGACATCATGGGCCAGCCGTGGAACCCGGCAGTCTGGAGCCAGACGGCGCTCGACGGCACCTCGTGGAACGGCGGCACCTGGAACGGCAGCGTCTGGACCGGTACGGCCTTCGACGGCACGTCCTGGGCCTCCACGACCTGGACGGGCTCCGCCTGGTCCGGCGTCGACTGGACGGCGCACCAGGCCGCGTTCACCGGCCGGAGCTGGACCGGACGCAGCTGGACGGGCCGCAGCTGGACCGGGCGCAGCTGGACCGGGCGCTCCTGGACCGGCGGCGTCTGGGCCGCCAACAACTGGCCGACCACCAACTGACCCACCGACCCCGCCCCGGTACGCCACCCAACGGCGCACCGGGGCGGTGTCATGTCCGGTGATGGTCAGTGGCGAACCGGCATCAGGATCGAGTAGGTGCCCGCGGCGCGGATCGCCAGGGGGGCGATCGGGCCGTCGAGTTCCAAGACCAACTGTCCGGCTCCGCCCGCGTCCAGCGCTTCGAGCAGGAAGTCCCGGTTGACCGCCACGTGGGCCTCCTCGTCGGCGGCCCAGGCATCCTCGTCCGCCAGCCCGACGCCGCCGGACGGGTCAACGGTCAGGACCGCCACGTCGTACCCGACTCCCTTGTGCTCGCGGGTGACCGTGGCGGCACGGCCGAGGCTGACCCGCAGTGCCGGGACGTCGACGGTGATCCGCCGGGAGCCCGGCGCGGCCGGCCC
Organism: Actinoplanes sp. NPDC051346; assembly: GCF_040682215.1. Lineage (NCBI taxonomy): Bacteria > Bacillati > Actinomycetota > Actinomycetes > Micromonosporales > Micromonosporaceae > Actinoplanes > Actinoplanes sp. NPDC051346. Next base: position 363,515 of record NZ_JBFBAJ010000003.1, on the reverse strand, counting down.
GGCGAGGCGCCGGTGGTCGGGGAAGTCCACGTCCAGCGGCGCGGCCGTCAGCGTGCGTGTGGGCGTCTCGGCGGTGAGGGCGGACGGGCTCAAGTCGAGCGTGACCGTGCCGGTCAGCGTTGCCCGCAGTTCGTCGACGAACGGCAGTGGGGCGACGACCCGGACCGGCGGACCCGACACGGCGCCGGCGGCCTCGGCGACGGCGAGCCGGTAACGGTCGGTGGCCACGACGGTCAGGCCGTCGGGACCGGCCTCGAACAGAACGCCGTTGATCATGGGAAGGTCCGGGTCGGCGCAGGCGGCGAAGCGCACCGCGTCGAGCGCGGCCACCAGAGCGGCGGCGGGCAGGGTGATGCGGGTCAAGGTGCTCTCCTCAAGGTCCAGCAGGCGATGGAGCCGGGAGAGCTCACGGCGGGCATCGGCAAGACCGTCTTCCAGCCGGCGCAGGTGCTCGTCGAGCAACTCGCGCACGGCGGGACCCCGGTGCGGCTCCGCGACGGCCCGGGCGATGTCAGCGACCGGCATGCCCACCCGGCGTAGCCCGGCCACCAGGCGCGCGGCGAGGATCTGTTCCCCGCTGTAGCGCCGGTAGCCGGTGGCCGGATCGACCTCCGCCGGGGTCAGCACCCCGGCCCGGTCGTAGAAGCGCAGGGCGCTGACGCCCAGGCCGCTGGCCCGCGCGACCTCGCCGATGCCGTACATCTCGCTCTCCACAGCTCGAGACTCTGCGGCCTCGACAAGGTCGAGGGTCAAGCGTCAGTCGTTGGCGTGCAGCGCCGCGTTGAGCTCGATGCCGGTGCCCTTGCGAGGCCGTGCCTCCAGCGCCCCGGTCACCGAGTTGCGCCAGAACAGCAGGCCGTCGACGCCGGACAGTTCGCGGGCCTTGACCACGCGTCCGTCGGGCAGGGTCAGCTTGGAGCCTGCCGTGATGTAGCAGCCGGCCTCGACCACGCAGTCGTCGCCGAGCGAGATGCCGATGCCGGCGTTCGCGCCGAGGAGGCTGCGTTCGCCGATGGAGACCTTGTCCTTGCCGCCGCCGGAGAGCGTACCCATGATCGACGAGCCGGCGCCCACGTCGGAGCTGTCACCGACGACGACGCCCTGCACGATGCGGCCCTCGACCATGGACGCGCCGAGCGTGCCGGCGTTGAAGTTGCAGAAGCCCTCGTGCATGACGGTCGTGCCCGCGGCCAGGTGGGCGCCGAGCCGGACCCGGTCGGCGTCGGCGATGCGGACCCCGGAGGGCACCACGTAGTCGGTCATCCGCGGGAACTTGTCGACGCCGTACACGCTCAGGTGGCGGCCGGCGGCACGCTCGATGAGGCGGAGCTCGTCGACCCGGTCCGGCGGGCACGGGCCGGCGGAGGTCCACGCGACGTTGGCGAGCATGCCGAAGATGCCGTCGAGGTTCTGCTCGTTCGGCCTGACCAGCCGGTGCGACAGCAGGTGGAGCCGCAGGTAGGCGTCCGAGGCGTCCTTGATCGGGTCGGCGAGCGAGGACACCTCGACGCGCACCTCGGCGGTCGAGAGCCCGGCCAGCGCCTTCGGGCCGACGAGGCCGGCCGGCAGGGTGGGCGGCTCGGCGGGCAGCTCTCCGAGGCCGAGGTGTCCGGCCGGATACCAGGTGTCGAGGACGGTCCCGTCGGAGGCGACGGTGGCGAGGCCGATGCCCCAGGCGGCCGAGGTCGAGATCGCGCTACTCACACCGCGAACCCTACTAGGGGAGGTGCTTCACGTTCGGACGGTACTGTGCGGCTCATGGCCAATCCGCTCACCTCCGACGTGCTCGTCGACCCGGTGGTGCTCACCCGCGCCCTGGTCGACATCGAGTCCGTCTCGCTTGACGAGAAGGTCATCGCGGACTGTGTCGAGGAGGTTCTGCGGCAGGCTCCGCACCTGAGCGTCGATCGTCACCAGAACACCGTGATGGCGCGTACGGGCCTGGGCCGCGAGCAGCGGGTCGTGCTCGCCGGGCATCTCGACACCGTCCCGCTCAACGACAACTTCCCGTCGACCGTCGTCGACGATCTGATCTACGGCTGCGGTACGGCGGACATGAAGTCGGGCGTGGCCCTGGCCCTGCACCTCGCCGCCACCCTGCCCGACCCCCGCTACGACCTGACGTTTCTGTTCTACGAGGCGGAAGAGATCGAGAGCCGGTTCAACGGGCTGAACCTGGTGGCGAAGCACCGTCCGGAGTGGCTCGCCGCCGACTTCGCGGTGCTCCTCGAGCCCACGTACGGCGTGGTCGAGGCCGGCTGTCAGGGCACGATGCGAGCCGTCGTTCGTACGCGGGGGCGCCGCGCGCACACCGCACGGGCCTGGCGCGGGGTGAACGCCATTCACGCCGCCGGTGCCGTATTGCGGCGGCTCGAGGACTATCGAGCGCGGACAGTAACCATCGATGGGTGCACATACCGTGAGGGTCTCAGCGCGGTGCGCATCTCCGGGGGCGTCGCCGGCAATGTGGTGCCCGACGTTTGCTCGGTCGAGGTCAATTTGCGGTTCGCTCCCGATCGGACGCCGGAACAGGCTCTCGCCCACCTGCACGAGGTCTTCGACGGCCTCGACCTGGAGGTGACCGACTCGGCGCCCGGCGCGCTCCCCGGGCTCGACGCGGCGCCGGCGCGGGACTTCCTCGCGGCGGTGGGCGCGGAGCCGGCCGCGAAGCTCGGGTGGACGGACGTGTCCCGCTTCGCGGCGCTGGGCATTCCGGCGTTGAACTACGGTCCCGGCGATCCCCAGCTCGCCCACGCGCCGGACGAGCATGTCGAGATCGGCAAGATCAGGGACGGTGCCGCCACGCTGCATCGCTGGCTGGCGGCGTACTGATGGTCAGGGTTGGGTAGCGCGCGGAATTTCCACGGTGGTCTCGGGGTCGAGGGTCGGATCCGCCGCCGGAGGCGGCAGGGCGAGTGCGATGCGGCGCTCCTCGACCACCAGGCGGATGCGCCTCTGCATGCGACGCTGCATCTTCATTCGCTCGTAACGGGTCATCACGGTGGCTCCTTCGCCGAGATGCCCGGCCGGAGCCGGACGCCGTGCCTGCCGTGCGGGTCGATAGCGTGCGGGTCTGTCACTGTACAGAGGTCGCAGAGCTACCGTCCGTGGCTTCAATCTGGCAAAAAGGCCGCGACGCCGCAATCCTCTTGGCGAAACCCAACCGGATATTCACCGGTTACGGACCGTCCGCACTACCGTGGGTGCCATGACGGACAGCTCACCCGGTCGAAGCCGCTTACCCCAGGAGCGTCATCGCGGCGCCGTCACGCTGCGGCGTGAATCCATTCCGCCGAGCACGGCCGACGAGAAGCTGCTCGATTCCCACCACCGTGGCGAGTGGAAGACCAAGGACGCCTGGCGGGCCCTGCGCATCCTCTCCGAGTTCGTGGAGGGCTTCGACACCCTCGCCGATCTGCCGCCGGCGGTGAGCGTCTTCGGCTCCGCGCGCAGCGCCCCGGACAGCCCGGAGTGTGTGCTGGCCGCGGATCTGGGCGCGGCTCTCGCCGAGGCCGGCCTCGCGGTGATCACCGGCGGCGGCCCGGGCGTGATGGAGGCGGCCAACCGGGGCGCGACCGAGGCCGGCGGCATGTCGGTCGGGCTCGGCATCGAACTCCCCTTCGAGCAGGGCTTGAACGACTGGGTCGACATCGGCATCGACTTCCGCTACTTCTTCGTCCGCAAGACCATGTTCGTCAAGTACGCGCAGGCTTTCGTCGTCCTGCCCGGCGGCTTCGGCACCCTCGACGAGCTCTTCGAGGCGATCACCCTCGTCCAGACCCGCAAGGTCACCCGCTTCCCGGTGATCCTCATGGGAGTGGAGTACTGGAGCGGGCTGCTCGACTGGATCAAGCACCGGCTGCTCGTGGACGGCAAGGTGAGCCAGCAGGACCTGGACCTGATCCTGGTGACCGACGACGTGGCGGAGGCCGTAGCGATGATCGTGAAGGCGGAGGCGGCGGCGTCCGCGGCCGGAAAGCGGTGACGTGGCGGCGATCTGCGTCTTCTGCGCCTCCTCCAGCAGCCTCGACCCCAGGCACCTCGATCTCGCCACCTCCCTCGGCAAGGCCCTCGGGCCCCGCGGTCACTCGTTGGTCTCGGGTGGTGGCCGCGTCGGCATGATGGGCGCGGTCGCCGAGGGCGCCCGAGCCGCGGGGGCGCACACGCTGGGCGTGATCCCGCAGTCTCTCGTGGACCTCGAGGTCGCGGACACCTCGGCGGACGAGTTGATCGTCACCACCGACATGGGCGAGCGCAAGAACATCATGATCGAGCGCTCGGACGCGTTCGTGACCCTGCCCGGCGGACTCGGCACCCTCGACGAGCTGTTCGAGGTGTGGACCACGGCGACCCTCGGTCTGCACCGCAAGCCGATCGTGATCCTGGACCCGGACGGCTTCTACGCCGGCCTGTGGACCTGGCTCGGCGAGATCACCGAGACGGCGTTCGTCCGCCGCCCGGCGCTGGCCCAGGTCACGCTGGTGACCTCGATCGACGCCGCGTTCGACACGATCGAGCGGGCGTCGGGGCTCTGATCAGGGTCCCGCCGCGGACTCCCATTGCCAGAGGATCTCGGTCAACCGGTCCACTCCCGCGGCCAGGTGGCGACGGTAGGTGCTCATCGGCAGGCGCAACAGATCGGCCGCCGCCTGCTGCGTCCCCGCCGGTCGGAGATAGGTGTGATGCAGCGCGCGGTAGGCGGCCCGGTCCCTGGGTGAATCGGCCAGCGTCGCCGCGGCCTGTTCGAAGACGGCCCGCAGCGCCTCGGCCGTCCGTCCGTGGTCGGAGCGTGCGAGGAATCGGCTGGTCAGCAGCGGGCTGGTCGCCAGCCGGTCGACCCGGCCCCATTCCCGCAGGGCCGTACGCACCGCGGCCGTGAAGGCGGCCCGGTCCAGCGGGCCGGACGCGGTCGACGGCTCGGCTTCCACCGGCTCGCCCGAGGTCTCCCGCGAGGCGAGCATGCTCAGCCAGGCGAGTCGCGGCATGCGGCGCCAGTCGTGGCCGAATCCGGCGTACCGGCGGCCGTCGACGGTGAAGTCCGCGTCGTCGGCGCGGGTGAAGCCGACGTACTCGCACATCTGCGCCCAGAGCTCCGGATCGGCGTGGTAGATCAGCGAGTACCCGAGGCCCGGGGTGATCAGGTAGTGGCGTACCGCGTGCAGCGAGATGAGCGCCTGCGTCGGGGAAGGCTGCTGATAGGCCTCGGCGTCGAGCCAGAACCGCAGCAGCGAGACGGCTTCACCGGGTGCCGGCGCGGCGCGTCTGAACGCCGAGGCGGTCGCCGGATCGGCCGGGTTTGCCGCGTGCAGGGTCAGCAACACCGCCACACCCACGGCCGTATCGTCGGCGTCGACCACCGCGTGCACGGCCTCCGGCTGGTGCCGGCACCAGTGGTCGAACAGCGCCGCCGAAGGGGCGCCCTCGTGGCGTCGCACCATCGCGCTCAGTGCCGGCCACCGATGCGGCCCCGCGGTCACCATCCGCAGGTCGCCGCCCGGGCACTGTTGCAGGAACGCGCCGATCACCGGGTTGTCGCGGTGCAGGAACGCGAAGTCCAGCAGGATCCGGCGCTGGTCGTCCGGGGTGGCGCCGGCGAACCGGCGGCGGTAGTAGGCGCCGGCCCGCTGGTGGATCGTCGTGTGCAGCTCCGGGTGTCGCCAGCGTAGATCCCGGGCGAGCACCTCGCGGGCGAGGTCGTGCAGGACCAGGCCGTGCGCGCTCGCCGACATCACCGACAGGCCGCGGAGCCACTCGAACAGTTGGTGCGCGTCCGGCAGTTGCAGCAACTCGGCCAGCAACGGCTCGGTCGTCACGGCGACCTGCGACACCGCGTCGAGGGCCAGGCGGTGCTCCGGGCTCGGTACCGCGTCGACGAGCGCGGCGAGCAGGGTGGCGACCACTTCCGGCCCGCCGGCCGGTGCGGCCGGCGCGCGGTCCTGGGCGCGTACGTCGGCGATCAGCGCCAGCGCCAGGGGATGGCCGTGGGTGAACGCCATCGCGTCGGCGTGCGCCGAGGCGGGTACGCCGCGCCGGGCGAGCAGCATCCCGCTCTCCACCGGATCGAGATTGACCAGGGGCATCGGGTGCAACACGCGCGACCAGCCCGGATCGGTGCGGTATTGCAGCGGCGGCCCGGACCGGCTCGCCACGGCCACCACGGCGTCGGCCGGCAGCTCACCCAGGAGCTCCGTCTCGACCGCCTCATCGGCCAGCACCACGAGTCGATCGCCGTCCGGCATCGCGTCGTCCAGCCACACGACCCGCCGGCCCGCCCGCTCGCCGAGGTCCGCGAACTGATGCAGCAGCGAGGTCTTGCCCACCCCGCCGGGGCCCGAGACCCAGACCAGCGCGCCGCCGTCGCCGGCCAGCAGCTGCGCGAAACCGGTGAGTTCGACTGTACGGCCGACGAAGTCTTGGCGGCGGGCCGTGGCCACCCGGTCGGCGAACCGCGTGCTCATGACCCGAGTCTCGTCCCTTCCCGGCCCGGCGTCTGTCGAAATCCCGACCCGCGAGGGGGTGGGCGCAGTGAGCGGAAAGTGGGCGTGGGTCGGGCGCGGAACGGTCTTTTTTGTGGATGTTCGCCGCCCCTAGCGTCATCGGCGTCAAGGACACACCACCACCCAAGGAGTACGCCATGATCCGCAACCTGAACCGCAGCGCCCTCAGCCGTCACGCCGGGCGTGCGGCGTTCGCCGCCGGCATCGCCGCAGTGGCCCTGGCCGTCGTTCCCCAGGCGGCCTTCGCCTCCGCCGAGGGCTGGGGCGGCACGCTCCGCCCCGGGGAACAGCGGTGCCTGACCGCCAGGGACACCGCCACCTATCAGGTCCGTGCCGACGGGCAGGCAACCGGCGCCGGCGCCAGGTTCAAGGTGACCCGCAACGGCTGGCTCGTCTACGGCACGCCGTCCGGCACCATCTCCGGGTTCGCCTACGAGGGCCGCACCTCGCTCGGCACCTTCGCCGGTCAGGGCAGCTACACCGTCTGCGCGACCAACAACAACGCCACCAACACGCTGGTGAACATCCACATCTACACCGACGGCGACCTTCCGTACTGACAAAGAACCGGTCGTGTACCGCCCGAGGCCCGGGCGGTACACGACCGTATGTCCGCAGTGCCCCGTCCTAGCGGCAGCTACGCCCGTAGTTGACGCAGGCGACGATCTTGTTCATCTGCCTCGTCGAGTTGACGTTGACGAAGTCGTCGTGGTCCGAGAACGGGTTGTGGTCCTCCTCGGGGAACGAGTCGAGCGCGAACTGCCCGCGCACCTGGACGTCCCGCGGAATGTCGTAGGAGATGGTGATCCGCAGCTGCGGGATGGCACGGAAGCCCCGCGGGCAGACCCCGGTGGCCGCGTCGGCGAACGCCACGTGCTTGCGGTGGTTGTCGCTGTCGACGTTCTTGCCGTCCCAGCAGCCGGGGAAGTCGTGCACGCGCTGCACCTGGGACCCCGAGGGGCAGATCGGGTACTTGTCGGAGAGTCGGTCGGTGACACCGGAGCAGGTCCAGGCCGGGCGCGCGTTGGCCGGGCCGCGGCTGGTGGGCTTCGCGTCACCGGTCAGCGCCCGCAGGAACCTCGGCATGGCGACGACCTTGCCGGCGGCGTTGCCGCGGTATTCGATCAGCACGGAGCGGGGCCGCTGAATGGGTCCGGTGTTGTTCGGCAGCTCCAGGTTCCTGCCCTGGGGCTCGGGCAGGGCGGAAGAGCTCGGCTGCGGAGCGGGAGTCGACCCGTTCTGGGCGACAGGCTTGGTGAGCGTGCACTCGGCCATTGCTTCCAGGCCTCGCGGCCGGGCGGCCGCGCGGTCGATGGCGTTCGCGATCCGGTCGAGAACCGCGGTGCGCTGAGCCTTCAGCGGCCCGAGGATGGCGTTGTCCACGAACGCGGCGCCACCCTGCCCACGGGTGGCGAGCAGGCGTTGGTCGGCCGCCGAGATCTGCCGATCCAGGTCGGCCAGGGCCCGGTTGACCTCGTCGAGAGCGGACGCCGGCACGCCGGGCAGCCGGCCGCGCACGGCGGGGCACTGGATCTGAGGCGTCGCGGCGGCCGCGGCGCTCACGGACTTCGCGTGGCTGCCGCCCATGAAGGCGTGCATGGAGTCGTAGCTGACGTCGCAGTCGACGAGCGACACCAACCGCGCCGATCCTGAGCCGCCGGTGATGCTGTTGCTGATCGCCGTGATGAGCTGGGCGCGCCGGCTCCGCAGGGGGTCGATGACCGAGGCGTTGAAAGCGGCGTCGACGCGGCCACGGCTGGCGCTCATCTTCTCGTTCGCGGCGGCGGTCAGCCGGTCCAGTTCGGTCGTCCAGCGGTCCACGGCCGCCTTCGTGCCGGCGGGCACGGCGGCCAGCCGGTCGCGGACACTGGGGCAGGAGACCGTCGGGGTGGCCTTGGCCAGCGCCTGCCCGGTGTCGCCGCTACCCGGGCGGACCGCCGGATCGATCCGCAGCACCGGCCAGAAGTACGACGACTTGTCGCCGTTGCGGCACGTGGTGCCGGAGGCGGCCAGGTCGGCGTCCGACGAGTTCGCGGTGATGGCGAGGTTGCCGACGAAGTCGTGGACGTGCTCGGCGCCGTTGGAGATTCCCGGCTGGGCGACCGGGTTGTCCGGGCTGAACTTGCCGTTGCCGTTGGTGCCGCAGTTGACGACGAACCGGCCGGTGGAGGCGCCCCGGCGGGGTGCCGGCGGACGGACGCCCGGGGTCACCTTCTCGATCGGCACGTACTGGCTCAGCTCCGTGGCCGCGTCGGCGGTGCCCTTGCCGCCGCTGGAAACGAACGTCGCGGTGAGGACGCCGGTCGCGGCGAGCACCGCCACCGCCATCGCGATGCGCGCGGTTCTCCCCGACGCTGTGCCGGCCCCTCTGCTCCTGCCTGTCATCCCTGTCTCCTTGCCTCGCGTCCCGCGTTGTGCGCGGCTCGACGGTCAGCTGTACGGGACCGACGGAAGCAACGGACGGGCATCCAGCCATTGGTCAGCAGACGGTAAGAATCTCGGGTAGCTGGTCATCGACTGATTTGCACGTATCGACTAGGCATGGGCGTATGCGCAGAATTTTCATCGCGGCCGCGCTCGCCACGGCCCTGGTAGCGGGAGCCGGCGCACCAGCCTGGGCCGCGCCCCCATCCCAGCCCGCCGCCCCGCGCGACGGCTGGTCCGTAGCCGGCGGCAAGCTGACCTGGCGCTCGGACAAGCGGGTGCCGATGGGCGACGCCGCCATCGAGTTCTTCTCCGGCGACCGGCTGCTCGGCCGCCCGAATCCCCAGCCTGACCAGCGGACCTTCACCCTGGACCTCGACCGGGTCGGCAGCCTCGACGGACTGTCCGTCCGCGCCGGCGGCAAGCGCCTGGACGCCCCGGCGCCGCAGGCCCTCCGCCGGGCCCTGGCGGAGGTCAAGGTTCCGGCCGCCCAGGCCGCCAACCCGGTCGACCCAGGCGTCAAGGGCCCGTACCGGACGGTTCGCGGCGAGTATGCGCTCGACGGCGTCAAGCTTCCCGACTTCCCCGCGAAGGTCGAGATGCAGGCCGTCGTGGTCGCACCGCGGAACGCCCAAGGCAAGCGCCCACTCGCGCTCTTCCTGCATGGACGCCACTCGGTCTGCTTCAAGGGCGCCGACGAGGACGCGCCGCAGGACTGGCCGTGCCCGGCCGGCACCGCGCCGATCCCGAGCCACCGCGGTTACCTCCAGGCCCAGGAGTTGCTGGCCTCCCAGGGCTACATCACCGTCTCGATCTCGGCCAACGGCATCAACGGCCAGGACTACGCCGCCGAGGACGGCGGCGCCCAGGCCCGCTCGTCCCTGGTGCGCCAGCACCTCGCGAGGTGGGCCGATTGGGCCGGCACCGCCCGGGCCGGCGCACCGGCGATCGTGCGCTCCGCGCCCCGCGCCGACCTGTCCAAGGTGTTCCTCATGGGCCACTCCCGTGGCGGTGAGGGCGTGAGCCGGGCCGCGATGGACACGCTCACCCCGCCGCCGTCAGCCCAGGACGGATATCGCGGCAAGGCGCGCTGGACCATCCGCGGCCTGCTGCTCATCGGCCCGACGATCTTCGGGCAGAACCCGGTGCCGGACGTGCCGTCCGCGACGATCCTGCCCGGCTGCGACGGCGACGTCTCCGACCTCCAGGGCCAGATCTTCGTCGACGAGACCCGCGGCGTCAGCCGCGGCGCCGCCCTGCACAGTTCGCTGTACATGGTCGGCGCCAACCACAACTTCTTCAACACCGAGTGGACGCCGGGGCAGTCGGCGGCGCCGTCGTGGGACGACTTCTTCGGCGAGAACGACCCGGTCTGCTCGCCGGGAACGCCGACGCGGCTCACCGCGCGGCAGGAGCAGACCGCCGGTGCCACGTACATCGCGGCCGCGGCGCGACTGTTCGTCGCGGGTGACGACCGGGTGCGCCCGCTGCTCGACGGCGGCGGCGTCCGCGCGCCCTCGGCCGACCCGGCCCGGGTGCTCAGCCACGCCCTCGGCGCGCAGCGCACCCCGACGCTGATCCCGGACGAGTCCGTGACGACCGGCGGCGGCGCCCGCATCTGCACCCAGGTCAGCGACGACGCCAACAACGCCTGCGTCGCCCCGGACGGTGGCGCGCGCTCGGCGCACTTCGTGCCCTTCACCGCCACGCCCGAGCCGGGCCGCTACGCCGCGAGGCTCGACTGGACCGCGGCGGGCACCCCGCTGACCCTGGCACCCCGCCGGCCGGTCTCCGTCGCCGGCGCCCGCGACCTGGCGCTGCGCCTGATGGTCCCGCCGAACACCACCGGCACTCGCTTCGGCGTCGCCGTCGTCGGGCCGGACGGGCGGCGTACGGCCCTGGGCGAGGTGGCGGTCGACGGCCTGCCGGGCAGCGACAACACCACCTCCTACTGGGCCCGCGAGGTGCGCGTGCCGCTCAAGGGTCTGCGCGGCAAGATCGCGAAACTCGTACTCGTCCCGCGCGGCCCCGCCGGCCAGGCCTGGCTGATCGACGCGTGGGGCTGGCGGCCGGGAACGCCCGCGCCGCGGCAGACCTCCTTGCCCCGAGTCGACCTCGGCACCCTCACCGTCGACGAGGGCGACTCCGGCACCCGCACCTACAGCGTCCCGGTCAAGGTCACCGGGCGTGGCCACGGCCAGGTCCGGCTCTTCCTCACCCACTCGGAGACGTTCGAGACGACGTCGCGGCTGGTCACCGTACGCCCCGGCGACCGGGCGATCCGCGTCCCGGTCAAGGTGCGCGGCGACAAGCTCCACGGCCAGGGCGAGGACACGATGCTGGCCGCCAAGGCGGAACGCGGCCTGGTGGTCGGCGCCTACTCCGGCGGCGTCCGGGTCCTCGACGACGACCCCGCGCCGACCCTCTCGATCGCGCCAGTGACCGAGCGGGTGGCCGAGGGCGGCAAGCTCGCCTGGCGAGTCACGCTGTCGGCTCCGGCCGAGACGTCCATCGCCGTCTGGGCCGGCCCGAAGACGCCGGCCACCGGCACGGAGCTGTCGAGCACCGACGTCGAACCCGGATGGTTCCAGGAGTTCGGGTTCGAGGATCCGGAGCCGTCGCGCCCGCTGTCGCAGACCCCGCTCGGCGTGTACGCGATGGTCGAGGCCGGCGAGACCGCCAAGGAGCTCACCGTGCCGACGATCACCGACGGCGCGGCCGAGCCCGACGAACTCGTCGAGCTGCACTTCGAGGAGAGCACCGGGCTCAAGCCGGTCACCGGCACCGTCACCGACTGAGCCCACTCACCCTTGGGAGAACCGCACCATGTTTCCGGACGGGTCGCGGAAGGCGCAGTCCCGCACACCGTACGGTTGGTCGATGGGCTCCTGGAGCACATCGGCCCCGGAGGCGCGTACCTTCTCGAAGGTCTTGTCGCAATCATCGGTGCGGAAGATGATCCCCGGCAGCAGTCCCTTGGCCAGCAGGTCGGCGGTGGTGCGCCGATCCGCCTCCGAGGTGTGCGGAAAGTACCCGGGGATCTCCAGGCCGATCTCGACCTCCGGTCGGCCCGGGGCGCCCAGTGTCAGCCAGCGGTTGTCCTCGAACTCGACGTCGTTGCGGACCTCGAGCCCCACCACATCCCGATAGAAGGCGAGGGCGGCGTCGTAGTCGTGGACGATGAGAAAGCAGTGTGACAGCGAAATCGTCATGTGGTTCACGCTAGGACCCGCTCCCGCCGGGAGCTTCTCGAAAGCTGACCGATCGGGTGTCACGCCGGGGACGGGAGTCCGCCCGCCCCCGGCGTGACCGGGACCTCGGCATCCCGCCCGCCCCCGGCGTGACCAGGGACCTCGACGGCCCGCCGGGCGACGCGGGGGCGCGCCGAGGCACGCTCTGACCCCGACGAACGCGACGGGTGTCGGGGGTGTCGTTCGTGCTCGTCGTCGCGGGCCCACGGCGACCCGCGACGACGAGGCCTCTGCCGGCGGGGAGGCCCGGCACCTGGCGCTAGATGGGTTTAGCTAGACCCTGCTCCGGCCGTGGACGGACGTCAAGGCCTATCGATCTCGGCCGCGCTAGGACGATTCGCGAAAGGTGCGTATCGCCGTCGGGCGCTTCGACCGCACGTGGAAGACTCAGGGGCATGCCCCCGCAACGGGCGACCCTGTTACAGGTCGCACAGCGGGCCGGCGTGTCTCGCAGCACGGCGTCTTTCGTCCTCGCCGGACGCCACCTGGACATGCGGATCTCCGAAGACGCCCGGCAGCGGGTCCTCCGGGCGGCCCAGGAGCTGGACTACCGGCCCAACCTCATGGCCCGAAGCCTGCGGACGAAAGTCACCAGGACCGTCGCGCTGGTCTCCGACACGCTCGCGTCCGATCCGTACGCCGGACGCGCGATCCACGGCAGCCTCGCCGCGGCGGTCGCGCACGACCACCTGCTCTTCATCGGTGAGACCGAGGGCGACTCGGTCGTCGAGGAGAAGCTCATCGCGGACTTCCTGGACCGGCAGGTCGACGCCTTCGTGTACGCCAGCATGTTCACCCGCCACGTCCGGGTGCCCAAACAGCTCAAGGGTCGGGCCGTCGTCCTGCTCAACTGCCTGACCCGGGCGGCGCGGCCGGCGTACCACTCGGTCATACCGGACGAGTCCGCGGCCGGATGCGCCGCCGCCCGGACCCTCGTCGAGGCCGGCCACCGCGAGGGCATCTACCTGGTCGGCAAGCCGGCCCACCACGTCTTCGCCGGCCGCGAGCGCGTCGCCGGAATCCGGGAAGGCTTCGGCGCCGTCGGCATCCGGCTCGCCGGAAACATCGACTGCGACTGGTGGCCTGAACCGGCGTACGACGCGGTGCGGCGGGCCCTGGCCGACGGACTCGCCCCGAAGGCGCTGATCTGCCTCAACGACCGGGTCGCCCTCGGTGCCTACCAGGCGCTGCGCGAGGCGGGCCGGACCATCCCCGACGACGTGTCGGTGCTGTCCTTCGACGACTCCGACCTCGCCGCCTGGCTGCGCCCGCAGCTGACCAGCATCGCGCTGCCGCACTACGAGCTCGGCTGGAAGGCCGTGGAACTGCTCCTCGGCGAGCCTCGGGATCCGGCGGTGCACCGGGTGCCCATGCCCGTACGCCTACGAGCCTCGGTCGGCAAACCCTGACGGGTTTTCTGTCATAGCTGCGTGGTCTCATTGGTGCCGTGACCTCGACTCCCGCGGCAGTGCGCCGGCCGGCCTACCGGCTGGTGCGTCGCCGGTCACCCGTCGTGGCCGCACTGCTCGCGGACCCCCTGCAGGAGCACGTCGTGGCGCACACCGACGGTCCCCTGCTGGTCGTCGGCGGCCCCGGCACGGGCAAGACCACGGTGCTCGTCGAGGCGGTCGCCGAGCGCATCGCGGCGGGAATCGACCCGGAGAAGATTCTGGTGCTGACGTTCGGCCGCCGGGGCGCCATGGCCCTGCGGGACCGCATCGAGGCGCGGATCGCCGGCCCGACATTCCACGAGCCGCTGGTGCGCACCTTCCATGCGTACGCGTTCGGCCTGCTGCGGCGCGTCGCCACCGAGCGCGGTGAGCCGTCGCCCCGGCTGCTGACCGGCCCGGAGCAGGACCTCATCATCCGCGAGCTGCTCGAAGCGGTCGGCGACGACACGGTGCCCGACGCCGTGCACTGGCCCGAGGCGCTACGCCCGGCCCTGCCGACCCGCGCGTTCGCCCAACAGCTGCGCGACCTTATGCAGCGTGCCGCCGAGCGGGGAATCGGCCCGGTCGAGCTCGCCCGGCTCGGCGAAAGAGTCGGCCGCGACGACTGGCCGGCCGCCGCACGCTTCCTGAGGGAATACGTCGCGGTGCTCGCGCTGCGCGACGTGACCACCCGGGGATCGACGGCGTATGACCCGGCGGAGCTGGTCCGGGCCGCCGCCGGCCTGCTCCGCGACGACCCCGCGCTGCTGGAGGCGGAACGCCGCCGGCTCGCACACATCTACGTCGACGAGCTGGCCGACACCGACCCCGCCCAGATGGAGCTGCTGTCGCTGATCGCCGGGGGCGGCAAGCCCCTCGTGGCATTCGGCGACCCGGATTCCTCGATCTACGGCTTCCGCGGCGCCGACCCGGAGGCGGTCAGCGCGTTTCCGACCCGCTTCCGCACGCCGTCCGGGGCGCTCGCCGAGACCGTCACGCTGCATACGAGCTATCGCGCCGGATCCGCGCTGCTCACTTCGACGAGCCGGGTCGCGCGCCGGATGCGCGGCCGACCCGGCCACCGGTGGCTCCAGCCTCCCTCCGCGACTTCCGCCGCCTCTCCTCCTCTCGCCGCCGGGCCTTCCACTGCGGCGTCCTCTGTCTCCCCGGCACCCGCCGCGTCCTCCGCGACTTCCGCCGCCGGGTCTTCCGCCGCCGGGTCTTCCGCCGCCGGGCCTTCGGCCGCCGGGTCTTCCGCCGCCGGGCCTTCCGCCCCCGCGCCTTCCGCTGCGTCCTCCGCTTCCCCGGTCGGCTTTCGGGCTGACTCCCTTGGTTCGGGGGGCTCTGACGGCCCGGCCAACATTGGTGGTCTGGCCGGATCGGGGATCACGCCGGGCGCGGTGGTGCGGACATTTCGGTCGGCGACCAGCGAGACCGCCTTCGTCGCCCACGCGTTGCGGGAGGCGCACCTGCTGCACGGGGTGCCGTGGTCGCGGATGGCCGTGTTGCTGCGCTCGACCAGCCTGCAACTGCCCTCCCTGCAGCGGGGGCTCTCCGCCGCGGGCGTGCCCACCGTGACCCACGCCGAGGATCTGCCGCTGCACCTGCAGCCGGCCGTCGCGCCGTTCCTCCTGCTGCTGCGTTGCGCTCTCGACCCGAAGGCCCTCGACGAGGAGGCCGCGGTCGCCCTGCTGCACTCCCCGCTCGGCGGCGCCGATCCGCTGGCCGAGCGGCGGCTGCGGCAGGGGCTCCGCGCCCTCGCCCTGGCGGCCGGTGACCGGCGGCCCTCCGGCGAACTGCTCGTCGACGCCATCCGCGACCCGGCCGGCCTCGACATGGTCGAGCGACGCTGGGCGATGCCCGCGCAGAACGTGGCCCGGCTCATCGCCATCGCCCGCGAGTCCGCCGCCGAAGCGGGCGCGACCGCCGAGCAGGTGCTCTGGGCCGTCTGGCACGCCAGCGGCCTCGCCGACCGCTGGTATGCGCTGAGCACCCGCGGCGCCCCCGTCGAGCCCGGCGGTGAGGGCGGCCGTGCGCGCCAGTGGCGGGCCGAGGCCGCCGACCGCGACCTCGACGCGATGGTGGTCCTCTTCGACGCGGCGGCCCGGTTCGTCGACCGGCTGCCGGGGGCCCGCACGGAGGTCTTCCTGGACCACGTCCTCGGTCAGGACCTCCCGGCCGACTCCATCGCCCCCTCGGCCGACCGGGGCGAGGCCGTGCGCCTGCTCACCGCGCACGCCGCCAAAGGCCTGGAGTGGGACGTGGTGGTGCTGGCCGGCGTGCAGGAGGGCATCTGGCCCGACCTGCGGCTGCGCGGCAGCCTCCTCGGCTCCGAACGCCTGGTCGACATCATCGCCGGCCGTGCCGCCTCGGGAGCGGCAGCGGTCGTCGGACAGACCTCGGCCCTGCTGGACGAGGAACGCCGGCTGTTCTACGTGGCGGCCACCCGGGCCCGGCAGCGCCTCGTCGTGACGGCGGTCGCCTCGGCGAGCGTCGGCGGCTCCGACGGCGAGGAACAACCGAGCCGATTCCTCGCCGAACTGGCCCTACCCGACCAGCGCGGCGACGGCGACCCACCGGCACCGCGAAACCCACCCGACCCCAGCCCACCCGACCCCAGCCCACCCGACCCCAGCCCACCCGACCCCAGCCCACCCGACCCCAGCCCTGACCCGGCCAGCCCCGACCCGGCCCACGCCGGCTCCGGCCCGGCCCACGCCGGCTCTGGCACGGCCAACGCCGGCTCCGGCCCGGCCAACGCCGGCTCCGGCACGGCCAACGCCGGCTCCGACCCGGGTCAGGCCGGCCCCGGCCCGGCCGGTCCTGCTTCCGGCTTGCTGGATTCCGGTCCCGGGCCGGCGGGTTCCGGTCCTGGCCCGGCCGGTCCAGGTAGCGGTCCGATCGACCTGCGCCACCCCGATGCGGGCCCGGCTGATTCGGGCGCGGCCGAGACCGGCTCGACTGTGTCCTCGGTTGCGGGTGCCGAGTCGGTGGGTGCCAAGTCGGCGGGCATTGAGTCGGTGGGTGCCGAGTTGGTGGGTGCCGAGTCCGCGGGCGTTGAGTTGGTGGGTGCCGAGTCCGCGGGCGTTGAGTTGGTGGGTGCCGAGTCCGCGGGCGTTGAGTTGGTGGGTGCCGAGTCCGCGGGCGTCGAGTTGGTGGGTGCCGAGTCTGCGGGTGCCGAGCCGGCCGGCGTCGAGGTCGAGGTGCCGGTGGGGCGGCCACCGCGGGCGCTTACCCTGGCCGCGCTGGTGGCCGAGCTGCGTACCGTCGTCATCGCCGCGGATGCGGCGCCCGGCCGGCGGCATGCCGCGGCGGCCGAACTGGCGCGGCTCGCCAAGGCCGGCGTTCCGGGCGCCCACCCCGACGAGTGGTGGGGACTCAAGCCGCTCTCCGACGACCGCCCGCTGGCCGACGAGGGCGAGCCGGTCAAGGTGACCCCGTCCGCCATGGAGAGCGCGCTGCGGTGCAGCCTGCGCTGGCTGCTCGAACGCCATGGCGGCGCGGCGCCCGCGGGGCCCGCTCAGGGTGTGGGCAACCTGGTGCATGCCGCCGCCATGCTGGCCGAGGATGCGAACGCCGACCGCGAGCGGCTCGTCGAGTACGTCTCGGCCCGGTTCGACGCTATCGAGCTGGCCGCGCGGTGGCTGGCCGGTCCGGAGCAGGAACGTGCCCAGGGCATGGTCGACAAGCTGCTGCGCTGGCTTGCCCGCAATCCGCGCCGGCTGTTGGCCATCGAACATGAGTTCACCGTGCGGCTCGGGGACGAGTCGCGGCCCATTCAGCTCACGGGCCGGGTCGACCGCCTGGAGATCGACGAACAGGGCCGCCTGGTGGTCATCGACCTCAAGACCGGCAAGAGCACCGCCGTCTCCGCCGGGGAGGTCGAGGACCACGCCCAGCTCGCCGGCTACCAGGCCGCCGTGGACGCGGGGGCGTTCGACGCCCTGAGCGAGGGCGCCGAGAGTGGGGGCGCGGCGCTGGTGCAGCTCGGCCCGAGCAAGGAGGCGCGCGAGCAGTTGCAGGTGCCGCTCGCCGAGGCCGAGGACCCCAACTGGGCGTATGCGATGGTTCGCCGCACCGCCGACACCATGGCCGCCGCCACCTTCTCCGCGGTCGCCAACGCGAAGTGCCGGGTCTGCCCGGTCCGGACGAGCTGCCCGATCAGCGGCCACGGTCGCCAGGTCGTCGAGCCCGGCCCCGAGGCGGCCGGCCGATGAGATCGCGCGGGTGGACCCGCAGGTGGCTGCCAAGCCTCGCGCTGCGTCGACCGCCGGCGACAGCGCCGAACCCCGTGGACATCCGATGACCCAGCCGAGCCTTTTCACCGACGCGACGCCTCGGCCGCGCCGGCGTGCCGACGCCGGTCCCCGGTACACGCCGGTCGAGCTCGCGAAGCTGCTGCGGCTGCACGCGCCCACGCCGGAACAGGCCGCGATCATCGCGGCGCCGGTCGAACCGTTGCTGGTCGTCGCGGGTGCCGGCTCCGGAAAGACCGAGACCATGGCGTCGCGGGTGGTCTGGCTCGTCGCCAACGGGTACGCCCATCCCGACCAGATTCTCGGCCTCACGTTCACCCGCAAGGCCGCCGGCGAACTGGCCCACCGCGTCCGTACCCGGCTCGGCCAGCTCGTGCGCCGCCTCGGACAGCAGGATGCGCTGGCCGGGGAGCCGACGGTCGCCACCTACCATTCGTACGCGGCCCGCATCGTCACCGAGCACGGACTGCGCGCCGGATACGAGCCGTCCGCTCGGCTGCTCACCGAGGCCGCCAGATGGCAGATCGTGGACTCGCTCGTACGCTCGTACACGGGAGAAATGACCGGCCTCAACCGCGCGCCCGGGACGGTGACCGACGATGTGCTCGCGCTCGCCGGCGAGCTCGCCGAGCATCTCGTGGCGCCGGACGAACTGGCCGCCTGGACCGGCCGCTTCTTCGCCGAGGTGCAGTCGCTGCCCGGCCGGGTCTACAAGGACGTCACCGACGCACTGCACCGCCAGCAGCAGCGCCTGACCCTGCTGCCTCTGGTCCGCCTCTACGACCAGCGCAAACTCGACATCGAGGCGATGGACTTCGGGGACCAGCTGGCCCGCGCCGCGCGGGTCGCCCGGGATCATCCCGAGGTCGGCGAGATCGAACGCGGGCGCTACAAGATCGTGCTGCTCGACGAGTACCAGGACACCAGCCACGCCCAGGTGGTGCTGCTCAACGCGCTCTTCGGCGGCGGGCACCCGGTCACCGCGGTCGGCGACCCGTGCCAGTCCATCTATGGCTGGCGGGGGGCGTCGGCGGGCACCCTCGACCGCTTCCCGGCCGAGTTCACCGGGCCCGGCGGGCGCGAGGCGTGGGTGCTCAACCTGACCCGGAGCTGGCGAAACCGCCCGGAGATCCTCCAGGTCGCCAACGCCCTGTCGCGGCCGCTGCGCGCCGCCGGCGCCCGCGTCGCCGAGCTCATCCCGGCCCAGCGGGTGGCCGATCGCGTCGGCGGGCGGACGGTCGCGTGCGCGCTGCTTAATACGTACGCGGAAGAAGCGCAGTGGATCGCCGACTCGATGCTGGCCGCGTGGCGGGCGGCTGCCCGGCTGCCGGAGGCGGCGCCCGCCGAGATCCCGCTGGAGCGGCGGCCGACCAGCGCGGTCCTGGTCCGGGTCCGCAGCCAGATCCCGGCGATCGAGGAGGCGCTGCGCTCGGCGGGCCTGCCGGTCGAGGTGGTCGGCCTCGGCGGCCTGCTCGACACCCCGGAGGTACGCGACGTCGTCTGCACGCTGCGGGTGCTGGCCGACCCGACCGACGGCGCGGCGCTGCTGCGACTGCTCACCGGCGCCCGCTGGCGCATCGGTCCCCGTGACCTCGTGGCGCTGCACCGTCGGGCGCGGGCCATCGCCGCGGCCCGCGTCGCCGGCACCACCGGGGACGACCCCCAGCAGGTGGTCGGGGACCGGCTTGACGACGCCACGCTGGTCGAGGCGATGGCCGATCTCGGTGCGCCTCAGCAGTTCTCGCAGGAGGGTTATCCGCGGCTGCGGGCGTACAGCAGGGAATTGGCCGAGCTGAGGCACCGCCTGGACCAACCGCTGCCCGACCTCGTCGCCGACATCGAACGCACCATCGGCCTGGACGTGGAGGTGGCCGTCCGCGGCTGGGGCGCGGGCGACGCGGGCCTGGCCCGCGGCCACCTCGACGCCCTCGGCGACGTCGCGGCCCGGTACGCGGGTGACACCGACGGCGGCACCATCGCGGGCTTCCTCGCCTTCCTGACCGCGGCCGAAGAGGAGGAACGAGGCCTCGCCCCCGGTCAGGTCGACGTGATCGAGGGCGCCGTGCAGATCCTCACCGCGCACGCGGCCAAGGGCCTGGAATGGGACGTCGTCTCGGTGGCGGGCCTCACCAAGAACGTGTGGCCCGGCATCACCCGCGGTTCCGACAACTACCTGGGCGGCATCGGCGTGCTGCCGTTCCCCCTGCGCGGCGACGCGTCGGGCCTGCCGGCGCTCGACCTGTCCTCCGCGGCGGATCAGAAGGACGCGGCCGCGGCCCTGGCGGCGTTCGGCCGGGCCTGGCGGGAGCACGACGAACGGGAGGAACGGCGGCTGGCGTACGTGGCGGTGACCCGTCCCCGGAGGCTGCTGCTCGCGTCGGGCTATTGGTGGGGAGACGCGGTGAAGCGCCCCCGCGGCCCGTCGGTGTTCCTGGAGGAGGTCCGGGCTACTTGTCTCGAGGGAGCCGGCACGGTCGAACACTGGACCCCGGAGCCACCGGGCGACGCGGCCAACCCCTCGGCCGAGCTCGTGGCCACGGCGGAGTGGCCCTCGGACCCGTTGGGGCCGCGCCGCCCGGCTATGGCGGCCGCGGCGGACCTGATCCGGCGCATGATCGCGGCGCCTACGCCGGAGGCCGCCGCGGCGTTCGTCGAGCTGGCGGAGGGGGCTGCGGAGGTTGGCGCGCGGGCGGGCTTCGCCGCTGACCTCGTCGGACTCGCCGAGCAAGGCGATCCGTCAGCGGCGGCCGGCGGCGTTTCGTCAGCGGCTGGTGTGGTGCCGGCTGCGGCTGGTGTGGTGCCGGCTGGGGATGGCGTGGCTGGTGTGGCGCCGGCTGCGGGTGGTGCAGTGCCGGCTGGGGACGGCTCGGGGGAGGATCCGGACATTTCTCGCTGGCGGCGGGAGGCGACGCTCTTGTTGGCCGAGCGCGAGGAACGGGCCCGGCGCGATGGCCCGCTCGAGGTTGCCCTGCCGCCGCATCTGTCGGTCTCGCAGCTGGTCGTGCTGCGCCGCGACTCGCAGCTGCTGGCCCGCTCCCTGCGCCGCCCGCTGCCTCATCGCCCCGCGCCTTACGCCCGGCGCGGCACGGCGTTCCACGCCTGGCTGGAGCGGCGCTTCGGCTCGGTCCGGCTGCTCGACCTCGACGAACTACCCGGCGCCGCCGACGACGATGCGGCGGCCGACGAGGAGCTGGCCGCCCTGCAAGAGGCCTTCCTGGCCGGCGAATGGTCCGGACGGACGCCGGTGGAGGTCGAAGTGCCGTTCGCCACCACGGTGGCCGGAGTCGTGATCCGGGGGCGGATGGACGCGGTCTTCGCCGAGCCCGGCGGCCGCTACGACGTGATCGACTGGAAGACCGGCCGGCGCCCCGCAGCCGCCGATGCCGCCGCGGCGACGGTGCAGCTCGCGGCGTATCGGATTGCTTGGGCGGCGCTGGCCGGGGTGCCGGTGTCGCGGGTGCGGGCCGGCTTCCACTACGTCCGCGACGGGGTGACCGTGCGCCCGGCCGACCTGTTGGATGCCGACGGCCTCGCCGCGCTGATTACCGACATTCCGGAATCAAGTCTCTCGTCCGCCACTGGCGAGCGGCCCGGCGGCGAGCAGACTCGCGACGAGTAGGCTCACG